>JANQOF010000007.1 GCA_028279215.1 Pirellulales bacterium
TTGACCAAATTCAATGGCGCCCTCAATTGTCCCTTCGCCACGCACCAACGGACAAAATGGACATTTCAACTCCCCTTGGGAAATGAAAACACACCTAGAAAAACAGAGGGAAACGAACTTCGAAGGGGATGGTGGGGGGCGAATAGAGTCGCCTAGAATCGTTTTTCGGTATCGGGGACAAAATGGACTTTAAGGGAAGCTGGGCAGTCCAAGCAAGTCAGAATTGTCGCTTGTGACCGTCTACCGCGGTACGCCGTAAGCGAGCGGTCGCTAACTGCTGGTTGAGGGCGAGGAACTGGTGGTGGTGCTTTCGGTTTCGAACGACTTCCACTTCATCGCGCGGCGGAACGGTTCGATGCGGAGTTTGACTTCGCCGTCCTGGAACAAGCGGACGGTGCCGTTCGACTCGCTCACGGCGATAGCGATGGCGCCCGTGGCGTTGGTGATTTCGGCGGCCGCCCAGTGGCGAGAGCCGAGGCCCTTGGTGAGCGACAGCTCGGGTGCCGGCGGCGCGGAGATGTGTTGGGCCGCGGCGACGACCGTGCCGTCGGCCGACACAATGAAGGCCCCGTCCATTTGGGCGATTTCCTTCACTCCTTCACGAACTTTGGAATCGGTGAGTTGCCGGTCGCTGCGGGTGTAACCCTTCACGGGGTCGAAGCCCATCGGGTGGCAATAATCCTGTGCTTTACGATGATCGCCAACGACAAACAAAGAACCAACCGGCTTGCCTTCGCGGCCCTCGCGGCCAATTTCAATCGCCAAGTCGACCACCAGCTTGATCGTTTCGACAGGGATCTTGGTCTTGAGCTGGCGGAGGTCGCGGACCGTGAGTCGGCCGAGGTGCTCGTCGAGCTTGATCAGGCTCAGCGAGTCGACTGTACTGGACTCGAACGCGCTGTAGGCGGCCACGACCGATGCCTCCTCCGAGAAGTACTCGTCGGCGACCGCTTCGAGCAGTGCTTGAGTGAGGCGTTCGTAGAAAGGAGCCTCGGGCATGTGCAGCAGAATTGTGTCGATCCCTTCGTCCGACGCGCCTTCGAGGACGTCTTCGTCGTCGGCCGCCAGTACGAGCGTCAACTCGCCGACGACCTTTTGGAGCTGCTTCCAATCGGTCGGTTTTTCGAGGATCAGCAGCAGCGCATCGGCATTGTGCTGCTCGGCGAGCTGCACCGCCAAGCCGCAATAAACCGCAAGTTGTTCGCTGAATTTGGCCATCGCTCCGCACTCGACGAGTCGCCCGCGAGCAAGTGTTCGCGGAAGGCGTCTTGCCTTTGGAGTAAGAGATTCCCACACTCGCCACGCAGCTGCAGCCGAAACGGCGCGCCCGACGTGGGAGGCTATTCAAGTGTAGCTCAGAAGAACCGCACTTTCAACGATCCGTGCAGCAAGAGCAGGTCGACTAACGAGCGCGAAATCGCGAACGACTGGCAGACGTGTTGCGAGGATTGCCGCGGCGAACGCGAGCGCTTGAATTGCCAGCCTGATCCGCAGAACCAGTGTTGGCTTTCACGGTTTGGGCTCCGGTGTCGTGGGGTTGGAACACCCGTTTGTCGTACACCGCGAGGGCGTGCAGGGCGTGGCAGATGGGGCCGGTTTCCCACTCGTTGTCGGAGTTACTGTAGAGCAGGTTCGTCAGGTAGTTCACCCCTTTGACCACACGATAGGAGGTAAGTTTCTCATCTTCGATGTGATAGAGAATCCACTCGAGCAGGTGCCCGCTTGTTCGGCAGCGGCGATCGATATCGCGCTCACGCCCGGGACCTCGGAACCACTCGGTGCTGAAGCTACCATCGTTGTTTTGCAGCCGGTAGGCGTACTGCTCGTAGCGGTTCGTGAACTGTTGGGCTTTGAGGAACGCCCCGTCGATCGATTCGCCACGCTGGCGGCGCTTTCGCACGGCCAGGCTCAAACCGCCCAGGCGGTGAGTTCCACCACAGGCGGCGCCGCGGATGGGTTGTTTGATTTCTTCCTCGATCAGTCGCTCGATGCTCCAGTTTTCGCCGCGATCGTTGACCCACTCGGCATCCGACGGCAGATAGTGCATCAGACCAATGAGCTTGAACGTGAGTTCGGTTTTGGGATAGCAGGTTTCCTTTTCCGACTCGATCAGATCGTTAATCGTAAACTCCTTGCCCTCGACCCGAATTGGATAACTAGGATCGACGTTACATTGAGCCAGCATCGCCAGGAACTGTCCCATGTGTCCTTGCAAACCAACCCCATACTGAGCACGGATTTCGCCTTCGTCGTTCAGGCGCATCAGCACTTTGCGTTTGCACGGGTTGTTGTAACAAAGCCAGCCGATGGCGGTCATCGACTCGCCGCGGGGGTGCCCGGCGCGAATGCGGCTGCGGAGCTCGTAGGCCAGCATGCCGTGCATCACCTCCCAAGCGTCGTGATCGCGACTGTTGAGTGGTTTGCGATAGTAGTAGTTCAGAACTTTTCGGAGCCTGTTGCGCAGGTAGATTTGATTGCGTGTGAGCGGCTTCAGCGGCACCGCCGGTTCGGTTTGCTCAACCGGTTCCGAAGTTTTAGTTGGGCTATCGTCGTCGGAGTCTTCGCCCGACTTCGAAGCGGCATCGGTGTCTGGCTTGGACTTGGTCTCGGTGGTGGTTTCGGTGTCCGACTTGTTGGTGGCTGGCTGGTCGGCGGGCAGCTTGAAGGCATCGGTTACCTGTTCGCTCTTCTGCCCTTTGCCGCTCGAGCGCCACTCGGGTTGAAAGTCATCGGGCACGGTGGGCGGCTGGTCGTCGGACTTTGTAGTCGTAGGCGCTGGCTTGGTCGGCTCGTTCGTGGGGGCCACCAAAGCCGGCATGGCGATGGGGGCTTCGGTGTTGGAGCCAATTCGGCGGGCCACGCGGTACTTAGGCAGTTCGACCTGGGCTGGCTGCTGGAGATCGAGATCACGCACGTCGAGCAGCGACTCGACCGGCAACTCGATGTGCCTGTGCGTGGCGTTCGGCCCAAGCGTAGCAGGGGCGTCCAGATTGGGAACCGGTGGCGCGGCGGCCACGCTACTCAGTCCGCCCAACACCACCATCGTTGCGAGCCGATAGTGGCACCACCGAACGGAGCGCAGTGTGTACAAAAGCCGGCTTGTGAAGCGCACCGTTCCCCCCGTCGCGATTGTCGATGCTTCGACTCCGGTAGCTGCGATGCTAGCACTCGCATCGCAACAATAGCCCACGGGCCGCGAGTCGACCCCTTGGAGAGTGTATCGGGCGATGAGTTTCAAAACTCAAGCTCACAAGTACGCCATCAAACCGTGGTGGGATTCGGCTATGAGAAGTGAGAGAAGAACCGGGACATGGGGAATGCAAGCAGTGCTGGGCGACGAATCACCAAGGGTAGTTGCAAGCCGCAAATGCCACTTGCACCTCCGCGATCGGACGACCGTGTTAGAAGGGCGTCAGCGCGCGCAAACGGCGGGCGACCGATATCTCGGCTCGGTCGGACGGCGGACCAGGATTCTCGCCTTTGGCGTACTGCAGCCACGACGAAACGTCGCCGCCGAAGTCCTTGCCGCTAATCGCATGCATGCTCTGCATTCCGGCGTACTGCAACGCGGGATCGCGGTCTTCCATGGCCACGACCAGCGCCGTGTAGGCATCGGGCGAGTTGATGGTGCCCAAGGCCTCGATGGCCGAAAGTCGGACATCGACGCTTTCTTCCGTGTTAAGCACCCGCGCCAGCACCGGCACGGCGGAGGGGTCGCCGCGTCGTCCGAGTGCCATACAACAGTGCTGGCGGACACTCAAGTCGTCGTCGGCAAGTCCGGCCTCCAGCACCTGGGCAGCCAGTGGGGTGCGAAATTCGGCAATCGTATCGACGATCGCCTCGCGGACGAGCGGATCGGGCTCGACTTGGATTTGTCGCGCGAGCTGGTTAACGATTTCCCGCTGTTCGGGAGTGTCGACACCGGTCGACTTGCTGCGAAAATCGCGAATGGCGTCCATTCGCATTTGAGCGGTGCGATAGGTTGTTCGCTCGGGACGATGGAGCATCCGCATGGGCCATGGCGTCACCTGACAACCGGTGGCCGCGGCCAAGATCATCACCGCCAGCATTTTACGTGCAATCATGCTAGATTAGAGGTAAACAGATTAGTCGCCTTCGTTGCCGCAGCAACGAACAATGAAATTCAGGCGGCGGAACATAGCACAAGCCATGACCGAACGCCATGGCGGTTTGTCGAGAAGCAGTTGGTTTTCAAAACCGCTGCTAGCATCCTCGCCCACGGCGGACCAAACTCATGACACACGAAACACGCCACGCACAATTGATTGCTTGGTTAGAGAACCAAGGTCATTCGGAACATGAGATCGAACGCATACTGGCGAAGGTACACGAATACGACGAAAAAACCGTTCACGAATCGATATTCGACTCGATCGATAGCGGCGCGTTCGACATCCAACGAATTGTCGACGAGGCACTAAAGGAGGAAGATTGACCGATTAGCAGTTGCCGAAGCCTAGCCTTGCTCCATGAAGTGCCCGCAAGACGGACACTTGGCGTACCACATAGGTACCGACTCGTTGCAAAAGCTGCAGCGCACGTTGTGGCGAATCACCGACGAACCAAGCAGACTACCACTGGTGCTCGCGTCTTGTTCCTGAGGCACGTCGTCGAAGATAGACGACCCACCACTGTCGCCAACTTGGGCAGCGCGTCGTTCGTCGGTTACCGCCTTACGGTACGCTTTGTTCATGTCCTCGGACGCGGAGGTGGCAGGCACTTCAACAACCACCTGCTCGGTGCAATGCGGACACAGGCCGCGCTTACCGGCGTACTTGTCCTTCACCTTAAAGACATGTCCGTGCGGACACTTGACTTGGATGCCCATTTCCAAGACTCCCGCTTTCGCATAGCCGTCGGCGACCTGCCGATCGCCGTTCGATTCAATACCTACTGAATGGCGAGCGAACGTAAATGATAAGGAACCTCATTGACTAGCATACCGCGTTTGACTAGGCGAATCAACAAAAACACAGAACCAAGATAGAACCCGCCCGCGCGAGCGCATAAGCGTCTCGAAGGAGTAGGCAAGAAATTT
This sequence comes from Pirellulales bacterium, assembly GCA_028279215.1. Lineage (GTDB taxonomy): Bacteria > Planctomycetota > Planctomycetia > Pirellulales > Lacipirellulaceae > Aeoliella. The sequence goes on from JANQOF010000007.1 coordinate 5,060, forward strand.
ACGGTGATATCACTCAGGAAAAGCTGGCTTCGATTGTCACTTAGGGCGTTTCTGGTGGTGTTTACGTGCGTTGCGATTGCAGTCGCATTGCTGGGGAGCTACGCGCAGAAGCGGTGGGCAGCGTTTTCCGCGGTACGACAGGCGGGCGGCAAGATACAGATGGGCGTTGGCAAGCCGACACGGCTTGAAGCATGGTTTGGGGCCGAACTGTTTGGCACTGTAAGCAAGATCGATCTGCGAGACGGAGACGTCAATAATGCGTTGTTGAAGCAGATTGGTGCTTTAACAGAACTTAGCCGACTCGACCTGAGCAATGCAGATATTGACGATGAGGGGCTGCGACATATCGTGGGCTTACCGCTCCGCGAACTGTGGCTTCAGAGTACGAACATCACGGACGCGTCGGCAGCACAGCTTTCGAACGTCAAGTCGTTAAGTTTCTTACAACTCAACGCAACACAGTTGTCGGACTCCTTTCTCGAACAGTTGGACCCACTGCCAAATCTGAGGAACCTTGGGTTGCGAGGAACACTTGTTACCGGGCCTGGAATGCAGTTCCTTCCACGCCACCCGAAACTAAAGACACTCGATGTTTATAGCACGAATGTTGATGATTCCGGCGTGGCGCATTTGGTAGCCTGTCAATCGCTCTCCGATGTAGGGCTTTCGATGACTCAAATTACCAACGCCGTATTCGAGCATCTCGATAAGCTGCCGAATCTGACAACCGCTGATTTGACCGCGAATCGCCCAGTTACAACGGAGGCGGTCCTCGCTTTTGAGAAGTCGCACCCCAAGTGCGACATTGAGTGGTATCGTAAGTAGCACTCCTGGCGTCGCGCAGCGCCTGGGTCACCCGCAATCCCCTAGTCCGCAAAATCGTCAAAGTTTGGCCCGCATGGTCGTCGATAACTCGAAGGAGATTACCCCTCGAACTCTCGTGCTCGGTAAAGGATTGCGACCATGTGGTGCCAGCATTGTGGTCAGGATGTTCCTGTGGTGGGCTTGGCGGCGGCATGTCCACGTTGTCAGCACCCGGTTGAGAACGCTCGCGTCGCAGAATCGTCTGAAGCCGCCGTTGAGCTATCCGACGATTGGCACGCGGAGCGCCGGCTGAAGCACATTGGCCGCTCGTTGCGCGTGCCGCTCGCGACTTCGCGAACCACAACCAGCGACCAAGCCATGCACTGGGTCGACATGGCCGCAGTGTCACAACCCCAAGAACAGAGACATCACCCAACGCCGGGCGCTGCCGCGATGCGGGAAGCAGTGGCCCGTCGGGCCAGCGAGCGGCGGGTGCAGATCATCGCATGGGTGGCACTCGTGTTCGGACTGGGTCTGGCGGTTGGCGGCGTGGTACTCATGGGGATGGGCATGTTTGGCGAGCACCCGATCTTCTGGCAATGGGGCGTCGGTGTGACGCTCGCTGGGCAAGCGTTTCTCATCGCAGGGCTCGTCAAGATTTTGATGACATTGTGGGGAAGCAGTCGCGCCGCGACGCGAAGGCTAATCGACATGCAACAGGAACTGGCCGAAGTCGGGCGGACCGCTGAGTCGATCATCGCTCAGCGCCCAGGAGGCCCAAGCGGCTTCTACGGCGAGTTGGCCCGCGGTGCGAGTCCGGCGCTACTGCTAGCGAATCTCAAAGGACAAATCGACCATCTCGCGACGCGATTGCGTCACGATGTTTGACCCCAACTTCCCCTACCTCGCGGGAAGGAAGGTCACTGCGGCAACAGCGGCCCCTTGGCTTCTTCAGGCTGAGGAGCTTTTTGTGGTTCACGAGCAGGTGGCAAGAATGGCTGGGCGTGATGTCCTAGCCCTGTAAGCTGCACCACGCGGCGAAAGCCCACCTCGGCTGCTTCGGCTTGCCCATCGAAGTGTCTTAGCACCGAGAGCAAATACAACGCATCGGCGTCGTGCGGGTGGTCTTCCAAATGCGCGTGCAACTCGCGAAACACGTCGCGCTTGGCTTCGGGCGACGGATAAAGTTCTTCGAGCACAAATCCCGAATTGGGCCAGTCGGGATTCAATTCAAGGCCCTCTTGCATGGCAACCACCGCTTCGGCATATCGACCCACACCCAATTCTGCAAAGCCCTGACGGAAGTAAACGTCCGGAATGTCGGGCGCTTGCGATTCAGCCTTGCGATACCGCTCGGCCGCCTTGCGATAGTTGCCCTTCTTGAAGTGGCGATCTCCGTACTCGACAAACTTCCAAGCCCTCGCCCGAACGGTCGGGTTGCTCAGTTTAGGAGGCACAGCAGGTGCCTGGGCCTGTGCGACCACTACTGGGTTGGCAGCGACGCCGGGGTTGTTGTTGGCGTTGGCATCGAGGCCCATCACCTGTTGCACGGGCCGCGGACCAAAAAACTCACCTGGATTGGCCGCGACAAGTGGCAGAGGAAACGAGTAATAGTAGCCGCACCCTCCACGACACCAACGACGTCCACAAAAACCACACAGATAGCGATTGGCGTAGTAGCCATCGTAGAAGTACGTTCCCCCAGGTGCCCAGCCGTAGTAATAGTAGCCGCGGTTCGGCACCGCGAATGTGGAAGAATTCCGTAGTGGCGATGGACGCACCTTGATTCCCAGACGGTTTACCCCGGTACCAGGCTGGTAGTTGTCGGGGGTCTTAATATCCGGCGCGGTGCGCACAAACTGAGCGGACGCAACACTGCTGCACATTACCGAAACAGAAACAACGTACGACACGAGCCACCGTCGCATTGCCAAACCTCCTTGGCGAGGATGGACAGCATTCCCCTCACTGCATTATCGCGATCTGCTAAGATCTGGCAAATCAGTCAGTCGTGTCGTATGGGGAATTAGTTACAAATCGTGCGCCACTTGCCTATACTGTTGAGACACCCCAGGCGCTCAACTAACTACCGATCGATCGCCGTCAGAGAATGCTCAACGTTCGCACCCATCGCAATCATCCAAGCCGAGCCTTCACTCTGGTCGAACTGCTGGTGGTCATTGCGATCGTCGGAATCCTAGTCGCGTTACTACTTCCGGCGGTGCAAGCTGCTCGCGAGGCGGCGCGGCGGGCCGCGTGTCAGAATAACTTGCACCAAGTTGCCACGGCGATGCACTCGCATCACAGCGCTCGACGGCACTTTCCGTCAGGTGGTTGGGGATACGTTTGGACGGGCGACCCCGATCGCGGCAGCGGTAGGCAGCAGCCGGGTGGTTGGGCGTTCTCGATTCTGCCTTACGTGGAACAAGCAACGCTTAAGCAGCTCGGCAAGGGACATTCGCTGTCAGAGAAGCGGCGACTGGCCGCATTGGTTGCCGAGACACCCGTCGCTTCGCTCAACTGCCCCAGCCGTCGATCACTAGGCTTGTACCCATACGGGGGCTCGCACGAAGTTCGCAACGCCGAGCCAACCGAGTCGGTATTCAAAACCGATTACGCTGCAAGCGCGGGCGACATTGTGGTCGGCGACCTCGGACCCGAGACGCTCGCCGATGCCGAAAATGGGGCCTACGACTGGAGAGACTACGACGAGGCCACCGGCATTTTTTACCCAAGGAGCGAAGTCAAGATTTCTAGGATATCAGACGGCTCGTCACAGACGTACTTAGTTGGCGAGAAGCGGTGCCTGGTGAATGGCTACGACTGGGGCGACGATCAACATGCCTTTCTGGGGCATGGCAACGACACGGCTCGGTACACTTCGCTCGATTTGCCGCTCGCTGTCGATGGCGAGGAGCGAGGGCACAAGCAATTCGGCAGCGCGCACGCATCTGGTTGCTACTTCGCCTTCGCTGACGGAGCGGTGAAGCTGATGACCTACGACTTGGATCCCGAAGTCCATCGCCGGTACGGCAATCGTTCGGACGGTGACATTACTCAATAATGGCGGCAGTTAGAGGAGCCCAATGTTGTCTCGAGTTACGCATTGCTTGGTAGTACTCGCCACCGGGCCAATGACGGTGCTTTCGGCGCAAGCCACGGAGAACGACATTGCGCCGAGCAATGCAAATGCTCTTTACCAGAAGCACTGCGCAAAGTGCCACGGAAAAGACCTGACGGGTGGTAACGCGCAAAGCATGGTCGACGCGGCGTGGCAGTTCGGAAGAACCGATGGCGACCTGTTCCGAAACATTAAGTTCGGCATATCGGCAGTAGGCATGCCCGACTATCAGAGTGCTTTGACCGACACGCAAATTCGCGAGCTAGTTGACTTCATCAAGGACGCTCAGGATCAACTTGGTGTCGAGCGCCCACCGATTCCCGACGAACTGCAAACGCGACACTACGACGTTGCCGTTGACAAGTGGATTACCGAGGGACTCGAAGTGCCTTGGAGCCTGGTTTTTCTTGACGATCGAACAGCCCTCATCACCGAACGGCCCGGCCGATTGCGTGTGGTAATCGATGGCCAGTTACACCCCGAGGCGATACGAGACACACCGCAGGTATTGGCCGACGGGCAGTGTGGATTGCTGGATGTCGCAGTCGACCCCAGTTACGCCGATAACGGTTGGATCTACCTGTCCTACGGGCATGCCATAGACGACGAACAGGATCGCGACGCACGGGTCATGTTGCGCGTAGTTCGCGGTCGCGTCCGCGATCACGCCTGGGTTGACCAGCAAACCGTCTTTGAAGCGCCAGCCAAGTCGTACACGAACACCCGTATTCATCTTGGGAGTCGTATGGCGTTCGACCACGAAGGGCGCTTGTTGTTTACCATTGGTGACCGTGGCGCGATGGACGAGGCACAGGACCCGCACAAGCCCAACGGCAAGACGCACCGCGTTTGGCCCGACGGAACAATCCCTGACGACAACCCGTTCGCCGATGGAGAGCACGGCATGCCTAGTGTCTTCACCTACGGCAATCGCAATTCGCAGGGCTTGGCGGTGCATCCGACCACTGGCGTAATCTGGGCGACTGAGCATGGCCCGATGGGCGGCGACGAAGTGAATATTCTGCGAAGCGGCAAAAACTACGGATGGCCCCTGGCCTCCTACGGCATCGACTATAATGGCACGATCATCACCGAGAATCTTCAACTCGACGGGACAGAGCAACCCGTTCTTTATTGGGTACCGTCGATCGCGGTATGCGGCACGCGTTTTTATACCGGCGACGAATTCCCACGTTGGGAGCATAATCTGCTGGTCGGCGGCCTGGGCCACGAAGAACTACGACGGTTGGTCGTCGCCGACGACCGGGTGATCCACCAGGAACTAATGCTGAAGAACGCCGGCCGCGTACGCGACGTGCAATGCGACCCAAGCGGCGCGGTGTACGTAGTGCTCAACAAACCCGACGTGGTGCTGAAGCTAACCAATGCGGGGCAAACGCTGCGGCAGTAAGGTTAGACGCCCCGCGACTTCCATCGCGAGCTAGTCTTCTTGCGTCTACCCTACCCGTGATTCAATCTCTCCGACCACGTCATCCAGTTTCACGCGGATTTGTTCGAGCGAGTCGCGGTCGCGGATGGTGACCGTTTTGTCGCTGAGCGTGTCGCCGTCGATGGTGATGCAGTAGGGCGTGCCTGCTTCGTCTTGGCGGCGATAGCGTCGGCCGACGGCGCCTTTCTCGTCGTAGAACACAGGGAACTTCGCCTTGAGCGCGCGGTACAAGTCGCGTGCGATCTCCGGCATGCCGTCTTTCTTCACCAGTGGCAGCACCGCGGCTTTCAGTGGCGCAATCCGCGGGTGGAAACTCATCACGGTGCGGCTTTGCAGCTTCCCCTTGTCGTCGGGCGCTTCGTCCTCGGTATAAGCTTCGCAAATGAACGCCAGCGTGGCCCGATCGGCTCCCGCCGACGGTTCGATCACGTGCGGCGTGAATCGCTCGTTCGTGAGATCGTCGCGGTAGGTCAAATCGCGGCCAGAGCCTTTGTGCACTGGCTTTCCGTCGTCGCCAGTTTCGACTTCCAGTGGGCAGCTATTGGGGTCGAGCTTGCCCTCCATGTGGCTGCGGAGGTCGAAGTCACCACGGTGGGCGATGCCTTCAAGTTCGCCAAACTCGCCTTCGGGCAAGAATGGAAATGCGTACTCGATGTCGGCGGTGCCGGTCGAGTAGTGGCTAAGCTCGTCCGGATCATGGTCGCGAAGCTGAAGGCGTCCCTCGGCCAGCCCGAGATCGACGTACCATTTGAATCGGCGGTCGCGCCAGTACTGATACCATTGCTTCGAGGTCTTAGGATTGCAGAAGAACTCGATTTCCATTTGTTCGAACTCGCGCGAGCGGAACGTGAAGTTCCGGGGCGTAATTTCGTTGCGGAAACTCTTGCCAACTTGGGCGATGCCAAAGGGTACCCGCACTCGCGTACTGTCGCACACGTTTTTGAAGTTGACGAAGATACCTTGGGCGGTTTCGGGGCGGAGAAAAGCCGCGTCGTCTTCAGTGCCCATCGCGCCGATGATCGTCTTGAACATCAGGTTGAAGTCGCGCGGCTCGGTAAGCGTGCCGGGCTCGCTGGCATCAGGACCTAACGCCGAGGCCATGTCGTCGATCTTGTCGAGCGTGGTGATGTCGCCATCCCACGACACTTGGTCGGCATCTTTAGTGCGCAGCTTGAAGTACTTCAAGGCTCGCCGTTCAATGTCGGCTCGATCGTCTTCATCCATAGTGCAGACAAACAACTTTTGGTCTTTGGCCTCCGCCCAGCGACCCCGTACTTGATCGTAGCGGTAACGCTTCTTTGTCTCGCGGCAGTCGACCATTTCGTCGACAAACAAATCAAAGTGACCACTGCATTTCCACACCTGCGGATGCATGATGATCGTACAGTCGAGACCGCACATCTCGTAACTGCTAGGCGCACCGGGCAGAGTATCGAGGTCGTCGTGGCGGGTAACCATGTCCTGCCACCACGCCTCTTTCACGTTGCGCTTCAACTCCACTCCAAGCGGTCCGTAATCCCAAAATCCGTTGAGCCCGCCATAGATTTCGCTCGACTGAAACAAGAATCCGCGGCGGCGACAGAGCGATACAATCTTTTCCATGTCCATGGCGCAAGTTCAACTCGTTGGAACAGCATTGTGGTGCGATGGACCGCATTCTACCCCCAGCCGCAACTAGCGGCGAGGCCCAAAGCGCTATAGCTTGATACAACCGTGCTGACGGTCGAGTTCGGGCACTACCGGCTTGACGTCGATTTGGGCCGCTACCACTAAGTCGTCGTCGTGCCCAATAGCGATCAGGTTTTTTCCGCCGGGCGTGTCACGTAGCTCAAGCGCTAGCTGCTCGCTTACCGATCGGTCCAGTGCGGCGGCGGCGTTTACAAGTTCGTGCCACTCGCCTATGACGGACGCAGTTGCTTCGTCCAATTCGTAATCACGTGCCGAGGTGAGACGGTCGGCAATGGCACCCGCCGCCAGCAGGTCGTCGCGCGACACGATACCGCCCGTCCCTGCGCAAAGCAGATGAACCGCAGGTTCCTCGCCCAATGCAAGCGCCACGGCGTCGGCATTGACCAAAGCGCCCATAAGTACGCGCGACGCCAGCCGAGCATGGTCGATCGCCCGAGTGCCGTTGGTCGTGGTAAACAGGATCCGCTTCCCAAACACTACATCAGGCGTATACTCCGAGGGAGAGTTGCCTAGGTCGAAGCCGGCGATCACCTGCCCTCCGCGTTCTCCACCCAACATGACTTCGTTACGCAACTGCGAATCGGCGGCACGGAGCGCGGCGTCGACTTCGACGAACGGAACCACTTCGCTAGCTCCTGCCGCTAGAGCATGGCAAATGGTGGTCGACGCCCGCAACTGATCGATCACCACTACCGCGGCGTCCGCCAATTCGTGCTCCCCAACGAATTGCGGCAGGTAGTGAACGTAAAGCGATGGCATCATTCGGGCACCATGGAAGTTTCGGACGACTGTCGCTCTATTAGACCTGATGAGAGCAATCGATATAAGGAACTACTAAGGCACAAAGAGCACCAGGAAACAACCTCATACTACAGTGATTGGCAAGGTTTAGAAAACTGCGTATGTCGAACAACGGATCCACGGTTGACAAGTCTTCTTCGCGAGTGCGTCGGATGTTCGACGAGATTGCGCCGCGCTACGATTTGCTCAATCACCTGTTATCGTGCAATGTGGATCGCTATTGGCGATGGAGGACTGTGCACAAGGTAAAAGCGCTGGCGGGCGAGGGGCCGGTGCTTGACGTCTGTACGGGCACGGGTGACTTGGCCTTGGCGTATCACAAGTCCGCCCCGAGCGGCACACGTGTGGTCGGCACTGATTTTAGCGGCGAGATGCTATCGATCGCCAAACGCAAAGGGGCCGGCAGGCGACGTAGCGGAAACGACGGGTCGCCCAACGCGTGGATCGACTGGATCGAGGCGGATACTCAAGAACTGCCCATGCCCGACGACGAGTTTCAGATTGTAAGCGTCGCGTTTGGACTGCGAAACGTGGCCGATACCGATCGGGGCCTCGCCGAAATGACACGCGCTTGCCGGCCCGGCGGCAGAGTGGCTGTGCTTGAGTTCACCACACCGCGCCGCCAGCCAATGAAGGCCCTCTACGGCTGGTACTTTCGCAACGTCTTGCCGCGAATCGGGCAATGGATGATGCGCAACAACTCGGCGGCTTACGAGTACCTTCCCGAGAGCGTGGGCGAGTTCCCGCAGTATGAACAACTCGTCGAGCGGATGGAGGTGGCCGGTCTGGTGAACGTGCGTTTCTTTCCGATGACCTTTGGCATTGCTACACTCTATGTAGGAGAGAAGCCCTAGAAAACCGGAGTCGAGTCGGCGGAGAGTACTGTTCGTGAGCAAGCCCATAGTTGTTGGAATTACCGGTGCCAGCGGGGCTCCTTACGCCGTGCGGCTGGTCGAGGCGCTGCTAGCGGCCGGGAGCGACGTGCACTTGTCGATCAGCCCCTCCGGCCGCGAAGTGTTTCGCCAAGAACTCGATCTGCATCTCGACCTTGCGGATTTCTCGGCCGACTCGTTGCTTTCGGCCCCCGTCGGCAGTGGAAACTCGCTGTCGAAACTTTTGAACGATTCCACCGGCGGCACGAGCGGGCTGGCGCGCACCGGCAAATTGCACTACCACCACTACCAGAACTTCCTATCACCGGTGGCCAGTGGTTCGTTTCTCACCGGCGGCATGGTGGTTTGCCCCTGTTCGGGCACGACGCTCAGCGCGATTGCTGCTGGGGCGGCTGGCAACTTGATTCAGCGAGCGTCCGAAGTGCATCTAAAGGAACACCGCAAGTTGGTGCTGGTGCCCCGTGAAACGCCGCTCTCGCTACCAGCGATCGACAACATGCGTCGCGCCACCGAAGCCGGCGCCGTGGTGCTGCCCGCCTCACCTGGCTGGTATCACGGAGTAACTGCGCTGAAAGACCTGGTCGACTTTGTCGTAGCGCGGATTCTTGATCAGCTCGAAATTGAAAACGCGCTGATGAAGCGTTGGGGGAGCGAGTGATTGTCTTGGAACGCTAATCTGCGTCAATGTTGATTAGTGAGGACGAGTGTTCCAAAATTCTGCATATCAACGTGCTAAAGACTATCTCTAATTTGCTCTCGCTCATCCGTTTCAGCCACACGCTGTTTGCGCTGCCGTTCGCTCTGATGAGTGCGGTGATGGCTTGGTGGTTGCAGACTCGACTCTTCATGTACGATAGTCAGATTGAGCACGAGCACATTGTCCTGAGCTTCGGAACGGTAGGAGTGTTCGTTCCAAATCCTTGGGCGAGCGAGTTGCAAAGCGTGCCAAATGAAGTACACACGACCTCGATTGCTGGTCGAGCCGCCGAACTCATTGCGGGAATTCCATTGCAGGAAGTCCTCGGCATCCTACTCTGCATGGTGTCCGCACGCAGTGCGGCGATGGCGTTCAACCGATTGGCCGATCGTAAGATCGATGCAGAGAACCCTCGCACGGCCGGGCGGCACCTGCCTGCCGGAATACTGAGCGTTGGTCAGGTGTCGGGGTTCGCCGTCGTCTGCAGCTTGGGATTCATCGCCAGCACCCTACTGTTCTTTCCAAATCGGTTGCCGCTGTATCTCAGCGTGCCCGTGCTGTTGTTCTTGATGGGATACAGCTACACCAAACGATTTACTTCGCTGGCCCACTTTTGGCTGGGAGCGGCACTCGCGATGAGTCCCATAGCGGCGTGGATTGCCATCCGTGGCCAAGTGGTCATGTCGAATCCTCTGGATCTCATACCATCGGTGGTGTTAGGCGGAGCCGTTCTCACGTGGGTTGCCGGGTTCGACATCTTGTACGCCTGCCAAGACTACGACTTCGACCGCCAAGCGAAGCTGCACAGCGTCCCGGTGCGTCTTGGGGTGCCCGGCGCGCTGCGGCTGGCGGCCGGGTGCCACGCGGCGACCGTGCTGTTGCTCGCCGTACTGCCGCTGGTCTACCCGCCCCTCGGGGCCATATACTATCTGGGTGTGCTGGCAGTGACCGCGCTGTTGGTCTATGAGCACTGGCTCGTGAAACCCGACGACCTGGATCGCGTGAACATTGCGTTTTTCAACGTCAACGCGGTGATAAGCATCGGATTGTTGCTAGTTACGTGCGTTGATCTGTTGGTCGTTTGAAGTTGACGCGAAGACTCGCAGAGAATCCAATTGCTTTGCGCTTCGTCGAGGCTCCTCGACTTTGTGTCAATCAAGACTAGAACATGCTAAGAACTACCTCCCCCATCCTCAAACCGATCCGCGACAAAGTCGAGGCAGGTGAGCGCCTCACGGCAGATGAGGGTTTGCTGCTCGAGTCGCCCAAGGTGCCGTTGCCAGAGCTTGGCGAGTTGGCCAACCTGGTTCGCGAGCGGAAGAACGGCAACGCGGCTTACTACAACATCAACACGCACCTGAATCCAACCAATATCTGTGTCTACCGATGCACGTTTTGTGCGTTTCGCAGCGATCTGCGGCAGGCCAAGGGGTATTGGATGGACGACGAGCAGGTGCTCGCCCGAGGGCGGGAAGCGGTCGATAACGGGTGCACGGAGATGCACATTGTGGGCGGTTTACATCATCAAGCGAAGTACGATTGGTACCGCCGCGTAATCGAGGTCTTGCACGAGGCGTATCCTTCCTTGCATCTCAAGGCGTGGACGCCAGTGGAGATCGACTGGTTTTGCCGGCTTACGAAGAAAGACGTGCGTTGGGTGCTCGAAGACATGATCGACGCAGGGCTGGGCAGCTTGCCCGGTGGTGGCGCGGAGATCTTTCATCCCGAGGTTCGCAATCAAATCTGCGAACACAAAGCCGATAGCCGCCGGTGGTTCGAAACCCATCGCACCGCCCACGAATTGGGCCTTAAGACTAACAGTACCATGCTGTATGGCCACATCGAAGAGCCTTATCATCGTATCGATCACCTGATTCGTCTGCGTGAGCTGCAGGACGAGACGGGCGGCTTGCAGACTTTCATCCCGCTGGCGTTCCATCCCGAAAACACTAAGTTGGGCGCTGAGCGAAACATAAAACGACCCTCAAGCTTGATGGACCTTCGAGTGATGGCTGTGAGCCGGCTGATGCTTGACAACGTTCCACACCTGAAGGCTTACTGGATCATGCTCGGCATCGGTACGGCTCAGGTGACCCTGGCGTACGGCGCCGACGACATCGATGGCACCGTACGGCACGAACTCATTTACCACGATGCCGGCGCCACCACGCCCGAGGTACTTTCAGTCGAGCATATTCGCCGAGTCATCGAAGAGGCCGGCCGAGAGCCAATTGAACGCGATACCGTCTACCACCGCGTGGAGCGCGACGGGAATCGATGGCAGTTAGGGCAAAGCATTGTGGCGAACGCTTAGCCACCGGCTCAATGGGTCGCCGTAGGGGAGGCAGGCGACATTTTGTTCGGGTCATGAACCGATCGCCGCAACTCCAGCACACCACGGCAACTACGCTCGTGTCGTTACCCCGCAGCCACGGGCTCGGTGAGGTCGGCGGTGGCGACGTCTTGCTGCGGGCTCCGCCGGCCTTGCAATTCGGCTTCTAACTCCGCTACGCGAGCGCGGGTCTCGGCCATTAGTGCTGCGGCGCGATTGAATTCGTCGGCGAGGTCTTTCCAGTAGTCTCTATCACGGAACTTGAGTTCCGCCACGTCGCGGTTACTGGCAAGGTCGTGCATGGCCCGACGCAAACTGACGATCGGTCCGGCGAATCGGTGCGTGAACCTTAGCAGATGAAGCACCGCCATCGGCAACGTGACGACAAATGCCAGAACGAGAGGGAATAAGTGCCGCCAAGCCCCTAAGACATAGCTAGCGAGCCCTTCGGTTGGATTTGCGCAGAACTGCATGAAGAAGAAAACGCCAGCGGCCAGTCCTGCCGACGCCAGCCAAAGCAACACCAAGCGGACAACGATGCCCCCTTGGACATGCCGGTCGACATAGATTCGCTTACGCTGATTCATCCCGCCCATTGATCTCAACCATTGATTGCCGAGTGGAATACAACCTTTCTACAAGCCTATGCTGAGAAATCGATGGTGGTCGACCAGTTACGCAGATCGACACCATCCGGCACAGGACGGTTGTGTCGATTATGCGGGCGGGAATGGGCCAGAGGACGCACGCGAACTTATCTGCAAGGTTACCCCGGGAGAATCTCGACCCCTTTTCGACCGCTCAATGCACTCTGATACCATGACCGCCGTGAGCGTCTTGCCCGAAAAACCGCCGGATTCACCCGATTTGGCCCTGCTGGTCGACCAGCATCAGGCCACTGTTTGGCGGTACGTACGATACCTGGGAGCCGATGCCGCCGAGGCGGACGATCTGGTGCAGGAGACCTTCCTGGCTGTATTTCGATCCGATTTTATCCACGAATGTCGCCAACAGACTGCCCGGTACTTGCGCACCGCTGCCCGCAACCAGTTGTTGATGCTCCGCCGCCGCCAGCGTCGCGAGCCCAACCTTACAGACCTCGAAGCGGCCGAATCGGTGTGGGCCACAACGCTCGGCGATGGGCCAGTCGATCCGTACCTCGAAGCCCTAAATGGTTGTCTGGACCACATCGACGGCCGCGCTCGCCGAGCAGTCGACCTGCAATACGCGCACAGACATAGCCGCGAGACGATTGCCGAGCAACTCGGTATGAAGCCCGAGGGTGTGAAGACACTGCTACGTCGCACACGCGAGGTGCTGCGCGACTGCATTGAGCGAAAGCTAGAGAAGTAGCGAGCCGCCCGACACTACTGGATCCGCCAACAGTGGCACTCCGACAGACGATCATTATTTCACATGCCCCACGAATCTCACAATCCGAAATCTGACAAGTGGCGCGACCGCTTGGTTGATCGCGCGCTCGAAGAAGCGCTCGCTGGCGACGCACCGCCAGACCTGTCCGACAAGATTCTCGCCGCGGCTGCCGAGACAGACGCCTCCCCGTCGGTCCATTCATCTAGGCCAGGAGATCTGACCATGGCTACTGCTCCCGCTACACAGAAGTTCGGCCTCCGCGGATGGGTGCTCGCCGCGAGTTTGTTAATCAACTGCGGCCTACTGACGGCGCTGGCTATACCGAGCTTGAACACGTTTTTTGTCGTCGCTGCACAGGATCCGGCCAGGATAGTCGAATCGGGCGGCCTACCAACGCAGGAAGGCAAGCAGTCAGAGCAAACCGACTTCGACGAACTGATTGAAATGGTCGAAGAGACTGCCAGTAGCGACGCCTGGAAATCGGAAGCTGGAGAGCAAGAACCTTTTCCCAGCAATCTTTCATTGAAAGGCACCCAGTCGCAGCAAGTTCACGAAATGGCAGAAGAGGGAAAGGTCTTTCCGGTAGCGGACAAAGTCCTACCTTTTCGCGACGAATTTGAACGCTCGAGTGAAGGTGGCCAGACAACTAATGGGAAGGTGAATCTCAACGCCCATGGTTCGAAAGACCACACCCTGCCGTCGCCGCGGTATCTCCAAGACGACGTGCAGTACCACCCACCGAGCCCCGAGTTCGGACTTTCGCGAGAGGCCACGCAGCTTGGCTCCCAGGGCGAGGGACAGGATGTTATTGCACGAGGTGTGTATGGTTACGACCGTGGTGCTGCGGTTGAAGCACCAGTCGTAGGAGATCGTTTGAAAGAAACGGGTCAGCGGTCGCAGAAGCAAGAGGCAGTATTTGCTTTTGTCGATCCCGCTAGAGTTCGGGCAGGCGACCAATGGGGTTTTCGGGGTGCCAAGTGGAGAAGCAATCAAGGCGATGGCCGAGGTGAATGGCCGAATCAAGACGATTTCTCGACCATGCGTGGCTTCGATTGGCAAGGCAGCCCCGATGGCGAGGGCATCGGCCCCGGCGCCAGTGGCGACAAGTACGAACGGATTCACGAGAATCCGTTCGTGCCGGCGATTGGCGAAGAGGCGATCAGTACGTTTTCGATCGACGTCGATACGGCCAGCTACGCGAACATCCGCCAGATGCTCATGAATGGACAAGTTCCGCCGCCGGATGCGGTGCGGATTGAGGAGTTGGTGAATTACTTTGAGTATGGGTACGACGGACCCGAGAGTACGGCCCCGGGACCCTCTCCCGAAGGGAGAGGAGAAGAAGATGCGCCGTTTGCAGCGCACGTCGAGACCGCCGGATGCCCGTGGCGTCCGGCGCATCGGCTCGTGCGGATTGGAATCAAGGGTCGCGAAGTCGAAGCCGAGAAGCGGCCGCTGTCGAATCTGGTGTTCCTGGTTGACGTGTCGGGATCGATGAGCAATCCCGAGAAGCTGCCGCTGGTAAAGCATGGACTCAAAAAACTTGCCGCAAACTTGGGCGAGAACGACCGCGTGGCGATTGTGGTGTATGCGTCGCAAGAAGGTTTGGTCCTGCCGAGTACTCCTTGCACGGAGCAGGAGACCATTCTCGCCGCGCTCGATCAATTGCAGTCGGGTGGTTCCACAGCTGGCGGCGCGGGCATTCGCTTGGCCTACCAGATTGCCGAGGACAACTTCATCGAGGGCGGCACCAATCGCGTGATTCTCTGCACCGATGGTGATTTCAACGTCGGCACCACCAGCGCGGGTGAACTCGAACGGCTGGTCGAGAAGAAAGCCAAAGACACCAAGGTGTTTCTCTCGTGCATCGGCTTTGGACGTGGCAACTTGAACGATGCGATGATGGAGAAGATCACGGGCATCGGCAACGGTAACTATTTCTATGCCGACGGCGAGCGTGAGGCCGAGCGGATCTTTGTGAAGGGGATGACCGGCATGCTGGTCACGATTGCCAAGGACGTGAAGATCCAGGTCGAGTTCAACCCTGTGAAAGTGGCCGGCTATCGCCTGTTGGGTTACGAGAACCGAATGCTCAAGACGCAGGATTTCAACGACGACAAGAAGGATGCCGGCGAAATCGGTGCCGGGCACACGGTGACCTGCCTGTACGAAATCGTCCCCGCTGGCGAACCAGTCGACGTACCCGAAGCCGATCCACTCAAATACCAACGCCCGGCCGGTTTGACCGACGCTGCCGACACAGGCGAGCTGTTAACCCTCAAAATGCGATATAAACAGCCCGATGAAGATACCAGCACCAAACTGGAGTGGCCCGTGAACGACGACGGTCGGGCGTTCGCCTCCGCTTCACAAGATTTCCAGTTCGCTGCGTCGGTGGCCGGCTTGGGCATGTTGCTGCGTGATTCAATCTACAAAGGTGATTCGAACTACGATGCGGTGCTTGAGATCGCCCAATCGGCCAAGGGACCGGACTCTGAGGGCGAGCGAGCCGAGTTTTTGGAACTCGTCGCGGCCGCCAAGCGTCTAAAGCCCGTCGCCACTGAGGAAACCGAAGAGCCGGCTAGCGAGGAGTGACGAGAGTTTCGCGTTTGGCTTCGCGTGGGAACCTGATAGATTGGCGGCGTGATAGACTGTGATCTCTTCATTGGAGACTCTGTATGGTTGCCAGGCGATTGTTTTTGTCGTTGCTGTTGACGTGTCTCGGGCAACCTTCCTTCGCCCTCATTATGGGGAGCGATAGCGATAAGCCGCTGGAGATCGCCGGCTGGCCCGATGGCGCGGCGGAAATCTTCAACATTCGTCAGCGGGTAGCGTACTGGGAGGGCCCACCGTTCGGCGGCGGGCAGTACCACGCCGAGTGTCGGGGAGATACCGACACGTTGAACGACGTTCTTGCCAAATTCGCCAAGGTTGATTGCGACAACAAGCGGATCGTCGTCGATGACGGCGTTGGCCGCAGCTTCTGGCTCAACCCCAACGACGAGCCGGAGAAGCGCAATAAGGCCCGCATCGATTGGCGGTTGATGGTTTGGGTCGAAGACAATTGGAAGCGTCTGCCGGATATGCCCGCGGGCATTAATCCGATCGATCCAACGGAGAAGAAGCTCGGCCCGCCGTGCGAAATCACCATCTACACTGGCGGCAATATCGATTGGTCCAAGGTGAACCTGCCCGAAGGCGTGCCAGTCGACGACAATCGCATGGAGGCACACGGCTATGGCCCCGAAGATGGAGTTGTGATTCAAGGCAATCTCGTCGACGTCGATTCCGGCAGTCCGCTCGCTGGCAGAGTGGTGCTTCAGCAAATCGATCCACGCAAGACTGGCGGTTACGACTACACCAACTCGGCGAAGGCCGCAGTCGACCAAGGCCACTGGGTACTCAAGAACGTTCCACCGGGATGGTACCGGGTAATCGCATCGAGCGATGGTTATCTGCCAAGGGTCGTCGGCTACGTGAAACACGATGGGCAACCAAGCTGGCGCGAGTTCGAATGTCTCCTCGCTAAAGGCGGCACCTTGATTGGGCGCGTGCTGGATGCCGATGGCGATCCACTCGAAGGGGTTCGCGTACGACTTTCGGACACCGCGCCAGCGGGCGGCGCGCGTTACGATTCGCCCGAGTCGTTCGAGACCAACACGGACGAATGCGGTGAGTTCGCGATCACCGCACCAGTCGGCACGGCAAGCATCCGCATTCACAAACCTGGCTGGTGCCAACCAGGACTGGGTCCCGAAATAGCCGTGCCGACGTCCGATGTGGAACTCGAGATGGTTCGCTCGTCGAACATCACTGCGATCGTGCTCTTTCAAGGCACCGACGTGCCAGACAAATACATGGTCGAACTCGAGCCTGAAGGTGGCAGCGCGGTGGGAAAGTGGTCGGGCTCCGCCAACATCAACGAGCAAAACCAATTTATCTTCAAGGACGTTCCCCCCGGGCGTTACCAACTGTGGGGACACCCGAACCCGTACACCGAGCGAGAGAAGACCGAACCGATGTTGCTCGATCTTAAGGGTGGCGAAACGGTTGTGAAGACAATTGTTGTTGTCGAGTGACATCGACCTACCCCACATCCGCCAACTCCAACGCCGCCCCATACCTACGCAACATCTGGGTTCGCAGCTTCGCGTGAACAGGTTGGGCGAGACCAGGGTCGCGGGTGAATAGTTGCATCGCCGCATCGCGGGCTTCCTCGAGCACCACCGCGTCGCGAACCAAGTCGGCGATGCGAAATGGTGGCAAGCCGTGTTGCTGCGTTCCGAATAGGTCGCCTGGGCCGCGCAGTTCGAAGTCGAGTTCCGCTAAGTCGAACCCATTGCTCGTTGCAACAAACTTCTGCAATCTTTCGCGTCCTACGTCGGCCAACTCCTCGTCGACCAGCACGGCACAATAGCCGGGGTGTTCGCCCCGCCCTACGCGGCCACGAAGCTGGTGCAATTGAGCGATGCCAAATCGCTCGGGCGAGGCGATGATCATTAGCGATGCGTTGGGAACATCCACTCCCACCTCAATCACCGTGGTGGCGACTAACACTTGCGTCTCTCCTCTTCGAAAACGTTCCATTGCGTCGTCTTTTTCGGCCGCGGTCATCCTGCCATGCAGGATGTCGACGCGAAAGTCAGCCAACTCGCCGCTTGCAAGTTGTTCGAAGGCCTGATCGACACTCGTAGCGTCGACATTCTCCGATTCTTCGACTAATGGAGTCACCACAAACGCCTGGCGGTCCTCGCGCAATTTGTTGCGAGCAAAATTCCACCATCGTTCGCGCTCGCCAGGGCCCACCACATAGCTAGTCACCGGCTGGCGGCCGGGCGGCATGTCGCGAAGTGTAGAGACATCGAGATCGCCGAATTGCGTCATGCTCACGGTGCGGGGAATCGGTGTGGCGGTCATTACCAGGTAATGCGGCGACTGATCCCCCCGCCGTAAAGCCGCACGCTGTTCGACGCCAAACTTGTGCTGCTCGTCGATCACGACGAACCCCAAGTTCTTGAACTGCACATTCTCTTCAAGTAACGCATGCGTGCCTATGACCAGGTCGATCTCGCCGGCTGCCATGTCGGCCAGTACACTCTCGCGCTCAGTCGGCTTCAATCCACCCACCAAGAGCTTGTACCGCACGCGACTTTGCTTGAGCACCCGCTCAAGTGTATGGGCATGCTGGCGGGCGAGAATTTCGGTGGGCGCCATGAGCGCCGCTTGTTGGCCGTGCGCTACGCATGCCAGCAGCGCGTACACGGCAACTAGTGTTTTGCCGCTACCTACGTCGCCCTGCAGCAGACGGTTCATCGGTGTGGTCGTTGCCATATCCGCAGCCACTTCGTCGATGGCTCGTCGTTGTCCAGGGGTCAATTCGAAGGGCAACAGCCGCGTGATGCGGGCGTCGATCTGAGCGGTGGCCGGCAACTCGGGGGCGCGAAAGTTCACGCGTTGCTGATGCCGTCGCGCCGCGAGCGCGAGCTGCAACACGAAGAGCTCTTGAAAGATGAATCTTCGCCTAGCGTGCTCCAAAGCCTCCGCATCGCTAGGCATGTGAATCTCGCTGAGAGCCTCCGCGATTGGCATCAGCCCGTACTCAGATAGTAAATCGTCAGGGAACACTTCTTCCGGCACATCTACAAAATTCGGAACCACTTCGCCGGCGATACGCCGCATGTGGTACTGGCTCAGCCCGTCGGTCAGCGGGTACACCGGCTGCAACTCACGGGTCGACGCTTGCTCGTCCGGGCCCGCCTGCTCGTCGCCCAGCCAAACGACGTGTGGGTGCGTCATTTCCCATCGCCCGCCGCGCATCTTTGGCTTGCCCGAGAACTGAACCCGCTGGCCCATCTTGAACTTGTCGCGCATGAATGGCTGATTGAACCACGTGGCACGGAGCAGCGAACCATGATCGTTTAGCAGCACTCCAACGCGGCTCTTGCCGAACCCAGTCGATCGGCTGTCGATTTCCTCTACCGTGCCGCGGACCGTTTGCAGCACTTCGGCTTCCAGCTCACCGACCGGGCGCAAATCGGACAAGTCTTCGTAGTCGCGAGGGAAGTTGAACAGCAGATCGCAAACGGTTCGTAGTCCTAGCCTCGCAAGTTGCTTCTGTTGCCGCGGGCGTACCGACGCCATGTTGGCAATCGGAGTGGCAAGCTGTTCAATGGCATCGGGCATAACCGGATTGTAACGCCCAAGCAGCTAGCTCGTCCTAGCCAGCGCCGCTACAGCGTATTAAGAGGTAGCGTGCTGCTTCGAAGTCCACGTGTAGGGTCGCTGCGCCCGAAGCCGGTGGAATGCTATCAGGCAATGCAAGCCGACGAGCACTAACGCCCAACCTCCGACTGCTAACTCCCCAACAGACCAGATGACCTTGCCCCCAGTAAATTCCACCCCGTGAAAAAACCAATTCGCGCAACTTGCTGCACCACAACGCCTTGGAGTAAATTCGAAGCGCGCCCCCGCAACCTAACG
>JANQOF010000027.1 GCA_028279215.1 Pirellulales bacterium
ACCAACATGGTGCCGACCGACGCGACCACCATCGTGTTCAGCGCCAGCAGGTTCACGATTCCCGGTTCACTGAACCACCAAACGAACGTGGCGAGTGCGGCGATGAGCAACTCCACGCCCATGCCCGCGGCCGAGACGGCCATCCGGTGCCAACGATTTGGCAGCGACCAGATATCCGTCACATCGCAGTACAACGTGGGAACAAACGCAAGCAGCATGACTCCAAGCTCGTGCACCTCGGCACCCAAATGCTTGGCCACCAATGCGTGGCCCAACTCGTGCAGCACCTTCACTACCGTCACCGTCGCCGCCAACCACAACCAGTTGCGAGGCGCGAAGAGTTCGGAAAGCGTCGGTAGCCGATCGACGAACTCGCCAGCATGGGAAACGATCAGCCAAATGGCCGCAAGAATAATGGCAGCCGCGACGGCTAACGCCACGGGGTGAAATAGCGGTCGCAGTATTGCGTGCAGTCGATCGAGCAGTCGATCTGGGTCGATGCCGCGGAAGCGGATTGCCAAGAGTTCGGTCCACGACCAAGCGTAGCGGAGGCGCCGTCGCCGCTGGGCTGCATTGGCCAGCTCGGCGCCTTGCCCCGACGCGGTTGACATTAACAATCCCGCCTGGTGCATCCGCGAAAGGTAGTTCTGGATTTCGGCAAGCGTGATTCGCTCGGGCGCGAAGCGTCGTTCGAGCGCACTCTGTAGTTTTCGCAACGACGTTTGTTCGTCGAGCAAGCCAAGCAGACAGAACTCTCGCTCGCCTAATTCGTGTTGCTCAAGCGACAAGGGATCCTTCACTACCCACATACCGCGCCCCGGCACCGCGATGGCCATTGTCATCACGTCGCGGCGGGCTACCAGCGGCAAGGGCGAGTCGTTCGTGGCGGGGAAGCGAAGGGCCATTCGAGCGTCGATGTTGAATTGAGAGGCTGGATGAGTAGCTATTCTGAGTTCTTATCGGCGATGTTGTTTCCGGTTGCCGTGTTGCGCTCGCCTTCAATTCGCATCTCGACCGGTTGGCCTGGACGGAGTGCGCCGCGCGGGTTATCGACTTCGGCCCACAAACGGACTTGTTTGTTGATGGGATCGATTTCTGGACTGACGAACACAACTGGGCCCTGCACGGCGTCGTTGGTGCTGGAGACTACAACGATTGCCTGCCGGCCTACCAGACCCGCAGCCGCTTCGGAAGCAGAGACAAAGCCCTCGGCCTTGAGCCGCTCGGTGCTGACTAGTCGTACCACCTTTTGCCCCGGTTCGACCCATTCGCCCACGCTTGCTTCCACCGCCACGGCGATACCGTCGATGGGCGCGACTATTCGCCGCCGTCGGATCTCAAGGTTGGCCGCTTCGAGTTTGCGCCGCGCCACCTGCTCGGCCAACTTTGCAAGTCGCAAGGTGTGCCGGCCCGCTTCGACTTCGAGCTTCAGCTTCTCGACGTTCAACCGTTCGACGTCAATTTGCGATTGCGAGACGCTCTTGGCGAACTTGGCGATCGATTCTTCGCTACGCGCTAGTTCGGCTTCAGCGACCCGTTGGGCGGATTCAGCGGCGCGGACTGCCACGTCGTTCTCCGACTCCGCTACGGCAAGCGCCAACTCGGCCTCGGCGGTCTGGGCTGCGATGCGGGCGGCCGTGTCGTCGATGCGGGCAATTACCTGGCCCCGCTTCACATTCGAACCTTCACTGACTGACAGATCTACTAGCACTCCGCTCTCACCCGCGGCCAGGTCAGTTTCGTCGATAAGCTGGAGCACGACCGACTCGGCAACAATTGAGTCGGCAGCGCTAGCAGAACTGGCTACGACGATCAAATAAACGGCTAGAAACAATTTGAGAATCGCCCACTCTCCCCTCGGGGGAGAGGGTTGTGAAACTGCTTCGAGTAGTGAGCAACATGCGTCTTGCGTCATTTCAAAACTCCCACCAGTTACGTAACGTTCGCCAGAAGTCGTGCATCATGACGTAACCCATTGGTTTTTCGCCCACGATAATTCGCGCTCGCACCGAGCCGCCGGGGCGAAGGGCCGCGGTTCGCAGTTCGTCTGGCAGCGGCTGGTCGGGTAGCGCCTCGACGCGAACTTCGCGGTGCTCGCTGCCCGCGGGTGTGGTCACCAAATCCGCACGCTGTGCAATGCGACTAACAGTGGCCGTGTGCAGTTCGCTTGCGTCGCTACCTAACCGGTATTCGACCACCAAGGGTTCATCGTTCGCGTCGCGAAGCAGGTCGAGCTTTTCATCGGGCACCGCGAGTTCCACTAGCCAGTCGCCCGCCGTATCGGCTACCGTCACCAATACCTGCCCGCGCTCGACTGGCCGCCCCGGAGCCAAGCGTTCGTCGACCTGCCAAGTGGTGACAGAACCCGCCAGTGGGCTAACTACTTCCAGCGATCGCGCCTCGCTTTCGCGAAGCGACAGTTGCTGGTCGAGATTCTCAAGTTTCGTTTTCAGTTGTTGCTCCTCGCCGCTCAGCCGATACAGCTCCAAAGGATCAGTCGATGCGGCCGCCGCGGTGGTTCGGGTGGAGCGTACCGCTTCGAGTTGCTTGCGGGTGGTTGCCTGCTCGCCGCGCAGTTGTTCGATTTGGGCGGCCAACTCTGGGTCGCGAAGTACGAGCAGCGTTTCGTCTTTGTTGACCAGCCGACCATGCTCGACCGCCAAACGATCGACAATGGCGGTGCGCGGGGCGAATACATCTCGTCGCTCCACAGGCACGAGCTGCCCACGGACATCCACCGTAAGCGTTGTCGGAACGGTCAATAGCGCCATGGCGATGGCACCCACGAAGAGCGCGGCTACCGACAGCCGAAACAACGTTCGCGGCATGCGTAACCAGCCGAGTGTGCGCAGCACCGAGCCCAACGGCAACTCGTGCCAGGCAACCGCATTAGCCACCGCTGGCGCCGCGGTACTCGCGAGTTCGGCGACCGCCATCGGACTGAGGTCACGCTGCTGGACGCCAAATTGCTCGGCGACCAATACCCCGCGTGTTTTTGAGTTCTGGAAAGTATTCTTGGCCGATGGGACGGGCATCACAACCAGCCGCCGGGCATGGAACTCGTCGACATACCGCGTGACCGCTTGTTCGACTTGCGGCGCTGCGCTCGCATCGCCGTCCGACTGGTCGGCATACTCGATTGGCTCGTCGAGCTGCACTGCCATGGCGGCAAGCTGTTCGAGCGCCCGCGCTGCTCGGCTACGCCGCTCGATACGTTGCGTACCGCTTGAGGCGAGCAGCTTGGCACCTCGGCCGCTTGATGCGAGTACGCTGAGCCGATCGCAATCGAGCAGCCGCCGGCCCTCGTTGGTTATGGCCATGGCGGTCCTAACCAGATCGTTTTCGCCATCAATTTGCTCGGCGAATCGCGCTAAGTCCGCATTGGTAGAACGTTCTTGGGAAAGCCGCGCCAGTTCTTGTCGAATGTGATACCCGGCCGCCAGATCGCTAGCAGCGGCGAGCACTTGCTCGGCCCCTTGGTAACTGGAGGGCGCTCGACCGGCGGGCAGCAGTAAGGCGATCGCCGCCAAAGCGCCGCGGCCATCGTGAGTCCAATCTTCCAGCGTGACCGGCGCAATCAAGTAGTGTTCGTTCGTGGGATTCTCGGTCGACGCGTGAGGACCGCGCGGCGGGAGCGAGACGACCTTGTCCGATTGCATTGCCGTGGCCACCAGGTGTTCGTGCTTCGGGCGATCGTTAACCGACTCCGCCCACCCAGCGCTCTGGGCGGCAAGTTGCAACCGTCCCTGCTTTCGGAGCCATACCACCGCGTGCGTGGGTGCTAGCAACGTCGCGAGATGGGCAATCGTTGTGCGATAGAATTCTTCGGGCGGCCCGGACGCTTTGGCGGCAGTGGCTACTTGGTCCAACACGCGGTCGAGCTCATCCCAAACGGCCTGATCGGCGGGGGAGTCAACGCGCGACGGACTTTGGGACGCGGGGCTCATAGCCTTCAGTATATTGGTCGGTTGCGGATTTGGATGCTCGCAATCGCGGCGTTGTGCGCTCGCGCGTGGCAAATAATTCCGATTATGCTGGATTTGCCTCGTGCGGCCGGCCGATGACTCAAAAGACCGTGCTGCCGTGCATTCCTGCGCGCAGTGCAGTCAATCGGCCCGGGGGGGCAGCCACGCGAGTAGAGAAACTCGCCTTACAACGGCCCCGATGGTTCGTCCGACACGTATCGTTTGTTCACTGCTCATGGTGGCTACCACTCTGGTGGGTTGCCATACATTGGATGTTAGTGAATTCAAACCGCACAACGACGTGGCGGCCGAGCACTACGAACTGGTGAGTTCGCAGATCGAGTACCCGGCCCTTAACGGCTGTTCGGAGGCCGAGTGCGATACCACTATCCGCTCGCTGGCGCCGCGGACCGTTACCAGCGGCGAGCCGGCCGAGTACCAAGACGTCCGTCTGGCCGACGTTGTTCAACTTGGGCTCACCAATACCGATGTGCTCCGCGACGTTGGCGCCACGGTGGTTCTCAGCCCTGAGGGCACCCAAACCAAGTACGACCCCGCCATCATCGAGACCGATCCGGCGTTCGGCATCGAGTCGGCCCTGAGCGCGTTCGACGCTCAGTGGACTACCAGCCTGTTCTCCGAAAACAATGACCGAGAGATCAACAACGAGTTCTTCGGCGGCGGCACGCGAACGCTACAGCAAAACGCCGGCGTGTTCCAAACACAGCTATCTAAACGTGCCGTTACCGGTACGGAGATGTCTGCCCGGCATATCGTGGAGTTCGACGGCAACAACGCGCCGGCGAACCAATTCGATGACGCATGGACCGTGAAGGTCGAGGGCGAGGTGCGGCAACCGCTGCTGCAGGGCAGCGGCATGGAGTACAACCGCATCGCCGGTCCGACGCAAACGCCGGGCGTGTACGCGGGCGTGGTGCTGGCTCGAATCAACACCGACGTAGAGTTGGCTCAGTTCGAAGTCGCGGTGCGCGACTACGTGAGTAACGTCGAGAATGCCTATTGGGACCTGTACTACGCGTATCGCGATCTCGACGCCAAAATCGCCGCGCGAGACGCGGCCCTCGATACTTGGCGGCGCGTGCGTGCCCTGTACGACGCCGGTCGACGCGGCGGCGAGGCGGAAAAGGAAGCCCAAGCCCGCGAGCAATACTACCGATTTCAAGAGGAAGTGCAAAACTCACTGGGTGGGCGTCTATTCGATGGCACCCGCACCGGTAACGGCAGTATGGGCGGTACATTTCGCGGCACCGGTGGTGTGCTGGTGGCCGAGCGGAGGTTGCGGCGGCTGTTAAACTTGCCAGCCAGCGATGGCCGCCTGCTCCGACCGGTGGAAGACCCCGTGCTTGCGCCGGTGCACTTCGATTGGGAAGAAATTGCCTGGCAAGCGGTCGAACGGCGGGCCGAGTTGCGCCAGCAGCGATTCCAGGTGCGGAAGCGCGAGCTGGAAGTCATCGCCAGTAAGAACCACTTACTGCCGCGACTCGACGTGGTGGGCCGATATCGCTTCCGCGGGTTCGGCAAAGACTTGCTCCCCACCGGCGGAACATCTCTACCACGGTTCGATAACGCCTACGAAGACATGATGACCGGCGACTTCCAAGAATGGCAAGTTGGCTTTGAGATGGACATTCCCATCGGCTACCGCCGTGCCTACACAGCGGTGCGCAATGCCGAGTTGCTACTCGCACGCTCGCGGGCGATCTTGCGCGATCAGCAGGAGGAAGTGGTGCACCTGACGGCCAATAGTATTGCGGAGGTCGATCGGGCGTTTGCTGTCTCAAAGACCAGCTACAATCGTCTGGCCGCCAGTCGCGAGCAAGTGGCGGCCGTGCAGGCGGCGTTTGACAACGATAAAGCGTCGCTCGACTTGTTGCTTGAGTCGCAGCGACATCTGGCCGAAGCCCAATCGCGGTACTATCGCACGCTCGCGGAATACGCGATCGCCATTAAGAACGTGCACTTCAACAAGGGCACGCTGCTGGAGTACGACGGGGTGTACCTGGCCGAGGGGCTTTGGCCACAGAAGGCATATAGCGACGCGGCCGCGTTGGAGCGACGCCGAGGAAAAGCCCGGCGACTAAGTTACGCCTCGTCGCTTGCGCCGGTCGTAAGTCGAGGCGTGTACGATCAGCACCCCAGCGATAGTGGCTATTCGACAGTGAGTACCGATCAGCAGCCGGCTGAGGCGCCCTCCGAGGAGATTGACGCGTCGGGCGGCGAGTCGTCGATTCTCGACGCACCCACTAAGATGCCCGCGCCAACACCGATCGACGATAAGGTCTCCGAATCGCCGCTACCTGCGGTTGCCGACACGGTTGCCGAATCCGAGCCAGCTATACCGAAGTTTCCAACACTTATTCCACCGGCGGACGATGCCCATACCGCCGTGGGAGAGCTAAGACTGTTCCGTTAACGGGACCGTGCGACCAGCTCGCCGCGGCGTTCGTATGCTAGGCTTTCTATAGGTCCAACCATCTCGTCGTAGCGGAGCAAGTCATGCCGCGTCTACCCGGAAAGCTCGCAGGACGGCTGCGGCACCATGTTGCCACATGGTTCTCGGCCCGCTTGGAAGAATCGCGGCACTGCCGCGACTGTGACGCAGCGGTCAGCCCTTGGGACCAAGTTTGTCCTGAATGTGGCACGACCAGTCCCGCTCGTGTCCACATCTCACCACTGGTGTTCGCTGGGTTGGGCTTGGCGGTGTTAGCGGTGCTCGCCGTGGTGCAAGCGGTTTAGGGGCAGCGTCTTGTGCCCCCTTTTGCACTTTGGGGTTCGGCGCGCATCATAGGTGCATGCTGCGTTCTCGCTTGTACTGGAAGTTGTTTCTCGCCGTTTTTGGTCTCGTCGCCTCGGCATCGGCGATCACGGCTGCGCTCGGGTATCGGTGGCGCGACCAGCCAGACATGGGAGGTCAGCTCACTGTGCTGGTGATCGGACTGCTGCTGGTGGCGGCGGCGATTACTTACTTGATTGTACGGAGCCTTGTCGTCCCGCTACTTACACTCCGACGAGCCGCGCAAGCCATTACCGATGGCGACTATGAGCATCGCGTGCCCGTTCGCTCGAGCGACGAACTCGGCAGCTTGGCCCGATCGTTGAACCAAGTAAGCCAAGACCTCGGCCAACAGCTTACCGAGCTGCGCAACAGCGACGAACGTCAGGCGGCCGTGTTGGGCGGCATGGTCGAAGGCGTGGTGGCTGTAGACGACAATCACTGCGTGCTGTTTGCGAATGCGGCGGCGGGCAAGCTGTTCGGATTCTTGCCGCCCAGCGTTGTTGGCCGCCGACTACTGGAGGTGATTCGCGACCATACACTCGACGCCGCCGTGGCCGAGGTGCTCAACACGCGCCAATCGCAGGCGATTGAATTGGAATGGAACGTCGACACCCCGCGCATCCTCGCCGTTCAGGTGACGCCGCTTCCCAGCGCGGTGGACATCGGAGCGGTGATCGTGCTGCACGACAACTCCGAGCTGCGCCGCCTGGAAACGATTCGGCAAGAGTTTATCGCCAACGTTTCGCACGAACTCAAAACGCCGCTGAGCAGCATCATGGCGTACACCGAAACCCTGCAGCGCGGCGCGCTCGACGACCCGGAGCATCGCGAGCAGTTTCTCAATCGCATTGCCGAGCAAGGTGAGCGACTGAACAACCTGATTCAAGACATGTTGAGCCTTGCCCGTATCGAGACCGCGCAGCAGCAGTTCGAAATCGTTACCGTCGAACTCGCCGACGTGGTGCGACGCTGCATCGACGATTACTCAAGGCAGGCGGCGGCCAAGTCGGTGGCGCTCCAGCCTGTCGATGGGTTCCCGTCGGCAAAAGTCCGTGCCGACGAAGAAGGGCTGCGGGTGATCTGCAACAATCTGATCGACAACGCGGTGAAGTACACGCCCGACGGTGGCCGTGTCGACGTCGAGTGGCGATCGATTAACGGACACGTTCGCATCGAGGTCGCCGACACCGGCCCAGGCATCCCACGAAGCGAAGTAGCGCGAGTGTTCGAGCGATTCTACCGCGTCGACAAAGCCCGCTCGCGCGAGTTAGGCAGCACAGGGCTCGGCCTATCGATTGTCAAGCACCTGGTCCAATCGTTCGGCGGCACCGCTGGCGTCGAAAGCCAACTTGGCCAAGGTAGCCGTTTTTGGGTCGAATTGCCGGCGGCCTAATGTACCTCCAGGTGCGAGACGTGCTGGCTGTCTGAACACTCGCAATAGTCCGACGATCAGAACGGTCCAAAGATCTCGATTTTTCCTTGCCGTGGCGGAATGACGGATGGTAGATTGGTGCACTATCTCGAATCTACTGCACCAATCCTTGGAAGACTTCTAATGAATCGAATTGGCATCTACTTGGTCGCGGCAGTATTTGTATCTGTTGCAACTCCATCCTGGGCGATTGTTGCAGAAAAGCCAGTGCCGTTTGCAAAGCAGTACCGACTGATCGATTTAGGAGTGCTAGACACGCAGACCAACAAGAGCGTTGCGACCGACGTCAACGAGTCGGGCACAGTAGTTGGTTACAGCGAGACTCAAAGCGGTAGACGCGCATTCGTTTGGACGGCAGCCGACGGAATGGTTGAGTTAGGAGGCATACAGGGTGTTTATCAATTCAGTGTCGCCAATGCTATCAACGATCTAGGACAGGTTGTTGGCCAGGTGCGGATCAATGGCGATCACGCTTACTTGTGGGACAGCCCTACCGAGGCTCGCGACATTGGAACATTGCATCCTAGCGGGCCTGGATTTGGAACTAAGGCACTCGACATCAACAATTCCGGCCAAGTCGTAGGTGAGAGCGACTTTTCGATAGGCACGCGGGCGTTCCTCTGGACAGAGGACTCGGGGATGCAATCGTTGGGAATACTGGGACCGAACAATGTTGACTATCAAGCTCGTGGAATCAACGAGTTGGGACAGGTTGTCGGCTTCGCCAGTAAGACCTTCACCAACGATCACGCCTTTTTGTGGACTCCTGAAACGGGCATGCAAGACATCGATGACGATCCAAGCGATACCAGTCGACTGAGCTTTGCCGACGCTATAAACGACTCCGGCGAGGTGGCTGGTGATCGGATGGGCCAAGAAGGCGCTTTCATTTGGACGGCGGCAGGAGGCATGGAGCCGATCGGAGACTTGCCAGGGGCCAACAACCTTAGTTTGGCTTTCGACATCAACAATCACGGCCATATTGTCGGGCGTGGGCAGACGATTTTTGGCGATCACGCCTTCATTTGGTCGCGCGCAGACGGAATTGTCGACCTCAATGATTTGCTTGACGAGTCGGGGGATGGCTGGACAGTGCGGATTGCGCACGGCATCAACGATCGAGGCATGATCGCCGCGTTCGGAAGGAGTCCGTCAGGCCAGCCAGGGTCCAGTTCGGAGCGAGCGATATTGCTTGTGCCCATCCCAGAGTGCTCGAGTATGCTAATGTGCTTCATTGGCGCTTCTCTGTTCAGCTTGGTGGTAGTTCGGCGTTAGAACGGCCATCGCCATCGCTAAGATCCACCGGATTGCGACAGCCTGTTGGTCTGACGCAAGTGCATGCAATGCACCACCGTCAAATCTCCCAACAACGATGGCGCGGTTCGATTGGGCTGCGGCTTTAGAGCGCCCTTCGCCAATCTGTGGCGTGCCCGCTTACTGCGTCCGCACCTAGCTATGTTGGCCTGCATCGATGAATCATGCAGATTCGCCCGCCTTACCAGATTTGACTCGTTTGCGCCAACATCGCTAAAGCTAGTCGAAGCACGCTTTAGTTGCCCGCCGACGGTAAGAACATTAGGATGACGGTGGGTTGGCACGACATTCGACAAAGTGCTCCGCACCACGCCGCGCTACCCTCATCGCCCCGGGGCGACGCTGCGTTCGTTGGTTACTTAATCGACCGCTCGACGCTGTCACGAAAGGAACCGCCATGTTTGTTTCGCGTAGCTTGCTCCCACTTCTTGCGGTCACGCTGGCGATGGCGAACTGCGACACGGTTTGCGGCGACGGATACGGCGAAGCCTCATCGAGTGCGACCGACCAACCGTTTCCGCTGGATCTATCGGATCATCTACCGGACCAAGGGGACCTCTCCGCCTTTAAGGATTTCGTTCATCGACAAGTCGTTGATGGCATGCCGTTTCAGATCGAAGGCCCGATTACTCTATATGGCACGACACCAGCGGAGCGAGGGAACGTCCATCGGGAAGCGGCCCAAGATATTCCAGTGGGCCGCGCGTTGGATGAGCTGCACCTGATTCACTACACCCACTGGCCGGACGTGCACGGCGAAGTGGTCGCTTTCGTGTGCATGAATTACGCCGACGACACCATGTACGCATTCCCGATTCGCTACGGACATCATGTGCGTGATTGGTTCAACTTACCTTCATACCAGACCGAGACGGTGGACGATCCAAACACCACGATCTGCTGGCGTCGGTCCCCGATCGGATATAAGGCGCCCGTTCGCGTGTTCAAGAGCACTTTCGAAAATCCGTTTCCTGACAAGCGCGTTACCGAGATCGACATTGTGTCGAATGGCAAGTTGGCCGCGTACAATCTGCTCGCCGCGACGGCAAGCCTCACAACAGATCGCAACCAAGAGGACGTCGAATTTCAGAACCGCGATTTCGACGCCAAGGTGACCATAACGGTTGTCGATCAACGAACCGGCAAACCGATCGAAGACGTATTGGTGATGCCAAGTATGACGGTGGAAGGGGAGGGCGTGGTCGGAACGCCGGTCCGCACGTCGGCCGAAGGAATGGCCAGCATTCCGTACCCCACCGCAGATACCGAGGGAATTTGGGCGAGTGTCAGCAAGCCAGGCTACTCAAGCGCCTCCGAATCATGGCGAGTGCCGGCGCCCGAAGTGCATACGTATGAATTGCGACGGACTTCGAATGAATAGGTAAGGCAGCTTCACCGTCGCTCAGGTGTTTCACGCCGAGCGAAATACGCCTTCGGGGAATTGCATGCCCCAGCGCAGGTTCACAAGTCCCGAAATCGCATCTAGGAAAGCGGGTGTCACCGACACATGTCCGCAATCCGCGTTGCGATCGCTAACGCCAGCTCTTCCGAACAGCAAGGCATCCGAGTGCGACGCTCGCACCCAGCACCATCGACGAAGGTTCGGGCACTGGCGTCAGCAAGAAGGCACGTGTGTCGCCGCCGAAGGTTCCGAAGCCAACGATTTGCCCGTGCGTGTTGATCGCGTTGGCGCTGAGGAGATTCCAGCCACTGTCCGCGGGTATGAGCGAGTTGAGATCAAAAATCGCACCCGCTTTCCAAAGCACTGCCGCACCGCCGAACGAGGGGAAGGTGTCAAAATCCGCAACGTAGCCGACGATTTGTCCCGCCTCGTTCAAGTCGAGCGCACGTGCATTGTCGAACGATACTCCCGGGAGCAGCCCTAGGTCTACACTCGACGTACCATCGTAGAAGAAGGCGCGGGTCTGTCCGCTCACCGGGTCGCTGTAACGACCGACGGCTCGACCGTCGTCGGTGGCGGCGAAAGCTTCGCCGAAGACGCTGCCCGCTGGCGAGCCAATCGTGGTTGGCGTGTAGCCACCAACGCCATCTTCCAGCCAAAGCGTCGGTTCGCTGGTTGTATCCGAGTCGTTCCGCGCGACCCCCGCAATCACTCCCGAAGGGCTGACCCCATAGGCACGCGCGAAACTGTCAGTGGTACCTAGCGGCGTGCCGAGGTCTTCCAGCGGGTCGCCCGGAGTGCCATCGCTCACAAAGGCGCGTACGCTTTGCCCGTTGTTGGCGGCGCCAACCACAGTCCCCGCGTCGTTGATGTCGTTTGCCACCCCGCCGCTGCCGCCGGGCAGGCTGCCGAGATCATCGATCGTGTCGGTGGTGCTCTCGTAGCGGAACGGCTTGCTCGGCCCATTGCCGCTCTCGCCTGCGACGACACCGGAGTTGTTCACGCCAAAACCTCGACCGAACGTTGGCACGTCGGGCAGGATCGGGATTTCTTCCACAACGCCAGCTCGCCATACGTAGGGAAACAATTGAGTGCCGCCGGCTTTGCGACTGTTGCCCGTAACGAAGCCGGTATCGGAGATGTCGTTGGCAAAATTTTGATCGCCACCAAGTGTTTCGATGGGAATGATTTCGTAGGTGGTTGCAGCGAGTGACGCATTTGCCGCTCCAAGGAGTGCAACTGTGCAAAGCAGGCCCTTTGTAAGCTTGCGCGAAAAAACGGAACTCTTCATTGGTCTATTCCTTGGGTGATTTATCTCGTTGAGCGAAGATCGGACGACGACAGATTCAAGTGCTCAATTTCGTCGGCGTCGCGCGATCAACAACACAACTCCAGCCAGCCCCAAGAGGGAAAGCGACGCTGGCTCGGGCACCGGCGACGATCCAAATCCAAAGAAGATGACACCTGGGTTGGTGCCCACGAGTTCCCACGTCCCGTCGCTGAGGTCGTAGCGAGCGACCCCTCCCAGACGTTGGGAGAACGTGTCAGGGTCACCATCGTCGTCGAAGAAATTCACAGCCCCAAATAGTGCGTCGAAGTTTCCGTCGGCATCCTCATCGACGCCGGTTAGCGCGGCGAATCCCGCGTAGGCGCCGCCACCAACGCTACCTACTGCGCCAACGGCTCCAATGACAGCTGCCTCGCCGGTCTCAGGATCGAGCGAGGTCAGCGAATCGGTAGCGAGGTCGACACCGTAAAGCGTGTTGCCGACTGCACCAAGACTGATGATGAACGGCCCGGTTGTTCCAAGAGGATTGCCCGCAGCGGTGTCGATTGCGTCGCCAATCTCCGTGGCGCTTATGGAAATGGGCGATGCGGCTCCGTTCGCGATGTCGATGCTGTAGAGCTGCTGCGTATCGAAATTGCCGTCAAATGGGAGGATAAATCCACGTCCATCCGGCAGGATTTCAAAGCCAGTGGCGTTTAGTCCGTTGTTTGCGCCTATCGTTGTCTGGTCCCCGGTGGCTGGATCGACCTGCACCAATTGCCCCGACGAGAAGCCGAGCAGCCGCTGGTCGATCGTACCCGCCAGGGCAGCCGGGAGCCCAGTTGTGACGGGCGAGATGGGCGACGCCACGCCGGTCTGAGTGTCGATGGCGTAGACGTAGTTCTCACGGCTATCGTCGTGCCCCGGCTCTCCTGGCGGGATATTAGGGTCGCCAGGGACGAGCAGTTGCCCCGACGCATAAATGGTACCCGCCGAGGAAGTTAATGGAGTAAGGGCAATGGCAATAAGGGCCCAAGTCATGCACTTGAGCTCGGGTCGAATAGTTCGCTTCATTGGGTCGACTCCTGGTGTCAGTCTTGAAGTAAGAGCGTTTTGCATAGGCGGTCAGCACGTACATGCAACCGGATTGCAAAATATCGTATGTGCAATCCAGTTGCAAGTGTGGGTTTTGTGAATGAACGAGGTGTCGTCGCGAGGTAGGCGAAATCGGAGAAGACCGCTCATTTCGAATGCGATTCGCGTAGCGAATACCTGTACCCGTACGAACTGCGACGGGCGACGACGCAAGAGTACGTCTTACGTACCCTACGCCTCTGGCGGCTGCTCCGCCCAGGTCCGAGGAAACCGACCCTAGCTGGCCATCGTCATTCCGTATCAATCATGGCTTCGGCCTCATCGCCTGAACGTGAGGGTGTCCACATGATGTAGCAACGCGGCAATGCGACCTTCAGGTCTTGTACCCCCGTTTTCGTCACGTTGGTACGTTCCAGATCAAGGTTTATCAGGCTCTTCAATCCCTTTAGGTTTTCCAGCCCGGCGTCCGTTATCTCCGTATCTACCAGCGTAAGCACCTTCAAGTTCGGCAGCGCTTGTAGATGCCGTAGACCATCGTCAGAAACATGGGTGCGGTCTAACTCCAGCGTTTCTAGCGACTGCAGACCCTGCAGGTGTTCAAGTCCAGCATCACCGATTGGGTTGTTGCTGAGATGTAAGTGGGTGAGCGATTGCCACGGTGATAGGTTCTGTAGACCAGGTCCTTTGACGCTTGTGCCATGCAATTCCAGCCACGTCGTATCGTCCAACGTCCGCACCGAATCCAAGTTACTGTCATGAATCGCCGGTCCGGAGAACTTCATCATGGTCGAGTTGCATGGCCGGCTGCCACCTGCCCTTTCGACCAAAGCTGTCTTGCGATTGGAGGCTTGCGACACCTGCATTAGCCGAAGATCGCGGTATAGGTGGACTCCATGGAACACAGCGCCTACCGCAGCGAATCCAACAACAATGGACGTAAGGATGACGCTAAGCTGACGCTTACGGAGACATCCAGTTTCACGAAGCAGGCCTAAGGAGATTCCCACGGCCGCTCCTACGAACACACCGCCGACGAGCAATACGCGAGCCTGTTCGACGACGCCGTAGTGCTGCTGGGCAAGGTATGCTCCCGCCGCGAAGGCCCCCGCGCAGAGGGCTCCAGCGAGAGATACTGGTCCGAATCTTCGTAGCCGACGATTCGACGAGTCACACACAACACGCCCTCGCAGATTTTCGTAGAGTAATTGCTACGCAGGTTAATAGGATAGCACGCTTCCCACATGCGCAGGATGGGCGCCCCTGGTTTGGTGATAGCCTACCGGTGTGCCGATAGTAGGGTGGATGCAATGCACCACCTTCGAATCTTCCGCCAACGGGGCGCGTTTCACGTACCCTCAGTCTCGGTCCCACCTCCGCAGGCCCTCCCCAGACGCTGCCGCGTGTCTGACCCTCCTGCTGGCGAGAGGGTGAATTCTTAGTCCGGTTTTTTGTTGAAAGTGGGCCAGCGAACGTGATAGGGTGAATCGTTTGCGCAGGGCGCTGGATCAGAAGTCGAGGGCCAGGGGAGTTGATTGGTCGTTGGGTGGTTGGCGCTTGGTCAGTTGCCAGAGTTTTTTCCAACTTGCACTTACCCAGGAATTTACTCACCCACGTGGAAGGAGAGCCGAAGTCGTAAGCCGATTGTTGAGAACACCTTACAGCGTCGCCAACACGATCGACCCTCCGAATAGATGCACCGCGAATCGTTTTTGGGCGCGGCGTGTTGGGGAATTGTTCCAACATATTGCTGCGCAACGAGTTGCGCCGATGGGTCTTTTCACACCGTGGAAAGTAGTGAATTTACCCACCGAGCTGCCGCTTTTGGGACGTTATGCGTACACGAGGTTCAACTTGTTGAGCCCATTGTAGGCGGCCACTTTGTAGCATTCGGCGAGGGTGGGGAAGTTGAACACATTGTTGATGAAGAAATCGGCGTGGCCATCGAGTGCCATCACGGCTTGGCCGATGTGGATCAACTCGGTGGCGCCTGCGCCGATGACGTGGACGCCGAGGATCTTGTGAGTGTCTTGGTGGATCAGCAGTTTAAGCATGCCCAAATCGTCGCCCAGTATTTTGGCGCGGGCGATTTCGCGGTAGTGGGCGATGCCGGCTTCGTAGGGGATGCCCTGTTCGGTGAGTTGCTCTTCGGTCATGCCGACCATCGAGATCTCGGGCACGGCGTAAATGCCATATGGGAACAGTTCGGTGTTGTAGTTACCAACTTCGCACTGGCCAAACGCGTGGCAAATCGCCCGGCGGCCTTGCTCCATGCTGGTCGACGCCAGGGCGGGGAAGCCGATCACGTCGCCGGCGGCGTATACATGCTCGACGTTGGTTTGATAGTCGTCGTTGACGCGCAGGCGCTCGCGATCGTCGAATTCGATGCCTACGTTTTCCAGCCCGAGCGAACCACAAACGCCCTGGCGTCCGACGGCGTAGAGCAAGGTTTCGGCTCGCAGCGTTTTGCCGCTTTCGAGTTTGGCCTCCACGAGTTTACGAGCGGTACCATTGAGCACGTCGATCTCGGCAATCGACTCGACCTTCTCGCCCAGGCGAAGCGTGACGCCTCGCTGCCGCATGAAGTAATGGAATGCGTCGCCAATCTCGCGATCGAGAAACCCGAGCACTTGTCGGCGTCCTTCCACGAGCGTCACTTTGACGCCCAGGGTCGCCATCATGCAGGCGTACTCGGTGCCGATCACGCCACCGCCGACGACGATCATGCTTTTGGGCAAGTGGTCAAGCTTCAGCAGTTCGTCGCTGGTGAGAATGGTGTGCTGGTTGAATGGAATGTTGTCGGGACGAGCGGGGCGAGTGCCTACGGCGATAAGGAACTTGTCGGCCGAGACTTTCTCGACCGATTCCGGGCCCTCGACGTATACTTCGTTCGGCCCAGCGAATCGAGCGGGGCCCCAAAGAAGTTCGACGTTGTTACGATCGAACTGGTTGTGAATCAGATCCCACTCGTGGCGAATGACGGTCTGCGAGACGGCTACGAGGTCGGCGATGGTGATGTTCTTCTTCACCCGGTAGCTCGACCCGAACAGCCCGCGCTTCGCAGCGCCGGTGAGATGGAGCACTGCTTCGCGGAGCGCTTTGGAAGGAATGGTACCCGTGTTGATTTGGGCGCCGCCGAGCACGCGATTCTTCTCGATAATCGCGACTCGCTTGCCGAGCTTTGCCGCCTGAATGGCACCTTTTTGGCCTGCGGGACCGGTTCCGATGACGACGCAATCGAAGTGTTTCATGAGGGGATGCGGGGGAAGGGGATCCGAATCAAGAACGCGCAGCATCGAGCCGCTAGTTGCCTCCGTACCGCCTGCATCGGCCCACAGTATAGCAGAACTCGATGGAAAGAAAGCGTTCGGTCAGGCAATGCGGGAAAGCCGCGAGGGGGATGTCGATTGTGCCGGTCGCAGCGAGGGCCGCGATTTCGTCCTGCTGAGTCGCTATTTGTGAGGTACTTTTGGCTGAGTGGCGACGCGGTTTGGTTGAACGTGCTCGCGAGTCTGCTTCGCGGCACGCTTTGCTTTGCGGCGCGGCTAACGTTGTAACACGCTTTGCTTTGCGGCGCGGCTAACGGTGGGATCGCGGCGCGGTTAACGTTTCACCACCTTACCTTTCGCCATTCACTCCCATGAACCGACGTCAGTTTGCGTTTTGGATCGGAGCAGGTCTGTTCAGTCTGGGCGAGCGCCTGGGAGCTCAGTCGCTCGATACGCTGGCCGCCGTGGTGATGCAGTGCGCCGAAAAGAGCGTCGACGGAAAGACGTGCGTCGAGCAACAGCGTTGGAGCTACCACGAGAACAACACCTGGCGGTGGTTCGAACGCGAAGCACTCGTCGACGAGCGTTGGGAACTTACCGGGCGCACGGTGCCCGTGAATCGCATGACCGGTGAGCATCTGACGCCGGCCGATGGCTACCTCGACGAAAGCTTGGTGCCCGGTGAAATCCGCACCAGCAAAACGATGCCGCGGGCGGACGATCATCTGATCGCCTACGACGACGAAGACGACTATGGCGAGGTAAGCGAGGTGCGTCGCGCTCGAAGTGGTCGCCCTCCCAGCAAATGGCTGCGAAGTTTGTATGCTGAAGAGCTTCGGATGTGGTTGCCGGAGGTCGACGTGCCAACGGTAGGTGTAAGCGGCATGACAGTGTGGACGCACCTCACGCGAGATCACTACTTCGACGCGGAAAAGATTGAAGGTTTGAACGACATGGAACTCGCCAAGTTACACTCGGTAGCTCACTTTGGTTATTGAGGGTACTGGTCGAAGTTGTGGAGCACGACTACGCTTTCGCAAGTAGGTAACAAGTTTTCACGCAAACAATGACGGAGCCAAGCAATGAAAGCGATTTGGAACGAGACCATCATCGCCGAATCGGACGACACCGTGATTGTCGACGGCAACCACTACTTCCCTGCGGAGGCAGTTTTGGAGGAATACCTGGTGGCCAGCACTTGCACGAGCCATTGTCCTTGCAAGGGCGACGCGGGTTACTACACGCTCGAAGTGGCCGGCGAAACGAACCCCGACGCGGCTTGGTACTACGCGGACCCCAAGCCCGAAGCGGAGCACATTCGCGGACGGATTGCGTTTTGGAAGGGCGTGGTGGTGGTCGACTAGCGCCAGCTATGCGATGATGTCGTCGACCACACGGGCCGGCTTCACGCCTGTGAGTTTTTGGTGGAGACCTTGGTGCGGATAGACAAGACGCTCGTGGTCGATGCCCAGCAGGCGCCAAATCGTGGCGTGCAAGTCGCGGATTTGGACGGGGTCTTTGGCAACTTTGTAGCCGATGGGATCGGTTTCGCCGTAGCTAAAGCCTTGCTTCACGCCGCCGCCGGCCATCCAAATGGTGAAGGCGTTTGGATTGTGATCCCGGCCAACGAGCTTCATTTCGCGCCCGCCCCGGTTTTCACGCATCGGGGTGCGGCCGAATTCGCCAGCGAACACAACTAGGGTGTCTTCCAATAGGCCGCGTTGCTCCAAGTCGGTAAGCAAGGCGCACATTGGTTGATCGACCTCCTGGCAGCGCTGTTTGAAGCCGCTGTCGAGGGCTTCGTTCGGGCTCGCACCGTGCGAATCCCAACCCCAGTGGAACAACTGAATGAACCGAACACCACGCTCAGCCAAGCGACGGGCGAGCACGCAGTTGTTGGCAAAACTCTCCTTGCCGGGCTGTGTGCCGTAGAACTGGTGGATGTGCTGCGGCTCGTCCTTGAGGTTCATCGCCTCGGTGGCCGAGAGTTGCATGTTGGCTGCCATTTCGTACTGGTTGATACGGGTGAGTGTCTCGGGATCGCCAAATTCCTGATACGTATCCTGGTTGACTTGGTTGATGGCGGTGAGCATGCGATTGCGCATCGAAGTGTCGATCCCCTTGGGGTTTGAGAGGAACAACACAGGTTCGCCCACCGATTGACACTGCACGCCTTGATAAACCGATGGCAGGAACCCAGCCCCCCAAGCGCTTTTGCCAGCGCTTGGTACACGTCCACCAGAGACAAGCACCACGAAACCAGGCAGGTTCTGGTTCTCGCTCCCCAACCCGTAACCAAGCCAGGATCCCATCGACGCATAGCCCAGATTTTGATTTCCCGTGTGCAACAAGAGTTGAGCCGGCGCGTGGTTGAATTGATCGGTCGTCATCGAACGGATGAACGTCACTCTGTCGATCACGCGCTCGAAGTTTGGCAGGCGGTCGGAAATCCACTGCCCTGACTCACCCGTCTGATGAAACGGATAATACGACCCCAACAACTTGGGAACACCGCGGATAAAGGCGAAGCGCTGCCCTTCAAGGAATTCCTGCGGGCAGTCCTGACCATCGTGTTTCGTGAGTTCTGGCTTGTGGTCGAACAGTTCCAATTGGCTTGGAGCACCCGCCATGTGCAGCACGATGACGCGTTTAGCACGGGGCACGAAGTGAGGCTTACGCAAAGCAAAGGGATGCGCCGGGTCGCGCTCGGCTTGATCGGCACCGATTGTCGAAGTTGCACTCGCCGATTGCCCTGCCAGCCAAAACGCACCCAATCCGGCCATGCCATTCCGCAGGAAGAGTCGCCGTGTTTGGTGGGTCAGCTGAGCGTGCTGGTAGTGTTGCAGAAGGTTCATGTGATTTCTTCCACCACTTCGCGGGAGGACTGCGAATATAGCAAGCTTACCTTGTTACGACATCGTCCAAGTTCAAAATGGCGCTCGCTACGATTGTGCGGGCGTACGTTTCTGCACTGGCGCCGAGCGAGGTCATCTCCTCGTTATTGGTATCGAACTGCGCACTTGCGTCGTTGTGCAACGACTCCAACACCGAGATGGCTGCCTCGCGAGCCGTTTCGCCGGTGGCTTGCTCTAGCGCCCATGCGATTTGCTCTCGCACGGTGGCGCCACCCTCGCCCGCCATCCGTTCGGCAAATCCTTGGGCGCATTCGACAAACGCCGGATCGTTCATCGTCACCAGCGGTTGCAGCGGCGTGTTCGTCGCAATGCGTCTCACGCTGCAAACCTCGCGCGTGGGCGCATCGAACATGGTCATCGAAGGGTAGGGGCTTGTGCGTTTCCAATAGGTGTAGAGTGCTCGCCGGTAACGATCTTCTCCCTCAGCGGTCACCCACCGGGCACCGGAATATACGCTTGCCCACACGCCGTCGGGCTGAGGTGGCATGACCGAAGGACCATACATCTTGTTAGACAATTTACCACTAAGCATCAGCGCCTGGTCGCGGACCATCTCCGCAGTGAGGCGAAGTCGCGGTCCGCGGGCGAGCAGGCGGTTCTGTGGATCGAGCTTAGCGCGTCCAGCGCTCGCTTGCGACTTCTGGCGATACGTTGCCGAGAGCACCATCTCGCGGAGCAGCCGTTTGGTACTCCACCGCATTTCGGTTTGGAATCGCGCCGCCAGATCGTCGAGCAACTCGGGATTCGACGGCGACGCGCCGCTTGAGCCAAAATCGCCAACGGTCTCCACAATGCCAATTCCGAAAAGTCGTTCCCACAAGCGATTCACCAGCACTCGCGCTGTTAGTGGGTGCTCGGCCGAGGCGAACCAACGGGCCACGTCGAGCCGATCGACCGGCCCATCACTCTTGATTGGTGGAAACACGGCCGGCACGCCCGGCTGTACTTCGTCGCCCTTCGCGAGCCAGTTGCCTCGCTCGAATACGAACGTCCGACGACGACGCGCTTTGTCAAGCTCCGAAGTAATGGGAATCGCAATACTGGCAATCGCCTCACGATCCGACTTCGCCTGGGCCAATTTGCCCCGCAGCTGCTCTATCTGGCTATCGTTTATCAGGTCGGTCCATTGGCGGGCGGAAGATGCCGACAAACGTCCACGGCTGACAACTTGTGCGATTCCACCACTGCCGTTTCGGTTGTGCTTCAACTCGACCTTCAATCGACTTCCGGCGGGCACGTCGACTGGCTCGTTTGGTACGAACACAGCCCACCGAGGTCGGTCGAACTTAGGCGCGACACCCCATCCGTCATTGTTGTCGGTCAGGCTGGACGCCGGACTCAGCAGCGGCTCCGGCTCGTCGCACATGGCCAATTGGAACTGCACTTCGCGGGCCGGCTCGTTGCCGGGTGGGTCGATCCATACACGCAGTCGCGTTACAGTGAATCCAGTTTCGGGAATGCGGATCGCCTCGGCCAAGTCGACCGGCAGCGAATCGATCCGCAACGCTGTGAGTTGTTGGAGAGTTCTTGGCAGGACTGCTTCGAGTGTGAACACCGAACCAGCAGTCACCGTACCCGACTCAACGAACTCGCTCGCGCCACTCTCCGCGTCCTGCCGAATGATCAGTTTGGTTTGCCCGGTGGAGTTTGCCCTCTGCAGCACTAGGCTACTCCAAAGGCTAGTGTCTTCGGCGATAGAAGTAAATCGGGCATGCAACTCGCGTTTGAGTTGCGAGATGCGGTGGTCGAGTTCGTTGGCCCGTTGCCAGTCGTTGCGGTCCTTCGGCACGGCTAGCGCGGGCGTCTCCTCATCTCGATCGCAATCGCGAGTGGAGTTGAATGCGGCCAAGAATGTATAGAACTCGTCGTTGTCAATTGGATCGTATGGATGCGAATGGCACTGTGCACAGCCAAACGTCAAGCCGCCGAATACTTGCCAAGTGGTGTTTACCCGGTCGACCACAGCGGCGGTGCGGAACTCCTCGTCGTCGGTCCCGCCTTCGGTATTCGATTGCGTGTTACGATGAAAAGCGGTTGCCACGCGGTCGCCCATCGTCGCGTCGAGCAGCAAATCGCCGGCCAGTTGTTTGATGATGAACTGGTCGTACGGCAGGTCTTCGTTGAGCGCGCGAATCAGCCAATCTCGGTAGGGCCAGATGTTGCGATGGGGATCCTTCTCGTAACCCATGGTGTCGGAGTATCGAGCCAGGTCGAGCCACATCGTCGTCCACCGCTCACCGAAGCGCGGAGAAGCCAACAGCCGATTGACTACTGTCTCGTAAGCGCTCGGCGACTGGTCAGACAGGAAGTCCTGGCGCTCTTGCTCGGTCGGTGGAAGGCCCGTCAGATCGAAGGTCACTCGTCGCAGCCACTCGTTTCTGGATGCCGGAGGCGAGGGCGCGAGTCCCTCGTTTTCGATCCGCGCGAGTACGAACGGGTCGATCGAGTTGCGCCCCCAATTCGGAGTGGTGTTCTCAGGCGGACCGTGAATGCGCGGGGGAACCAACGACCAGTGCTCCTGCCATTCGGCGCCTTCTGCAATCCACTGTTTCATGAGCGCAATTTCACGCGCGCTAAGCGGTGGGCCGTGGTCTGCTGGAGGCATTCGGTAGTCGGTGTCGGTGTCGGCAATCCGTTCGACCAGGTGACTCGCCTCAACATCACCGGGCACAATGGCCGCTGCGCCCGAGTCGCCTTCGGCCAGTGCTTTGTCGCGATAGACAAAAGAGACGCCGCTAGCCTGCATCACACCGCCGTGGCACGCCACACAATGGTTGGTGAAAATCGGACGGATGTGGTCGTTGAAGCTTATTGCTTCCGGCAACGTGGAGTCTCCGCGCGCGAACACGCCCGGCCAAATCATGGCGAGGGTCAGTCCAAGACCAAGCGGATGCAAGTTTGTCGAGAGGCCGTGCATTCGGCAGGTGGAGACGCTCAAATAGCGATGCGAAGGTGAACAGCATACTCAGGCGGGTAGCCTAAATTATAAGCGTCGACAGCCGGATGATACAGCAATAAGGCCTTGTTGGCTTAAAGAACTGCAACCGACCGAATGAGTTATTCGGAATATTCTTAGAGATTCTTGCCGGTTGGACGTTCCGATCGAGGGGTACGATATCACCCCGAAACGCATCGTCCCGAAGAATTGCAGCGTCTTGCGCACTCAAACTCGACTCAATACCGATGCCGGATCGCGGAAGCGGTATCCGACGCCTCGGACCGTTTCGATTAAATCGGCGTGCTTGTCGAGTTTCTTGCGAAGCGCGCGTACGTGGACGTCGATCGTTCGTTCGAGTACCAGGGAGTCGCCACCGAGCGCTGAGTCGATCAACTCGGAGCGACTGAATACTCTCCCCGGTTGTCTGATGAGCGCTTCGAGTAAGCTGAACTCGCTTGGCGTTAGGTCAAGCACTTCTTCGCCAGCCATCACACGGTGTCGTTCGCGATCGACGAGAATCCCTTGGCTAACGAGCGTGTCGCCGCTGACGCCCGCGCCCTGTCTCCGGCGGAGCAACGCCCGAATACGCTCAAGCAGTACCTTGACGCTGAATGGCTTGGTCACGTAGTCGTCCGCGCCGACACTGAAGCCAGCCACTTGGTCGGTTTCTTCGGCCTTGGCGGTGAGCATTAGAATGAGCATCTCGCGCGTCACCGGGTCGGACCGCAATCGGCGGCAGATTTCTAGCCCATCGACCAGCGGTAGCATCAAGTCGAGCACCAATAGCTGCGGTCCCTTGAGCCGAGCCTGCGATAACCCGTCTTGGCCATCGCGAGCGACCATCGTTTCGTAGCCGTCCTGGCGTAGGTTGTAATCCAACACATCGGCCAGCGACCGATCGTCTTCCACAATCAGAACCAGCGGTTTAGCCATGGGAGTTTAGAATGCTGAGGTGTCTTGTTGAGTGGGTTCACGGCGATGACGTGTAATCTCGCCCTCCACCAAGTAAATCACGTCTTCGGCGATGTTGGTGGCATGATCGGCGATCCGCTCGATATGCCGCGTTGCCGAAAAGTAATACAATGCCGCTTCGACCAAGTCGCTTCTCGATCGCATGGTCGTTTGTACTTCACCAATAAGCTGGTCGTTCAGCGCGTCGACTTCGTCGTCCCGCTGGCAGATCCGCTTTGCTTCAACAGCATCGAAGTCGACAAACGCGTCGATTGCGCCACGGACCATTTCGACGGCGACGTCGGCCATCGATTCCAAATTCGTGGCGTCGAGAAACTCTGGAAGCTCGGCGACCGAACGGGCACGTTCGGCCACATTCACGGCCAAGTCGCCAATTCGTTCCAGGTCGCCGTTGATTTTCAGTACGGCGGCCGTCCGTCGCAGGTCGATGGCGACCGGTTGATGCAGAGCGAGGATCTTGAGGCACTCTTCCTCAATCGTCACTTCGCGTTCGTTAACCGCCTGTTCCTCGTTCATGACTTCCCAAACCAAATCGACTTGCCGTTTGCACAGTGCACGGCTGGCGTTGCGAATCATGCCCTCGACCACCGACGCTTGGGTCAGCAGTTCGCGCTCGAGGTGCTGTAAGTCGCGTTCTAGATGTTTGCTCATTTCGCTAACTCGCTAATGAGTATGGGATCAGCCGAAGCGACCCGTGATGTAGTCTTCTGTTTCCTGCTTCGATGGATTCGTAAACACTTCGTTGGTCACGCCGGCTTCGATCAAGTGCCCCTCGTAAAAGAACGCTGTTTGATCTGATACGCGAGCTGCCTGTTGCATATTGTGCGTGACGATAACGATGGTGTAATTCTCCTTCAACTCAAAAATGAGGTCCTCGATTCGTAGTGTGCTTGTTGGATCGAGGGCCGATGCGGGTTCATCCATCAACAACACGTCTGGATCGGTTGCCAGCGCCCTGGCAATGCATAGCCGCTGTTGCTGGCCACCCGACAGAGCAAGCGCTGAATCGTTGAGCCGATCTTTCACTTCATCCCAAAGGGCCGCTTGCACAAGCGATCTTTCCACGATTTGCTCCAAGCGGTCGCGCGACTTTAGGCCTGCCACACGCGGACCATAGGCGATGTTCTCGAAGATCGATTTGGGAAACGGATTCGACTTCTGAAACACCATGCCTACCCGCTTCCGCAGATCAACGACATCGACCTTGGGGCCGCGTATGTCCAGTCCATCCAGCAGGATCTGACCTTCGACTCGCGTTTGTTCAATCATGTCGTTCATGCGATTCAGGCATCGCAGGTAAGTACTCTTGCCACAACCAGAGGGGCCGATCAGCGCGGTGACGCAATTCTCGGGAACATGCAGCGTAATGTCATGCAGCGCGTGGTGCGTGCCGTACCAGAAGTTGACGTTTGTCGTTGCGAATTTCTTTGGCGACCCTGCCAGTTCGGAAGCCGAACGCAAGATCTTCTCGGTCGAAGCGGTTGGACGTCCGACGGCGACGGGAGAGTCTTCCACGGTGTTTTCACTCCAGCGGCTCATGGACTACACGCCTATCATTGTTTCCTGTTTCCACACGACTTGTTCTAGTCTCGCGGAATCTACCAACGAACTTTCTTCCCAAACCGGTATCGCACGAAGGCCGCGACCATATTCAGGCTGATCAATACCACAAGCAGTACGATGATGGCTGCGGCGGCCAAATCGTGAAACTCGGGCTTTGAATGCATGGCCCAATAAAAAATCGCTAATGGCAAGGCCGAGAATGTATCCCAAAC
Source organism: Pirellulales bacterium (assembly GCA_028279215.1). Lineage (GTDB taxonomy): Bacteria > Planctomycetota > Planctomycetia > Pirellulales > Lacipirellulaceae > Aeoliella. The sequence goes on from JANQOF010000027.1 coordinate 25,139, forward strand.
GGATGTCGGTGCGCGGTCGACGTATTGCACCGCTCCCATGGCCACCAGTGGCGCTGCCTCGCCCAAGGCTCGGGAAACTGCAAGGATCACGCCTGTCATGATTCCCGGCATGGCCGCTGGCAACACTTGCCTCCAGGTGGTTTGCCATCGCGTGGCGCCCAGCGCGTAGGAGGCTTGGCGGATGGAGCCAGGAACGGCGCGCAACGCTTCTTGAGAAGCGAGAATCACGATTGGCAACACAACCAGAGTCAAGGTGAGTGCACCGGCTAGAATGCTCTGTCCAAGATTGAGGATGTAGACGAATATGCCAAGACCAAGCAATCCATAGACGATCGATGGCACGCCAGCCAGATTGGCAATATTGAGTTGCACGATCCGCTTCCATCGCGATTCGGCTGCGTATTCTTCCAGGTACAACGCGGCACCAACGCCAAGTGGTACGGCGAACAGAGTCGTCAGGCCAATGAGCCACAAACTGCCGATCAAATAGACCCAGATGCCGGCCTTCGCGGCGCTGCGAGAGGGTAAGTTACGGATGAGATCCCAACCAAGGTAATCAAATCCGCGCCATAGTACGCTAATCAACAGAAACGCAAGGATCGCAACGCAACTAATCATGGCCATCAAGCACACCGCTCCGAACAACTTTGACAGCAGCCGTTTGCGCTGGCGATATCGGGCCATCAACTCCTGCTCGGCTGCCAGATTCGTCATTCGTACTTCTCCCGCACTCGGCTTAAGATGGCTTGGGCAGCCAGATTAAGCAGCATGGTCGAAACAAATAACGTGAGTCCGACGGCAAAGATGGTGCGGTACTCGGGTGTGCCGTGGGCGTTCTCACCACCAGTCTTTTCCACAATGTATGCGGTCATCGTCTGAATACTCTCAAACGGATTGGCGGTAATCCGTGGTGTACCACCGGCCGCCAAGGTGACGGCCATGGTCTCGCCGATAGCCCGCGAAATGGCGAGCAAGAACGAGGCCACAATACCCGACATGGCCGCGGGTACGATCACCTTGACAGTCACGTCGAACTTGGTGGCGCCCAACGCGTAACCCGCTTCTCGAAGGCTCCGTGGCACCGACCGCAGTACGTCCTCGGAAAGCGATATGACCGTTGGCAAGATCATGAATCCCACCACGATTGCCGCGCACGCAGCATTGGCAGGATCTGCGTTTGGAACCCAGTCGCGTATAATTGGCGAGATGACGATCAGCGCCAAATAGCCGAACACAACCGACGGCACGCCCGCCAGTATTTCTAGTGCCGGCTTGACGGTTTCGCGAATCCAAGGCGTTGCGTACTCGCTCAAGTAGATGGCCGTGCCAAGTCCTAATGGAATGGCCACTAGCGCGGCGCCGGCGGTGACGAGTAGTGTGCCGCACAAGAGCGGTAGAATGCCGTATTGCTGGTTCTGCGGTGCCCATTGGGTGCCCGTTACAAACTCAACAATCGACACCGTACCGAAGAACTGGAGCGACTCGAACAACAGCAGTACGACAATGCCGACCGTCGTCAGTACCGAAACCCCGGCGCAAACCATCAGCACATAACGCACCATGCCTTCGATACGATAGCGACGCAAACGCGCCGCGTCGACTACGAGCGATCGTCGCGGATTGTCGCTAGCGATATTGGTTGTGCTCATGGATCGTAGTCGTGCCCGAACGCGCATCTATGCAGCTTCGTGGTCGCGGCGCATCATGCCGCGACTTAGCCGCCTACTGGTTTTGCAACATCCGACGACAGCTCTTTGAACTTTGCCTGATTGTCGGCTGTGATTTCCGCGCCCACCGGAACATGATTGACATCGTTTGCAAGTTCGGCGGCGTTATCGAGATAGAACTTCACAAAGTTCGCGACCTTGGGGTCTTGAAACGAGTCAAGATTGACGTAAATGTACAAAGGTCGAGAGAGCGGAACGTAGGTATTGTTGCTAATCGTCTCATTGGTTGGTTTGATGAACCCGCCATCGCCAGCGTTGATGCCAAGTACTTTCAAGCCATCGGTATTTTCGACGTAGTAGGAGAAGCCAAAGTAGCCTAAGGCCCGCTCGTCGGCTTTGACGCCATTGACCAGCACCATGTCTTCTTCACTCTGGGTGTAGCCCGTGCGGCTCTTGGTATCTTCACCTAGCACTTCTTCCTTGAAGATGTCGAAGGTGCCCGAGTCGGCACCTGGGCCAAACAACTTGATCTCCTCGTCGGGCCAGTCTGGATTCAGGTCGCTCCATTTCTGGATCGGGCTATCGAGCCGAAATATCTCCTTGAGCTGCTCGACAGTCAGCCCGTCGCACCAGTCGTTTTTGGGGTTAACACATACGGCAATGCCATCGTAGGCAATCGGGAAGCGATCGAACCGGACACCAGCTTCCGCGCACAACTCCGCTTCAGCCTTTGTCATTTCGCGTGAGGCGTCGCAGATGTCGATTTCTCCGGCGCTGAATCGTTCCATCCCGCCGCCGGTGCCTTTCTTGGCCACCGTAACCCGAATTTCGGGGTGTGCGGTTCGGATCTCCTCGGCGACGGCCTCGGAGAGCGGATAAACGGTGCTGGAGCCATCGATCTCGACATCGGTACCGCGGCCACCTTGCCCGCCGGACCAGCAGCCCGAGGCCAAGCCAACACTCAGAAGCGCTATCATTCGTTTCGCCGTTGCCGCCATCGAGTTGCTACTCCAGAAGACTGAAAAATGACGAAAAAACAAGGGCAAATTGCCCGCTCGTCGACCGCCGTACGCCCGCCCCGCAAGCAAACATGTTAAGGAAGTGATGTTAAGGAAATATTAAGACCATGTTAGGGGCAACGGTAGCCTACCTGGCTCCACATGCCGAGCAGCCGTCGATTCTACGCGGCCCGGCGAGCTTCGCTCTGCTCATCGGCGGCACCGTGAGGGCGGTCCCAGGCGAGCGTACGACCGAGGCTTTCCTTCAGCCGAGGTAGCTCCGCCTCGGCTGCCGCGCGGCCGGCTTCCACCAGGCCCTCGGCCTGCGTGAAATCGTCGAACGGAAACTCGGCCGTGTTGGGTGCGATCAAGAAGTCGCACTGCGATCCATGCAGTCGGGCGAGATTGATTAGCTCTACGTCGGTCACGCGCAGTAGCGTGCTGAGGTAGCCAGGGCGGCGCATCTTCTTGGTGGGCGTGCCCGACGTGTTACCGGCGAAATTCGGCGAGAGTTGCTTGCTGACGTCGACGGCCACGCTGTAGTCTACCTGCTGCTGACGCAGCGCCGTGACCGGCAGGTTCATCAGTACGCCGCCATCGACCAGCGCTTCGCCGTCGCGCAGAATCGGAGCGCCGAATACCGGGTGGTTGATGCTCTGCAGCACCGCGCTTACCAAGTCGCCTGAATCACGGATGCGGTGCTCGCCGCTGACTAAGTCGACGGTCACAGTTTGGGCTGGCGTCAGTAGTTGGTCGAACGTGTATCGATGCAGCGATCGGCGGAACTTGCCCTCGGCCAATCCAAGACGAAACACAGCCAACATGTACCATTGAGGCGACTTGGGCATCCAGCGGATTGATCGCGGCGGTGTCATTTCCTGTTCAAACAGTTGCCGTGTGCGCCTCAGCGAAAATCCAGCCGCGTACGCCGCAGCGGCCATGGCGCCTGCGCTCGTGCCTGCCACGCGATCGAAGTAAATTCCGTCGCGCTCCAGTACCTCGAGCACGCCCAGGTGAGCTATGCCGCGGGCGCCGCCGCCGCCCAGCGCCAATCCAATCTGAATGCCGCGCATCGCCCGAACCAGCCGTGTCAAATCGCGCCGGGTAAACTCCGCTCCTGCCTCGGCTAACAAGTATTGGACACGAAGCGGCGGCTCGTCGAGCATCGCCGCCAAGTCACCTGGTACTTCAAGCGCAGGAGGCAAAGGGTCGATCGCGCCGATGGCCTCCACCAAGCGAATCCGTTCAGCCAATCCCTTGGGCGCTTCGGCGAGTAGCTGGCCAAGTTGGTTGAGCGAGCGCTCGCGTTCGACTTCATTGTCGCCAACGACCCACAGAACCATCTCGTGTTGCATCAGTAGTAGCGACGTTGCTCTCGATGGATCGATGTCCACCAGCGTCCGTTCGCCGGCGGCAACCGCAGCCGACAGATGGGCGACTAGTTCGCGTTCGAAGTGCGCTTCACCAGCCAGTTCATTCCAATTGTCGATCGCGCGGCGCGGCGACTGGTCGCTGTAAACGCGCAGTTCGCCGCCTTCGCGAGCTACAGTGGCCGACATTTGAGCGGCCAAGTCGATTGCGTGCGACGTGCCACGTACCAACGCCACGTGGGTTCGCTCGTGTCGAGTACCGCCAGAGATCTGTCCACGTAGCCACTCGCCGAGCGATCGGCAAAGGTTGGCTGCAAACCCCGGCACGCGAGCCAAACTTTGTTCGAAGTCGGGCCGCGTTAGCTCCAGTAGTTCGGTATCCATCACCGCGGTCACGTTGGCCGATCGCGAGCCGCCCACCAAAAGCGACATCTCGCCAAAGTGATCGCCCGGCCGCAGGTGGTTGAGCACTCGCACGCCGTCGCCCGGTTCGTCGATGTTGATGCTCACCCGACCGCTGACGATCACAAACATGCTCTCGCCAGTTTCGCCTTGCCGACATGCGTGTTGCCCGCTGCGGAGCGTCACGCTTCGGCACGACGCCAATATGTCGTGCACCTCCGCGTCGGTGAGCGAACCAAACAGGTTGCTCCGCCGAATGTGAATTGGTACGGGCGTCACGACGTGCGTCTCGCGGCGGTGGAACGTAGGTACAGACCGAGTCGCCACAGACACTACAGGCTGGCCGTATGCAAGCCAATGTCACTTGGTGCTAGCTAAGCTTCATAGTGGTTTTGACCCAATTGACCCCAACTCGGGAAAACGATTCGTTGGGGCAATTCTTACGGCCATAGCGGTCGCCGCAATGCCTTTTTCAGTAGCGACTTACAGCAAATCGTGTTGTCGTAAGTCGATTTCAATTGCCCCAATGCTGGGGCAATTGGGGCAAAACCCGCTGTTAAGTACCGATGTCGAGCCCTACGTGTCGCTAAGTTGCCAAACAGCTACCGATCCAACGGCAAGTTCATTAGATCAAACCGGACGGAGATTTCTACAGCGATTCTTGGCCACTACGGAGCACGTCTTTGTTGGCCGCTGACCAGCCAAGTCCGGTTGTAGGGCTTGTGCATTCAGCCAATCGGCTGTGGTGCGAGATTCGCGACCGTTATCAAGTAGCCATGCTGCGAGTGGCAATTAGTCTGGAACTTGGGCAACGAGTGGCACCCCACGCACGCCAAAGAGGGCCTTGCACCCGCGTCTTACCTTGCCCTTGTGGGCAGGCTGAGTTTGTTCTGATGTTTCTATTGAGGAAGAACCAATGAAGAAGGCAACATCGTTTTTCGTCGCAGCCATCGTGGCTGCAATCGCAACGTCGCAGCTTGGTTTAGCGACGACTCTCGATTTCGATCTGCGACCAGCAACGCCTGGTGGAACGCAGCAGATTTACCATCTCGAAAACGGCAACTACCTTGGCCTCTGGGGTATCAGCGGCGGCGCCACCGATCAGGTTGGCCTGCCATTTACGTCCGCGGAACTTACCGAAGATTTTGGAATCAACTCCGACCGTATCGTTGGCTACTACTACAACACGCCGGCCGGCGGCGCTTGGGCCGGCAATCCGTCCGACTTCACACCGTTCGGCGCAACAGTAACCATCGACGCGGTCTCGAGCAGCAGCGGAACTGGCAAGCTGTTCGACTCGTTTTGGGTCGAGTGGACCGGCGGCAACTTGTTCAATCTGGCGCAAAACAGCAACATGCCGGCGTCGGCCACGTTGTCACCCCCACCGGCCGTTCCCGAACCTTCGTCGATCTTGATGGTCGTAGGTGGTTTGGCAGCGCTCGGAATAATCCGTTGCCGCGCGACCCGCTAGGGCAAATCGCAATCCCACTCCCCGTTCCATCGCACCTAAGCAAGAGCGGCGGCCCACCGTGGCCGCCGCTCGTTTCGTTGTTGGGTCGGCTGTGTGCCGTGCAAGTACAAATGCGCGCTAAAACACTTCCTGCTAAGCAGACAACCTGTCCGCCGCTTTGTGAGAGGCCTTGGTTTCCGACGTCGGTACCACATAGCGGAGTGTTGCCGATGCGCAACATGATGCAAAAAATCCACACGCTGCCCTTCGGCTATTCGTGGCCGGAAGTCAGCAAGACACTGTGTTTGCAGTGATTTGCGCCCAGTTTCGTTGAAGCTACCGAGGTGTGGCGTGGCGGTTGCGTTACATGGCGATCGCAGCCCCCTCCTCCCACTCGTGACAAGTTCCGCCATGAAGTTACTGAGCCCGCTGGCTCTCGCGCCGATAATCCTCGTGTCTGTCGCTGTACACGGCGCCGAGCCGCCCCGCGCGGTGGTCACTTTGCAAGACGGTCGTACGATTGCCGGATTGCTCGACGATGCCACCGACGACCGCGCACTATGGATTCGATTGAGCGAGCAGCGCATCCGCCTCGCGGTGTCGTATCCGTGGAATGAAGTCGCCGGCATCGAAGTGGATGGAACCGATGTGACGGAAGGCGAGATTCTGGCGTCGCCTGACGAGTATCTCGCGGAATGGCCCCGGTTCTTACTATTCGATGAGCAAGAACCACTGACCACGACCTATCGCGAAGAGCCGATTGAAGATCTGCGACGCGCAACCGCCACCAGCTTCGGCGCGAGACTGGCCAATTGGGATCGTGATGTTGAGCCCGATGGCTACGAGGTTGCTGTGAGGGTACTTGATGAGTACGGGCGCCCCATGGCGGTTCGCGGGACACTCTCCGCCCGCCTTGTGGGAGAACGGAACGGCGGACCTGGAACGCCGACGGTGCCTGCGGTACCGACGGTGCTGGAGCGTTGGAGCAAGCGGATCGACTTTGAGCAGTTCGTGGGCGGTCAAGCAATCTTCCGTCTGCCGTTTCGCGCCATCTTTCCCGAGCGCGAACTCGACATCCAACCAGGTGGTATTTTGGAGATCGAAGTCGGCGCGTTCGGCCATGGTCGGATGGCAGCGTCGGCCGCGGTGCCGCTGCGTCAGTTCAACGCCATACGCGATCGATACGAACAGAGCATCGGCTCGCGATTCTTTCCGGGCGAGCGCCACCGTCATTGGAGTCATGCGGATCGCATGACCGATATCGAATCCGCAATTGGCCAGTAGAGGACGACGTTGCCGACTCCCTTATGGCCTTATGGCGACGGGCTATTCGCCACTTGTCGAATGGTCTTCCGCCTGTCGTCGGTCTTGTTTGCGTCGGTCTTCTCCCGCGGGTAGTTGCTTCGTGGAGTCTTCATCCGTTTGCGCACGGCGGTCAACCTCACGTTTTTCTATGAGATGCTGAAAGTCGTCAGGTAGTTCGAGATGGTTCGGCATGGCAGTTGGATTGGGCTTTGGGTTCGTTATCGTCTCGGAAGGCGCGCAGGCTCGCTCGCAACTTGCGGCGTCGCCTCAGTGGCGTCGGGGCAGGGGGGCAGACGGCGAATGACGTATTGGCCGGCGGAGCCCGGCGTGCGCGCGCAGCTTTTGGGGGGCTCGCAGCAACCGTACCCCAACCGGCTGCGACAGCATCGGCACATGTTACGCGCGCTATCGGGCATTTGCGGTTCGTAGGGTCGCGGGTAACGGCACAGTGGACCATACACCAGCGGGTCGCGCGCCCGTTGCACTTCCAGATCGTTTTGCATCTGCAGACACGGTTGGTACGGCAGTAAGTGGGGCATTATCGCAACGATGATTTCCTTTCGCTTGCGCTCCTCGTTACGGCGCTGGAAGAAGAAGCCGGCGTACGGAATGTCTCCCAGTACGGGCACTTTACTTTGCGTGATCTTGTCTTCTTCTCTAATCAGTCCACCAATGACAATACCTTGTCCGTCGGAAAGGAAGGCGTTGGTTTCCACTTCGGTGGTGGCTTCTTCCGGCAGGCCCGTGGCGTCGTTGATTTGCCCAGACGACACCTTCGGGGAGATTCGCATCATCACACGTCCATCTTGTGTAATCCATGGAGTGAACTCCAACACGACACCCACATCCAAGAAGTTCACGCTTTCTTGGGTACTGGTTTGCGTGGTGGTGGTGAGTCGGTAGGGAAGCTTCTCACCAATTTGCATTCGCGCCTTCTGTCCGTTTACGGCAAACAACTTGGGCGACGCCAGCTTCTTGGCGTCGGTAGTGGTTTCCAGTAGTTCCACGAGAGAATCCAAATTGCCACCCGATAGCTCGACAAAGAACGCTTGTGGACTGTCGGGATTCGCAAATCCGGTGGTTTCGAATCGAATGCTGGTCCCGCCTATTCGGCCAAGCTCGTCGAAGTTGACGCCGGCTTGCAAGTCGTTGGCCAGATCGACTTCTAGAATCTGCACTTCCACCAGCACTTGACGAGGTGGTTGGTCGGATTGCGCAATGTACGCGGCGATCCGATCGACGTACTCGGGCAAGTCTTCCACGGCTACCATTTCTCTGGTGCGACGGTTGTCGGTCGACGAACTTTCGGTCACCCAAGACTTGCCAACCGGCGATAACAATCCTTTGACCGCCAGATCGATGTCGACCGCCGCGGCGTAGTCGAGATTGAATAACTCAAGGCGGCGTCCCTGTGTTGACGGACCGACAGAAATCCCTTCAGTAACTTGCGTGACGTGGATGATATTACCTCGACGGCTCCAGGTGTGGCCGCACGACGAGAGTATTGCGTCGAGCGCGGTAGAGAGCGGTACGTGGTCGAGCGAGACCGTTACCGTCGCGTCGCTCACCGACGCAAACACCAGGTTCAGTTTTTGTGATTCAGCCAACAGCGCCAGGACCTGGCGGAGCGGGGCGTCGCGAACCACCAGCCGCACCAACCCTTCCTCATTTTCCACCTCGATTGTGCCGGGCGCGGCATCGCTACGAACGGGAATGAAGTGTTCGGGCGGCGGCGCGGGAATCGGTTCTCCAGTTCGCGCCTCAGCAGCCGGTGGCGAGAGCACACTGCCGAGGCCCTCGGCGATGTTGGAGAAGTCGAGAGCCGGTCCGGATGTTTCCTGCGCACACACGGGCGCAGCGATCACTGCCGCAAGCGACAACCCTGCGATCCACTTGCGCAGCGCGACGTGTGTTCGAGTTAGGATGGCCCTGCGATCCATCGCCAGTTTGCCTTGTTTCATGGCGACCCTTCCTCGCTAGTCAAGACGATTCCTGACGCGGTGATTTCTTCCACACGGAATCCCCTCACACGGTCGCCTACACGTAGCTGGTGGTTGCCCACCAGTGCGAGAGGTTCGCCATCGACCTCCACAATTACCGCCGCACCCAATTGCCGTAATTCGGCGATCGCGTCGGCCTGCTCGCGCGACGAGCTATCGGCCTGCGGCAGGTTTAACTCCGCCGACGTCACGGCCGAACGAGCCCAAGCCGGTGTAGCAAACGGATCGTGCGTGGTGGCAAGTCTCAAGTTCGGGCGCGGCCACGGCTTTACCTCGGGCAGCGATTCTCTTGATTCGCTTGCCGGGTCTGCCTTTGCGAGCGCGGCCGGCGCGGTCTCGGACCCGGCGGTTGGCGTTATTAACTCGGCGGGTGCCGGAAGGCGGCTTGGTAATTGGCTTACCACCACGTAGGTTAGTATCACACCGAGCACGGCAATCAGCGCAAGCTTCCCGGGCGTCGCGCCGACGCGGGTCATCCAATCTTGCTGTTTGGACTTGCTCATAGCGGCGCTTCCCCGTTGGTAGCGTTGTCTATCGCGGAGGTCATGGCGAACTGCAGCGAGTACACCACTTCGAACGGGTAGCGGTTTTCATCGAGATCCGATTCGATCGACAGTTGGCGCACCGTCGAGAGCCGATCGAGCTGGCTCACTCGGTGGACGAATCGACAGATACTGGTGTAGCTGCCTTCGCCTTGCAATACGACGTCGACTTCGGAGTAGTTAGGAAACGTTTCGATCGAAAGCCGGCCGAAGTCGTCGATCCGCAGTTGTTCTTCGTGCGCAATCGACGTTGCCTCGCTAAGGAATGTCGCTTCCAGTGGTTCGTCGGGAATTCGTCGGCGGATGGTCGCAATTTGCCCTTCCAACTCCTCGACCGCGGCGCGCAACTCGTGGTGCGTGGTATGGACGTTCACGTTGTTCTGTAGCAGATTCCGCAGTTCGCCGATTCGCGCCTGCTGCGCGTCTTCGCGTGCGTGGAGCGGGCTGTACACGCAACCGTAGTAGCCGAGTAGCATGCCCCCCCATAGCGCGGCACCTATGGCGGCAAAGGACGCGCGTAGTAGTTGTCGATCGTTGATAAACACCGATGTCATGACGGCGGTAGTGGACTAAAACTAAAGTTGGCACTCGACTTGGAACGACCGCGCTTGCTGGTTGCTTGCGGTCTGCGAGGCGCTGGAGTTCAAACTCACGTCCGCAAACAAGCTGCTTGCGCGAAGTGCCTCGGTAAACTTGGCGATGGCCGAGTTGTTGTTGCCATACCCGGAAACGACGGCCACACGCTGGTCGCCGCTCGCGCGATTGGTTTGCAGCTCCAAGCGGTCGACAAACACCCGACCGTCGGCACTAGCTGCTGCGCTAGAGATCGCTCCCAGCAACGTGATTGTGGGGCGCGAATCAACCAAGCGCAAGGTAAGTTGTTGTGCTTCGCGCATCGAGTTGATCTCGGTGCGCATCCGAATGCACTGGTTTTTGAGCGTTTGGATCGGCGCGTAGCGATCCTCGAGCGATCGTAATTCTTCGCTGGTCGCGGTGCCTTGCCACCATTGAACGGTTCCGCACAATGCCAGCAGCACCGCCGTACCCACTAGCATGCGGGTCCAGCCTTGCCGAGCGCCGCGAAGCAATTGCCGCCGGCGGTCTTCGTCGGTCATCAAGTTCAGGTGCGTGCTCATAGTTGTGCCTCCCATCGCAATCCCGACAAGGCAATCGCTGGTCCCAGCATGCAGATGGGCACCCGCTTGGAGGCCGCGGTCGCTTTGGCATCTTCGCTTAGCTGCCAAACCTTCACTTGACGATTGAGCTGATGACTCAACACCACGTCGATGCCGCCCAGCGCGGCACCGCCACCGAACAGGTACATCACGTTGGGCGCAAGGAATAGCCGCTTGGGCGTCATGTTCTTGCCCACGTTGTGAAGGTGTTCGAGCGTGCGCCGTAACTCGCCCACCAAATGGTCGACCACCGGATCGATCAGTTCGGCCACCACTTGCGACACCTCGTCGGGCGTGTCGGCCGGTTTTGGCGACATATTCAATGTGTGCATCAACTCACTTGCTTCGTCCACTGTAAGATTCAACTGCTCGGCCACCGTTGTTATCGCGTCGGACAGCGCGCAGTGACGCAATTGGCGCACGTAGACAGCTTGCTGCGCGTCGACCAACACAAACGTGGCACCGGTGTAACCCCAATCGAGCGCCGCAACGGTGTTGGACGAACTGCCGCCAACTAAGCCTACGGCTCGGGCAAGTGCTTGGGGCACTCCGTCAATGACCTCGGTTCCCAGACCTGCCCGATATAGGTCGGCAGTGGTAGTTTCCGACCATCGGTTGCTGGTCGAAAGCACGTTGACGCCGCCGTTGCCGGACTTGGTGGCCAAGCCGGGCCAAATGTCGAACACGCGCCCCTCGAGGCTTACGCCGACAGTTGCCAACTCGTCGACAATGGCCGCAATTTGCTCCGAACCGCCCGCCTCCACGTGACGAGCCGTATGAAATTGGCACGCAGTAGTTGGCAGCGTGGCAGCCGCCCGGCGGCCGCTTGTTTGCGCGGTGACCAGCGCCGCAGAAATCTCATCGGCTGCCGAAACGGGAGGCGCATCGAGCACGTCATCGTCGCGCCAAGCGTTGCTTCGCGGTACGATGGCTGCCTCGGCTAGGCGCAGGCGGTCTCCTTGCCGCACCACCTGCGCTAGCTTAAGGTTGCGAGCGCCGATGTCGAGCCCGATCCATCCGTGTTTCGATCGCCCAAACATTTCGATTTACTTGCCGTTACCAGTTAGCTTCCTTGCCATCCTGCTCATCCCCACTCAGTCTTCTGCTATCCTTTGCCTGCGAACGATGATAGGTCGAACACCGGCAACATCACGGCGAGCACCACCGTAGCAACCACCGCCCCCATGACGACCGTGATCATCGGTTCCATCGCCGACACAACCTGTCTGGCGCGGGTTTCGCCTTCGTCTTCGAAGTAGGCTCCCACCATTCGCGACACTTCCGCCAACTTGCCCGACTGCTCGGCGGTGGTGAGCATCTCGCTCGCCGCAGGCGGCACCACGGTGCTGGCCGACAGCGCGCTGGCAAAGCTTCGTCCGTTTACCACGGCGTCTTCAATGTTGGCGAACAGCGCCTGGTACAGTGAGTTCTTACTGCTTTGCCGCGCCAATCGCACGCTATCTAGCAGCGGAACACCGCTATCCATCAACATGCCAATCAACCGGCAACTGCGACCGATGAGCAGTGTGCGAGTCACGTCGCCGATCATCGGTGCATGAAGCAGAAGACGGTCCCACACTCGACGGCCTACCTCGGTCGTAGGAATTGCCACCACCGCTGCGCCGGCTAGTCCGGCCATCGGGATCCACAGCCACCAGCGGCCGCGGATTTCTTGCGACACGGCAATCAGCGCTTGGGTAATCCAAGGTAGCGTCATGTCGTAGTCGCTGAACAGTTCGGCGAATCGTGGAAGGACGAACACCAGCAGTACGCCAATCACACCTAGCGAAACTGCCAGCAGAAGCAGCGGATACACTAGCAATCCACGAATCGATCGGATCAGCCGTAAACGACTGCGTTCGAGTTCGGAAAGCTGCTCGAGAACGTCGGCCATGTGGCCCGATGCTTCGCCAGCGGCCACGGTAGCTACATAGGCCGAACTGAATATCTTGGGATACTTTCGCAGCGCGTCCGAGAATGCCTGACCGCCAATCACCGCGTCGTGAATCTCATGCAGTACGCCAGCCAGAGCCGGACGACGGCACTGCCGGGCGGCCGATTCGAGCGCCGTCGCGATGTCGACGCCCGAGCGAATCATGATCGCCAGTTGCGACGTCAAGTTCACCACGTCGGCGGCCGAAACGCTGGGTTGTTTCGGAGCGCTCGCGTGCGTCCTCTGCCCACTACTTGGCAGGGAGAATTGCGGGATCGACTTGGCAGTTTCCAGTTGCATTTCAAACTTATCTTGTGAGCGACTTAGCAAGTCACTTCTGTCACTCGAACAGCGCAATCCTGGCGACCTCTTCCAGGCTGGTCACCTCGCGTTTCGCAAGTTCTAGTCCGCCTTCAAGCAGCGTGGGCAGATTCAGTTCACGCCGCCAGGCATGGACTTCGTCGACACTCGCCTCGGCGGCCACTAGCGATCGCAATTTACTGTCGGCAGGCAGCAGTTCGTAAATGCCATGCCGTCCCTGAAAGCCCGTGTCAAAACACTCTCGACAACCCTCGCCACGAGCAAATGCACGTCGCATGTCGCCCTTGTAGTGTAGCGAGCGCAAGAACTCTTCGCTGGCGTAGTGCGAACTACGGCACTTGGGGCAAATGGTTCGCACGAGTCGTTGCGCGAGCACGCCCACCAGCGCCGAGGCCAACTTGTACGATTCAACGCCCATGTCCATCAATCGAGTGACGGCGCCCGCGGCGTCGTTGGTGTGCAATGTGGTGAGCACCAGGTGGCCGGTAAGCGCGGCTTGCACCGCCACCTTTGCAGTCTCGGTGTCGCGAATCTCACCCACCAGGATCACGTCGGGGTCTTGTCGCAGAATCGAGCGGAGCGCGGAAGCAAACGTCACGTTGCGCGTCGAGTCGATCTGCACCTGGTTGATCAGTTCCATCTGATACTCAACTGGATCTTCGACCGTCACGATGTTGCGGTGCACGCTCTTGATTAGCTCAAGCGCCGAGTACAACGTGGTCGTCTTGCCACTACCGGTTGGTCCGGTGACCAAAAACAGTCCATACGGCCGACCAAGCAGGGTCTTGATCGTGGGCAACATCTCAGTGGGAATGCCGAGCTTGTCCAAGTTGAACGTCAGCCGACCTTTATCGAGCACACGCATCACGACTTTCTCGCCCAGTACGGTGGGCAGTGTCGATATACGCAAGTCGACCTCTTTGCCGTCGACGATCACTTGGCAACGGCCGTCCTGCGGAGTACGCTGCTCGGCAATGTCGAGCTTGGCCATGACCTTAATACGCGACACGATCGCGGGATAAATGTCGCGGCGCGGGCGCAGCATCTCTACCAGTTGCCCGTCGATACGAAAACGCACCACGCCGTAGTTCCGACTCGGTTCGACGTGAATATCGCTGGCCCCTTTGCGGATCGACTGCAGGATCAGGTAGTTCACCAGGTTGATGACGGGACTGCCCTCGACCAAGTCTTGGACCGAGGCGATGTCAACACCAGTAATATCGCTTTGCAACTCGACCGCGTCGTCGTCCATGTCGGCGGTCACGGCGTCGACCTCAAAGTCGTCTTCGTAGCCGCGCTTGAGCATTCGGTTGATGGCGGTGCGGAAAGCAAACACAGGCCGCACGTTCAGCCGAGTGACGCGCTCGATGGTGTCGATCTGATCGAGGTCGAACGGATCGTGCATCGCCACGATCAGCGTGTCACGAACGCGGAATAGGGCCAGCGCCAACAAACGCTCGGCCAGCTCACGAGGCAGCACGCGCACCGCGGCAGGGTCGAGCAGTCCTTCGCGCAAGCGGGCTGAGGGTACGCCGAGTTGAGCCTCGATGTACGGCAGCAGCTGCTCTTCGCTTACCGCGCCCATTTCCAGTAACTGCTCGCCCAACGGCTGGTTGCTGTTGGCTTGTTCGGCGAGCGCTCGTTCCAGGTCTTCGGGCTTGAGCAGGTTGGCGCCGATGAGTTGCTGGCCGAGCGGACGGCGATGGCCGCTTGAGGCGATCGCCTCGGGTGTCGCTTCGCCTTCAAGCGGCGCGGTCAGTTGGCTGAAGTCTTCGAGTGCTTCGGTGTTGGCGCTCATCGCGAGAAACTCCCCACACCGGCTTTGGCCGTATCGAATACTTCGAATCGATCCTCGACGCCAGTGAGCCGCAAGATGTCTGCCACCAACGGTGTGGCTCCAGCGAGCTTCATGGTGCCGCCGTTTTGGCAGACTTCGTCGGCCGCATCGAGCAGCCACTCCAGCCCATCGCTGTCGATCAGTTGTAGTTGCGACAAGTCACACACCACCATTGGCGCGCCCGCCTTGTTCACTTTAACCAGCGCCGCGGCAAGTTCGTCGGTCTTTTCAGCGTTGAGCGAACCGTCGATTTGGACGACGTCGACCGCTCCTTGAGTTTCGACGTGGATCACAGCCTCGCCTCCTGCACGAGCGGAATGCGGACCGTGAACGTACTACCCTTGTCGACGACGCTCTTGACCCTGAGTTCGCCGCCGTGCAGCCGAACGATCTCGTTGGCCAACGACAGACCCAGACCGGTTCCCGTTTCTTGCTGAACGCGATGATCTTTGCTGCGGAAGAACTTCTCGAACACATGCGGCAACTCGTCGGCCGCAATGCCTATTCCAGAATCCTCCACACTGACTGCCAACACTCCGTCGGTGCTACTGACGACCAAGCCAATGCGACCCTGTTCGGACGTGTACTTTGAAGCGTTCCCGAGCAGGTTTACCAGCATCGCCGCGATCTTGTCTTTGTCCAAATAGGCTTCGCCGAGTTTCTCAGGCAAGTCGACGCCGAACTCCTGCGACTTCTGTGTGGTCAATGGCCTGACTTTGTCGATTACTTCGTCGAACATTCGCCGGAGTTGTACGTTTTGGCGATTGATCGACAGCGAGCCGACTTCCATGCTGCTGACGCTAAGCAGATCGTCGACGAAGCGGGCCAACCGGGTCGCTTCGTTGTTGATTGTGTTGCAGAATTCTTTTTGTTGCTCCACGTCCACATCGTCCATCAGGGCGAGCGTTTCGGAGTAAGCCTTAATGTTGGCCAGCGGCGTACGCAACTCGTGTGTGGCAGCGTCGATGAATTGTCCACGCATCTCCTCGGCCAGTCGTTGCTGGGTGATATCGCGCAGCGACCAAACGTGGCCCGATCGTCCGGCCTCGATCGGTTGTCGCTCGATGCGTAAGGTTCGCCGTCGCTCGCCATGCGATCGGGTGACTTCGCCTCGCGTTGCACGCGCGGGACTAGCGGAGCTAACCGCTTCGAGCGAACCCGGGTCGTCGACATGTTCGCGTAGGTAATCTGAAATCGGGCAGCCAGAGGCTTCGTCGCCGTGGCCACTCTCGCCCAGCAAAGCGGCTAACGCTCGATTGGCAAACGTGATGCGACCCTCGGTGTCGGTGACCGCCAGGCCTTCGCTCAGGTGATCGAGTACGTGCAGCGATTCTTGTTGCTTGCGACCCTCGATCGCCGCGGCAACACGCTCGGTGAGCGACTGTTGAGTTGCATCTTGCCGAGTTTGTTTCAATTGGTCGATCAAGCGGTTCCACCCGATGCTTACCACACTTGTAGCGGGCAGCTTTTCGAGTTGCAACGGCATGGAAGCGGGCAAGCTACCCATGTGTCGCAGCTGCTGTTGTACTTGCGCTATGGGCAGGATAAGCCGCCGCAGCAAGAGTGCTCCCGCGCAAACGAGGATCAGCGGAATCAGTATTGCAGGCGGAGCCACCTCGGCGGCAGCGAGGGCGGTCGTCCAAAACTCGGGCGCGGGCGAGCCGACCAATAGCTGACCGATAGGTTTCGCTTGCACGGAGAGCGGAGTTCGCAGTTCGAGCATCTGATGGTCGTCGTCGGTCGTGTACCTGATGGCTTCCACCTGCCCCCAACTCATCTGGTCGCCAGTTCGCTCAGGTGCCTTGGTGCCGACCTTATGGGGATCGGTGTGCGCGACAAACGCGCCATCGGTTCCCACGATGCCGCAGTAGGAGAGATGATTATCGTCGCCTATTCGCTTGACGAGTGCTTCGAACGACGCTCCCTGATCTCGAAGGTAAGCCATTTGAGCCTGAGCCGCCGCTTTGCCCATTAGCGTTAGGCATTGACTCTCCGAACGCGACGACAGCACCGCGTGCACGGCAAACACGACGCCCACGGATAGCCAAGTGATGGCTACTAGCGACACCAGCAAGTAGCACGAAACCACTTGCCGGGCGAAGCCGAGTTGGAGTTGATTGCGGTTCAAAGCACCAAAAAGGGGTCGGCGAGTCGTATGAAGGATTGCGCCCCGTCGCCGCTAAACGATGGCGGGGGTCAACAACTCTTGCACCTTCCTGAGGACCTGCGACGGGCTGAACGGCTTGGCGAAGGTAGCCGCGATGCCCAATTCCTCGCAAAGCTGCGGCAGTTCCAATTCCAGCCCCTTCGCAGTCAAGAGCATGATGGGTATGTCCGCGTACTCTTCGAGGTTTCGCAGTTGGCTGCAAAGCTCAATGCCGGTCATCACGGGCATTTGCTGGTCGGTGAGCAACAGATCGAAGTGTTCCAATTGCGCACAGGCCCACGCTTCGGCTCCATTGGGAGCCTGCGTAACCGAATAACCGGCTTTTGTGAGGGTGAATTCGAGCACCCGCGACAAAGCGGCATTGTCTTCGGCAACCAGAATTTTGGGAGTCGATGGGTCCATTGCTGAAGTATGGGTCATGGATGTGCGTGAGCGCAGCAGCAGCGCACTGCTGCGGTAAAGCTCATCGACACGTTGCGACGGGTAACTCCCTTACAATCGGTCGGGCCCGTGCATGCCGCAGATCGCAACCAACCCGCGCAACCGCTAAGGTCGAACCAACCGCTACAGACTGCCAAACGCAGAGTGCCAGCAAACGACCGGTTCGCTGGCATGATTAACGTGATTTCGATCTGTGTCTGGCACCCGCGCCAGCGTCTTCGGTGCTACAGCTCGCCGAAGCACGCTCTAGTAGCTGCTGTAAGCAACTGAATCGGAGTCGGTGGCAGACGAATTGCAGATAAATGTGCCTGAAGTGCCGTCGTACATCCAGGCGGTACCGTTGTCGGCCGCCGTGCCATCCTTGATGGTCGCAGCGCCGGAATGGGTCCCCACCGGACACGTCGGGAAGGTACTGCCTCGCAAGTAAGGATCAAGATCCGATGCCAGCGAAGCGGAGCCCGAGGGAGGCGAGCCATTTTGGGCGGCGTACAACTCAATGGCATTTCGCACGACCGAAAGTGTCTGTTTTAGGCCATTCTCGGTAGCATCCGCCGAAGTGCTGAGAAATTTGGGCGCGGCCACACCGGCCAGAATGCCCAGGATCATGATCACCACCACTAATTCGACCAGCGTGAAACCCGTCTTGCAACGCATGGCTATAGTTCCTTGGACGTTGTGTTTCTCGACGTTCGTACCCAAAAAAACGCCAACCACCCCACCTGAACCGCCGCTAGTGATCGACGGCGTAATCTGCTTTTGTATCCAACCGTAGCTCATGTTTCGCAGCAAGTGTGCCGCATCGCGCGACTTCGCAAAAATGATGGGCGACAGAACATCGTGGCTACGACTGCTACATCCGTTGTAATCGGTAGGTCAGATCGAATCTCGTTGACGCGCTACCCACCTAACCTACCTTTAGTTGGTGGAAAACAACGGTTCGCCTTCCCGCGGTAGAGCGTCGCTAGGCGACCGTTCGTGCAGTCAGAAGGCCAGTGGGCCGTATTCGATCGGGACGATTTCCGCAGACGCCGCCATGACTTCCAGCACTTGTTGCGAAATCGACAAATCGACGGTCGCCGCTTGCGGCGAGCTTCTTACGTGGCTCCGCCAAACCTTTGGTAGCGAATTCCGTCTTGCGGCTCACGTTCGTGATGACGCATGGCACTATGTCGCCACCGATCGAGTGTTTTCCGGTGACGAGAGCGTGTTGGGCGAAGGTGTTGCGGCAGCCTGTAGTGAATCGATCCAATTGCGCCAACCAACTGTGTTGCCGGGCGACCGGCAGCATACAGTGGTGGTCCCTATGCCTACTGCGGCCAACAAAGTGGCGATTGGTACGGCAGGCGATCTGCCGATCGACGCGATCGAACAAATGGCCGACCTCTGGTACACCGCGGCAAGCAACAAGCGGAAGATAGAGCAGTACCAGTCGGAGAATGAGTTCTTCGCTGAGCAGCTAAGCGATGATCTCGAGGAACTGACGTTTCTCCGCTCAATGGTGGAACACCTGGAGGTGTCCGACGACTCTCACGACCTGATGGCGCTGGCCCAGTCGACGCTGCCGCTGTTGAACGAATCGATCAAAGCAGAATGCCTGTCGCTGCTGATGGCTCCGGACGGCACCGATCCCGTGGATGCCGTTCCGGCGATCAAGTTGGGCGAGCGAGAGTTCCCCGATTCGCTGCTGATGCGAGTTGTTCACTGGTTCGGCGACTCGGCCGGCGACAAACCGGTGGTCAAGAATCGTCTTGGTTCAACTCCGGAGGGAGAGCATCTACCCGGCGTTCGCGAATTGCTGCTGGTGCCGGTTGCCTCGCGCAATGCGCAGATGGGTTGGTTGCTGGCAATCAATCGCCACTGGCCGGCTGGCGCTCGACCCGACAGCCCTTGGCCACTCAGCCAGTTGGAATTTGGAAGTAGCGAAGCGTCGTTGGTGAGCACGACCGCCTCGATGTTGGCCACCCACGCAAGTAACCTCGACCTGTTTAGGGAGAAACAGCAGATTCTAATCAGCGTGGTGCGATCGCTGGTTTCGGCGCTCGACGCCAAGGATGAGTACACCTGCGGTCATAGCGAGCGCGTCGCCCTGTTCGCAAAGATCCTTGCCCAACAAGTGGGCTACGACGAGGATCAATGCGAGCGACTGTACCTGACCGGCTTGCTGCACGACGTTGGAAAAATCGGCGTCTCCGACGCGGTGCTGAACAAAAAGGGGAGACTCACCGACACCGAATTCGCGGAAATCAAGAAGCACCCCGATGAGGGCTGGGCGATCCTGCAAGATCTGGAGCAACTGCGATACGTGTTGCCCGGCGTGCTATTCCACCACGAGCGGGTCGACGGTAGGGGGTACCCAGACGGGTTGCATGGTGAAGAGATTCCATTGGATGGTCGGCTACTGGCAGTGGTCGACGCTTACGATGCGATGACCAGCGACCGCCCCTATCGATCAGGCATGCCTCCGCTACGCGCCCAGGAAATTCTCCGTGGCGGCGCGGGTACGCAGTGGGACGCCGAACTGATCGACCAGTTCTTCGCCGTGCTCGACAAGATCGAGGACGTCCGACAAAGCTACCGCCTCCGCGACCGCCCCACCCGATCTCGGGGTAGCAGCCAGTAGAAACACCGGCTGGGGCATATGTATCGCATTCGCGTACGGTGTTTGCACGATCCGCGGAGAACACTGCAATGCTGCGCGGCTACGCTTGCGCCGCCAGTTCGCTCGCGGTCGCCGGTGCAAAACTCATTGAGTTTGCAGCACAATTCGCGCTTGCGTCGCAGGTGTCCGAATGAACCCATGGACAGGTAGCCTGGGTGGAATGGGAGCTTCGTGACGAGGCTTCGGTGAAGACACTGTTAAGTGTTGAAGAATCCGCCTGATAGCTACTTGACGATTGCGCCACTCCCTCGGAAACTCTTCGTGTGCTTTGCAAGATGCATCGGGCGCTAGTGTGTTAGCATGTCTGCGTGGTGATGTATTCGCGCTAGAGTCCAAAATCTTATTTGAGACTTGCATCAGGGGTGTTTTCTTCGCATTTGCTCTCTACCTTGGGTGGGATTCACAAGAACTCACACTCAGGGGCAACCCGTTAGGAAGTTGTTTGATGATCCAGCGGAAATCGGGTTTTACACTCGTCGAGCTGTTGGTGGTGATCGCGATCATAGGCATTCTAGTCGCCCTGCTGTTGCCTGCCGTTCAAGCGGCACGCGAGTCGGCGAGGCGAACACAATGCACCAACAAAATGCGACAGCTTGGGCTAGCAATGCTCAACTTCGAGAGCACTAAGAAGCACCTTCCCCCAGGTGGGCCGAGTTGTCTCGCGAGTGCGCCGCCGTGGTTGGTTGCCGGCAACCAGGGTGGAGGCGACTGTTATGGACCCAACTGGGCACTGCAGCTGTTTTCGTTTGTGGAAGAGGGGGGATTGGCGGAGCTTGCCAAGGCGGCTCTTAACGACCCAGCGATTGTGGACCGAGCAAACCCGTTCGACACATGGGACATGCAGGCAAAGGGTAGCCGCCAATGGCGTGTATTTCATGAAAGCACTAGCGACACGCTTATTTGCCCAAGTTCAGGAACTTTACCCGGCGGACTACTGCCCTACAACGACGACGACGACGGTACTTCCGGCGTCGGCTTGGGCCATCTTTCCAAGGGCAATTATGTCGTCTGTTTTGGCGGCAACTCCATGTCGTACGCAGTCTTCAACGCCCCCCCCGAGTTTAGGGTGCCTACCCCACCAAATGCGCAGCTCAATGGCGAACCTGTAGTTCTCTCCGATCCGGCCGGCATGTTTGGAATCGAGAGAATCAATCGCGATCCCGTTGGTCAGCGGGTTGGCAAAGGTAGACGTCTGGCAAAGGTGGTCGATGGCCTATCGAATACTGTCATGTTGAGCGAAGTACTCACCTGGAATGAAACGAACGAACAGGGCATGCCAGTCTCCAACGACGTCGCGCAGGGCAACGACGATTGGCGAGGAGCGTGGATGATCCCCGGTATGGGAGCAAGTGCCTTTTCCGGGCGTAATCCGCCAAACTCTGGCCTGCCTGACGTTATCCCGGCATGTGGTACAGGGCTTACCCGCGATCATTCGGAGCTTCCTTGCTTCGAACAAAAATCGAGCCCGGAAACTTGGGCGTCCGCGCGTAGCGCTCATCCGGGCGGCGTTAATGCGTGCCTGGGCGACGCATCGGTGACCTTTGTTTCCGAAAGTGTGGAGCCGCTCGTGTGGTTTTCGTTTTGCACGATGCGTGGCGAAGAGTCCTACGTCGGTCTTGATGCGGATGCACCAAAGCTAACCTACGGCGACGAATAGCCGCATCTATCACTTCGTCTCTCCCCAAAAAGTACTAAGCGCCTGCGGCTGTATCTAATTCAGTGCCGTCGGTCAATTGTGGTTGCTTTGCGCGCACAGTTTGTTCATTGAGACCAACCATGGCTTACACAGAACGTTAACAATCCGCACCCAAAAATCTAACAATCGCTCGCTAATCTTAACTCACCTTCTGCAATTCACATCCTACATAAGAACTATTCGACAAGTTTCAGTTCGCTGCCAACAGGGAGAATCACCAATGCGTAAGCGATTCACGAAGACCCGCCGCGCCAACAAAGCTCGACGAAACGGACTGGCTCAAGGTCGGCGCATGACGATCGAAGGATTGGAGCGACGCGAGCTGCTTGCGGTAGCGGTTTTCCAGCAGGGTCTGAGCGGCTACGAAGGCCAAGAAGACACGGTGCTTTACTCCCGCGACCCGGACGTGAATTTCGGCACCGAGGGCTCGATCAGCCCTGACCAGCAAGATGCCAACGGGGTGCGACAAGGTCTGGTGAAGTTCGACGATATCTTTGGCGACGACCCGGGGCAGATCCCGCTTGGATCGACCATCAACTCGGCTGAGCTCGTCTTCAACGTGGTGAACGACTCTAACTCTGCAATGCAGATGAGTGCGTACCGTATGCTCACCAATTGGAGCGAGGCCACCGCCACCTGGAATACGTTCGGCCTGATCGGCGGTGTGCAGGCTTCCGAGGGCGAAGCAAGTAACCTGCCACCCGACGGAATCCTCTATGACCCCGATACGACGGCCGAAAACCCACTAACCGCGGGTCGCTTCGATGTGACGCGGTCCCTGGAGTTCTGGGCGGCCGGCTTCAACAACTTCGGTTGGATGATCGAGAGTTCGGCCACCAACGGTTGGGACTTCCGCACCAAGGAGTCGGCACAGTCGCAGCGGCCCATGCTGTCAGTCGACTTCACCGCGCCGTCGGGTGGTGGGTCGTTCGGCTTCCTCGACATCGCGCCGACCATCTCCGAAGGTGGTGCGTCGATCACGCTCGAAGTGGCCCGCCTGGGCGGCACAACCGGTGCTGCTTCGGTGAGCGTCGCGGTTGCGGGCGACACCGCAACCGGTGGTGTCGACTTCGACGATTCGGCCATCGCGGACCTGCAGTTCGCGGACGGCGAAACGCTTAAGACAGTGACGATCGCCATCACCGACGACACCGCTCTAGAAGGCAACGAGACGTTTACCGTCACGCTTTCCGGCGCGACCTTGACCGCCGACAAGGACGTGGCGACGGTGACCATCGGCGACAACGATGCCCTGATCAACGAGGTGCTCGCGAACATTTCAAGCTCTCTGGAGGATGAAACCAACCGCGAGTACGTCGAGTTGATCGGCACGCCGGGCGAATCGCTCGATGGCTACTACTTCGTTGTGTTCGAAGCTGAAGAGGAGGAGGCTGGCGGAACACCCGACCCCAATGGCCCCGCGTCCGGTCTCAACGGTTCGGGAACGGGCGTTGCCGATCTAGTGATCGATCTTACCGGTCAGAGCTTCGGAGCCAACGGCCTACTGGTTATCACACCGATGAATTGGGCCTACACGCCTGATGCGGATACTGCGGTATTCGCCACCGCCCAGCTCGATGGCGCGGGTGGTGTGCTCGAAGACGCGTCTCAAACCTACGCTCTGATCCGCAGCCCGTCCGCTTTGGTCCAGGGCTTTGACTACGACCAAGTTGGTTTCTACGAGAACGAGACAAACCAGGCGTTCGGCGTAGTGACCGACATCAACGGCAACGTGATCGACGCGGTCGGTATCCTCGACCAGCTCCCGGCAGGTGCCCAGGTGATCGACAGCGTCGGCGTGGTGGAAGGCGGCGGCGGCGACCGCGACCGCACGCTGGCCGCTCCAGAGCTTGGCAACCCCGGCATCCACGTGCACCAGCCAACCCGCATCAACGCGGCTTCTGGCAATGTGACGTCCGACGCAGTCTCGCGTCGCGCCGGCGAGACGCAGCCTAACACGATTGGCGCTTGGTTCAACGGCGACATCGCGGACGGCGACGATTCGTCCGGTCCGATCGCATACGAGAACGACACGTTCTTCGTGAGTGTCGTCACCCCAGATGGTGCGGTGCTCACGCCAGGTGCTCCCAACATCCTCCGCACCGTGTTCTTCAACCGGGACGACCAGCAGACGGAAGTCGCCGAGGCCGATGGCAGCGTGACTGTGACGATTGAGCGCACCGGCGATCTGAACGAGACGATCGACGTCACCTACCGAACTTTCGACTTTGGAAGTGCGACCGAGGACGTCGACTACACCGGCGTAGAACAGACAATCTCGTTCGGCGTGGGTGAAACCGAGAAGGATGTTACGATCAACCTACTGCCGGACTCTGAAGCCGAGGGCTTCGAACGATTCTTGGTCGAGATCACCGATGTGGTCAATACCACGCCCGGCGGTGGCGGACAGTATCTTATCACCAACGGCCGCTCAACGGAGCGTGGGCCTGCCGACGGTCAGCCGACCAATCCAAACGGTGAGGCAGAGATCACTATCGCGGACGCGGACGTGCAGATCGCCACATTCCAGAACGGCATGAACAGCTACTTTGGCACCCAGGACGCGTACCTGGATGGCGAGCTGCGGTTCAGCCGCTTCGGGCAGGACTCCACGGTCGAGGTTGATCAGGTGAAGGGCGTTGGGGAAGATCAACCCGACGCGGTGCGGCCGCAGCAGGGCATGCTCGTCTTCGACGACGTGTTTGGCGCTGGCGTCGACCAGGTGCCCGAGGGTTCCAAGATTTTCGACGCGTTCTTGACAGTCAACGTAACGGCCATTGCCCCGGGTGCGGAGGTGAACTTCTTCCGCATGCTCAACGACTGGGAGGAAGTCAACGCAACGTGGGATGATCCACAAGGGTCAGCCGGCGGTTCCATCTCCAACGGCGTCACGCCTGACGGCATCGAGGCCACTTCGGCGCCGGACTTCTCGGTCGCGGACGCTGGGCGTGCGGGTCTGGTTGAAATTCCGATCAACGTAGACACCGTGCAGAGCTGGGCTAACGGCTCGCTTGAAAACTTCGGCTGGACAATCATCACCGACCTGGGCGAACTGTGGCGCTTCGACAGCTCCGAGGCGTTCTTGGTCGGCACTTTCCGTCCGGAATTGACGGTGTTGTACACCGATCCCGCGGCGGAAGAATCTGGGACCTTTAGCCTCTCCCTGGATGAGTACGTGGCCGGAGAAATCGGCGGTACGGCCACGGTCACCGTCAACCGAATTGGTGGCTCAAACGGCCCAGCGACGGTCGATTGGTCTCTCACCGCCGGAACCGGCAGCCTGGCAGATATCTCTGGCGCCACAAGCGGCCAGGTGTCCTTCGCAGATGGTGAGCTCTCCAAGACCTTCGACATCACAGTGAACGACGACTCCGAGATTGAGACGAACGAGACGCTCACGATTTCTCTCTCCGGCACGGGTCTCGAATTCGAGCGTGATAGCGCTACTCTCAAGATCCGCGACAACGACTTCAACCCGATTGGCGGCGACCTACTGCTGAGCGAGATCTGGATCAACTCGCCCGGCAACGACCCACCGCATGAGTTTGTCGAACTGATCGGCGACCCCGGCGTCGCGCTGGGGTCGGTCTACTACGTCGCGATTGAGGGCCTCGTTGGTGATCAGACCGGGCGGGCTGAAAAGGTGATTGACCTTGGCGACTTCCAAAACGGCGCCAACGGCCTCACCATCATTACGCCTGACGCTGAGGACTTCGCATTCAACGTGCCTAGCGACACAACGCAGATCGACTTGCTAGGTTCCATCGAGTCGGAGAATGTGGCTAGCGAGAACGACTCCACAACCTATCTGCTGGTCTACAGTCCGTTCACCGAGTTGACTACGACGATCTTCGACTACGACTGGAATGACAGCGGCTCGTCGGACCTGTTTGACATTCCAGGCGTCGAGATTATCGACTCGCTCGGCGTGCCGGTGGCGGGCGTGGAAGACCAGTTGTATGGCCCGAGCACCAATCGGGCGGCGTTCGCGAACTTCGACCCCGAGGTCGACGCGGTGAGCCGCTCGCGTGGCAACACGAGCCGGAACTCCGGTGCCGCCTGGTTCGGCGGCGACCTGCAACCCGGCGGTGACGACTACCTGCTGTACGAGGCCGCCGAGGCGTTCGGCCTGCCGGTCGATGGCGCTGCCCTAACGCCCGGCGAAGAGAATGTGGGTGATGCGAACGCCAGCCCGTTGGTTTCGCTGACCTCTGTCGCGGGCAATCCGGATGGGACACTCAGTCTTACGTTTAACGGACCGGTGAGCCAGAACAACCTTGGTGATGGTGGCATCACTGGCCCTGAGGGGACCGGGATCACAATAACCGACGACACCGGCACCGCGATCGTCGGCGTTGACTTGCTGCCGGTGGTTGACGGCTATTTCACCAATACGCTGACGCTGTCGTTCACCGGCTCGGGAGCCACGAACGGTGGGTTGCCGGTCGGTTCCTACCAATTGAACTTGGTGGGTAACGGCTTGATTGGAAACGGCCGTGCTGTGGATGCGGCCAACACGTCTTCGAGCACCGGCAGCGACGCGGTGGTTGCGTTCAATGTCGCTATTGGGTCTGGCCCCGGCGACTTCAACAACGACGGCCGTGTGAACCTCGCCGATTATACGACTTACCGCGACAACCTGGGTGCTGCGGAGTCGGAATTGCCTGGTGGTGTCGGCAGCACGAATGGCTCAGGTGTTGTCGATACGGCCGACTACAGCCTATGGAAGTCGAGCTTTGGCGACGTTTACACCGACATCAGCATTCCGGCGGCGGCTTCGCTTGTCGTGTCCGAGCCTTCGCTTGCTTTGAGTGTCGAGACTGAAAGCGAAGTGCCCGCATCGGTGGCTGCCTTCGCTGAGCTTGGTGAGGACGAAGGCGTCGCTGCCGCGTTCAGCGAAGCAAACGTTGCGGCTAGTGCCGTCGATCAGACGTTGCTGCTACATCGCTGGGGGGGCGAGTTCGAGCCGAGCGGCGTCGACTTCGAGGGACCAAGCTCCGCCCAAGAAGACGGCGAAGGCGATAACAGTGACAGTTGGCACGACGCCTTGGACTCTGTGTTTGCTGGAGTCTAGCGTACACGGTGCTTCGATTGCTGGCCTCGCGTTCTACAGACGTCGACGCCGCCTGCCGTGGTATCGCAGAGCGCGTGGCGAATTGAACGTAGCCGGCCGACCCGATGGCATGCCGCTCCGGTGGCTTCTGAAACTAGGGCAGCAGTTTCAGGAATCACCCGGTAGCGGATGCCGGGCGGCGAGTCTGTTGCGTCGCAAACGCGGGTGCCGTCAACCGTCTAAGACCGACGCCCAATCTGTTAGACCATCGGCTCGGGATGGCCGGATGGTTTATTCGAATGCCCACCCTGCAAAAGCCGAAAGCCGACGTCGGAACGGATGAATCCGAATAAGCTGGCGACAATCACTACCAGCACGCCGATGGCCAACGGGCGATTGTAGTCTTCGCGCACAAACACCGCTCCGTGGCCCGGTTCGATGAGTTCGCGGAACTCGGGCGCCGGCGGGGCGGGCAGACCGAACCGTTCCGCAAGATCAACTATTTGCACTAGGTTGATTACCGGTACGCCTTGATTGCTTAGCCGCGGCATTACTCCATCCAAATCGGTGGGCATTCTTACGGGCGGCCTCAGATTGAGCCCTTCGTCGAAGACCTTTTTCCCTACACTGGTGCCGGCCGACACCGCGCCGCCGCCGACATTGATGTAGCACTTGATTCCCTGGCGGGCTGCCTTGTCACGTATCAGGTCCATCCGGGCGTCCACCGCTCCAGCGAAGTCTTTGGCGGCGATCAACGGCAACTCGCATCGTTCGATCGCTTCCTCGATGTCGACCTTTCCGTCGGCCGTCAAGTTTTTGGCGCGGTCTTCTTCGCCGCCCATCGATGCGGCAATACTGCGTTTCTCGATGATTCCCTGGTCGTACAGGTGTTTCTCCATGTCGATCCAGAGCAGTTCGGGTAGGTTGGCTCCCCATTCAGACGCCGCCCCGCTGCTGATAATGATTGGCTCGGCGCCGATCGCCTCGACGGCGACGATGGAGCAAATGTTGAGCGACGGGAACGACCCAGATAGGCCCAGGCCGACGTAGTCGCCCTCCTTGACCCCGGCTCGCTTGAGCATGTCGACGACAACTGCCGCGAAGTTGGGATTGGCTGCGGTTTGTTTGGAAGGCAGCACCCCATGAACGCTTGTGACGCTCGACGTGTTGACGCCAATCAGGCCGGTTTCTAGCGGGTCAAACTCTGGGTCGATTTCTTCCACCCGCTGTCGTAACTTCTTGATGTCTTCGAACGCACGCTGCGCCAACTCTGCGGCGTCTAGCTTGTCTTGGTAGTAGGGCTGCTGACGGGGTTCACGAAGCTGCTCGACCATCAGCATGCCGATTGCGGACATTAGCGCGATGAGAATCATCGCTGGTCGCGATACCGCCTTGGGACGCCAGATGACTTTCTTCATCAGTATGTGTTAAGTTCTTCGTGTTTGCCGCTCGAACAAGCTTGCCTCGAATGCCATTGTTTCGTCATTCGCTCCTAAGGCAACCTAAATGGCCGTGCGACTGGGTGCTAGTGTTAGTGCATGTTCAGCTCGTGACCAAAAATAAGCACGAGGATCAGCCGGATCACCACTGCCGCCGTCACCAGCGCACAGAGCGTTTCGACCCAGCCTTGTCGGTCGAACCAGATGGCGATCAAACCGGGAATGATGTATCCGATGACCTGAAATTCGGTTTGCTCGCTAGCGTAGGTTTCAACCGAAGTGATCAGTTCCATGGGGATGTAGTTGAACAGAATTCGCACGAGATAGCCGACAAGAATCATCAGCACGGTACGACGGCGGCCATAGACGATGATGAATGTGCTCATCAAGTAGACGATTAAGTAGGTGACCAGCGCGGCAACGATGGTAAGCACCACGTCAATCGGACGGCTAAGCGCCAAAGCAAAGTAGCCCGGCACCACCATTCCCCCGGCCGCCAGCCCGAAGAGTTCGGAGAACAAGAGACTGACCGCCAGGCCAATGCCAATGGCAACGCTGAGAAGTTCGACCATGTTACTTGAATACGGTTTGGGTGCTGCGATTCGCAAAGTAGCGCACGACGTCGAGGCCCACGCCGCCGATGTTGGCCATGCCCATCGCGAGGGACGAGCGGCCGGACAGATCGATGATGATTTCGAAGATTTCCTCGGTGCGGCGGTTTTCGGCAAATACTATCTTCAGCGGATCGAGTCCTGCCTCGGTTGCCGCCTTGCCGAAGATATACGTACCGTTGCCGATCAACACGTAATAATCGGCCGGCGCCCAATCGGCGACGATGCGGCCCAACTGGTGCGAGCGGTCGGGGCGGTCGGCCCTACAGTTAAACACCGCAATCCGTCGTTCGACATCCGAGTAGCGCTCGAGTGCCATATTCCAGATCCGTTCAGTACTCTCCGGATCGTTGGCCGCAAAGCCATTGACGAAGTTGATGCGGCGGCCAAAGAAATCCATCTCGTGAGCGGTCATTGCCCCTGGGTCGGGCTTGGCATTCCACATGCCCGTCAGCGCGGCGCCACGCTCGACTCCTAGATCGTCGCAAACGCGAAGCGCTAACGCGACATTTTCGGCGTGCTCGACATAGGGAAAGTTCACCAAGTCGAGCGGCGTGATGCGGGCTACATCTTCCTCGGTTACCGGAATGAGTTGTGTACCCCGATCGTCGCACACTTCTTGAAATATGTCTAAGTGGTCGCGTTCGGCGGTAAACAGCTTTGCGCCCACGGGAATCATGCCGGCCAGCGCCCGTGCCACGTCGCGCTCCGAGGGGCCCATCACGTCGAGATGGTCCTCTCGAGCGTTGGTAATCACTCCGTGGGTTGCTCGTACGATGCGATTTTCGCAGAGCCACTGTAGGTGCGGAACGAGCGCCATGCATTCGAGCACCAGGGCCTCGGCATTGGCGTCGACCGTTGCTTCGACGATGCGCAGCTGTTCGATGATATTCGCCCGAGCTGGTCGAAACACCGGGTACTCGGTGCCATCGGGAAGAATCATCCTTGGCAAGGTGCCCGTGGTCTTGCAGCAGGTGCGAATCTCGCCGGCGCGCATGCCCGCGGCAATCAAACGCGCGACACTCGACTTACCGCGAGTGCCGTTGACGTGAATGCGAGTGGCGATCTGTGAGAGCCGTTTTCGGTGCCCTATCGATTCCACTAGGCCTGCCCCAGCGAGCAGCCCCGTGGTGGCCAACAGAATGGCAGCAGCGGACATCGGGCTGGTTACTTTGGGGGGTAGCCGGAAGGGGCGATTAGACCTGTCCTGCAAAATTTATCGGCAAAAAAGGGCTACTGCAAGCGGCGGTTTTGGGAGGAGTGCGTAGAATCAGGGAGAATGCCGCGCCGGCCGAAAGTCGACCCGCGCCGTAAGACAGGATAAAATGAAAGGGCAGAAGGACGGGGGGTGAAAATCCGTCTTCACGGAAGTTGGGCCTGGTGCTACAACCCCCTTACGGCCCGATCTATAGCTCGCGCATTGAATATGAACCGTATTTTGTCACGCCCGCTGAATACAATCCTGGCCCTGACGGCCGCGATGGGCGTTGCGCTTGCTGGGTTCATGGGCTATCCGCCATGTGAATGCACCACCTTCCACGAAGCAGCGGCGCGGCCGGCCGCCTGTCCTCACTGCCATTCAGCCGAGGCAAATCCTACAGACTGCCACGGTTCATCAGGATGCAGCGACGACGATTGCGGCTGCCCTTGCTGCCACGGATCGCCGGCCGATCAGCCATTGGTGGTGGAGACCGACAACTCGATCGCGCCACACGACCTCGAGCATTTGCTGAATGCGCCTGCGTCTGACTGGTTCTCTCCACCCACCGCGACGATCGCCACCGGAGGTTGGCGCGAGGAGTTCACTGCGACTTCGGCGAATCTGCGCCTGGCGAAACTCTGTCGCTGGCTCATTTGACGTATTGGCGCTCCGCTGCTCGCTTGGGGTGGTGGTGCGCACTCATGGAAGAGCGACCGCTTAGAATACGTCTATCTTTACCTCAGGAGAATGGTTTGATGAAACCTATGTTTGCGTTGATTGCGCTTGTGGCCGTAGTTGCCGTAGGCGCGTTTGCGTTCCGCACGGTGACTGCCGATCAGGTGGCGGTCGAAGGAACTTGTTGTTGCGGCGACGATTGCCCTTGCGAATCGTGTGATTGCACAGGCGACAGTTGCTCGAATTGCGACTGCGTGGCATGCGATTGCCCGAACTGCGAGTGCGATGGCTGTACTGATGAGGCTTGCTGCAGCAAAGAAGGTTGCTGCAAGGACTCGGAGGCCACCTCTTCGGCGACGGCAACAACTGGCGTCTGCCCGTGCGAAGCATGCGATTGCTCCGATTGCGAATGCGACGTCCCATCGGCTGCTTAGTCGGCTAGTCGTCGAACTTTGAAACCTACACAGCCCGCCGAGTTGTTACACTCGGCGGGCTGTTTTTGTAGGGCAGCCCGCCGGCAGGGCGAAGGGAAACGCACACCCCACCGGCGGACTCCACCGCGCCAATCCTTCAGCATCCTCGTTCTGATAGCTTTTGATTCCCTTTGTCGCTAACGCCACTCGAGCACTCGAAACACGCCTTCGCGGTTCTTCACCTTGCTGGGCAGGGCGAGGAGACGGTCGCGATAGACGCTGAGCAGCACGGCCACCGCGAAGAACACCCCACCACCGACCATCATCATGATCGCCGCGCTCTCGAGCTCGGGCAGGTGAACCAGAGCAACCAGGCTCAGGACCCACAACGCCAACGAGGTGCTGCCCACCAGGGTCGTAGAGCGGATGCGGCATACGACTCCCGCGCCTACGAGGGCCAGGCCAACCGCAAGCGAGCCAACTTCGTGTAGGAGTCCAAGTCCCCAAAAGGGAGCGTAGCCGTTGAAACGCTGAGCCAATAACCCGAGCACCAATGGTCCGGCCGCCAGTAGGCTACCGGTCAGTAGGTTGAAGTCGACCAGTGGGTCGCGCGATTCGCCTTCGCGGCGCCAGCGCAAGTGTCCAACGACTAGCAAGAGCATGCCCACGGCCACGGTGAATATCTCGCCGCGCTCCCAGATCGTAAGCGGCGACATCACGTTGACCACTAACACGCCGGCCAACGTGTGCAACCCGGCGAGTGTTTGCGAGGTCCGCTTCCAATCTTCCGATCTGGTGAGTAGCGATGCAGCTAATGCGACTACGGCTTGCCCTGCGGCAAGACCCAGCAAACCGATCTCTGGTTCGTCGGCTAACAATCGGCCCATGGTCATCAACAATCCAGCCGCCGCGCCGAGGGTGACGATCACCGCTCCAATCACCGCCAAGCGACCGGCAGGTTGCTGGTCGCGTCGGGAGAGCAAACGTGCGGCAACGATCGTCGCGAGACCCACCGCACTTGCGGCCACCATCGGTGCGTACTCGGCGAAACCCGCGTAGGCCAGCAATTGCCATACAGCCGCGCAGCCACTGACTCCCGCCAGCGCCGAAGCAGTCGTTGTGCGCCGCTTGAACGCCACAGTTCCCATCACGCCTGCGGCCGCGGCATAAAATCCCGCCAGCGACAGATGGTCTAACCCTGAAGTTGCGCCAACTGTGCTCGTCCAGCCAGCTAGCACGGTCACCGAAAGCAGCAATAAGAACATGGTGGCCGCTTGCGCGGTATCCAATAGTCGCGACAGCGGGTGGTCGGCCGAAGCGCGAATCGACGCCATGGCAAAACCGACTGGCAAGAGCATAACCAACGCCAATAGCGTGGAAGCCGACGTCACACCAGCGGCCACGAAGCCCGATGCGGCCAATCCAACGACCGGCAACCCAAGCGCCTGCAAATAGAGGGTGGACTTTGCCGAGTGGCCGCGCCGCCGCTCGCCCCACGCGGCGACCCCGCAAGCGGTGGCCGCTACCAGCGTCGCGGTGCCGTATAACGGCGAAATGGCAAACGCCAACGGTTGCCCCAACGGCAACACCAAGCCACGCAACAAGGCAATTGCCCCCCATCCCACGGCAACAGCCGTGCAAACCGCTCCCACGCCACCCAGCGCCGTGCCTAAATGGTCAACGTCGCTGGTCTTCTTTCTGCCGATCGTCGAGGCAAGGTGCGCGGCCAAGCCTGTCGATGCCAACACCAACAGCACAACCGGCTCGGTAACCGTGACGCTCAACAGGTCGAGCAGGATTACCTCGCACCATAACAGAGTCATTACCGCCGAGTAGGCGTAGGTGCGACCGTGTGAATTGGCGACGAATTGCGAGTACACGTAAGTGTAAGTACCAAGCAGCGCCAATAGCAGCGCCCACAGTTTGATGCCCGGTACGGTGGCCACTTCGGGAATCGCGAACCAACCGAGCTCGGCGAACATGGGTTCGTAGAACCAACCGACGAGCCGGCCGCTGAGCAACACCACCAAGCCAACCGCCATAGCCACGTGGCCCGCGACAAAGAACGCCTTGCCAAACCGTCGCCGACTAAATGGGCTGTCGCCTGTGGTGAAAAGCCGCTCGACATGAATACAGATCGCGCCGAGCACGACTAAAAATGTCGATGGACCGATGACTTCCCAGAACCGTCCGACTTGCTGATCGGCCAGGAACAGCAGCCCAGTCATGGCGACACCGGCCACGAGTGTGTAAACGAACATCGGGTCTTTGAGCAACCGCGCTACGCCAGCGTACAGCACGCAGCACACGAGCGCCGGTACCCACAGGCGCCCGCCATCGGTCAAAGTAATCAACCCTTGCGCGTCGTAGAACCACAGGTTCAGTGGCATCACTAGGCACGCCAAAAGCGTAATGGCGCGGCCCGCGGTTTGATGCCGCGAGTACCGAACCAAGCTCGCGCCACCTGCGAGCAGGGCAAGATTAGCGCCACCCACGCAGCTGGCGACGACTAGCGGATTCTCGAACACTCCAATCGACCAGAGCCATACAACCAGGCCAAACACGAGCAGCGCTCCGCCGGTGATCATCATGATGTGCAAGCTGCGCGGATCGAGTAGTTGCTCGACGAGCGTCCGTTGGATGGGCGCGTCGTCCACGGCTTCGGCGTGTCCGGCGAGGCGATCGCGCAAGCCGGCCAACCGTCGTGCGACCTCCGCTTGAAACTGCGCGCCTTGTTCGTCGCTGAGCAACTTGCGAGTCACCAAACGATCGAGTTGGTTCGCCAAGAACACAAGATTGCGGCGCTCGTGTTCCAACTCTTCGAGATGTTCCAGGCACATTTCGGCGGGCGGCATCTCGGCGGCGTAGTCGCCATCGGGATTGATTTTGGCGATCCAATTGTCGTAGGCATGCGCGATGTGCTTGAGTTGATCCTCAGTGATTCGTTGCTGTTGTCGCCACTCCACAAGCTTCCGCTTTGTGTGTTGGAGTGCGGCTAAAAGGTCGCGTGCTGACTCGGTCATGTCGTGTTTCCCTTATTTCCCTTGGTTCGCGTCGACCCCTCGAAGGATGCAGGGCCGTGTCAGCGGTTCGCCGAATGCAAGCTGAATGCCAAGGCAGCAGCGATCGACGCAAGTAATTGAAATAAATGGAGTTGCGTCGTTTTTTCGGGGCTATGAGCAACGCTCTCCGCCGGGACGATGTACACTAGATGCATGCGGTGTTGTACATCCTGCGCACGTCAGACTCGCCATGCCCGTTGTGGAGTTCCCTGGTGATTGCCTCGCACGACCAATCGTTCCTCGAAGCCCTCGCCGAGTTGGCGTATTGCAATCCGTTCAGTCGCCGTCGGCTGGAGTTGGAGGAGCTGGCGCTTGGCGACGACTACGACGCCAGCGACACCCAGCTTTGGAGTCGCACGCTTGAGACCGACGTCTCAGAGCGCCCGAACGTCGCGCGGCTGACCGACCGCGCCGATCGCATCGCCGAACAGCTACGCGCGTCGATCGATGAGGGCGAGAAGTTAGACGAGCGTACGCTTGAGCTGTACGACGCCCTGGTGCCTTACGTGCTCTACTATCGACACGTGGCCGGACTACCGTTCTGCGAGGCCAGTGGACCGGATCACCAAGCCGTTCTGCAGCCAGCGTGGAAGGCGTTCTTCGAGAGCTATCAACGGTTCTTCGCCACGTCGACCGCAAGCGCGAACGATCGTGCCGCGGCGGCTCATCTGTTCGCGTGCCTGTACCAGGTGCGTCGCGCGTTTCGACATATTTTTGATTGCATCTTGGGCGAGTCGGTACCAGTCGCCCGGCTCCGCGAGACGGTATGGCAATCGATCTTCACACACGACATGCGCCGATACCGCCGCAGTTTGTATGGCACGATGCGCGAGCTGCCAACGTTGATCACCGGCCCGTCGGGCACCGGTAAGGAGTTGGTCGCGCGGGCAATTGCTTCGTCGCAATACCTGGTGTTCGACGCCGACCGACAGCGGTTCGTCGACGAGCCGACTGAAGCGTTTATGCCGCTCAATCTTTCGGCGCTGTCGCCAACGCTGATCGAGTCGGAACTGTTCGGCCACGCGCGCGGTTCGTTTACCGGCGCGACTGCCGACCGCGTTGGTTGGCTGGAAGCTTGTCGGCCGCACGGGGCAGTGTTCCTCGACGAGATCGGCGATCTCGACCTCACCATTCAAGTCAAACTGCTACGCGTCGTGCAGCATCGCACGTATTGCCGATTGGGCGAAACCCAGGAGCGAACGTTCAATGGCAAAATCGTTGCCGCCACGAATCGCGATCTAGCGGAAGAAATCGAAGCAGGCCGATTCCGACATGACTTCTACTATCGGCTGTGCGCCGATCGCATCGAGACACCGAGCCTCAGCGAGCAACTTGCCGACCGCCCCCAAGCACTCGGCGGGCTGATTCACTTCATTGCCGAGCGCATCGCGCCAGGCGAAGCCGAGGTGGTCGCCGCCGAGGCCGAAATGTGGATCCACGGCAACATGCCCACCGGCTACAGTTGGCCCGGCAACATTCGCGAACTCGAACAATGCGTTCGCAACGTGTTGGTCCGCCGCGAGTATACGCCTCGCCACGAACCGAAAGCCGAGCGAACGGGTTGGCTGTCGGATGCCGAAGAAGGGAGGCTGTCGGCCGACCAATTACTCGCCGCCTACACCACTTGGGTCTACGCCAAACTCGGCACCTACGAAGCCGTCGCCAAGCAACTAGGCGTCGATCGGCGGACGGTGAAGAGCAAGATTGATGAGGAGTTGCTGAGTCGGATTCGCCAGGGGTGAGAGCCGGCTGCCATGCGCGGGATTTTCTCGACCGCGCCGAGGGCATTGTGTGATCAACTCCGATACCAAACGATGACCACTCCGATCACGCCTTCCTGCGAATGAGAAACCGAAATCAGCTTTTCCTGTGGTATCTGAGAGGCGAATTCTGCGGCTTCTCCGCATAAGGTGTCCCACGGTTTGATGCCACTCCTGAACATCTTGTAGGCGACGCGCGTCGGGTCGTTCGCGTACGTGTCACTCGTCATTTTGCCAACTCCTATGTGTTCCTTGTTGTAGAGTGGATGGTGAGTGGCGTTGTCGATCGCTGGCGAATGCCATTGCGACTCTGCGCCCGCTACTCAATCCGCTTTGCCGTCTGGCGGACTCCATTCTGAAATAGTTCGACCGAGTTGCATTGGCCGGATTCGTCGACGTGGAAAGTGAGTGTCGCTTCGACAACCTTGTAGTACCACTCGGTGTTGCTGCGAGGATATACACGGAATGTGGGCTGGCCCGTCAGGCCGACCAGCAGTTGGTCGCCCTTAGTCGTGACGGTGAAGACTGCTCCCGGCGCTACCTGATACTTACCCACGTAGGGCTGCAGCTTTTCGGGCTCCACTTTCAAGACCGTTTCAAATTCTCTCGGCTTCTCGGCGCTACCGGCCAGCATGCGAACGAGTTGTTCGGCAAGTTGGTCGACCTCATCGGTAGCGGTGTTCGTTAGTACGACGACCGCGACGTCTAACTCTCGGTTGGCAAAGAGGCTGGCGTGGTAGCCACCCGTCTGCCCGTTATGCCAGCGCGTCGTGCC
Source organism: Pirellulales bacterium (assembly GCA_028279215.1). Taxonomy (GTDB): domain Bacteria; phylum Planctomycetota; class Planctomycetia; order Pirellulales; family Lacipirellulaceae; genus Aeoliella. The sequence continues at coordinate 62,091 of JANQOF010000027.1, forward strand.
ATCGCGGGCGACGTGCCAGCCGAGGCCCATAGCGAAGTTGGCGTCGTCGATTGGCTGTTGGTGAACCTGCCACGCAAGATCGATTGCTTCGCCCAGTTTGCCATCGGGCGGATAGAGATTCGACTGGGCGAACTGGAGCATGTCGTCGACAGTGCTACGGATGGCGCCAGCACCGGCGAGTTGGTCAAAGGTCCAGCAATGGTCTGGGATTCCACCTTCGGTGTGTGGTGGCGCCAAGCGGGCCTTCTGATCGTCGTCAAGTTCGATCGTCGTATCGGTTAAGCCAAGCGGCTGCGCGATACGCTGTCCGAGCAGGGTGCCGTATTCGACTTCTTGATCGAACGAAAGAACCGCGCCCAGCAACCCGGCGGCAAGATTCGAGTATTCGCTTCTCTCACCGGGCCGTTTGCGCGGTCGGTAGGTACGAAGAAAATTAGCCAACCGCTTGCCGTCGTAGTCGGCGTACGGGTTGTTCGGGTCGGCCGGCTCCAAGTTGTCGGGCAGTCGCGGCAGCCCAGAAGTGTGTGTCGACAAATGCCGCAGCCGGATTGGGATGGCCTCGTCGCGTTGCTGCATTTTGATGCTACTCGGCAGCAACTCTTCGACTGGCGTGTCGAGCGATACTCGCTCATTGGCTACCGCGTCGGCCAGCAACAGGCCCGTAAACACCTTGGAGATGGAACCGATTTCGTAGACGGTGCGCTCATCAGGCACAGTGGCGTCGCCGGTGGAGAGTCGCCCATAACCCCGAACGGCAGATCGGTTGCCTTTGATCACTCCAATCGACATGCCGACGACGGTCTCGCTGTTGACATACGGCTGTGCCAACCGATCGATCTCGCTCGCAAGGTCGGCGGCATTGGTCGATGAGTTGCTAAGCAATCCAACTGTCGCAAGAGCAAGAAGCTGTTTCATCTAAGGAGTCTCCCTGGCAGATGGCGGTAGATGGGCATCATCTTACGCTAATCGGATGGCACAGGCGTGGATTCGCCGACCGCAGGATGATCTTGGCTGAATCATTCACTCGATAGAGAGAAGTATACTCGATGCCTATCGGGTCCGTGTCGATTGTGACAGGAGGTCGTCCCGTTCAAGGTAGCCCAAGTCGGCGATAGCCTACCTGGGGCGCGAAGCGACGGGATGTCATTGCCGGATGCTACCCACTTGTGACCAGCGTCAAACTGGCGCGGCGGGCGGGTAGCCAGTTGCCACCCGGCAGTGGAATGTAGGTACAGACCGAATCGCCGCGGACCCTACAACCTTTCCGCCAGGGAGCCGACATCACTTGGGATGCCGCGATTGGCCAAAACCAAAAGGCGATAATTTGCGCCTTTTGGCGAATATCATGGAAAAATCGCAAGGCGGGCTGCATCTATAGTGTGGCCAGCGGCGTTTTTCTCCCAAATTATCACCATTTTCGGTCGTGTCACCCATTTGAGCAAAGAAACCAGTAAACAACTGGATGCGGACGCGGCGCGGGCACGCGAACTCGAAGATTCCGTTTGGTCACGCTACGTCTCACGGTCCGACGACGAAGCGTTTGCTGAAGTACTCCGCACCTACTACGGGTTAGTTTATACGGTTTGCAGCCGTGTCTTGGGCAACAACCACTCGGGGGTCGAGGATGCCGTGCAGGAAACCTTCTGCAAGCTGGCAGCGAATGCAACCTCAATCCATTCGAATCTTGCAAGCTGGCTCCACACCTGCGCGCTCAATACCGCCCGTGAAATCGTGCGGAAGGATCAGAACCGACGCAAGCGAGAAACACGATGGGCCAGTGAGCGGGCGTTGGCCAACCAGGCAGATGCCGCATTAGCCAGCGATCTTGACGAAGCGATCACTTCACTCGATGAGTTGGATCGAATAGTTGTTGTGGAGTATTTTCTGGTTGGGCGCTCCCAGACCGAATTATCGAAACAGCTTGGTGTTACGCCTTCGGCCATCAGCAAGCGACTGACGGCCGCGCTCGCAAAGCTGCGGGCAAGACTGGCCGGAGTCGGAATCACGGTTACCGCGACGTCGCTGGCGTCGAACATGGCGCCAGGCGCGGCCGACGCCGCGACGATTACGAGTCTTGTCGCTGCTATCGAACAACCACCGGCGCCGCTCGCACAGACGTCGACAGCGGCAACGACATGGGGGCGGGCAATCGCGAACGTGTCGGCCAAGGCGTGGTTTGCGGTCGGTGCGTCGTTGCTGGTGTCGCTATCGCTACTTGGCGGCTATCTGTGGTCCAGTACGCAAGTGGCTGTGACGGCGATGGGGCCGTTAGTTGTCAACGGTGGACAAGCGGGAGACGCGCTTGGCCAAGCGATGGTGGCGGACGGTGCACATTTGTTGGTTGGCGCGCCGGCAAACATTGGCGTCCAACAAGTTGCGAGCGCCGTCTACGCCTTTCGCCGCGAGTCCGACGGATGGGTTCAGACCCAGAAAATCCCTGCTCCCGCAGACGCTGGATCCGGGTTTGGCGGCGCTATCGATATTGATCAAGCGACGGCGGTCATTGGCGCTAGTTACCGGCTCACTGGTGCGGATGATCGCCACCGATCAAGCAACGTGATGATTTACCGTTACGACTCGGGGCAATGGCAGCTTAGTCAGACATTGAAACCAGGCAGTAAAGAACGGACAGAGTACTTTGGCAGTGCGGTTGCTCTGCAAGGCGACCATCTGCTGATTGCGGCACTGGACGCCGAGAGAAGCTCCGAAGCTACCGACACGGTCTATGCATACCGACACACGGATAGCCGTTGGCGTCTGACGGATCAACTAACGCCGCAATCGATGCAAAAGAGCGCCGACTTCGGATGGGACATCGCGGCTGACAACGGCTACGCGGCGATCGCTGCGCCGGGAGACTCCGCGGATGGGAGGCTCGCCGGCGCGGTTTACGTCTTTCGTTGGAATCTAGACAGGTGTGTTCTGCTACAAAAGCTCCTCGCGTCGGATGGGCAGGCCGGACGACGTTTTGGCGAAGCTCTGGCAATGGATGGCGACACCCTGGTAATCGGCGCTGCCGGCCACGGGCCTGAGCGTCAAGATCCTGGACGTGTTTACGTTTTTGAGAACGACGACGGAAACTGGCAGGAAAGTCAGATCCTAATTCCTGAAGACACTTCGGATGGAGCGCAATTCGGGGCGAAAGTCGCGTTGAATAACGGTGTGCTTGTCGTTGGCGCACCGTACGCTTCGTCGTCAGAAGCTCCAGAATGCGGCGCGGCCTACGTTTATCTTCGCAAGTCAAGCGGCTGGAGAATGGTGCAGACGTTGACTTCCACAGCTACCGAGCCTTTGGTCGCGTTCGGCGATTCGGCCACTGTCTGTAACGGGAGTATCTTCATTGGATGCCCCGGGGGATTTGATCTTGAAAGGCTAACCCGTTACCTAACCGAGCAAGTCAACAATGCCGCTCAAGCGGGACAGCTGGCGCAACTCGTAATCAACCCTGAGATTCGCTTCAAGCCAGGGCGAGCATTCGCCTTCTACTTAGATCCGCCAACAAAAATCGAGGATTGAGTTCACAATTTGGTTGACGGCCGCATCCAATTTTATCGTTGGAGGCTGCCATTCCGGTAAGCATGCTTTAGAGCAAAAAGTACTCGGGCACATCAAGTGATATCGATTGGAGGTTCGTCGTGACAGAGAACATTACCGCGGAACGTGACATGATGCATCATTTAGCCACGCTCGCGTTTGACGACGAGATCGACGAAAATGGTCGCCAAGCATTACTGTCGATTCTTACCAACCACAAAAGCCTGGTGGAGGAATTTGTGAGTCTGGCGTATGTACACTGTGGACTATCAGCGGTGCTATGCAGCGAGTCCCTCGATTTTCAAGCGACGGTAGAGCAGACCGAGTAGCAATGGATCAACTTGGCGCGGGCCTAAAGAAGGCAAGCCGCCTCAATAGAGAACCTGCTTGTACCGAGATTCAAGAATCGAAGAAGTCGTGCTACTTAGGTTGCCCTTCCTCGGAAGGACAAATTCTTAGGCGATTTTTGTAGAAAGTAGGCCACCCACCCTGCTAAATTACACGTGCAAACCGGTCGGTTGGTTGAGTGGCGACCGCGTGGGCGGATTGTCTGGTACCGCATGTGTTTGTGGGATGTGTTGGCCAACGGGGGTAGGGCTTTGTCTCCCTATCGAAACCTCGAGTGCATCCTTCCACCTGCCCGATGATTCTTGCTGCGCGCGGAGTTGAGCCATTCACCACCCCGGCGGACGTCCGCCATTTTTTGATGTTAGGGGTAGGGAGTTGGGGCCTTCACCCTAGCTCTCTCCCAAGGGGAGAGGGGAATTGGGTTGACCAAGTTCCATGGTGCCCTCAATTGTCCCTTCGCCACCCACCCACGGACAAAATGGACATTTCAACTCCCCTTGGGAAATGAAAAAGCACCGAAAAACACAGAGGAAAACGGAAATCGACAGGGATGGTGGGGGGCGAATAAAGTCGCCTAGAATCGTTTTTCGGTAGGGGGGACAAAATGGACTTTTGGTGGCGTTGTGACTGGTTGCTACTGTTGCACCCGACGCTAGCGCGTGACCGGCAAAGTTTCGCTGACTGCCCCTGGTTCGCTGGTCGCTGCGATGGGAGCGAAAGCGTGGTTTTTCTTCGTTGCTAGCGGCGAAATGGCGAACCGCGGGCGCGTTCGTGGCGAATAATTGGGGACGGAACGCTGCGCGGCGGGAGTGGCCGCGTGACTTACTTTTCACGGACGATCGTTTGCAACTGGATGGAACCTGCCCGGCATGCGCGCCACGCGCTCGCCTGGTTGGCAGGAGCCGAGAGCGAGGATGGTCCGCGTGTCTGAAATCACTAAGATGTTGTTCGCCGCCGGTCTGTTGGCAGCGGGGTTCTTTGGAGCGTCGATGTTTGGAGTGCCCGACGCGGGCGACGCGCCAACGGGTCGCGACGATTGGACGCCGCAACCGCTCGAGCCGCTCGACAATCGCGACTTGCTGCCGGCGACTGCATCGACCACTTGGGACGAGAACTTCGAATTGACCGCGCACACCGACGACGGTTTCAATACAGATCAACTGGGCCGCACGTCGACGGCCCATCAGGCGGCGCATTCCGGTTGGTCGCAACAGAAGCCAGAGTCGATGGCAAATGGCGACTTGGCGGCCCCCGAGATTCGCCGCGCGCCGATGAATCGATCAGGCCAACCCGCAACCAACGCATGGCCCACCTTCGGAGCCTCGCCGCGCCAGGAGACACCAGCGTTAACACCGCCGCCGTTATTGCAAGCGAGCCCGCGTGCCCGCAGCGCCATGCGGACGACGCGGTTCCCAGAGCGACCGGCGGACGCGGTCGACACGATCCCGGTGCAGGACGTCAACCGTGCGCCGAGTTTTCCGTCGTTCCCCTCACCACCCACCGGCGTAAGTCCCCCGCCGCTGATGACATTGCCGCAATCGGCCAGCGCGGCGAGCACCACGATGTCTGAGCCGATTTGGCACGTGGTGACCGATGGCGATAGTTTGCCGAAAATCGCCCAGCGCTACCTGCGCGACGCGAATCGGGCGCGGGAGGTCTACGACATGAATCGCGACAAGCTCGACAGCCCCGACTTGCTACCGATTGGCGCCGAGTTGCGGATCCCACAAACGGTCGCCGCGACGCGAACATTCAACGTATTCGACTCCAGCGGCGGCCAAGCCGACGGCTTCGAACCGCAAAGCCACTTGGTACCGCTGCCTGAGCTTCCTGAGTCGGTCCGTTCGATGCCGCGAGCGCGGCTGCAAGCGCCGGTGAACGCGAGCTTCGCAGGCAACTGAGACAAGCTTGCCGGCCTAGTTGCGCCGCCGCCGAGTCCACTCGTAGTCTTGGTCGGCGTCGTGCACGGAGAGGAACTTGATGATCGCTTCTTCCGCCGGCGCGCCCGCCTGCGTGAGGAATTTGGTACCTTGCAGTTTGGTGTCGGGGGCGAGCACCGTTAGCGAGTGGGGTTCGCCTTCGGGTAGTGATTGTGGTCGCGGGTGGTAGCGTTCGAGTTGCTTCTCGATGCGTTTGGCGTCGCCCGTGTTCGAGCGGTCACCGCCGCCATACATCACGAGAAACGCGATTTGCTCGCGGACGCCCGGATGGCGAAGAGCTTTGTTGAGTTGCAGCCCCTTGAAAGACCACTCGGGGGAGATCAGCACCAGTGCCTTTACATCCTGCCCTTGCTTGCCGACGGCCAGCGGTGGATAGCTCCAATCGACGGCCGCCCAATTCACAGCCACCGATGCACCAAGCCCAGCACCAACGATCGCCAACTTGTTGATGTTCAGTTTCCCATCATCGTTTTCGTCGACCAAAAAACTGCGGACGGCGCTCATGTCGTACTCGACCATCGCAAGCAGGTCTTTGCGATCGAGCTTGGCGGCGTCGAGCTTGCGCGTGGCACCGCCCGGGCCGCGCTGGGTGGTGCTGTCGCCGTGGCCACGCAGATCGACGGTAAGCACGGCGAACGAAGGATGGTCGCCACCACGGTCGGCATCGTCGCCCTGCCCCGACGATTGCATCCGTCTGGCAAGCTGGTCGTACACCGCCCGCGAGTCTTTCCAGTCAGGCAGACAAATCACCGGCGTGGCGTCTTTTCCAGCGGAGCTAGGATAGTACGTGCCCGCGAGTTCCACACCATCCTTCGTCTTCATCGTCACGTCGATCGGCTTCTCGGGATTCGAGCCCTGGGCAAGAGCCTGCGGGCTGCCGCGCCATGCGGCTAACACCGCGACCGTGAGAGCGACGAACGTGACGAGTGGAAAGCGTGACATGTTCAGTTTCGGTCTAATTCGAGCGTTGAGGGGTTCAATGGGTGTGGGCCGGAAAAAACGTGCCCAAAATGGAACAAAAAGCGCGGTGTTCAACGTCTATTATAGCAGCCCTCGGCGAGCGGGAGGAGTTGAAACCGATAGGCAATTTGCAGAGTTCGGTTGTCGAATTGCTCGCGTTTACCGACAATAATTGAGTACATTCGTCGTTTCGTGCGATAGGCAACGATTCATTCCCACGCAACGGGATTCCTGGTTTGACCGAGCGATTGCGCAACTGGTGGATGGCCTACACGGGCTCCGACGAACTCCCGCTCGACGGCGAGAGTGCTTCGTGGCTGGTGAGCTTGGGCGTCCACCTGATGGTGCTCGTGCTGCTGGCGACGGTGGCGTTCTTCATACCTACCAACAACGACTATCTGCTTACGTCGTTGCCGCTGGAAGTGGACGAGCAATTGCTGCCCGAGGAGGTGCACTTTGCGGAGTTGACGCCCATGGAGATCGGCGCGCTGGGATCCGAGTCGGTGACCAACGCCGAAGCCGCCGCGCCGGAGTTCGATGAAGTGTCAGAGGTTCTCAACAACCTCGAGCCGGTGAGCCTGGTCTCCGAACTACAAGCGATGAACGTCGAAATACCGGTGCTCACCGCGCCGAACGTGAACGAGAACCTGCTGGTCAAAGGCACGGGCAACGTCGGCACTTCGGCCGCCGTAGGTGCGGTCGATCGTATTACGAACGAAATTCTTCTGTCGCTCGAACAACGCCCAACACTTGTGGTTTGGCTGTTCGACGAATCAGGAAGCCTACAGCCGCAACGCAAGGCGATCGCCAAACGGTTCGATCGGATCTACGAAGAACTTGGGGTGGTCGAAGCGGCCGGCAACCCGGCGTTCAAACACGACGACGATAAGCCGCTGCTGACGTCCGTAGCATCGTTTGAAGCCAACACCACGCTACACACCAAGAAGCCAACAGGCGAGCTGGGCGAAATCCAAGCAGCCATGCAGGCTATCGAAGCCAAAGCGGCGATGGTTTATCAGAACCAAGATCAAGCAACGGGCAGGGAGAATGTGTTCGATGCTGTGGGTCAGGTAGCCGGCGAGTTCCGCAAGTACCGCACCAAGGCGCCACAGCGCAACGTGATGATCGTCGTGTTTACCGACGAAGCGGGCAACGACTTTGAGAATGTGGACGCTGCGGTAGAGCTCTGCAAGCGAAGCGCCATTCCGGTTTATGTGGTTGGCGTGCCGGCGCCGTTCGGTCGTCGTGAAGCGCTGGTGAAGTACGTCGACCCCGATCCAAGTTACAACCAAACACCTCGCTTCGTGCCGGTCGATCAAGGACCCGAGTCGCTGATGCCCGAGCGCATCAAGCTGCGATTCCTGGGTCGGAACGATCGTGACGATCGGCTGGAGTCGGGTTTTGGGCCTTTCGCGCTGTCGCGATTGACCTATGAAACGGGCGGCATCTACTTTTCAGTGCACCCCAATCGTCGCCAAGGGTACATCAGTCGCAATCAAACCGACGCGATGACCACGCACATCTCGCAGTTCTTCGATCCGTTAGTGATGCGAAACTACCGGCCCGACTACATCACCGAGAGCGAATATCGACGGCGGCTCGCTGCCAACTTGGCCAAGGCGGCCCTTGTGCAAGCGGCCAACGACAGCTGGACCGAGTCGATGGAAGACATTCGCTTGCGGTTCCCCAAGGTCGACGAAGCGGCGCTGGCGCGCGATCTATCGACAGCCCAACGCACCGCGGCCAAGCTCGAGCCGAAGATCGCGCGGTTGGTATCGACGCTCAAGCAGGGTGAGAAGGATCGGCCGAAGATCACCGAACCACGCTGGCAAGCCGGCTTCGACCTTGCCATCGGCCGCGCGTTGGCGGCGAAGGTGCGAACCGAGGGGTACAACTCCATGCTCGCCGAGGCCAAGCAGGGCATGAAGTTCAAGAATGAGAAGAACGATACCTGGGTGCTGGCTGCCAGCGACAAGGTGACCACCGGCAGCGTGCTATCGAAGGACGCCGACCTTGCACGTTTGTACCTCGAGCGGGTGGTGCAAGACCACGACGACACGCCGTGGGCGCTGTTAGCCCGCCGCGAACTCGAGTCGCCATTTGGGTGGGAATGGCGCGAAACGTTCACAAACGTAGCCGGCCGACAAAACCAGGGCGGCGGCAATCGGCGTCCGCCAAGGATGGAGAATGTCCCGCCGAAGAAGCCCACGAGGCCAGTGCCAAAGCTTTAGCGAACCTGCTGATCAGCGATTCGCCAATGCATCCAAGGCAAAGCTCGCGTTCGGGTCGTGCTTATAGAAGTAAACGGCAATTTGCTCCGACAGGATGCCAACGTACTCACGCTGGAACTGCTTTACGGGCTTGTCCTGCACCGGAATGGCGCTGTTTTGGGGGAACATCATGTCGCCGAGGTCGCGCTCCCATAGGATCGCACCACCCTCGTTCATGTCGTACACAATGAGGTTGACCTGGGCGTTGCCTTGATACAACGTCTTGCCTTTGTACAGATCGAAGTGCGCCAGGTCGACGACCACCAACCGGTCAGCTTTCACAGCCCGGCCGAGCTCGAGAAAGTCGCCCCAGTCGCTTTCGTCGAGCCACTTATCGACCTCGCGCGGGTCGACGACCTCCACGTTGGGCACGTTTTCGCGAAGGTGGCTGCTAATCGAACGCGACAACTGCCGCGACGCACCCGCGTGGCTGTACTCGCTCGACGCCGGCGGTCGGCAAACCACAACCACGCGCTTGCCATTGAGGTCCTCGCACTCAGCCGGCACGAGATTGCCACCCTGCAGAATATAGATGCCGGTCGCCAGTAGTTGAGGCCCACACCCAGCAGAGGGAAGCAGAGATGCCAGCGAAATCGCCGCAGTGGCCGCCAAGGTAGTGGGACACAGATTTGGAGAACGTTCCATCGTTATCCTGCAAGTGAGTGACAAGGCAACGCGCCAGCCGATCGATAGCCGCCGACTGGCAGTGTTTAGGGGACAAGCTCGCCAGTGGTCATGGAATCCGTTCCATAAGCAACGCGATGCCGGTGTGACGCATCCAGTCGAACAGCACGATGAGCGCCACGACCGCGAAGAGGGGGAATATCAAACCGATGCCCGGCCGTAAATACCACCATCGTCCAGTTGCCGCAGCTGCTAGCAGCCAGGGCACCGCCACGACTGCCAACACGCACAGCACGACCCCGCCCACGTTCGCGGCCACAGCGGCAATCACATCGCCGTTGAGCAACCGAGCCCAAGCCGTGGTCATGCCGCACGACGGGCAGCGTACGCCCCATTGGCGGACGACAAAGCACTCGCTGAATCCAAGCTGCGTGTGGGTGCCGAACCCTTTTGGATCTGGCTCGACGATTGCGGCCAGGGCGAGCAGCGTGGCTAGGAGTATGGCCGTGATTGCCAACAGAATCCGGTGGGCGCGGCTCAAAATCGGTAGAGCACTGGAATGGTTCATCGTCGTCGCACGAGACACGCCACGGCAGTTCTGTGGTGGAGCCTTATCCACACAATTCTTGCGCACGCGACTCGTCGACGCAAATTCTGCGGATGGCCGTCGCCTGGCCGGTCGATTCATCGATATCGACGATGGTTCCATTCAAACGGACGTCGGCGGCCGCAACGTCGAAGGGAACCGGCCGGGCGGTAAGCGTACTCTCGAGCACCCGGTCGATTCGACGGCCGATGATGCTCTCGTGCGGGCCGGTCATGCCGACGTCGCACTGAAATGCGGTGCCGCCGGGCAGAATGCACTCGTCGGCGGTCGCGACGTGCGTGTGGGTGCCAAAAACCGCGGAGACGCGACCGTCGAGGTAGCGACCCATCTGCTGCATCTCGCTGGTTGCCTCGGCGTGGAAGTCTACGAATCGAACCTTAACGTCGGTCGGTATTTCAGCAATCACCGTGTCGGCCGCCCGCCAGGGGCTGTCGATGGGGTTCATGAACAGCCGCCCCAGCAGGCAGCAAAACGCGACGGTTACGCCGCTGGAAGTTTGCACCATCGCCCACCTTGGGCCAACGGCTTCGTCGGGGAGGTTCGCCGGACGGACGATGTTCGACTCATTCTCCAACACGCTAAAGATTTCGCGGCGTCGGTATACGTGGTCGCCCAGCGTAATCGCATCGACTCCCGCTCCGCACAGCTCGCGGTAGTTGGTCGGGGTAAGCCCCGAACCCCCAGCAGCGTTCTCCGCATTGGCGATCACCAGGTTGATGCGTTCGGCCTCAACCAACGGGCGCAGCACCTGAACGACGATCGCGCGCCCAGGTTTGCCGACAATGTCGCCGATGAACAGAAGTCTCACAGGTGCACGGTCTTGGGTTGGATGTTGGAGGGCAAAGCCGCTTGGAAATCGGTTACGAACACCATTCGTCTGGGGACTCTGCCAAACCTATACGCCGCTACCGAATCACTTGGCTGTTTCGGTGAATCGGCTTTCGCGAATCATGGTCACCTTGATTTCGCCGGGATACGTCAACTGTTGCTCGAACGTGTTGGCGATGTCGCGGCAAATCTTGGCGGCCGAATCGTCGGTCGTCAGGCTGGTATTGGCGATCACTCGCACTTCGCGCCCCGCTTGGATGGCAAACGCCTGATGCACGCCATCGAACCCGGTAGCGATCGCCTCGAGTTCTTGCATGCGCTTGATGTATCGGTCGAGCGTTTCACGCCGCGCTCCAGGCCGCGATGCGCTGCACGCGTCGGCTGCCGCGCAAAGCACGGTGTACGGCATGTCGGGCCGAATATCGTCGTGGTGGCCGAGTGCAGCGTGCACGACAACTTCGTTCTCGCCGTATCGCTTGAGCAGATCGGCGCCGATCTTCGGATGGCCACCTTCGGTATCGTGATCAGCGGCCTTGCCAATGTCGTGCAGCAGGCCTGCGCGCCTGGCCAAGTCGCCATCAAGGCCAATCTCTTCGGCCAGCATTCCGGTGACGAACGCAACTTCGATGCTGTGCCGCAGGACATTCTGGCTGTAGCTAGTGCGGTACCGCAGTCGGCCCAACAGTTGGATGACTTTGGGGTGCAGGCCATGCACGTCCGCCTCTTGGGCGGCTTCTTCGCCGTACCGAATAATCAGTTTCTCAATTTCCTTTTCCGTCTCGGCGAACAACTCCTCGATGCGACTGGGGTGAATACGACCATCGGCAATCAGTTTGGCGAGCGACAACCGTGCAGTTTCCCGCCGCACCGGGTCAAAGGCGCTTACAATCACGACGCCTGGCGTATCGTCAATGATCACGTCGACCCCAGTGATCTTCTCGAAAGCTCGGATGTTGCGTCCCTCACGACCAATGATGCGACCTTTCATATCGTCGTTCGGGATGTCGACCGTGCTGGTTGTCGCATCGGCCGTGTGAGCGGCGGCGAACCGTTGCAATGTCGTGATCAGCATCTCGCGAGCCATCGGCTCGACCGCCTCGGCGATGGCTTGTTCCCGTTTTTTGATGAGCAAACCTTGTTCGTGTGCCAGTTCGGTATCGAGTTGTTTGAGAAGCTGTTGTTTGGCCTCCTCGGCACTCAAACCGCTAAGCTGGTGCAAAGTTTGTCGCTGCACGTCCAGCAGATCGTCGAGTTCTGCCTGACGCCGACCAACGTCGTCGAGCTTCTCGGCCAACTTGCGTTGGTTGCTTTCGACCATCTTCTCCTGCTTCTGCAGGTGCTCGGAACGCTGCTGCAGGCCATCCTCCGATTTGTCGAGCGACCGCTCGCGTTCGTGCAGGTCCTTGCGCACTTCAGACAAAGACTCCTCGATCTTTGCCTTCTCCTGCAACGCCATCTCTTTGGCTTCGATGGCCGCTTCCTTGAGCAGTGTGTTTTTGTCCTTCTCGGCATCCGCCCGAATCATGGCGGCTTCTTTTTCCACGTCGCGACGACGCAGATAATCAATGAGCTTGACGACGCCAGCGCCGCCACCGACGGCGAGCACCGCGATGCCCAACTGGACCCATCCTTCACCTTCTGCAAGGAGCAGTAAGTTCTCCGCCATGGAACACCTCTCGACACTAGGGCAGCTATATATGTATCGCCGTTCTAGAACGACGCATGTTCGGCATCGAGGGTACCGATGTTGTCGCAGACGGGCACACCCGCTCGATAGATACCGCCGCCACAGCCTCGCATGCATGGCAAGCATGCGACACTACGCACAGCAGTTCGGATTTGAACGGCTAAGCAATCGTAAAACAGACGATCCGCGAGGGACGTGGTGGATCGGTGGCGTGGAGCTCAGGTCGTCGGTTGGCGGCGCGCCAATCGCTTCGTGCCCGAGCCAGCCAATCGAACAGCCAGCTATCTTTGAATCGCGGAAACAATAGTGAGCCGGAAACGCCCAGATCGACCTCACGCACCGCCACCGAAGCACACCAGAGTGCGGCGACGCGACGCGGCGGTCGAATTGGATCCACCCACCGGGATTTCGTTCGCGCGAAGGTTGCCTGCCTGCCATAGCGGGCGCGGCGCGCCAGCCATGCAGCGGCAAGCAGCACCAGCAACCAAACGGGGTGAGAACGTGTCACAATACTGTTTACAATCAGACTTAGGTTCATCTACCGGAGTACCTATCAAGCGAAGGCACCACACTGCGCAGATCAACCTGCGCAGTTGCGGCACAACGGACGACCGTAGTTGCCTTCCAACAAATCACCAAACGCAGCTCGTTGCTGCCCACCAATTTGCTGTAACTTGTATGCTAACAAATACTTGCCAAACCGCAACACGGGTTGGTCGGTACCAAGCGGCTGGGCCTGATCGAGTCGAAATTCCCCAGCCGCGACCCCTAACATTCTTGTTGGTAACGTGTCCCTTGCAGACAAAATCGTTCGAGCCTGGCCTCCCGACCGCTGGAGGGATCACCACGTATTAGTCGCGGTGTCGGGCGGAGCCGACAGCGTCGCCCTGCTACGCACGCTTAGCCAGATCAAGCAGCAAGCGGCCGGCGCCGGCAAACTAGTGGTCGCCCACTTCAACCATCGCCTCCGAGCCGAGGCCGACCAGGACGAAGCGTGGGTCGGCACGTTGGCCAAACAATTGGCCTTGGACTCAGTGGTGGGCCACGCCGACTCACCGGGCCACCTAGCCAGCGAGCAGGCGGCTCGGGATGCCCGCTACCGCTTCTTAACAGGCGCCGCCGAGCGGCTGGGTGCTCGATACGTCGCCACCGCCCATACTGCCGACGACCAAGTTGAGACCATCTTGATGCGGGTCGTGCGCGGGTCGGGCATCGACGGCTTGTCGGGAATCCCCACCGCTCGATCGCTAAGCAAAAGCGTCACACTCGTGCGTCCCACGCTCGACGTTCGTCGCTCGGAGATCGAAGCCGCTCTGGCGACGCTTGGCCAAGAGTTTCGGACCGACCCGAGCAACTTCGACTCGCAGTTCACCCGCAACTGGATTCGAAGCGAGCTACTTCCCTCGATCCGCAGCCGCCTTGGCGGCGATCCCGATGCGGCGATCCTACGCCTGTCGCAGCAAGCGTGCGATTGGCGGGACGCCATCGATCGCGTTGCCGAGAAATTAGCCAGCCGCGCCATTGAAATCGATGCAAGCAACTCACCGGTGCATATGACGTTCGACTGCACGGAACTTGCCGACCAACCGGCCATCATAATTCAGCAAACGTGTCGTAGTGCCTGGCGGCAAGCTTGCTGGCCAGAGCAATCGATGGGCATGATCGACTGGCACCGCCTGGCCGTTGCCGTGCTGGACGCGCAGTGTGCGGCATTCATGTTGCCCGGCGGCGTACACGTGCGACGCAAAGGCGCCGAGCTACTGCTAGCTATCGAATGACTTACTCGACCGCTGGTTGTAGCACTGCTAGCAACCGCGAGCACACAACGTTCACCCGTATTGACCCTTCGCGCGCCGCCCAACTACTATCTGCCGCTCAAAATCCCTGAGAACCGCGGGCTTGAGCCGGTGACGCTCGAGCCTACCGAATCCTGTGCGCAAGGACGCGCTCGCCATTATCTGTCGGCTGGTCAACACGTGTTGGTTTGTGTTCAAGTGGAGCATCCTCGTGATGCTGGTCACGCTGGTCGCGTTGGGTGGATATCTGTACTGGCGACTCGACGACGAGGTGCGACGCTACGCGGAAAACCTGCTTTCCCAACACTACGCCCATTTAGATGTCTCGCTTGGCAGCGCTCGGTTTGAGGCCGGTCGCGGAGTGACGCTTCGCAATCTAGTTATTAACCAACCATCGGCCCATGGAGACCCGCTCTCGTTGGTTGAAGTCGACGAAGTGCAACTGCTTGGCGCATTCGATTGGAAGGCGCTCGCGTCGGGCAAACCTGCCGTCGACCAAGTTCGCATTCGTTCTCCCCGCGTGCATGCAATGCATAGCGCAAGCGGCGGTTGGAATGTCGCAACGCTATTCCCACCACCTACCACCGGTAACCGCCCCGCCGATGTCGAAGTGGTTGGCGCTGTGTTGCTGATCTCCGACGAACACTGCAACGTCGCCAAACCGCTTACGCTACGCGAAGTAGGACTCACGGCCAAGTGTATTGAGCAAGAACCCGCCGCCGATCCAGACGCCATGCCGTCGAGGACGTATGAGATCGAAGCTTCGGTAGGCGGCGACGTTGCAGAAGAGTTTGCGGTTTCTGCAACCATTCAAACTGGTACCGGCGCAATCGATGGAACGCTAGACGTGGTCGGGCTCGATCTCTCCGCCCCACTCGTCGATTCGATGCTGCGGGCAACTCCCCAGTTGGCGAAGGTTACCCAAATCGACGGCAAGGCAGACATCTCGCTTGTCGCCAAACGTCCCGCAAAGGGCGATCCGATTTGGACCGCCAACTTCCGTGTCACCGATGCTCGGATAGGCATCGACGGGATGCCGCGCCCAATCTCCAACATCGCGGTCGAAGGAGTCGCGACCCAACAGCGCCTGTTCGTACGCGAGGCGGAAGCTCAGTTCGCAAGCGCCAAGGTCTACGCAGCCCTCGACCGGCGTGGCTGGCACGACTCGGCAAAACTCGCCGTGCAGGCGCGGGCCGACCATCTGAACATCGACGCCAGCTTGGCGGAATTGCTACCAAGTTCGGTACAGCGAGCATTCGATCGATTTCGACCAGCGGGCGAAGTGTCAGCGACCATGGCGGCGCAGTTTGACGGGCACCACTGGTACCCGGAAGTCACCATCGATTGCCACGATGTGTCGTTTACGGACAAGGAGAAGTTCGACTATCGACTGACCGGTGGTCAAGGAAAACTAGTGATTGCCGATCGCAATGACGGGCGCGGACCGGTACTCGAAATCCAACAGCTAGCCGCTAATGTCGGCAACAGGAAAGCGACCATTAATGGTAGTTTCTCAGGTTTGCCTGGCTTAGGAGAGAGGCGATCAGCCAGCGGCGAGCGCCTTCCTGCCACCGGTTGGCTGGAGGTCTCTGGCCAGCGGTTTGCGATTACCGATGGCCTGGTCGACGCCTTGGATCCGAAGGTACGTCGCGTCGTCGACAGCCTCGACGCCAAGGGACGAGTTTCGGTGCGATGGCGCTTCGAGCGTACCGACCCGCTGGGAACGCCTCGAACTGAGACCGACCTGAAGTTTCACGATGCCCGAGTGCAGTTCGAGAAGTTCCGGTACCCGCTGGCGAACATCGAGGGTCATGCGTACGAACGCAATGGAAACTGGAAGTTTGAAGACCTCGTCAGCCGCGCGCCCAACGCACCACGGGTAGTGCGTGCGGCGGGTACTTGCACGAAACTGGCCGACGGCAGCCGCACACTCGATCTGAGTTTTGTTGGCGAGCAGGTTCCCTTGGATGACTCGCTACGGCTGGCGCTGAGTCCGGCGCATCAAGAAGCCTGGGCGGCGATCCGCCCCCAAAGTGGTCGCGTGAATTTCTCCGCGCGGGTCGTCCACCGTTTGGGTGTAGGCACGCCGCCTCAGTTGCACCTGGAAATCAACCCGCTCCCCAAGGTTGTATCGATCGAGCCGAAGTCCTTTCCCTATCATCTTAAGAATCTCCAAGGCACGATCGTCGTCGACAACCAGCACGTGACTTTTCACAACCTGCGTGGCGAGCATGGGCCTACGGTGTTCGAAACCAACGGATCTTGGATTCCGAACCGCGCTGGTGGGTGGCAGTTGCAGTTCAACAACCTGCACGTCGATCGTCTGAGCGCCGACTTTGACCTCAAAAGCGCGGCGCCTACCGCTATCGGCAAGGTTATTGAGTATCTCAAACCGCAAGGCACGTTCTCCATACGCAACGGCACCGTCTGGTTTTCGCTCGACACGCGCGGTTCGACGAACCTCCGTAGCGAGTGGAATGTTTGGCTCGGCTGCCAACAGAACGATCTGGAGGTAGGAATACCACTCAAGAGTGTCTCAGGGGTGGTGCGTCTCTCTGGTCGCCACGACGCCAATGTCCGCTTCGCCGCGGGGCGACTCGATCTCGACAGTGTCTTCTGGAATGGTATGCAATTCACCGAAGTCCGCGGTCCAATGTGGATCGACATGCGTGAGTGCCGCCTCGGCCAAGGGGCCACCGAGCGAATCAACCAAATCAACGGCAAGAGCGACCCACTTCAACGAATCACGACCAACTTCTACGGCGGCGACATGGCGCTCGACGCCAAAGTCGACCTCAATAGCAGGGCACCCTACGTCATCAACATGGCAGTTGATAAGTGCGACCTGGCGCGAATGTCGACCGACTACTTTGGTGGATCTGTTGACCTCTCTGGTACACTCTCTGGCCAGGCGACCATCAACGGTATCGGGCAATCAATCGAATTGCTCCAAGGGGGCGGCCGCATGGCGATTCGCAACGCAACCATGTACGAACTACCGGTCATGGCGCGACTACTCAAGGTGCTCCGCCTCCGCGAGCCCGACAAAACCGCATTCACTGGCGTCGACGCACTGTTCGACATAGACGGCAGCAACATTCGATTCGAGGAACTCAACCTGCTGGGCGATGCAGTAAGCCTATACGGAAAGGGTGTCGCCACGTTCGACCGGCAGTTGGACTTGGTGTTTCATTCTACTGTCGGACGAAACGACTTTAACGTGCCGCTATTGCGGTCGATGATCGGCCAAGCGAGCGCGAATCTGCTGTTGATCAAAGTGACTGGCCCGGTGGAAAATGCGAGCGTCGAACGCGAGCCGCTGCCGGCGGTAAATGACTTCGTCGAGCAACTCGGCGGCGAAGGCGTCGCCACTCCACGCCCGACGCGCAGTTTCTGGAATCGAAGATGAGCAACGCCACGGGCAACACCTAAAGGCGATCGTCATGAGCATCGGATCGTTCGGCGGCATACAAGGTAGCGCGGCGGGAGCGCCGCTGTCGCAAACCACCGGCAGCGAAGCCGAAAAGTCCCAACAGCAAGCAGCGGCCAGTGAGCGCCAGGTCGATGCGGCAGACCGGTCAGAAAAGGCGGCGGGCATCGGCACCACCGAAGAAGACCAAGAAACCGGCGACCGCGACGCCGACGGCCGGCGAATGTACGAGGACGCGAACGACCAACCGCAGCAAGCGAGCGAAGAAGCGACAACCGAACCTGACACTCTATCGGAACCTCCTAAAAGCAAGGACCCGACAGGGCAAGCGGGTGGACAACTAGATCTAATGGGTTGATAAAGCACTATGAATGTCTCCCGATTCACTCTAACTTCCAAAGCTCACCACCATGCGATTCACCAAAATGCACGGGGCTGGCAACGACTACGTTTACGTCGATTGCTTCGCCCAGCCGACTCCTGGTAACGTCGAAGAGGTCGCTCGCCGGGTAGCGAATCGGCATTTTGGTGTGGGCGGCGACGGGTTAATTCTCATTTGTCCCAGCGAGAATGCCGACGCCGAAATGCGGATGTACAACGCCGACGGGTCGTACTCCGAGATGTGCGGCAACGGCATCCGCTGTGTCGCTAAGTACCTGTACGACCACGACATCGCTAAGAAGGAAACGTTGACGGTTGAATCGGCGGGCCAGATGTTGACGCTCGAAGTCTCGACCACCGGCGGGCTCGTCGACCGAGTCCGCGTCGACATGGGCGAACCGATCCTGAACGCTGAAGAGATCCCCACCTTGTTGCCGGGCGATTCGGTGGTGGAGGTACCGCTGTCGGTCGATGGGACGATGTATCGAATCACTTGCGTCTCCATGGGCAATCCACACTGCGTGCTATTTGTCAATCGCGCAAACGACGACCTCGTGCTGGGCGCCGGGCCAAAGATCGAGCGCCACCAAGCATTCCCCAATCGTGTGAACGTCGAGTTTGTCGAGCAGCTTGGTGCCGATCGTCTCCGCCAGCGGACCTGGGAACGCGGCAGTGGCGAAACGCTAGCATGTGGCACCGGCGCAAGCGCCGTTTGCGTTGCTGGCGTTCTATCTGGCCGCACCAAGCGGCAGGTGACGATCGAGCTGCTCGGCGGAGAGCTCGAATTGGAGTGGAACGAAACCGACAACCACGTGTATATGACAGGACCCGCCGAGGAAGTATTCAGTGGCGATTGGACCGATTGAAAGTCTCGCGCCAAGCGTCACTCAGTCTCATGATCTAGCCAATAGCCATGTACGACTTGACCATTGGACTCGTGGGCCTGCTCACCACCAAAGGCATTAAGAGGTGGATGAGTACGCTCGACCTTCGGGCGATCTACTACGATCGCAATCTCGATCCGATTCACTGTCCGGAGCAGCCCGGTATCTACCTGTTCTGGCATGAGAACATTTTGTTTCCGCTTTACTTGCGTGGCCGTTGCCACCTCTCGATGCTGCTGAGCCGGCATCGAGACGCGGACGTGCTCGCTGTGGTGGCGCGGCTGAGCGGCTTTGGAGCGGTCCGAGGGTCGACTGGCCGTGGAGGTCGCGAAGCAGTTGAGCAGTTGATCGCGCTCAGCTCGTCGCAGCATCTCACGATCACGCCCGACGGCCCCCGCGGACCACGGCGCGAAATGGCCTACGGGCCTATCTATCTGGCGTCGCGAACTGGCCTGCCGATTATCCCGCTCGGGTTTGGTTACGATCGGCCGTGGCGATTCAACAGTTGGGATCGGTTCGCTGTGCCACGACCGTTCAGCAGAGGTCGGGCGGTCGTCGGCCCGCCAGTTCGCATACCGGCCGGATTGGAACGCGACGATGTGGAACCGTATCGTTTGGCGGTCCAACAGTTGCTTACCGATTTCACCGACGAAGCGAACACTTGGGCCGAAGATGGCACGCGCAGACCCGGCGAGGAAGTGGTCCGCGCGCAATTCGCGGCGCAATTCGAAGCTGTGGCACCGAAGACGCCTACCCGAGGCCGAGTCGCAAGTTCTCAGGCGGCATAAGACTCCGCTTGGCACCCAGGTGACCCCAGGGCTGTTCGGCGACGCGATTCCTGGCAGAATGGGCCTATAGCTCAATCTCCCTTCGCTGACGGACCAGCCCGCAATGCCCAACGCGTCGCTTGCTAACTCTTCGCCATCGGGCGGGTCGGACCAATCGACTCTCTCTGTCGGCCAGTTGACCGCGCAAATCAAGACTCTGGTCGAAGAGGGCTTCACAAGTGTATGGGTTTCTGGAGAGGTATCCAACTTTGCTCGCCCTCAGTCAGGCCATTGCTACTTCACACTCAAAGACGACGCGGCGCAGATTCGCGCTGTCATGTGGCGTGGCACAGCCAGCAAACTCAACTTCGAGATGAGCGATGGCCTGGAGCTTGTTTGTCATGGTCGTCTCGACGTGTACGCCCCTCGCGGTAGCTACCAATTGGTGGTCGACCAAGCCCACCCGCGAGGCGTCGGCGCGCTCGAGTTGGCACTCCGGCAGCTTCGCGAGAAGCTTGCCCGCGAAGGGCTGTTCGACTCCGATCGCAAGCGCCCGTTACCAAAGTTCCCCCGCCGCATCGGCTTCGTCACTAGCCCAACCGGCGCGGCAATTCGTGACTTCTTAGAAGTTCTGCGCCGCCGGTGGACGGGCGTTGAAGTAATTGTCATTCCAGCCCGCGTGCAGGGCGACGGCGCGGCGGCCGAGATTGCCGCGGGCATTAAGGCGGCCAATCGCGTCCGGCCACCACTCGACGTGCTGGTTGTGGGCCGTGGCGGCGGCAGCCTCGAAGACCTGTGGGCGTTCAACGAAGAACCTGTCGTTCGCGCAGTGGCCAGCTCGCAAATTCCCATCGTGAGCGCGGTGGGGCACGAGATCGACGTCGCGCTTAGCGACCTTGCAGCCGACGTCCGCGCGCTCACGCCTAGCGAAGCAGCCGAGCGCGTCGCCCCAGCGGCCGACGAAGTTACTGGTCGTCTGGCGCGCATCGGCGACCAACTCCGCGGAACGATGCGCCGGAGAGTTGCCGCCGCCGCCGAGCGGCTCCGGTCGCTTGCCGCACGACGCCCGTTCGCCCATCCGCTCGCGCTACTGGAAGACCGTGCTCGTATGCTCGACGAGTTGGACTCTCGCGCCCGCAGAGCGATGCATTCTATTGCCGAGAATGGAAAGCACCGGCTGACAGCGCTCTCTGGAAAACTCGAGTCGCTAAGCCCACTGGCCGTATTGAACCGCGGGTACAGCGTGACGCAAGACGCGAAGTCGGGCAAGGTGATACGCGCGGCGGCGACACTAACAGAGCACCAACGCATCGTCACGCGTCTCGCCGATGGCCGTGTGGAAAGCACCATCGTGGGCATCGAATCACATAACAGCTGAGCTGCAACCATCCTAAGCCTGAGTCGACTACGAATTACCATGGCCAAAAAGAAGAAAGTCAAACGCAAAGCTTCCTCCAACACGGAGCTCAGATTCGAGGAGTCGCTTGCTGAACTGGAGACGATCGTCGCCGAACTCGAAGGCGGCGAACTTGGATTGGAAGCGGCCCTTGATCGCTACGCAGTCGGCATCGCCCGTCTGAAACAATGCCACTCGCAGATTGAAAGAGCCACTCGCAAAATCGAATTGCTCTCGGGCGTCGACGCCGCGGGCAATGCCGTGACTGAGCCGTTCGACGACGAGGAACATCAGTCGCTCGACGCGAAAAAAGGTGCACGATCCCGCCGTCGAGGCGGACGCACTGGCGTGGACGATGAAGCCACGCTGTTTTAAAATAGGAGTTGTTGGCACGTAACTCCGTTGGCTGATACGGTCGTGAATTCCGACATGTACCGGTAAACGGTCGTGCCACCGCGATCCACCTCATTCCCCCCCTCCATCCATAGCCCTCTCGTTCGTGCCACCTGCCATCGCACCCGCCGGATTGCTCGCCGAGCTTGACGCCATGCGCGACGAGGTGGATCGGGCACTTGCGGATCGGCTGGACTGCAAAAGTGGTTGCCCTCCGCGACTCGCTGAAGCGATGCAGTACGCGGTGCTCGCACCCGGAAAACGATTGCGCCCGCTGCTCGCGCTGCTTGCCGCAAAAGCTTGCGGCGGCGACATTCACCAGTCGATGCCAGCGGCGTGCGCTGTTGAGTTCATTCATGCTTACTCGTTGGTTCACGACGACTTGCCGGCGATGGACGACGACGACTTGCGCCGCGGCCAGCCGACATGCCACAAGCAGTTCGACGAAGCAACCGCCATCCTGGTGGGCGACGCCCTTCAGGCCAGGGCGTTTGAGGTGCTCGCAACCGAACTCGCTCCGGCCAACCTGGCGGCTCGGGCATGTGCCGCGCTGGCTCGGGCCGCGGGGGCCACAATGTTGGTCGGTGGGCAAGCCGACGATCTGGCGGGCACTGCGGCGGGTGACCAGCGCGACCGGCTCGAATCGATTCACCATCGCAAGACGGCGGCCATGATTCTCGTGTCGATCGAACTTGGTGCTCTCACCGCGGGCGCCAATGACGAACAAATGGATGCGTTGCATGCGTATGGAGAAAGATTTGGACTGGTATTTCAAATTACCGACGACCTACTCGACGCCCAAGGCGATCAGCAGCAGGTTGGTAAACGTGTGGGTAAAGATGCCAACCGTGGCAAGCTGACGTATCCGACCATCGTCGGCGTAGACGAAAGTCGCCGGTTGGTCGAGCAACTCGTCGAAGAGGCACAGGCAGCGCTTGCGCCGTTTGGCGAATCGGCAGAGCCGCTTCGGCTACTGGCTCGGATGCTGGTGGACCGCAATAGGTGACACTCGGGCGAGTCGCAGCTCGCCATGCAGGAATTGCAGATCGATGGCCAAGCCCAATCCCATTCTTCCCACGCTTCAGTCGCCGCGCGAACTCGAGACGCTCTCGCTTCCGCAGCTCGAACGACTGGCGGACGAAATCCGCGACGTGTTGTGCAACCTGGTTTCCGCCCGTAGCGCCCACTTTGCTTCGAATCTGGGTGTGGTCGAGTTGGCAATCGCGTTGCACCAAACCTTCGACTTCCTGCACCATCGCCTGATTTGGGACACCGGGCACCAAATTTACCCACACAAGTTGCTCACCGGCCGGTACGACGAGTTTCAAACCATTCGCACCAAGGGTGGCCTGATGGGCTACCCCCACCCGGCTGAAAGCGACTATGACCTGTTCTGCACCGGTCACGCCGGCGCTAGCGTGGCCACCGCGCTCGGACTGACTAGTGGCGATGAGATCGCCCGCCCCGACGACGACCGGTGGAGCGTTGCCGTGATTGGCGATGGAGCGTTCCCTTCGGGCGTGGTTTACGAAGCGATCAACAATGCGAAGCGGAACGGCCGGCGGCTGATGGTCGTGCTCAACGACAACGAGATGTCGATTTGCGCCCGCGTTGGAAGCATGGCCGATTACCTCGACCGCCTGCGCATGAACCGCGGCTACGTCGGGCTGAAGGACGAGATCGCCAAGGTGCTTTCGAGCGTGCCGGTGCTGGGAGACCCCGTGGAACGATTCCTGGTGCAAGTGAAAGAAGCGGCCAAGGCTGGATTGAGCGGCGGGATGTTTTTCGAAGATCTCGGTATGCGGTACTTCGGCCCGATCGATGGGCACAACATCGCCCTGTTGCGAAAGTACCTCCGTATGGCCAAGAACCTCGATGGTCCCATCCTGCTGCATGTGGTGACCGAAAAAGGGCACGGCTTCCGACCTGCTGCCGAAGACCCGGTGCTGTTCCACGCACCGCCACAGTTCCGCCGACAAGACGACGAGATCGTCGAAATGCAGAAGTCGTCGTCCCGGTCGTATACGCACGCAGCCCGCGACGCCATTGCCGATGCGATGCGCCGTGACCAGCGCGTGACCGTGATGACCGCCGCTATGTGCCAAGGCAACAAACTCGAGCCGGTTCGCGACGAGTTTCCCAATCGCTTCTTCGACACAGGAATCTGCGAAGCCCATACCGTGGCCTTCGCCGCCGGCCAGGCGAAGGTTGGACTTCGGCCGATTGTCGACATCTACAGCACCTTCCTGCAGCGTGCATTCGATCACATCTTCCAAGAGGTCGCGCTCCAGAACTTGCCGGTAACCTTCATGATGGATCGTGGTGGCTTGGCGGGCCCCGACGGACCGACACACCACGGCGTGTTCGACCTCGGCTACATGCGGCTGCTGCCGAACATGGTGGTCATGGCGCCCGGCGACGAACACGACTTGGCCGCCATGCTCGATTTTGCTCTCCAGCAACCGTCGCCATGTAGCCTGCGGTATCCCAAGGCGATGGCCGTAAAGGTTGCCCGCCAGGACAATCACCCTCGCGCTCCAATCGAGCTTGGCCGCAGCGAGGTGCTCCGCTGGGGCCGCGATGGAACCATCGTCGCCTGCGGCGGAATGCTCGCCAATTGTCTCGAAGCGGCCAGCCTGCTCGACGCCGAAGGACTCGACTTCGGTGTGATCAACGCCCGGTTCGTCAAGCCGCTTGACGAAGAAACCTTGCGCCGCGCCCTTCGCGAAACCCCCGTCGTGGTGACGGTCGAGGAAGCAGCCCTGGCGTGCGGATTCGGCACCGCGGTGCTCGAAGCAGCCAACGCTGCCGGTGTGAGCACTTCGAACATCCGGCGGTTAGGCATTCCCGACATGTTTGTCGAACATGGCGAACGCGGCGAATTGCTTGCCGATCTGGGCCTCGACGCCAGTGGTATCGCCCAAACGTGCCGCGAAGGCGTACGCGAAACGCAGCTGGCATAAGTTCACTTCGAAAAATGCCGGGTGCCGCCCCACTCTTGCTGGCACATCGGGTATGATCGAGGGCATCCAATCTCACTCTGTGGAGGGCCCAGGCCATGTGTCGAACGTTGTTGCTTCTGCTCACGATCACTGGTTTTGCCGTCGTTGCCCTTGCTCCCTCGCGGGCCGCTACAGACTCGGATGCAGGCGCCCTGGCCCCTGGCGACCCTATCGAATTGCAAACGGAGCAAGTTGCCCCAAATCGCGCAATTATCCAACTGAACGTGTGGATGGTGTCGCTCTCTGAGGATGTCGATGACAAACTACTTGAACTGGCGCACGGACCGCTCACGGGTCGCGAGAGTACCGCCGCCCGCGTCAAGGAATTGCAGGAAAAGGGTGCCGTCAAGCGAATGCGACACTTCATGGCAAGCACACTCGATGGCGAGGAACTGTCGATGCAATTTGGCAAGCGAGCGCCGCGAGTGGTGGGAGTGAACATCACGAAATTCGGCAAGGCACAAACAATTCAGTTCGACAATGTGGGCACCATTCTACGAGCCATCCCTAAGGCCAGCGATCAGTCCCGAGTTTCGGTGAAAATGCTGTTGGAGTCGTCTCACTTGGAACCTTCGAACGTCGTGATCAATCACCCGACCGAAGGAGAACCGACCACCACCTCTCAAACTGTGCAATGCGAATACGAGGCAACCGTCGCATGCCCGTCGGGCGGTGCAGTGATTGCCTTGGTGGCCGGCGACGAATCCGACGACGAGCAATCGCAAACGATCGTTTACCTGGCGGCCATGGCCTTGGATTGACGTGTGCAACCGCCGATGGTTTCGCCCCGGTTGTTCCCCAATAGGGTAAAACCAGTTGTCCTAACTCGTTGCTGCCCAACACCTTCGGATCTTTCCCAACCTCAATCGGGTAAAAAACGATCCGTTGGGGCAAAACTCCGCCCGTTCCGCAAGCAGCACGCGACGTAAGTCATTTTGCACGAATGACTTACCAACCACCAAGGCACCGCCATCCTTCGAGTTTTGCCCCAGCATTTCCCACACTTTTGGGGCAATACGAACCTGACGGGTGCCCAAATCTCACCGCCCGCTCGGCCCACCCACGCAGCGCGGCAAGCGTAATTAGACCGCGCGTGGTGGCCCAGTTTCAACGAGAAACTGAGAACTTTCCCGAGTTTCGCAGCCATTGTGAGACCGGCCCAAGAACTGTAAATTCAGGGATTCGAGAAATTTCGCCGGCGTAGCTTCAATCGGCAGAGCACCGCATTCGTAATGCGGGGGTTGGGGGTTCGACTCCCCCCGCCGGCTTACGCGAATTACGTCGAACAACTTACGTGGGCAGCCAGACCTGCCTACGACTTTTTCCCCCAACCCAAGGTTTCCCCGCATGTCGATGCCTCAGGCGCCTACTGCCGGAATCAAGTCGATGGTGGTTTCGACCACCGCCTTTGGCCCCCGCGAGATCGAAGAAATTACGCGCGCCATCTCCGAGAACTATGCCAACTATCGAGAGCTTCGCGAGGCGGTGCAGGAACTCGAAGGCCAGGAGAGTCGCTCGCCCGCCGCGTCGGCCCGCATGGGCGTGTGCCAGTATCTGCTCGGCCGCTATTCGAGCGCAATCGATACGCTTACCCACAGCGATGGCGGTGCGTTGACGCACTTCTATCTCGGAAAGTCGCACCTAGCGCTCGACCGTTACGACCAAGCCCTTGAGTCCTACGAAGCCTCGTCGCGGGCTGGGTACGATCGCGACATCGTCACCTTGGCCAAAGCCGAGGCGATGCGCTACGCCAAACAGCCCGAGGAAGCCCTACGGCTACTCGACTCGCTTTCGGGAGCGATCGAGCAGACGGCCGAGTACCTTTACCAACGCTCGGCAACCGTGCAAGTGCTCGGTGGAAACAATGAAGAGGTTTACGCCCTGCTGGAGCGCGCCGTGCAGGCTGACCCGGAACATGGCGGAGCGCTGTTTGGATTGGCGCTCGAGAACGATCGCCACGGCAACGACGATTACGCCCGCGAATTGTACGAACGCGCCTCGAAGCAGTTTCCGACGCACGTCGGCACGCTACTGAATCTCGGCATCCTATACGAGGACATGCAGGCGTACGACAAAGCCAAGCAATGTTACGACCGCATCCTCGACATGTTCCCCAGCCACCAACGGGCGCGACTGTTTTACAAAGACGCCGACGCCTCGCGCGACATGTACTACGACGAGGAGGCTCGCCGTGAACAAGATCGCCTGGGCCAAGTGCTTAGCATTCCGGTGACCGACTTCGAACTGTCGGTGCGGAGCCGCAATTGCTTGCAGAAGATGGGTCTGATGACGCTTGGCGATTTGACCGAGACCACCGAGCTGGAACTCTTGTCGAGCAAGAACTTTGGCGAGACCTCGCTCGTCGAGATTCGCGACATGCTCTCCTCGAAGGGCTTGGAACTCGGCCAATTCGCCCATCAACGCCGCGAAGAGGAGCCGGTCTACGATCCCGAGACCCTCTCGGACGACGAGCGGGCGCTACTGGATCGGCCCATCTCCGATCTCAACCTCTCGGTGCGAGCCCGCAAGTGCATGGTTCGCCTTGGCCTCACGACGATCGGCGAGTTGGTCCGTCGCACCGGCGACGATCTCTTGGAATGCAAGAACTTCGGCGTTACCAGCTTGAACGAGGTGCGTGAGAAGCTGACCGCCGCAAATCTGAAGCTGCGTGGCGACTGAGTGGCGAAAGGGGAATTGGGAAATCCGAAAGGGGAAATCTTGAACGCTGATATCCCCCTTTCTACACGGTCTTCGAATGTCCCCGCGGTGACCTATACGTTGGAGCACACCGACGCCGGTTGTGCTGCCCGCGTCGGTACGCTTTCGACGCCGCACGGTGAGGTACCGCTGCCGACCTTTATGCCGGTTGGCACCGTGGGCACCGTCAAAGGTTTGACCATCGAGCAGGTGGCGGATACCGGTGCCAGCATCATCCTCGGCAACACGTACCATCTGGCGTTGCGGCCTGGCGACGACGTGGTCGCCAAGCTCGGCGGGTTGCACGATTTCAGTGGTTGGCAGGGGCCGATCCTGACCGATAGCGGCGGCTTTCAAATCTTCAGTCTCGCCGAGCGAGTGAGGATCACCGAACAAGGCGCCAGCTTCCAGTCGCACATCGATGGAGCACGGCTTAGCCTGACACCCGAGGAATCGATCGCCATCCAGGAGCAACTTGGCAGCGACATTGCCATGCAGCTCGACCATGTAATCGCACTACCAGCCGAGCGCGACGTGGTGGCTGATGCCATGCTCCGTAGCGTGCGTTGGGCCGAGCGTTGCCAGCAGGCAGCAAAGCGCGGTGATCAATCGATCTTCGCCATCGTCCAAGGAGGCTTGGATGCCGAACTCCGTCGCGAATCGGCCGAGCGGTTGGTAGAGCTCGACTTCGCCGGCTACGCGATTGGCGGTCTAAGCGTGGGCGAACAGCCCGACGAGATGTACGAGTGCCTCGACCACACGGTTCCTCGTCTGCCAACCGGCAGGCCGCGCTATTTGATGGGCGTGGGTCGTCCCGAAGACCTCGTCGAGTCCGTGTATCGCGGCGTCGATATGTTCGACTGCGTGATGCCCACGCGCAACGGTCGCAACGCCCTGGCGTACACCGACTCTGGACCACTGCGGTTGCGCAACGAGTGTCACAAGATCGATCCTCGGCCACTTGAGGAACACTGCCCCTGCCCTGCCTGTCGTCACAGCCGTGGCTACCTGCGGCACCTGTTCACCGCCGGCGAGATGCTCGGCCCGGTGCTGCTCTCGATCCACAACCTGACCTACTATCAGCGCCTAATGACCGAGGCGCGCGAGGCGATTCAGCAAGATCGCTACACTGAGTTCCGATCAAAGAAGCTCGCCGGTTGGGCAGCGACCACGGCCGCGAATTGACCGATGCCGCACCACGGAGACTATGGGCTTGGTCAGTGGTCATTCCCCCACTGGTCATTGCCCCTCATTCCCCCTTTCGCGTTGTAGCGTAAGGACTTATGATACTCAATTCGGCTCTTGGGCCGGTGGCTCGGCTACCGCGACTGCCGGGCCGTTTCTGTTGTGTGCGACCTCGTTCGGTGCCCTTTGCGACCTAGGCGGCCCCCGTGGATTGGTGTTCTTGCTTGCTGATACTGGCTCAGGGCGACGCAGGCGCCCCGCCGGAGGGCGACGCGCAAGGCAGTTTTTGGTTCAACCTGATACCGATGGCGTTCATCGCGCTGCTGGCCTACTTCATCCTGTTTCTGCCCGAGAAGAAGAAGCAAGAACAGCTTAAGAAGCTTGAAGCAGTAAAGGAAACCGACCGCGTGATTACGTCCGGAGGCATCTATGGCGTGGTCACCAACGTTCAACGCGATGCGGGCCGAGTGACGCTGCGTGTCGACGACAGCACCGGCGCTAAGATCAAGGTGAGCCTGGCTGCCGTTGCCCAGATACTGGGCGACGATGACGAGTCGGGTAAGGAAAAAGCGAAAGACTAGTCGGAAACATGAACCAGACGATTAAGTTGCGGCTGCTGGCCGCCGTTTCAATTCTACTGGCCGGGTTGATCCTCAGCTTTGGCACGGGCACGGGTGATGCCGTCGCTCAGGAAGATGGTGCGTCGACGCCTGCGGCGCAAGCGTCCAATGCCGATGAGTCAAGCGCCGCTGCCGACACGACCGACGCCGACGCTCCCGAAGCCGATGGCGCATCTACGCCCGCGGACGAAACCGCCACGGACGAACCAACGACCGAAGAACCAACCGCCAGCGAGCCCGATCGTGAAGAGACCAAAGCCAGCGATGAGGCGTCTGTTGCTGACGAATCTGCCGATGCGGCCGAGGTGGAAACCAACATCGAAATCGATATCGAAGCCGACCCCGACGAGGGAACGGTCACCGGATCGGCCACGATTCCCGCCGGGCCCGCACCTGCGGCGGGTGCAGGAGCCGCTGCACCGCCAGCGCCAGCCAGCACCAGCGTCTCGGCATGGATCATGACCGCCGTTATCTTGGCCCTATTCATTCTGCCAAGCATTATCGGATCGTCGCTCGGCAAGACGCTTGGCATGCCCGACCATGGTTGGAAGATTGCCTTGGCGATCGGCACCATCGCCGCTGGCGGGCTGGCCATTGTGTTTGCCGTTTCGCGCGAGATGGACGACAACCCCGAGACCCGGGGGTTCAAACTTGGCCCCGACCTGGGCGGCGGAGTCACGCTCATCTACGACTTGGCCGATCCAAAGCTCGTAGTGGACGACGACGGCGAGCCCGCCGATCCCGATACCGAACAGGACCAGAACCGCCGCAGCAGCTTTCGCATGGACGACTTACTCGGCGCTCTCAAACAACGCGTCGATCCTAGCGGCACCAAGGAAGTCACTATTCGCACTCGCGGCAAGAGCGTCGAAATCATCATCCCTCGCGCCGGTCAGGCAGAGCTCGACAACATCAAGAAGCTCATCACCGAGTTGGGACAACTCGAGTTCCGAATTCTGGTCGACCGAACACGTACCGAGTTCGAGGATGTGGTTGACAAGGCGGAGTCGCTTCCGCCAGGCCAAACCTTAGTGACCATCGGCGGCGTGCCGCGAGCCCGCTGGGTACCCTACGACGTCGAGGAATTTGGGCCGCTCGATGGCACCGGAACTTTCACGGACCGCGACGCAGCCATCGTAAAGCGGATGGGGGTTCACGCCCCGGAGATCCTGGTAAAGATCGATCCCTACAACGTCACCGGCGAGTACCTCACCAGCGCGTCGGCTGGCGTGGGCATGGATGGTCACGAGGTCCGCTTTACCTTCGACAGCCAAGGAGCCAATCGGTTTGGCAAGCTGACCGGCGAACACCTGCCAAACCCGGGGCCGTACTACCTCGGCATCATCCTCGACGAAAACCTTCGCTCCGCGCCAATCATCAAGTCGCGAATCTCCCGCCAGGGCCAAATCAGTGGCGCGGGTATGACCGAGGAAGAGGTAAATCGAACTGCCGAAATCCTCGACGCCGGCAGCTTGCCCGCGGAACTCAACAAAATACCCGTCAGCGAAGCCCAAACCGGTCCGGAGATCGGAATGGTGACCATCGAGCAAGGCAAACGAGCGATGCTTGGCTCGATGGCAATCGTGCTGCTGTTCATTTTGTTCTATTACCGCTTTGCCGGCATTGTCGCCTGCTTGGCGCTGGTGTGCAACATGGTGCTGGTGATTGGCGCCATGGTGCTGCTGAACGCCGCGTTCACATTGCCAGGCATTGCCGGTTTGGTGCTAACGGTCGGTATGTCGGTCGACGCCAACGTGCTGATCTTCGAGCGTATTCGAGAAGAACTCTCACGCGGCGCCACGTTGCGAATGGCCATTCGCAACGGTTTTGGCCGGGCCACTACCACGATCGTCGACGCCAACGTCACCACGCTCATCACGGCCACCGTGCTGTGGGTGATTGGCTCCGACCAGATTCGTGGATTCGCCACCACGCTGTGGCTCGGCATCCTGATGAGTATGTACACGGCCATTTTCTGTTCGCGAATTCTGTTCGATATCGCCGAGCGGAAAGGCTGGATCACCAAACTCGGCATGATGCAGTTGCTGTCGCGAACGAACATCAACTTTATGAGCAAGTGGCCCGTCGCCACCTTCCTATCGCTGGTGATCATCGGACTTGGCATGTTTGGCGTTGTCTCGCGCCAGAGCAACTTGCTGAACATCGATTTCACTGGCGGTACGTCGGTAACGATGGTTCTAAAGGAGCCCATGGAGATCGGCGACGTCCGCGATAACTTGCTCGAGACCGAGTTGGCGGATAAGAACCTGCTAGTCGTCGCCCGTAACCAAGACGGCACTGCGGGCACCACCTATAAGGTCGACTGCAATGTACTCGACGAAGTCGACCCGGAAACTGGCGAACCGGTAAGCAACGCCGTCGACCGCGTCGAAGGGATCATCGCCGAGGCGTTTGGCGATAAGCTTGAGACCTACACCATCACGGCCGATGAAATCACGCCGTTCGCCGAGGGCGAGGAAGGCGAAAACCAATTCACCGGTTTCGAAACCTCTTTGCAATTTGGCGATGAAACCGCTGACGAGAGCGTGGTGGGCGTGTCGCACGATACGCTGATGAGCGAAGTGCGAGCCGTGCTCGATGGCATGGGTCGCAGCGGCATCAACCCCATCGTCACAAATCCTAACTACACGGATGGCAGCAGCCGGCGATTCCGCGACTGGAATGTTCAAGTCAGCGGACTGGACGAAAGCGAAGTCCGGCAAGTAATCGATACGTTGCTGAGCAACATCAACGGCCAACCAATCTTCCCGCTTGCCAACAAGATTGGCGGCCGCGTAGCTGGCGACATGCAACTGCAAGCGATTTACGCCATCCTCGTCAGCCTGGTGGGCATCATTGGCTACATTTGGATTCGCTTCCAGAAGATCTCCTACGGCTTGGCGGCCGTCGTCGCTTTGGTGCACGACGTGCTGGTCACGCTGGGCGTATTGGCGCTCAGCGCCTATGTGGTCCAATACGCAACGCCACTTGCCGTAGCGCTGCAGATCGACACGTTCCAAATCAGCCTGCCAATCGTCGCGGCGTTCCTAACCATCATCGGTTACTCGCTCAACGACACAATTGTGGTGTTCGACCGAATTCGTGAAGTGCGCGGTAAGAGTCCCACGCTAACCGCCGACATGATCAACACCAGCGTCAATCAAACATTGAGCCGAACGTTACTCACGTCGCTCACAACCTTGATTGTGGTGGTCATCTTGTACTTCTTCGGCGGCGATGGCATCCATGCATTCGCGTTTGCCTTGGTCATCGGCGTCATCGTGGGTACCTACAGCTCGATCTTCATCGCGTCGCCGGCATTGCTGTGGCTCAGCAAGCAAGAGCAGAAATGGGCGGTTTAGATTGATCACTGCCCTCTTTCCCGCTTCACAGGATAGGGTTGGGATGAGAGCATTAGGTTTTTCGTGGCGAACTCACCCGGCCTTCGGCCACCCTCTCCCCTCAGGAGAAAGAGCATTGCAACTTGCTCTTAGCTACCCACAGGATTCGGCAATTCTCGGGGCCGAAACCCACTGCGCGTAGCGTGGGTACCTGTCTTCGTAGCCGTGTTGCCGTGTACAACGGGTTCGGCCTACATTGCGGTGACTTGCCGCCAAACGTTGGTTTGACGATCGGGGAGAGTACGCTTGGACATCGCAGGATGGATCGCCCGTTGGCATCGCGAAATACTTCTGGTCGCTGGCGCGTTGGTTATAGCCAGCGTGGTTTCGCTATACGTCGACGGTCTTTCGGACGACTATTCACTGCGCGTGCTGGCGGGAAGCAGTACTGAAGAGTTCGCGGAGCTCGAGCGGTACGTCGAGGAGTTTGCCGGCGTTGAGTTGACGCTTATCGTGGTAGAATCGGACTCCGCGATGTCGACGAAGACACTCGAGTGCCTCGGCCGTATTGTCGAACAAGCCCAAGCGCTCGAAGCGGTCGATAGCGCCGCTTGTATCTCTCAAGCTCCACCGTTGTTTCGCGGTATCTTGGCCCGAAGCTCCGTCGCCAAAGGCTTGCTGGTGAGCGACGACGGCAAAGCCGCCAGCGTGATTCTACAAATGCGCGACGACTCGGCCGTTCCCACGCCACGTTCCGAAACCGTGGCGGAACTCAAACGGATAGTCGCCGACGCTAACAACGACTTCGCGGGCCACGAAGTCGTACTTACCGGCCCTTACGTGGTGAGTTACGAAATGACGCACCTAGTGTGGGACGATTTGATTACGTTTGGCCTGCTCGGAGCAGTAGCGGCGCTGGTGGTACTCGGGCTGTCGCTCGGAACATTCGCACTGGCACTCTATCCACTGCTAGTCGGCGTCGCGAGTGTAGCCCTCACCTTGGGTGCTTCGATGGCGCTCGAGATCAACACTGCGTTGAACTTGCCAATGCTCGTGCTGCTGTCGGCGGTGCTCACCATCGCCAACTGTGTGCATTTGGCTGTCGGCCACGACGAAACACGCGGCGACGCGGTAGCAACCGTGCGACGACTGCTGCGGCCGTGCTGGGGCGTGGTTGCGACCACCATTGTTGGGTTTGCTGCGGTTGGCGTCTCGGCCCTCCAGCCGGTGCGGTCGTTTGCGCTCTTGATGGCGCTTGGGCTCTTCATCGGGTTGGTGCTGAGTCTTGCCGGGGCGTGTGCCTCGCTTTCGCATTCCGCCACTCGCCCTCTGCTCGCGCAGAGCATCGCGGGGCTCTTGCGGGGCAGCTTAACGATTGCCGTGCGTTATACGGTTCCCGTAGCGTTCGTCTTCGCCGTGTTCGCATTGATCGGCGCCGGGCTCACGTCGCAACTCGAGTTTAACCTACGGTTTCTCGACAACTTCCGACCCGACGACGAGATTCGCACCAACTACGAATTCGTCCAGGACAAGCTAACCCCGATGCAATCGATCGAGGTTCTGATCGACCGTACCGATGGCCGTTCGCCTTTAACGCCGCACGCCATGGCGGCGATCGAAAGCTTGTCGAGCGAGTACGAGGGCCGCGAACCAATTACTCGTGCGGTGTCGGTAGTCGACTTCCTGACCTTCGGTGGCTGGAAGCTGCCCGAGTCGCAGAGCGGGCTCGACCAACGGATGCAACTCTTGAAAACAACCATGGGGATGATGCTCGGCGAAGACCCGCTGGAAGGATTCGTCGGGCCAAGAACCGGGGCACTGCGGGTGACCTTCTTCGCGGTCGATGGCCCAACCGCTGGCGCGAAGATTAAGCTGGGCGACGAAATCGCCGCCAGCGCGCAAGGGTTATTGGGCGACGACTACAGGGTTCGTGTGACGGGCCTGTACTACTTCTACGCCCATGTTGCTCGTGAACTGCTGCGCGATCAGGCGATCTCGCTCGGTGCCAGCGTACTGGGTGTGTTCGTCACCATGGCGTGGGTGCTTCGCTCGTGGCGGCTGGCAATGGTTGGCATGGCTCCGCCGCTATTTGCCGGAGCGTCGTGCGTGGGGCTGATGGCGCTTTTCCACGTGCCGTTCAACACAGTAACCTCGATGATGCTGGCGATCGCCCTGGGCATTGCCGTCGACGACACCATCCACTACCTGTGGCGATACCGGCGCTACCGCCAACGAGGCTGCGCCGCGCGGCGAGCGATCGCTGCCACGCAACTGTCGGTCGGACGGGCGTGCACGCTCACCAGTCTGGTGATCGCGGCCGGCTTCGCCGTAATGGGCCTGTCGCGGTTTTTGCCGATTGCCTACTTCGGCTACGTCATCAGCGCGGTAATGGCCATCGCGCTGGCCGCCAACTTGGTGCTGCTGCCGGCGCTCCTGCTGCTGGTCGACCGCATGGTGCGCCGCTGGAACCTGTCGCCCACAGTCGAGGTCACAGACGACCGGACGCGGCATGCGTCGATGATTGCGACGCCAGTTAGAGTTGAGTGAGCGTAGCGGTCCACAACCCAAAACATAAAGAACCCGGTTGGCCCTGCGAGTGTGCCAACCGGGTTCTTCATTCGGCCGCGTAGTACAGTTTCCCGTGGCGGGCGATGGCCACCATACCCCGGTGGCAAGTGCTGCGTGTGGAACACGGCGTCATTTAGCGCGAACTAATGTTTCCTCGTTGTCCCCTCGAGGGAGCCAGCCTGGGCCGATCGGAGCGGGATGCCGATCGGCCCAAGTGGAACCTGGAGGCTTGCACGAGTGCTATGCACGCGGCGTGCCAAAATGGCGAGAAATGTCATTCGATCCGCCGTAAGGTGATTCGCGATCGATATTTGCCGCACCAGGCAGCGAAATCTGCTAGCAGCAAGCGGCCCCGGCGCTTTGAAGATTCTACAACCGGCGGGTGCTCAGAAATCTCGCACCAGACTGGCGGTCATCGCTTCAAACACCGGCTCCACGATGGGCAGTTCGTGATCTTCGGCCTGGCTGAGGATCAGGTAAGTTCCGCCGGTGTGTTGAAACGCGCGGACCGTAGCGGTATTGAGGAGATCGACGTAGGAGAAGCTCAGGTCGTAGCCGCATGCATCGCCATCGTCGATGGCAGCCGGTGCCTCGTCGACCTCAATCTGCGGGTACTCGCTCTTCAGGGCATCGACCACGCAGTTGGCCAGCTCGTGGACGTCGCGATGGCCGCGGTAGTACATCACCGACCAGAACGCCGTTTGCGGGCTGTTGACCGTCACGGCGGCGTCGGCCTGACCTTCGTCGTCCTCGTCGATCGTCCAATTGTCGGGATAGGCGAAGCGGAGCCCCTGTTTTTCGTACAGTCCGGGCATGGCTGATCTCGGTAGGGTGGAAAGGTGCGAGTGCGCCCGATAGTGATTTTAGCCGGGAATCGGCGTCGCGGCCACCGATCGCCGTTGCTCGCGGACCACACGCGTGCTACCATCCGACGCCCGGTTCCCACCCGATTGGCTCTTCCGTCCATGTGCACCACCCTAGGTAAGACGCTTGCCCGATGCTTCGTCGTGCTGATGAGTGTCGCCGCCGCGGGCTGCGTATCATGGCGAGATCTTCATCCGGTGCCGCCATCGGTAACCACCGGGCAGCGCCTGGCACGCCAGGGTGTGGCCGCCATGGAGTTGGAACAATGGTCTGAAGCAGAGCACTTGTTCGAGTCGTCCGTCAAGAAATCGCCCGAAGACCCCGAAGCGCGGCGTCATCTGGCGGAAGTACTTTGGCGGCGTGGCGCGGAGTCCGACGCGCTTGAGCACATTGCGGTCGCTGCCGAGATCGATGCATCGGATCCCAACACCGCGGTGCGCGCTGGAGAGATGCTTCTCGACGCTGGCGAGTCTGCACGTGCCATCAAGCAGGCCGACCGCGCGGTGAGGCTCGACAACACGCTGGCGGCCGCGTGGACCTTGCGTGGAAGGGCGTACGCCGCCCAGGGAGATACCCAACGCGCGCTTGCCGACTTGCAGCGAGCGCTGCTGCTGGCACCTAACTCCGCCGACTTGCTGGTGGAGACCGCCCAGTTATACCAAGTCCGCGGGCAGCATCAGCAATGCTTGGCTGTGCTGCATCGTTTGCAGGACACCTCACCCGGCGGCGAGCAACCGCCGGACCTGCTGGAACTCGAGGGCCGTACTTATCTGGCGTTGGGCCGTCCTCAACAAGCCCTTGAGCGGCTGGCACTGGCAGTAGAACGCGGCAGCCAGTCGGCCGACCTTCCCGCCCTGCAAGCCCAAGCGGCCGCGCAAATGGGTGTGGAAGTCAGCAGTCGTCCGGCCGCGCCGCGCACGCAAATCCGGTGAGCCGTCACAATCGTTAAGATCGAGCCGGGTTGCGGCAAATACAGACAACCTCGGCGATCGCTTTTGGCGAGTGATGACTGGTGACGTAGGTTTCAGTGCGGCGGGGTTGATTGCGCCGCGATCCCTTGCCGCTGCCAATCTGTCCTCAGAGGAAGAAACCGTGAACGCGACCACTCTCCCCGCTCCCGGTCCCAGTACCGAGGAAGCAGCGCCGTTTATCGACCGCCGCAACCCGGCCCCCACAGGCAATGCGCCAGTTCGCGAGCGACGCCAGTTCACGAACAGTCATGCAGAGCTGTCTGACGATGCCGCCCAGTTGGCGCGCGCCATTGACGAGTACAAGGCACGGCACCGCCGCCGGTTCATCAACTACGAAGAAGTTCTCGGCGTCGTCAAGTCGCTGGGGTATTCGAAGTAGCGCCACACAGGTCGAGCGAGCCACAGGTGCTAGCCTGCGAATTTGGGCCCAACGCCAGGTCAACCGATGCTGGCGCATTCGGCTCACAGCTAGAGCAGCTTCTAGTCCTCTTTGACTAACATACCCTTCGGACGCGTGATACCGTAGCGCAGCATATCCTGCCGGGCGGGACCAAGCGCGGGCAAAACGCTGTGCTCGCGATCGATGCCGATATAGCGCAGGCCCACCTTCTCGAGTACCCGCGCCGAACGCAAGTGCTTTGAATGGCAATTCGCTTCCAGCCGCTTGATCTCCGGTCGTTGCCACAATAACGGCACGATGGCCGCAGTCGCTTCGCTAGCATAACCTGTGCCCCAAACCTCTTCGGCCAGGCAGTATCCGATGGTCGCGCGTGCGGAGTTGATACTCACGCCGATCATACCGCATAGCCACCGCGAATCGCGCTCGACGATCGTCCATGAAAACTGCTCTTCACGCGCGACTGCGTCGGAGAGTTGGCGTAAGAATCGCTCGGAATCGGACACCGACCGATGGGTAGGCCAACACAGGTAGCGCGTCACGCGCGGGTTCGACGCGTAGTTGTTGTAGATGTCCGACGCGTCGGACAGCATGGGCCGCCGCAACAACAACCGCTCGGTTTCGATCGGACTGGGAAACAAGCTTCACCCCCTGCGAATAAGTCACGCCCGAGAGACGCGAATTACGGGGGAAAGGTTCACAATTTGAGGACCGGGCAGCCAGTAACTAGCATAGAAGGTAGGCCGCTTATCCCCACCTCCTCGAGACTCTCATCATGCCCCGCCTGCTCCTTTGGGCCATTGTGTGCGCGTGCTGCACTCTGCCTACGGCTTCGACGAACGCCCAGCCGCGTTTCAACTCGCCCGCCGCCCCCTACTACTACCTGCAAACAACCTATCACCGCCAAGTGCAGTTGCTCGAACAACAAATCCGAGTACGCAAGGCGGAGATCGCCGCGCTCGAACGCCAACTCGACGCATGGGCACCGTTCGACCGCTTCCGCAACGGCAGACCGCTGATGGTCACCATCGAGAACTCGAGCCTGATCCTGATGGAAGCGAAGCTCGATTTGGCGCGGCTCGAGCAAGATCTATTCGCCTTGGTGCACAGCCGCGCGTATCGATAGAGTCGCCAACGTCGCCATTCGCTCCGCGGATGAGCGTAACAGATCGCTCCGCGAACGAACGTCATTTTACGACGTGAAATGCGACGGCAGCGCACGCAGACAATGCCGCTCGGTTGAGTCGGTGCATCTCGGCTCGTACAATCGAGTATAGCGAAAGCAACAGGTCGACCGGTGGGTGGCGGCCGGTTTTCGCGTCGCTTCGACACCTGTACGGAAACCACGCCCTCGATGAGCGACCTACGCCACGAATGCGGCATTGCCGCCATCTATCATCTTCCATCGGCCGAGCCGAGCCCTCTTTGTCCGTCGCAAGGCCCCGAAGCAATCTCGCGGTTGATGCCGCGGATGCTACTCGACATTCAGAACCGTGGTCAGCTTTCCGCCGGCATGACCAGCTACTCGCCAGCGCGGTCGCAGTTGATCGACACCCATCGCGAGTTGGGAAGTGTAGCGGAAGTGTTTCGGCTTAGCCACCGCGGCAAAGCCGAAGCGCTGATGCAACAGTACGAAGGCCGAGCCGCCATCGGCCACGTTCGCTACGCCACCTGCGGCGAGGAAGATCGCAGCTACGCGCAGCCATTCGAGCGGCATCATTTGCAGAAACGCAAATGGTTCAGCTTTGGCTTCAACGGCCAGCTTGCCAACTACGCCCATCTCCGCCAAGCACTGCTGGCCGACGACGACCACCACTTGGCCCGCACCACCGACACCGAAATCATGATGCATGAGATCAGCCGCGAGATGTCGGGCGACTTGCGGCCTTCGCTGGTGGAAATCATGCGTAGCGTTGCCAGCAAATTCGATGGAGCGTACAGCATCGCTTTAGTGAACGCCCTGGGCGAAATGCTGGTGGCCCGCGACCCACTGGGCATCAAGCCGGTGAGCTACGCCATCGAAGGGCCGCTCTTCGCCGCAGCCAGCGAAAGCGTAGCCCTACTGAATCTCGGCTTCGAACAGGACAGCATACGCTCTCTCGAGCCCGGCGAGGTCATCACGATCGTCGACAACCAGATTCAAGTCGAGCGATTCATCGACAGCCCGCGCCGCGCCCACTGCTTCTTCGAGTGGATCTACTTCGCCAACGTGGCCAGCGACATCGACGGACGCAGCGTTTATCTCTCTCGCAAATCGCTGGGAGAAGAACTCGCCCGACTGGAAACCCTGAAAATCGACGCCGACACGATCGTGGTGCCCGTACCCGACACGAGCAAAGGGGCCGCGGATGCCATGGCCTACCAACTTGGCGTACCAAGTGTCGAGGGACTCATCCGCAATCGTTATACCGGGCGAACGTTCATCGAAGGTGGTGCCGGACGTAAGGACAAGGCCGCAGCCAAGTACACCCCGTTGCGCGATGTGCTCGAAGGAAAACGCATACTGCTGGTTGAAGACTCGATCGTTCGCTCCACTACCATGCGTGTGTTAGTCGATAAAATTCGTGAGGTCGGCCGCGCCCGCGAGATTCACGTTCGCGTGGCATGTCCTCCGATCGTCGCCCCCTGCTTCTACGGCATCGACATGTCGACCATCAGCGAGTTGTTCGCCCCCGAGTTTGTGCAGGAGGGTGTCGACATGGAGAAAGTGTACGCCGCCATGGCCAAAGACCTCGGCGCCGACTCACTCCGTTACCTTCCGGTCGAATCTATCGCCCGCGCGATCGACCGCCCTCAAAGCGACCTCTGCCAGGCATGCATCACCGGCGATTATCCCACGCCGGCCGGCCAGCACTTGTACGACATCGCCGTGGTGAACGACGCCAGCGGCACGAAGGTACGGGCTTATGAGAGCGAAGAGGCGCGGGTCTGAGGCTGGCCGATTGTGGTATACTAACGGCGTCGGATAGATCTGTTCACCGGAGTCTGTAATGTCCGCTAGTTCTGCGCCATTCACCATTCCCGCCTCAGGATATAGCGCCGCGCTCGTCCTCGATGACAAGGTGTCGGAGGAGATCATTCGCCAGCGCCAAGAACGCGGCATCGATCAGCACGACGAAGTGTGGGAAGGGGTTTATGTCATGCCACCACTCGCCGACGACGAACATCAGGCTATCGTGAGTGGTTTTGATTCCGTATTCGGATTCTTGCTGGGGTTGCCAGGGGTCGCAAGAGTGCGTCCCGGCGTTAACGTCTCGGACCGAGAACTGGATTGGAGCTTCAACTTTCGAGCCCCGGATGTTGTTGTTTTTCTCAACGATACAGCCGCCACTTGTCACGGATCCTTTTGGGAGGGCGGCCCCGACTTTGCCGTGGAGGTTGTGAGTAGGAAGGATCGGACGCGTGAGAAACTCGACTTCTACGC
This sequence comes from Pirellulales bacterium, assembly GCA_028279215.1. Lineage (GTDB taxonomy): Bacteria > Planctomycetota > Planctomycetia > Pirellulales > Lacipirellulaceae > Aeoliella. The sequence goes on from JANQOF010000027.1 coordinate 103,005, forward strand.
CAAGGTCGGCGTCCGTGAACTTCTGATTGTCGACCGCGATACCTGGCAGCTCGAACTACTCCGACTGACTGACGATAAGCTCAATTCCGTCGGCAAATCGACTGTCGAGCACTCCGATTTGCTCGCCAGCGAAGTGATTCCGTTTACGTTCAAGATGGAATCCGGCGAAGAGCGCCCGGTCATTGTGGTGGGGCATTCGGAGAGTGAGCAATCGTGGCGAGTGTGAGAGGACATTGCCGATGCCTAAGAAGAAGAGGCAACAGCGCGCTCAGCCTCCGGAGAATAACGTCTCGCATCCAAGATATGGTGCGGCACCACTTACGTCCAGCACGCCGATGGATCTTGGTAGCGTTCGCAGTAGTTTCTGGCGATATCGGGTTGAGAAGGTCTATCCGGAAACCGCTATTCGGGCGGATACATCGCATCAGAACTTCACAACATTCCCACGTAACGTTTACGTCGATATTCAGAAAACGTGCCGGGTGTGTATGCGGCCATTTATCTTCTTCGCACGTGAGCAGCAGTTCTGGTACGAGGTGCTCAAGCTGTATATCGACGTGGACTGCGTTTACTGCACTGATTGTCGAAAGAACATTCGTCAAACAAAGCACCACCGCGAGATCTTCTCCGCGGGAATTGCGGAACCCCCAAACGACGTGCGAAAGTTGGTTGAGCTACTGGAGTCAGGCATCTACCTGTGGGAGACAGGCGAACTAAAGAATGAGCACACGCTTAGAAGACTGAAGAATCTGGCGCACTCGGAGGTGCCAACACTTGCGGTTCGCGCGGAACTGGACGCGCTAGTTGAAGGCATTGCCAACCAACAATAGCTATTCGCCAGTAGCGTTCCGGAAAGGCTCACGTATACCTCACCCCTTGATGCTCCGGCTCGAAGAACGCCGGCAACAGTCCATCGACTTTTAGTAAACCAGCTCGGGTCAGTTCGATGCGATCTTCATAAATGTTCGCGTCGCCTGCCTCCACGTATTCCCTCCACGCGCCCGCCCAGTGCTCGACGATGTCGATGCCGTACTTCTCTTGGAAGTACTTCCGGTCGAGCCAACCCTTCTTGAGCTGCAAGATTTTCTCGCGTACTAGCGCCTGATGCGGCGTGATCTTCAGTGCTCGGCCGATAGGTAACTCGCCGCTGTCGCCCTCCGCATCCAAACGGTCGACGTACTTCTCCCACTCCGGTTCGTTCTGGTAGTGCACTCCCGAGATATGGCCGAAGCTGGCGATGCCGGTCGCCAAGAGGTCGCTCCCTTGCCACAAGTTGTCGCGATAGCTGAATTCGACGCCCGGCTTCACCATGGTATAGGCGCTTGAAGTCACGTAGCCCGCTTCGATCAACTTGTCGTACGCCCAGTCGAGCCATTCGCGCTTCGTCTGCCAGTCGGCGACCGGCGACTCGATCTCGCCGCCCAGAATGTCCTTCGAGTACACCGTGTTGAATGGCAACTCCATCTGGTAGATGGTCACGCTGTCGGGATCCATGTCGATCGCTTTGCGCACGGCGTCTTGCCACTTCTCGGTGGTGTCGCCCACCATGCCACTGATGAGGTCGATATTCACGCTGTCGAACCCTGCCGCGGTGATCCACGGCCACGACTTGTAGATCTCGGGCGATTGGTGCGCGCGGCCGTTGGCTTCGAGGATCTCGTCGTCAAAGTGCTCGACGCCCAAACTCAGCCGCGTAATGCCGATCTCCTTTAAGGTCTCGATCTTTGCTTCGGAGAGCGTGCCTGGTTCGCACTCGAAGGTCACCTCTTCGGCCAGACTCCAATCGATGTTGGCCCTCAGCCGGTCGACCAGCCGATTGAGCTGCCGGCTGGAAAGAAACGACGGCGTACCACCGCCAAAGTAGACGAACCGAAACGGCCGCTCGCCCATCGCGGGGAGTTTGCTGACGAGTTCGATCTCGCGCGATAGCGCCGCCAAGTACTCTTCGACTTCGCCAGCGTTCTTGTCGGTGAACACTTTGAAGTAACAGAACTTGCACCGCTTGCGACAAAACGGAATGTGCAGATAGAGCCCCAACGGCACATCGGCGGGCGAAGAATTCAGCGCAACCAAAGCGTCGCCCACATTATCCCGCGACCACTGCGAGAACGGAGGATAGTTGCTAATGAAGTAGGAGCCAACTTCTGTTTTGGTGGTTTCTGCCATAGTACAACTATAAACGATGAACCATGAAGTTGTGGAGAACGCCAATGTTCGCTAATACTCATTGACAGTTAGCGTAGTAAGTCCCATGAGCTCCTGGTCCATTACTCGTCCTGCATCGGTCCGAAACAATACAACGTCCCGTCGGTGTTGCCGATGATTAGTTTCTCATCCACCACCACCGGCGAGGCGACGAAGTTACCGCCGGCTTCGTAGTCCCAGACGGCTTCGCCGCTTTCGAGGTCGATCAGGTGGAGGCGACCCCGCTGGGTGGCAGCTATGACGTGTTTGCCGCTAACAAGCGGCGAACTTTCGACGCGCGTGCGGGTAGGAAAGGTCCAATTGGGTTCGCCGGTGGTTAAGTCGACCGCGTAAACAGCTTTGCCCTGGCTGCCAAACACGGCCAGCGCATCAGTAACGGATGCCGCCGTGCGTATGCCTTGGCGGCGTCGCGGGTCGGCGAAGGTCCAAACAATCTCGGGAGGGCTCTTGGCTGTGTCGATGGCGTAGAACGTTCCTTGTTCGGTACCGAAGTAAATCATAGAGCCACGCGCCGCCGGCGTGCTACCAGTCGGTCCATCGATCTCCACCGCGTCGACCTCCTTCGCCGCCTTGATATCAATGGCGTGCAGCTTGCCATCGCAACCAGCAAGCATCGCGCGACCACCAACAATCGTGGGCGAACACCTCAGCGGTGCGTCGATCACAAACTCGCCGGTCTGCTCACCCGAGTCTCGATCGTGCAGCGTGAACGTGCCGGCTTCGGTGGTTACGAGCACCGTATCGCTGCTGACCAAAGGCCCAGCCATTACCTCGGCCTTGAGTTCCGCGTGCCAAACTTCCTCACCATCCGCGAGCGTCAGGCAGCGCAAGACGCCGTTGTAGTCGCCTACAAAGAGCCGATCGCCATCAATGGCCGCGGCCGACAGAAAACCCGTGTCGTCGAACGTTTTTGTCCAAACGGCATCGCCCGTTGCAAGGTCGATCGCGTGAAACGTCCCATCGACGTCGCCAATGTAGATAACCCCGGCGTTTACGACGGCCGTTGCTTCAAACGATCCCTCTTCCACCTCGTAACGCCAGAGTTCTTGCGGCGAAGACGCGATCGCGCTAGGCGCTATGCCCGTCGACTCAAGGTTCCCGCGGGCAAACAACCAATCCTCCGCCCGAGCAGCAGAAGCCAGCAGCACGGCAGCTACAAGCAACCAACGGCCACATGCTAATTGCCGCACATCCCTACCAGGCCGCTTCGTACAAACGCAAATAGTCATCCTGGCTCATCTCCACCGGGTTGAAGGTGCCGGTCCACTGCTGTGTGGCAGCGGCGGCGAGATGCGGCAACCGGTCGCGCACGACCCCGCATTCACTTAATGTACCAGCCAACCCGGCTTGGTGGCGAAGACTCGACAGCAGTCCGGCCAGTTCTTCCGGGTCTTGTGCCGAAAGTTCGACATACCACTGCCCAACATTTTGGCTATTGTGCCGCACGACATGAGGCAACATGAGCCCAACGGCCTCGCCATGCACCACCTTGAACTCCGCAGTCAGCGGGTTGGCCGACGCATGCGCCGAGCCGAGCATCGAGTTTTCGATCGCTAGTCCCGCGAACATGGCGCCAAGTTGCATGTCGCTCCGAGCCGCCAAGTTATCGGGCTCGGTCAGCACAATCGGGAAAGCTGGAGCGAGCAGAGCCCATGCTTCGCGACTGTAAGCCAACGACATGGCATTCCGCTTCTTGGTCACGAATGTTTCGACCGTGTGCGCAATCGCATCGATGCCGGTCAGCGCCGTCACCCGTTCTGGCTGCGTGAGTGTCAGCACGGGGTCCAGCAGGGCGATTTTGAAGGCGGCCCGCTTATCGCCGCAAGCCATCTTGATATGAGTCTCGGCATCGGAAATCAGTGCGAACGATTGGGCCTCGCTGCCGGTTCCGGCAGTCGTTGGCACGGCAACCATCGGTAGCATGTCGGCCGTAGCTTTACCGACGCCCCAGTAGTCCTGCATCGTTCCGCCGCACGAATACACGAAGTTGATCCCCTTCGCGCAGTCCATGCTGCTCCCACCGCCGATCGCGACAATTGCTTCGGGCGAGAAGTCCGTCGCCACCGCCAGTCCGGCGTCAACATTGTCTGTAGTCGGGTTCTCCTGAACGTCGTCGAACGTGAGCGTCTCCAACCCAGCCGAACGCAGCGACTCGACACCCCGCTGCGTATGCCCAACTTCCTCGATGCCAGGATCAGACACCACCAACACCCGCTCAGCACCGAGCGACGCCGTAAGCGCACCGAGTTCATCCACCCGCCCCGGGCCGTAAACAATTCGCGTTGGACAATGGAAGTCAAAGGCCATTGGACTTAGCCGCAGATTCTGGCCGATACACGCAGATGTCTATTTGTGATGCAATACAATTCGCCTGACCTGGACCCGACTGGCGCCGAAGTTGATCAGTAGCGCTAAAGTTCTACCCGTTGCCTTGAGATAGTCCAGGCACTGGGCAGTATGTGCGCCGTCTAGTGCCTTCGCGTACTTCAGCTCAACAATGACCAAATCTTCCGCAACAAGATCAGCGAAGAATTGCCCAACGCGTACGCCGTCATAGAATACGTCGATCGGCACTTGCTGCTCTGCCCGTAGGCCTCTCTTGCGAATCTCGTGAACAAGGGCTTTCTCGTACACTTTCTCGAGAAATCCGATGCCAAGTGCATTCGCAACCTCATACGCTGCTCCAATTACAGCTTCGGTTACTTGGTCCACCACAAGACATCTGCGTCGATCCGCGCTCATCTGCGGCTATTCCTTACCCAAGTTGTAAAGCTCGGTTCTTGTACAGAAACTCAATCAAGTTTCCTTCGTGCGGTTGCAGCCAATCGAGTTGGGGGGTGGGGATGGGGCCGAGGTTCAAGCGGTCGATCTCTGTGGTGGTAATTAGGTCTCGGCGGAAGGAATCGTCGTTCGTAATCGCGGTGCCAACCAGAGTGTAGCCGATCGATTCAAGCATCTTAGCCTGAGGGCACTCGACCACACTCACGCAGGGGAACATGTATTCCTTGTTGGCGGCCGGTGCCTCGGGGCTAGCGCAATGCAGTACCACAGGGCGAATGTAGGCCACTGGCGGACGTTCGACGAGTCGCTCGCCGTACTGCTCGGTCATGTGTGTGGTGCCGGCGTCTTTGACGTCGTTCTCAATCGCACCCCAAATGGAGTTCGCTGCACCTTCGATCGTGAACGCTGCCAAGCCCGAATCGGGATCCTCTGGCGGAAGCACCTCGATGGGGCCAAGCTTCGCGGCCACCGCTTCTGCAATCTCCTTCGTGTGTCGCGACGCATAGATGCTCGAAGCGTTGATACAGCTACGTCCGCCGTTGCGATAGACACTGTCGGCCATCAAGTCGACGTACTGCTCCCAATCGTCGACGCAATCGTCGCCTAAGATTACCTTCGCGTAGCCCGGGCCGTGGACCTGCACCTTGGGATTGCCGGCGTACTGCTCGATGGTTTGCGGGCCACCAAAAATCATACTGCGGCGGCAACTGGCGAGAATTGCGCCGCCAATCTCCGAACCCGCGCCGGGATACAAACAAAACGTTTCGGGCGGAATGCCGGCTTCGACCATAGCCGAGTAAACCCGGTAAGGCGTCCAAGGTTCCGACGAGCCCGGCTTGAGCACGAGGCCCATCTGCAACGCAATCACCGGCAGCCACAACGTATGCACGCCGGGTGAGTTGCTCGGCAGCACCGCACCCAGCGCGTCGCACTGCGCCTGGTAGCTGACCGTCACTCCCCTGCCCTCCTCTCCGTAGCCTCGGGCGAGGATATTGAGATCGAGCCCGCGCGTGAGGGCATCGAGGATTTGGTCGATGTTCTTCAGCACGAAAGCGTTCTTCGTGACGTTCGCCCGACACATTGAAATCGGCATTCCGGTCGTCGCCGACTGCTGCTCGATGAAGTCCTCTGGTGACTGCTCACCGTTGCCAACCTGGAGCGTCCCGTTCTCGAACAGCTCGCCAGCTTTCTTGCACTTGCCAATCAATTCCGAAGGCGACATCTCCTGTAGTGCGCGTCGCGCGTGGCGTGCCTTCTTCGCATCACGTTGTACAATGCCGGCGCCAACGGTATGCACTCGGGCAACTGGCTCGCCGGTATAGAAGTGCTTGACCTCATCGACCTCTAGCGATTCGTAAGGCTCGCCCCATCGTATAGCAGGTAGTTCGAACATTGTTGGCAGGGGTTAGGAAATCTCAGTTACAAGCAAGTGGGCTAATTGGGCACGGACGATAAGTAAATGCTTCGCGCTCTATCCGATACTTCCACAAAGCCAAGCTGCTACAAAAAAGGAATGTTACTCGATCCCAACTCTCCGGAACACACGAACGTAATCCACAAACATCGAATCAGGCAGACCGCCGGCGTTGCGACTTTTTTCGAGCCGCTCACGTTCCCATCCAGAACTCAGCAAGCTCAGTATCAAGAACTGCTTAATGCCTGAGACGGCTTCATCCGTTCGCCATTCCTCCTTGCCGTCGATGAAGAAAACGTACTCGTTCTCCGTCCAATGTAAGCCGTATACATGGAAGTCGTCGCTGCCCTCCTGCGATGTCGGCTTGGCAACTTTGTGGCCCACATGTTTATGATGCGCGCGATAGCCGTTCCAATGCAGGTTAATCGACATCGGAGATTGCGGGCCGAAATGCTCAATTACGTCGATCTCGGTACCTGCGCGGCTATTGTCGTCCAGCACCTCGGTCAGGGAATCGGACTGGATCCAAAATGCACCGTGGTGACCGCCATGCTGCTGAAATCGAACGCGGCACTCAAAGTAGCCATACCGCTGTTCGAATCGACCTTGCGTACCAATCATCCCGCAGCGATAAACCTCCGCTTCATCATCCCAAATCGTCGTGAGCGTCAGATGGCCGTCAGCGATGGCCACACAAACCGGATCGGTGACAGCGTTGCCTCGCATCTTATACGCTTGGCGAACTGCCCACTTGTCTTGGTCGAGTGCGTTGCCGTCGAATTCGTCTTGCCAAACGAGCGCCCACCCGTCAGGGTGACCTACGGGAAGGACGTTTTCATCCGCTCTTACCTCAGCATGCGAAACGGCGACGAGAATCGCACAAAGGCACTTCGCTTGTGGGTAGGCACAATGAATCATGCTCGTCGCTCTTAGTTCTTGCCTAATAGACCCCGACCGTCGTTCCGCCCTCTAAACGACTAAACGGCCTCACCCCGCTGATACCATCCCACGGGTAATCCTGATGGGGCTTCTCACGCTCACCTTCGTCACGCTCCAAAAAGCCCGGCACGAAGAACTCCTGGGTAAGCGTGGTGAGCTTCGAGCGGCCTGTTTCGCCGTAGCCCACGACGCGGTCGGTATCGTCGAAGTCGACCACCTGCAGCACCGCCCGCGGCTGCGGGGAGTGGTAGGTGATTTTGTACTTGTTCTCAGCGGTCACAGGCTGGCTGCAGGCAAGGCCCATTAGCGTATTGCCGTAGGTCGGTGTCATGTAGACGCCGCTTTTCTCAGGTGGTCCGCCAAACAACTCCTCAACGCAGAACTTCGTCCACTGAGGGGTAAACTCAGTTCCTCCCGAGAAGATGCCCGTGATGCCGGTTTCCGCCAGACTGCTGCCACGTTCTTCGAGTTCCAGGCAGAGCGACTCGATAAGCTTCGGCGTGCCAAACATACACTTCACATCGTGCCCTGCGTTGAGGATCGTGATCGCCTGGTCGATGCAGTGCTGCTTGTAGGCTTCGAGGTGGTCCATCCAGCCCTTCTTGATGAGCTTAATGACCCATCGAGGATCAAGATCGATGCAGAAGCAGATGCCGCCGCGATGCTGGGCCAAGTGTTCGACGGCCAGTCGCAGGCGACGTGGCCCACTGGGGCCGAGCATCAGCCAGTTGCTACCAGGAGGAAAATACTCATCGGGTAGCGTGTCACTGAATAGCGAGTAATCGGTGCGAAAGTCGTCGATCGCGATGCGACTCTTGGGAATGCCCGTCGTACCGCCGGTCTCAAATACGTACACAGGATGATCGGCCAGTCCTTGCGGAACCCAACGTCTCACCGGTCCGCCACGTAGCCACTCATCCTCGAAGTCGGGGAACTTGTTGAGATCCTCAAAGCACTTGACGTCGGCTAAGGGATTGAACGACAGCTCGCGCTTCTTCTCGAGCCAAAACGGACACCCGGTGTCTTCGCTGAAATGCCAATGGACGATCTCCACAGTATGTGCGTCGAGTTCGTCCTGTGCTTTGGCGACTGCCTGATCGAAAGAGTCGGAAGCCATGTTAATACCTGCCACGTTGTGGCGGTGAAAGCGATGGGATGGGGCGGGCGACTTACTGGGCCGCGCGAGCCCATCTGGGCGGAAGGCAAGTAGTGCGAAGGATGCACCATGAATCTCCGACTTTGCACGATAGCGGACAGAGTCGCCAACGGCAAGTTGCCGACTACCATGCCGGAACACGCAAGCGGGACCGACCCGACGTGGACAGGGCTACTAAATGAAGTCTGACGTCGATTCGTACTCAACAGCGCTAAGACTGCGCTTCGGTCGTCTCGGCGGTGGGAGATGTGCCGAGTTGGGCAAGTACCTGAAGTACACCGTTGAGGTGCGCGAGCCGCGGACCGTAGCGATCGATGAACTCGTTGAGCATGAACTCGCCGTCGACGAGGTCGTCGTGAGTGTCGGTGATCTCTTCGGTCATCCGGTCGAGGTACTCCACCTGTACCTTGCTCAGTACCTCGGCGGCCTCGCGACAGTCGTCGGCCAAGTCGGGATTCGACTTCTTCCACTGAGCGAGTTCCTGACTGCGTTGTTTTTGATTCGCCGCCATCGCGCCCAACAACTCCTCTAGTAACTCGTTCGTGCGGTCTTGAGCTGCCAAGACTTCACGCAGCAACTCCACTTGCTCCTCGCTCTGCGTCATTACTGGGCGAGACTGACTGCTGGAGGTCACGTCCACTTGAGAAAACATCGAGGCTATTGACGGTTCGCGAGAACTCATACGTGACTTGGTCCTTAAGAAAATGAACGGCGACGGCGGTTGGATGGTATGCGGCGATCGACGAATGCTGCCAATACTTGCAAGGATCGCCGGGCGACCGAAATCTAGCGTATAGCTAGCAAACGGCGGGTGCCATCGCCGCTATTAGTCTTCCAGTTTAACGGAAGCAGCCGAAATGTTCCAGAATGTGTCGGCGGGAAACTGCCAGAATGGTTGGACCCAACTCGGGCCACCGCAGCGACTTGCATGGGCAACACGGCTGTAATGATTCTGCCGGGTTCAAGTACGTCCGGTCGCGGCCCCGATGGACTCTTGAGGAACCGGCGCGTCAATCGCCCGACTGCTAGCAACGCATTGCACCACCGCCTCGACGACCTGTTATGAATGATGGGAACGCACAGTTCGACCCGGTATTTGGGTTTCTGACCGTCATGGACGACGCGACCGGCGCGATGCTTGGTGGGCTATTGCTGTTGAACCGACGCGGGCGGCCACTCGAGTTCCACTGCACCGCAGCAGTCGCGGCCAGCCGGGCCGAGGAGATCTTGTTCGGCCCGACGCTGCGTCCGCACATCCACTGCGAGCGAATTGGTGCGGCGCTGTTGGCAAAGGCCACCCAGCGAATTTCGTTGTTAGCCGTCAACCAGTTGCCCAGTTGGCCCATTGCCGACGACACGTCGGTACCCGTGGTACTGGTCGACCCTCGATCGCCAGAACCGGCGGCGAGTGATGAGCAAGGCGACCGGCGGCCGACAGTGCCTGCTTGCTTGGATCGTCTCGATCCGGGCCAACGCGCCGCAACCGAAGCTCTGTTGGTCGACCTGCAACGATACGTCGACTTGGCCGAGCCGTTCGAACGAATCGCCGAAGCCATTCGCGAGGCCGGGCTGCTAGGCGGGCAGGAAGACAACCCGCTGGCGAACGACGAGGACGACCATGACCACGCTGCATGACAAATGGAATCTGGTCCCAGTTGTCGTCTCGATCACCGACCTGCCGGCGACCACCCATTTCGGGAAGTCGTTCGGCCTACCTTCACTTGCGCGGGTACGGTCGAAGCACGTCGCCGTGTCGCCGCAAGCCGATGTGGTTTCGTTACCACTGGAGGCTGCGAAGATTGTGGTCACGTCGTTTCGATTCGATGCCCAACACGAATCGACCGCAAAGCCTAAGCCCCAGAACGACGCGTCGCCGAAGGCGCGAAGCGACAAGCGAACACGAATCCGCGCGCCGCGCGACGTCGTCCGTTTGCAAGATCGCTTGAACTACGTCTTGCAACCTCCGCTCGAAACACTGTTGGCTGACGAGTTGGTCGAGTTGCCCTTCGAACCGTTCGATTATCAGCTCGATGGAATCGCTTTCCTTTTTCCACGTCACCACGCGGTGCTAGCCGACGAGATGGGGCTCGGCAAGACCATGCAGGCGGTAACGACTGCCCGGCTACTGATTCGCAGCCAGCAAGTTCGGCGTGTGCTGTTGGTGTGCCCCAAACCACTCGTTACGAACTGGCAGCGCGAGTTCACGCTCTGGGCGCCGGAGATTCCGGTCACCGCCATCACGGGGCCGGTCGAACGCCGAAAGTTCCTATGGCGGCAAGGCGCCGTGGTGTCGCTCGTGAATTACGAAACACTCGTCCGCGACGAACAAGTTCTGGAGTCGCTGGACCACGGCTTCGACTTGGTCGTGCTCGATGAGTCGCAACGCATCAAGAATCGAAGCGGGACAACGAATCGCGTCGTGCGTCGGATCGCACGAGAGCGCAGTTGGGCGCTCACCGGAACCCCAATAGAAAACAGCACCGACGATCTGGTCGGAATCTTCGACTTCGTGGCGCCGGACAGCTTGCGCCCAGGTATGAAACCGCGCGAGATCGGCCGGGCTGTCGCCGACGTGGTGTTGCGACGCACCAAGGATGCGGTGATGCAGGACATGCCGCCGAAAATGACTCGCGACGCGCAGATCGACCTGACGCCCGAACAATGGCAAACCTACGAACGGGCAGAAACCGACGGGGTTGTGCAACTGGGCGAATTAGGCACCTCGATCACGCTCCAACACGTATTCCAACTCGTGCTAAGGTTGAAGCAAATCTGCAACTTCGACCCGGTGACCGGAAAGAGTTCCAAACGCGATCACCTCCTAGCGGAACTGGAGGAATGCGCCGCCAGCGGGCGCAAGGCAATCGTCTTTAGCCAATGGGTCGACACGATTAAGAAGCTGGCCGAGTCATTGGCCCCGTTCCACCCTGTCGAATACCACGGCAAGATACCTCACGGTCGCCGCGACGGCGTACTCACGCAGTTTCGTGACGACCCAAAGTGCAGCGTCATTCTGATGAGTTACGGCGCGGGCAGTGTGGGTCTAAATCTGCAATTCGCGAGTTACGTCTTCCTGTTCGATCGCTGGTGGAATCCCGCGGTCGAAGACCAGGCAATCAACCGAGCCCACCGTATAGGTTGTTCCGGACCGGTAACCGTGACGCGCCTATTGGCCGCCGGAACCATCGAACAACGAATTGACCAAATCCTTGCCGAGAAGCGGGAGTTGTTCGACTCGGTGTTCAACACGGGCCGCTCGCCACGCAATCTGAGCTTGTCGCGCGAAGAACTATTCTCACTGTTCGACCTGCAGACGCCGGAAGGTCGGATGATGGCAGGTTGATCGCACCACCGGTTCTTTGCGCAGCACGTGCCCACCGGGTCGATAGTCGAAAATGCACCGCCAAGCGTGCATCAAGAAGTCCTCCAAGCCATGGCGAAGAACTCGTCGGGGCGCCAAGCTTCCTGCGTTAGCAGATTGCGACGGGCACGCAGAACCACAGAGGCTTCGGCGGCCAAATCGCCCGCAGGCGAGGCTACCAGCACGGATTTGTAGACAATACTCCTTGGTTGGACTGGGCCTACGGGACCTACCTTATCAACGACACGGTCGCGACCGCCAAGGCCATTCGGTGACACGAATGCTATAATCCACATTGCAAAACAACCAAGAATTCGAGTCTTTTTCTGCAAATCGGCCGCACGGACCGCTTAGCGAAGATTTAACAATCAAATGCTTGACGGTAATCATCGATGAGCTTACACTACCGCCAAGCATGCGGGTTTCTCCCTCACACGGGTGGTGTTTCACGCAAGTACGCCTACAGCTTGGCCTTTTTGAATCTACATCTGGGAAGTAGCTAGTGATGTTGACCTTAAGATACCAATTCATCGCCATCGCGGCGGCTTCGCTTTGCGCCTCTTCAACCCTCGGCGGGCCACTTGATACGGCCCCGAACGCTATCGTTCAAGGAAGGGTTCCCTTCAGCTCGGCGGGAAACCCAAATCTAACCGGAGACATTGAGTATGCCGTTTTCACGACGGCTGATTTCAATAGCGCCTTCCCCGGGAATGGCTACGCTGGTGCCGGACCGTTGGTCTACGCCTACCAAGTCGATAACACCGGTTCTGACGCAATATCGTTAGAGACCATTGGCATCGTAAATCCTTTCTCGGACGTCGGGGTAGCCGACATCGGGATCGGTTTCATTTTTCCGTCGAGCTTCGGCATCGATGGCGGCACAGGGAATCCGCAGTGGTCGTTTAATCCCGGGAAAATACTTCAAAACGAGTCGAGTCAAGGATTGGTGTATAGCACCGATCGTCTGCCTGACTTGAGTGGTACTTCGGTTACGGTGAATGGTGGGAGTGTTGCACTTGCCAACCCGGTGCCGGTTCCGGGGAGCAACATGATTCCCGAGCCTTCGAGTGTGGTGCTTATTAGCCTTGGCGCCCTTGGTGTAGGGATGCTCGTACGACGATGTCGGTAGACATAGAACATCGCTCCGCCGAAGAGTCACATTGGAAACTGTTTGAGTTTGGAAACTGGGATTTGCTGCTCTGTCTAGGAGCGTCATTGGTTGCTGCTTGAGATAAAGGAGTCGCGCGGATGTTTGCACCTCAGGTTGGTTCAATTTCACGAAAAATGTGTCTTTCGTGGCTCCTGTTGCTTATGGTGGCACCAGCCGTTACGGCGAACGCTGCGCTAATCGTCGAACTCGACGTTACCACCCATGCGTATAGTGGACCGGGCGCTGAGCCGTTGCCGGCCGACTTGGGGCCTCTTTGGCAGGGCTCCGAATCTTATGCTGGGGTATTTGGCGGAAGTGCGGTTTTGGATTGGGCGGTGTTTCGGAATGGTGCTTCCAACGGAGACTTTCAGGATTTTCTGGACGAGAATGGTATCCCCGCAACCGATCCGACCCAACCCGGTGAGTTCCTATACGCCTATCAAGTGAACAACATAGACGGCACCGGCGCCAGCCTGTCTTCGGTGTCGATTGGCAAGGATGGAGATGAGCCGATAAACATCGCCCCGACGTCCATCTCTCCGTCGTTCTATTCAGGGCCCAGCATCAGCCACCCGACGGTTGAAACCGATATCGCGACATCGGCGGTCTGGGACTTCAATTCCGTCACCAATGGCGAAACGACAATCCTGTACTTTTCCAGCCCGAACATTCCAGAATTGGACAACTCGTCGATCTTACTGGCTGAGAAAATCGATCGCGTGGGTAGTCCATCGAGTGTTCTTGAGCCAAATACAATCGTTCCAGAGCCAAAGTCAATCCTGATTGCTATTCTCGGTGCGGTTGCGGTTGGCGGCCTTCGACGACGTCGCCGCTGAGTCTTCGGCGTGGGTTCAGCGGCGTCGGGGAACGCCGTTTAGGTGGAATGGGAGAAGCAGAGGAAACTTCGAACAGCTATTGCAAAATGACCACCGACGATGGACGATTCCCCACGTCTACCATCCCTAGTCTATCGTCTCCTCTTGTTGTCGTGGTTAGCTTGGACCTTGCTGTCAGGTTCGGTTGCGGCTCTCGGCCCCGAAAACGTACTGGTTCTCTATAACGCCGATGCTGGTCTAGATGGCGATGGATATCGAATCGCCGAAAAGTACTTACAAGAACGTCCAGGTGCTCACATGCTTGGCATCTCGGGTATTGAATCGATAACGGGCGGTTCCTTGGGCGAGGACGTATCGGCCGAAGACTATCTGAACACAATCCGTCCGCAAGTACTCGATGGCATCGGTTTGATCGAAGAGGCAACGAATCGATCGATCGACGTAATCGTTACGACCAAAGGAATGCCGCTTAGGATCGATGCCGGTAGCAAACCAGCAAGAAGTGCGGCAATCACGTGGAATAGGTTCTCAAGCCTCGAAAGTGAACTAACTCGTGTTGATTCGATTGCGAGTGTTGACCAGATGGGCGAACAGACCTTTCTATCGGGGTTCCCCACATTGGACACCCAGTTGGCGTCCAACCCTTACTACCTTTCTACATCGCCATTCAGACGCGAAGGTTCCGACCCCGTCAATATCGACATCCGGTTGACTTCTCGGCTTGACGGATACAGTGTTGAATCCGTCTGCGCAGCACTGGAGCAAGCCAAGAAGGCGTACATTTCGCCCTCTGTCCGACAGTTTGTTGCCGATGACACTGCTTGGGATAGCGTTGACCAGATGGTCGACACCGCTTTCGGTGTGGGTGGCGGCGGACCTGGCCCAGGAATGGTCAGCGTTTTTGATGCAGTCTACGAAAACAACGATCAAACCCGTAACCCGCTGATTTACGACGATACGAATGATGCCGTCGTTACCGCGGAACAGCCGGTGATGGGTTACGTAAGCCACGGCACCAACGATGGTGGCAACGTCGGGCTCGGCAACAACTATCTGGGACGCTTCGTCGACGACGAGTTTCAGCCGGGCGAACTCAACTTTCAACTGGCTAACGGCGCTGTGTTCTTGACGCATGAGAGTTTCAACGCCCGCTCATTCCATCCGGAAAGCAACGTAGCGCAGGGAATGATTGCTGATTGGCTGGAAATTGGAGGTACTGCCGGGCTGGGGCATGTGGCAGAACCTCTGAATGGGCCAGACAATGTGACCAATGAAGACTTGTTCTATCAACTGATGCTGCCTTCTTCTGGTGGAGACGCAGAACCAGGCGAAGCCGGTTTGACCTTCGTCGAAGCCGCCTGGGCATCGACCCGACAGCTTTCCTACGTCAACACCGTGGTTGGCGATCCACTCATGCAATGGCAACAATGGTTGCCGGGCGATTTCAACTACGACGCTGAAGTGAACCTTGCCGACTATACGACGTGGCGTGACGATGTCGGCGGAAGCTACAGTCACGCCAACTACCAGATGTGGAAGGAGAACTTTGGCGAGGCGATACAACCGCCGTCACGGCGGGATGTGGGCGACTTCAATGGCGATGGCGTCGTCAATCTCGCTGACTATACAGTATGGCGCGACAGGCTTGGTAACCACTACACGAACGAAGACTACGTCGTTTGGAAGTCCAATTTTGGCTACGTCGTACCCAGCGCAGGACTGAGTCTAACTTCGTTCACCACTCCATTTCGAGCAACTGCAAACACGTGGACGGTACCCGAGCCCAATACCGTAATCGTGTTGAGCTTGACGCTCGGGTGCTGTGTGCTATCCACGTCGGCGAGCGCATTTAGCACCTAGTGCTCCACTGCACGATGTATCGTTGGATGCGACGATCTTAGTCTTTCCGATCGCTCGTACGGCCGGTGGCCACGTCGAACTCGGCAACCGCTGGCACAAGCATTGCGGCGGTGGCGAATCCATAAGCGAGCAGCGTAACCAGGAACACTGAACCATACTGCTGTGTCAGGAAGTTGGTGATAATCACAAAGGTGGCCAATGGTGCGGTTAGCGCCGCCAAACGAATGGCGGTTGAATCGAGCCGCCAGCCCAGTGCCGCATACAACGCAAGTCCGCCGCCTGCACTAAGCATCATGAACATGGGAAGTTGTGCCCAGAAGCTGTTTGCCGCCACCATCATCCGCATGAATACCACCACACCGATGAACAGGTACAGAAGCGTGCCAATGCTAACGCCTGCGGCTTGCCTGGAGTTCAGGTAGGTCATACCGCAATGAATACCCAACACTGCAGCGAATATCTGCATGACCAAGTATCCAATCGTGGCAAAGACCAGATTTTCGAGGCTCGCATCGCCCCGCCACCACACGTAGCCGCACAAAAACAGCGGCAACACGATCATCTCCTTGGCGTTGTAGAGCACGCCACCCAGTTTTCCATAGATGATCTCCTTGGGCGTCAGATCGGTAACTAGCAACAAATCAAGCGCGCGACTATCGCGTTCGCTTGTAAGCGAGGTAACGGCTAGTGCATTGGTTAGGACGATGCTTAGCGCCATCAGTGGGACAAGTGCTTTGGCGGGTGCGGGGATATCGGCCGCCACCCGGACCGTATACTCTTGCTCAGCCAGCAGGGTACCCAGAGCCATCGCCGACAACACCACAATCACCCAATAGACGATTCGAATCAGCAGTATCTTCTTGCCATACGCCAAGGTGCGGATTTCTCGCCACAGAACGGGGTTGTCCCACACTTCACGAAGTTCGCCCGGCGCTCTGTGGGCTTCGGTGCGCTCGTCGTCGCCGATTGCCCCGACTTCGGGCGCCTCGCTCCAGATAGCCCTCGACTCACGCTGCTCGGGTCGCGCTTCGCGCGAGGGATTCCAAACACGAACCATACCGATTGAAATGCCATTGAGCACTAGAATCAGCGCTGCAGACACCACCAGAAACGCAACGACAGGCGACACGCCCAATAGCTGGTCTGCGCGACTGTTGGCAAGCAGGTCGCTTTTTGCAGCATCGAGTACTGCCTGCCATGGGCTCATTGCCACGGCGACCGCATCGGCGTCGAAGCCGAATAGCTGCTCGCCGAGCGCCCCACGAGCGACACCTTCCCAGGCGAGCATCCATAGCATGATGACGAGCATCGTCATGGCCAAAGCTTGAAATGCCTTGTCGCGCCATAAGGCGATCGTCGACGCAAGGCTGCCGGCCGCTAACGCGCTCATTACCGTAACGGCCAGAACTCGCCCAATCTGAGCGTATGAGATACCGCCCAGCAACACCAATATGAAGAAAAAAGGCGCCGTAGCGGCGACCACCAGAAGTACGACTAGCAAGCTGGCCAGGAGCCTTCCGAGCACAAGCTCGCAATTGGTGAGTCGCGTGAGCAGCAGCAGGACCAACGTCTTGCGATCCTTCTCTTGCGCCACGGCCGCGGCGGTGAGTAACGCCGCCATGAGGGTTGCCACCGCCATTTCCAACGGAGCAAGCAACGCGAATACTTCGGCCCCAAATCGGGCAGAACCGCCGGTAGTCTGCAGAGAGTTACTTCCCGTGACGATCTGCCAGTAGGTCCACAACAAGACCAACAGTGTTCCTACGGCAACTGACGGCACGACGTAGAACCGCGCACTCCGCGGCGCGGTGGTCGCTTCGCGGGTGAATACCGGCCCAATAATCAAGTCATTCCTCTCGGTGCCTAGCGACGACTACTGGCCACTGAACAACTTAAGGTCCAGCGTCGCGGCCGGAGTGCGGTCCCAAAAAATATAGGTGCCAGAGGTCGTGCGGTCGAGCGGCAGCCCGAACCTACAACCGGTCTAATGCGTATATAATGTCCTTGAACCAGCAAATCATCGCGACTTACGCCCTGGGCAGGTGCGAAGCGGCCGGCATTTGCATAGAATCAAACTTGTCGCCACCTGAGCCCGGCGGAGCGGCGGTCGGCCCCCATCTTCTCCCAACACAACCTCAGCAATACTCACAGGACGGCACTCTATGGCGAGCATAATCTGGACATTCAATACGGGCTTTCACGCGGCGCCGCGGACGGCGATCGCTGCATTGTTGGCCCTAGCGATTGGAGTGGTTGCCGCGGATCGTGCGACTGCGCAAATCACCGCGAAGACGCTCATAGGCGACGCGGTGAGCGATCCCGACGACGCCAAGTATTCCGACGTGTCCGAGGCGATCAAGCGCTATACGAACAAAGATGTGCTTGGAGCCAAGCAGTTCTTGGAATCGGCCAAACGCAAGGACGCACGGTTGCCACCAGTCAACCTGATGATGGCAAAATTGTACTTCCTGAGTCGACAGAACCAAAATGGTCTGGCGGCGCTGGAAGCCACGGCCCGTGATGATCCTGGTGACCCGGAACCGTACCTGCTGCTTGCCGACCAAGCGATTGCTGCTCAGCAAGCTATCCAAGCCAGCGCACTGTATGACAAGGCAATCGAACTGATCGACAAGTACGACGACAACCCGCGCCGCAAGCGCAAATTTGTCATCCGAGCACACGCAGGACGCTCGGCCGTGCTGCAACGGTGGCAAGACTGGGCTCAAGCCGAAGCGGACATTCAGAAGTGGATGGAGGCGGACCCCGACGATGCCAATGCCCACAGCCGCCTAGGCTTCGTGCTGTTCATGCAGGGGCGCGAAAAAGACGGCTACGATGCGTTTACCAAAGCCAAGTCGCTAAACGACGAACTGCCTTCTCCCTATGTGTCGGCAGCCAGTATGTATCAACGATTGGCCACACAGACAGACGACGGGAAACAGGAAGCGGAGTACCAAAAGAAGGCCGAGCAATCGTTCCTGCGTGCCTATCAGGAAGACAAGGAGAATGTGACCACGCTAATCGCCTATAGCGAGTACTTGATTCGTACGGGGCAACTCGAAAAAGCGGCCCAGGTACTGGCTGCAGCGAGGGCGGCTCAGGAAAACTCGTTTCAGATCCAACTGCTGAGCGGCGTTCAAGCGCAAATGATTGGCGATGTCGATGCTGCAGAGAAGTACTACGTGCAAACACTGGGCCTTTCGCCTGGCAACAGAGACGCGAATAACCAGCTTGCTCTACTGTTAGTGGCGAGCGACGACGACGCCAGCAAAGCCCGTGGCGAAGCGATTGCCCGCAACAATGCGAAGCTGAACCCCAACAATGCGGATGTGAATATGACGTTGGCTTGGGTGCTACGTCAGGTGGGAAAAGGCAGCGAGGCGAACGAAGCCTACCAGAAAGCAATCCGGCAGGGAACTCTGAGCGCTGACTCGACGCTGCTGCTTGCCAAGCTACTGGTGGAACAGAAGCGAGGCGACGTCGCCAAGGGACTACTGGAAAATGCCTTAAAGCGCGAGCAAGGCATCTTCATCAATCGTTCCCAAGCAGAAGCGTTGCTTGAGACTCTATAGCCGCCGAAGCGCACAAAAAGGTCATGGCAGGTCGATCCGTCGTCCTGCCATGACCTCTATCCTGAAGCAAAACACAGCCGTGTTTCGCCCTCCCGTCTCATCCTGCTTATCGTATCGGCAGTGCACGTAGTGCTCCATTAGCCGAATTCGCTGATTGTTCCGCCTGCGCGTTGGGGCGAACCGACTAGCGGCCCACTCCAGCGGGTCGTGCAACCGGTGCGCCGATGCCGCCAAGGCTCAGCGCATCGTTGGGAATCTGTCCCAGTTCCGCCATGCCGGTTGGCTCGATCCCCGCCTGGGTGCTGGCATACGGCTGGCCAACGGGACACACGCAGCCAATGTAGGCCTTGTATCGCCGGTGCTCGGCCGGTGTGTAGCAGCCATGGGCCGCGTCCCGGAGCCGGTAGCAACGCATCGAATCGACACACGGCCAATAGTAGCGGCCGCCGCAGTACCCTAGTTGGTCTGGATTGCAGGTCCAACTCACCGAGTTGGTGCGGCATGGCTGACTGGTAGCGATCGGCATCCCGTTCGTATGGCGAATCACCGGGTCGAGCAAACAGGGGCAGTGGGCATTCGACACCGAACTCAAAGCCCCCAGCACTACGGCGGGCAACAGGGCCAATTGGTAATGTTTGGCAAATTGCATGGTCGTTCGAATTGGGACGACTAGAACACTCGCGGCATACTTGCACCGCGGCCTATCGCAGTCATCGACTCGCGCCGCACCTTTAGCAAATCGAATCTTCTAACGGCAGTACGACGCGTACAACACCTAAAACGCGAAGCGGCACGATCCACCTACTCCGCGATCAATTCGGCGGGCTCCGGCGTGGTCAGTGGTTCTTCGTGGGAGGGCGCGTGGCCAGTATCGTGTGCCGCTTTGGGCATCAGGTAGAAGCCTGCCAACACTACGAAGCCAATCGCGAGGCTCGCGTACCAAACCATCTCAGGCCAGTCTTGGTACACTCTACCACCAAGTGTCGGGCCGAGAACGAACGCAATGGAGATACCTGTCGCCCACCAACCCATGTATCTTCCCTCTGCGCCAGCCGGCGCGCGATTGGCGACATAGCCAGCCGACAATGGCATCGACAGCATTTCACCCAAGGTCATCACCAGGATGGCAAACACTGCAAAAGCGAAGGTTGTCCCGAACGGTAACAGCCCAAACCCCAAGCAAGAAAGGAAGCTCCCCCACCCAATGGTCCGCACCAGCGGCCAACGCTTGGCATAGTCGATCAACAGCATCTCCACCGCTACGATTACGAGCGTATTGACGGCAAACAGCCAGCCAATTTGCCCCTCGCTCAGATGGTAGTGATCGTGCAAATAGAGCGTGTAGGTCGAGATGAACTGAAAAAACACGAGGGTGCTCAGCGTAAACAACACCAGAAACCAAATGAACGCACCATCGGCCAATGGTCCCGCGACGGACGTGTTCGTATGCCGCCGAGCTTCGCCGGGAAGACGGCGTAGTCGAAAGTACGCAAGCAAGATGCACGCCGCGACAAACGTCGTTGCCCCATCGACGGCGAACAGTAACCGAAAGTCGATCTCGGCAAGCTTCCCCCCAAGCCATCCTCCAAACCCAAAGCCTAGATTCGCGGCCAGTCTTTGCAGCGCGAAGGCGCGAGCGCGTAACTCAGGCGGAGTCACCTTAGTAATCACCGTGGCGTTCGCCGGACGCACCGCTTCGGTCGCCAGCGCCAGCAGGAATACGTTTAGCCCAATGGCCCAAGGATCACGCCAGTTCGGCAAGAGCCAGTAACCTGGCACCGCCAGGAACAAGCATAGCGTCTGGGTTCGCGCCGCGCCGACCACTCCCACCAGTCGACCTCCAAGGTACGATCCGGCAATCGAGCCTGCACCAAACACGCCTACCATCTGCCCGGCATCGCTATCGGACATACCGATCTGTTTAGTGAGGTAGAGCGTCAGAAACGCCAGCACCATCGCTCCGCTACGGTTCACGAACATCACGAGCGCTAACATCCACAGCTCATTCGAGAGCCCGGAGAAAGCATCGCGATAGCGCTGGAAGGCGAAACGAAACATAGCTTTAGAGCAGGTTCAGTGGGGAGACAACGCGATGGCTGTGCGACATGCTGCGTAGACCCTTGGATTGAGCGCCAGGTTCGCTCCGCGCGGCGTGGCGTCGCGCCCTATTAGAACGCCAAATCAACGAGATTCCAGGGCGAGGGCCAAGGTAGCCGATCTGTAATTCGGAGCAACAGACAACTATACTGGCACGCATCATCTCCGTCGCTCATCCCGGTTCCTTTGTCGTCGTGAATCTGTTACCGCAGTTCGCCCCCTTGTTGACAGCCATGGCGGTGCTGCTGGTGGGGTCCGCGTTCTTCTCGGCCAGCGAAGCGGCCCTGTTCTACTTAACTCGCGACGACCGCGAACGATTCGCTCACGGCAACCGCGCCCAAAAACGTGTCGTGCAGTTACTTTCCGCGCCCGAGCGGCTGCTCACGTGCATCCTGTTCTGGAATCTTGTCATCAACATTGTGTACTTCGCTTTGGCGTCGCAAATCGGCTTGAAACTCCGCGACGAAGGGCAGGCTCAGCCCGCGGCCATGTTCTCCATCGGCGCCCTGCTCGCGATCATCTTGCTCAGCGAAATGCTCCCCAAGAATCTTGCCGTCCTTTGGCCAAGGGGAATTGCCGCGGCCGTTAGCTTGCCGCTCACCGGCGCCATCAACGTGTTGTCGCCGGTGATCCCCACGTTGCAGACGGTCAATCGCATCTCGCTGCGAACGATCCTCCCCAACTTCGAGCGCGAAGAGTACTTGGAACTCCGCGATCTCGAGCGGGCGATCACCATCAGCACGCCAGACAAAACACTTGCTCAACAAGAGGAACTCGTACTGCATCAAATCGTGTCGCTCTCGGAGCTTGAAGCCGAGGAGCTCATGCGCCCTAGGCTCGGTCTTTCGTTCTACCACGCCCCCGTGACGCTCGAAGACTTGCGGGCGAATCCGCCGAACTGCGACTATTTGCTCGTGGCGGAATCCGACAGCGAGGAACTCGACCGGGCGATGCCGCTCTCGCAACTCGCGAGTGTGAAATCGGCGACACTCGAAGCAGAGTGCGAACGCGTCGCCTACGTACCTTGGTGCGCATCGGGCGCCACGACGCTCGACGTGCTGCGGCGTAGTCGCGGTGGACTGGCGGTCGTCGTCAACGAACTGGGTGAAACGATTGGCATCGTTACCTTCGACGACGTCATGCACACACTGCTCGCCAATCCTGCAATTCACGCGACCTCGCGGACGGCCACGGCGGCGATCGAGCCGCTGGGCGATAGTACGTTTCGCGTCGATGGCGCAATCACGCTCCGCCGGCTGGCAAAGCAATTGGACCTGGAGTTGCCCTCGGTCAAAAGCGTGACGGTCGCTGGGTTGCTGCAGGAATGTTTGCAACGTTTGCCGCAGCCAGGCGACGAAGTCGACTGGGGAAACTGCCGGTTTGAAGTGACCGAATCGCCACGACCTGGCGTGCTGACTGCCACCATTCACCGACTCGCGGATCGCCAGTTCGACAATGGCGAAACCTTCAGCGACGGAGGTGGATTGTGATTCTCGCATTAGTGCTATTCGCCGTCGGCATGCTGCTGAGCGCCTTCTTTAGCGGCTCCGAAACTGGTTTCTACCGCCTCAATCGCGCCCGGCTGCTAATCAACGCGCTCGATGGCGATTGGACTAGCCGAGGCCTGCTGTGGGCGACCAACAATCCATCGCTCTTCGTGGCCACGGCGCTCGTCGGGAACAACGTCGCTAACTACGTTACCTCCGCCGCCATCGTCATGTTCGCCGCCACAGCGCTATCGGGTTGGCCATCAGCCGAAATGCTTGCGCCGTTGGTGCTCGCACCATTCATCTTTGTGTACGGCGAACTGCTACCGAAAAACGTGTTCCTGGCAGCCCCCAATCGCATGCTGCGTCGATGTGGCGTTCCGTTCGGCATCGCCGCCATCGTGTTCGCTCCCGTGAGCCTGGTGTTGTGGTTGTTCAACAAACTGTTGGAAACCATCGGCCGCAAGTCGCCCGAAGCCTGGCAAATGGTCCTAGCCCGCCGTGAACTGGGCGAGTTGCTTGTCGAGGGGCACGCCGTCGGACTACTGAAACCCACGCAGCAAGCGCTAGCCCAAACCACGCTGGCGCTTGGCGCCCAATCGATCGCTGGATTCATCGAACCTGTATCTCGGTTTCCTCGCATCTCATCTACAGTCAAACCAAACGAAGTGATCACGATCGCCCAACGCTCCGGGCAAACGTTGCTTCCAGTCACCAGCGCCTCGGGCGCGCCGGAATCGTTCGTCCGAGTCGCCGACTGCGTCCTGGCAACCGGCGACAAACTGCCAATGCGGGCGATGCTCGAGATCGAGGAGAAACAACCCTTCTTGGCCGCCATCTCGCACATGCTAGCCGCCGACGCCGCGATGGCGCGGGTGACCAACCGCAAAAACCAAACCATCGGCTACGTCACCCTCACGCGACTTCAGGAAGCACTGCTGACAGAGTAAATTCCATAAATCGCGATATACGATTTGGTGTGCAAAAACCTTACGTTTCCTGCATTTTGCATAAGGCCATACCGCACAGTGGCTTACAACAAACCACCTCGTCGCAAAGCGGCCAACGTTCTTTCACATGTGTGAAAAAACTACCCGCCGCCGACCACGGCCGTCTCTCGCGAGTTCCAAATTGCCAAACAACCACCGCTACAGTGTGCGGCAGTTCTATTAGATCAAACTGAGCGGAGCTTTCTACAACGATTTTTGGCCATCTATGAGAACGTATGTGTCAACCGATTCTTGGTTTTTCCTGGGACCTTGCTTACGAGCTGTTCTGGGAGAACGCTCATCCA
>JANQOF010000028.1 GCA_028279215.1 Pirellulales bacterium
CACTCCGCTTCGGCTACGCCTCAGCTCCGAGAAGTGGCTGGCCTGACGGTGATTCAGAGTTTAACTTAACAACTGGTAGCGTTCGTGGGGGCGGGTCACCCAACGCGTTGTATCCGAAGTGCCGATACACGATTGCGAAGGGCACTAATCTATGAGGGCACTTCCGATACAACACAAAGCGTTATCACATTAGAGAACACCGTTCGTATACTATCTTGTAGCGCAGACACCAGGCAGATTCGAGCTTCTCTACGAAGTCAGATCTGTGTGGCCCAGATGAGTATGTCTTGGATATTGCTTCCACATGTCGCCCGGCTAGTGTACAGCAATTGAGGTAACCAACTTTGGCCAACTAGTTCGCTAGACGGCTTTCTAGATCGACCTCGTATTAATCGTTCTTCGGATACAAGCGAGCAACCCATTCCTTGTCGCCTTGAGACAATTCCGTGGGTGCTTCGATCTTAAAATCTCCAATGGTCCATTCTGTTCGGATCGGGTAATGCATAATTGATTCACGATCGTACGGCTTCGTCAACCCGAAGTGATCGAACGACCATTTCTGGAGAAGATTGTGATAGGTCGTCTCACGAGGCCAATTGTTTGGTGGGCCCGAAAAGAAACTGTACGTAGCTTCTTCGTCCCAGGGGATGGTCGCATTTGGATTCTGATGCTCTTTCATTAGCCCAATTGCATGACCGAAATAAAGAAGGATAGCCTTGCGCAACTCATCCTCTGGCCAACTAGGGTCAATGTTCATGGTCGCATCTGTCGACGGGACTTCCAGCGCATCGGTGCCAACGAATGACCACGAGCTTTGATCTCTCTCGAAAGAGATGCGAATCTCTGCCTCTCTCGAATCCGCGCCAAACAACAAGCTGAGGTTTGCATGTTTAGTCCATTCATTAGCAACCTCGGAGACTATTTCGTGGATATCGTCGCTGCCGTTCAGAAATGCAACCTTAAGCCGTGTGCCGTTTTGCCACAGCTTTCGCCCACCGACAGGCGCCCCTTGCAGTTGTTCAGCAGTAGTGACTGTTGTACGGACCACCCTACTCCCACCCGACCGCGTCTCCATCGCTACCAACAGCTCTTGTGAACGCGATTCGCGTTGGGAAATGACTGCGAACGAGCGCTCGGCTCTTTCAACGAGGGTCTGTGTCCTTGACTGCAGCCTCTCGATCTCGCCCGTGGATGACTTGAGCTTCTCAAGCCCGGCATCCATTGTTGCTTGTGTGCTTCCCAACTTAGCTTGAGATTCGATCAACGCTTCCCGCGCCTCTGCCAGTTGATCGGACATATCGTCTAGTCGATACCCGAACAAAAACAAGCCGACGACTGTGAAGATACCTAAGATAGCTATTGCGAATTTCCCAAATCGTACGAGATCCTTGTCGAGGACGTACGTGACGTCACTCTTTGCCGTTTCCTCTGGTGCAGCTGAGATCAGCATAGTACGGCAATAGCGGCACTTTAGAGCACCTTCCTGAATTTCCTCTTGGCAAAACGGGCATACCTTCATGCGAGATCCCCACAGTAACTACACATTATTCGCTCTGACCTACCGAGCGGCGTTTACAAATATTCAATTCCACATGACTGATCCATTCCTCTCTTGAGAACAAGTCGGTAGCGTATCTCGCTCTTCTCGGCCCTAGCACAAGTGTTACTACAAAGAAATTTGTCGCACCACTATTACATATGACAAAGGCTACGACTCAACGTTCGGCACTGTCCACTGCCTGCGCTGGTAGACAAGCCGGAATGGAGCCGAAAACAGCCCCAGCCTCCACTTTCGGTCGTTAGATAAATTTACACGCCTGAATAGGTCAACCACACGACTACGCTGGCTCGCCACTCAGCTAGTTGCACACTCCACATACAAAACTGCGTCCCCCCAAAAGTGGGAGCGCACCGCCGATCCAACGTAGCCATTACCCCGACACGGCTCCAGGGAACACTTGCCATATGGGATATCTCCCAATTCTCATCGAGTCTGTAGAGTTTGCCATCTGGCTATTTTCCGTGCAACATTCGGTGTATTGACGAAAATCAAATCCATGATAGGTTGCACCTACTGGTGAGCGGCGTTTTAGTCAGATTAACGCTGTTTTTGGGGGCACACATGAGACACTTTTCTTTGGCAATAGGGCTATCGTTCTTTTTCCTGTTCTCTGATCTTGCGGCAGCCGATACCTTTCGTGTCGCAACCTGGAACATCAAATGGTGTTTCGATCACCGCACTGGAGACAATAGTTCCCGTATTGCTCGCGAACAATCGGCGCCTAGTCGAGCCCAATGGCGCTGGCGGGTTGAACAACTGGCCGACGCAATTCTGGAAATCGGTCCCGACGTGCTCGCCTTACAAGAAATCGAGGACGGCGATGCTGTACTGGAGATCGCCGATGAGTTGAACGATCGCGGCGCCGACTACGAGGTATCTTTCGTACAAGGACTAGATAGCCATACCGAACAGGATGTTGCCTTTCTGGTACGCGAAGGTCTCGCATTTGAGGGGCAACGATTTGCATTCACTCATCGAGGTGATTCCGACTTTAAGAATCTCAGCAAACATCAATTACTCAGCGTCAACGTCAATGGTATTCCCGTCTCCATTATCAACGTGCACCTGATTACGCGATCGGTGCAGCGAATGCGCCAAGCGCGCACTTTGCGGGATTGGATCGACTCGCTCGATCAAAACTCACACTTGATAGTGATCGGAGACACGAACGTCTCCCTCGACTATGAGGATACTCGCCCTAATAGTGATATTGGCACGATTCGTGGCTTGGCAACCACGACGCCAGCGGACGATCTGTTTGATTTGCACGAGCATTTGTCTGTCGGTGACCGAGCCACCTTTCATTCCGGCCGGCATTTGGATCGCATCCTAATTTCGCGGCACTTTTCCCGACCCGGTGGCCTAATCTTTGGAACCATTGTCAATCGCCGCGATGTGGCCGTACGCGGCGACTTCGTGGATCGCGCGAGTTGGAGTACCGATAACGATGAACGAGACCTAAGCGACCACTATCCTCTCGTGGCAACTTTCACCATTGAGGGATCCGCCCCCCGGGAACACTTGGCGCTGATGACCGGGCCGGCTCCAGAACCGCCCAGCAGCAATGAAGCTTCTGCCACGGAGGAGCGGTCTCTACTTGCCAACAGCCGGCCTCTGGCCAATCTCGAACCCGTTGCCGATCGCGGTGGTGGCTTCACGCCAATCGACAGTGACGAGGAAACAACTTCCGACGAGCCAACTATTTTCTGCCTGCAAGCCTACCCGGACCGCATGCAAGCGCGATTGGAAACTCGGGATCGTTTGCTGCGTCGCGCGCTACCCGATGAAGTCGGTACCCTGGGGCGTGAGTCGGTGGTTCAGCTTTCCAAGCGATGGTTGCCTGGACAAACCGTCACGGTCGCCTTCCGCGGAGGTACCTATCAGCTCCGGAAGCGAATTGCCGACACGGCACGCCAGTGGGAACAGCACGGCAATCTCCGCTTTGACTTCGGGCATGATCCAGAGAATGCCACCTTTCGCAACTGGACCCCCAACGACGTCGACTACGCAGCTGACATTCGGATCGGATTTAATCTACGCGGCTATTGGTCGCTAGTGGGTACGGACTGCGTGAATCCGATGATTGTCGGCCCAGGACAGGCGTCGATGAACCTTGCAAACTTTCACCTAAATCCCCCTGCTGGATGGAAGGGCACCGTGCTCCATGAGTTCGGACACGCCCTCGGTTTTCACCACGAGCATCAGCATCCAGAGAACGGATGCGACGAGGAATTTCGTTGGGAAGACGACCCGGGTTATATTCCCACCACAGATCACCTTGGCCAGTTTATCGTCGATGATCAGGGGCGCCGGCCTGGGATCTATACCGTCTTGGCCGGGCGGCCCAATGAATGGCCAAAATGGCGAGTGGACCATAATCTGCGGCAGCTCGATGACTCGGACGACTTGCGCACCGGCCCGTTCGATAGCGAATCGATCATGCTCTACGCCTTTGAGAATTGGATGTTCAAGAATGGAGACACCAGTCGGTGCCACACGGGCGTGCGAGCGCAATCGCTATCGGAGGGGGATGGTCTTGCGATGGCGGACGCCTATCCTGACAACCGTTCATCCATCGAGGCGGTTGTCGAACAGCGTAATGATCTGGCTTCCGAGATCACCACGATTCAGCAAGAAGTCGCGCCGCCAACGCTCCGTAGCGACCTACGACACGTGTACGCCAACCTGGCAACCAATCCATTCACTTTTTGGACGACTGAACAAGTTCAAGAAACAAGACCGGTAGAGTATACGGTTAGCAAAGCCGTTCCAGAGGAGCGAACCAGTACCTACACCGTCATGGTTCCCACGACCGAGGTCGTCGAGCGCGTCATCGAGGAAACCATTAACGGTCAGACCGTCAAGCGGACGGTACAAGAAGAGGTTACCAAGATGGTGCCCGAACAGAGGACACGAACGTACACGGTAACTAAACAGGTTCCGGAAACGCGCACCCGAGAAATCACGGTCACCATCAATCGCCCCGTACAAAAGTCGTTCGACATCCGTGCGCTGGCCACGGAGCTATTGGCCGAGGACGCATCGATGCCACGTGACGACTTGGTCTCGGAAATTCTGAAACGCACCGACAAAGAAGAGGATCCTCAAGCACGCCGGTTTGCCGAAAATGAACTGACCTGGCTCTTGGAACAGGAAGCGGTCACCGATTCTTTGCAGTTCCGTGGCGACGTCGACTACGTTCCCGCCAAGGCCTTGCCCGTCGAAATGCCAACATCCGGAAGCGGCGTCGATTTGACGGACCCGTTGGGAGCCACTGGCATGCAGGATGCTGCCGATAGTCTTGGGCGTCCGGCAGGATTCGGGCATTTCGAAGGCCGGGTACTAGTGCATTGGGATCCTGACGGTCGCAACATGATCCTCGAAGAGGAGTTTCGCTACGTCGACCGGAACGGAAGAACATGGGTTGCCCCCGCAGGGTCCGTCATCAATGGAGCGTCCATCCCTCGTGTGTTTTGGACGGTCATTGGCGGCCCTTTTGAGGGCAAGTATCGTGATGCGTCCGTGGTGCACGATGTGCATTGCGAACAACGGGAAGCCAGTTGGCGAGACGTCCACCGCATGTTCTATGAAGCATGCCGCTGCGGTGGAGTTGGGCGCTCGAAGGCCAAACTGTTGTATTTTGCAGTTTATCAGTTTGGGCCGCGGTGGGACACCCAATCCTCGCCTCTGATGGCGGCAACTTCGACAGATGCGTTGGACCGTGACACAGTGCGCGCCCTGTGGTCCTACATTGACGACCAGGATCCTACCCTAGAGGAGCTGGAAGACCTGGCTCCCGCCGAAGCGGCGGCACTCGTCGAGCCTCGCGAAGACTGACCCGGATGGTTACGGAAGCTAGATTATCGGTGAGTAGCTTTTGCGACCGGGCACGATTCCTATGCTCTTCAGTCACTCCAGCAGTCCGCGAAGCCCTCTGATTTCAGCAACCAACACCGACATTTCTCAAAATTCAACGTGGTTTTGCCTGCTCGCAATCGCCCCATCTGCGTCTTGGAGGCGCCATTGCCGAAGTGGTTGGTGATTGGCAGATAAGCGAGTCATGGGCGTATTTTGCGTCCCTAGTTTGATGAGTTAATCCTCGCCGCATCCTGACGGGCGCGGTCTGTCATTCAAGGGTCGCCCAGAATTTCTCTCCCCCGCTCTGCGGCGGCCAAATTCTGAGCGAGCCGCTGTGCGGCACACCCTTGAGTAACAGCCCTTTGCGTCCGTCTTGTGGGATGCAACGTTAACTCAAACCTAAGGAGAAAGTACCATGACTACGTTATCTACCAAAAAACCAATCCAAACGCTTCGTGATGGAAGCCTGAAGGCTTCGATTTGGGGCAATAGGAACGAAAACGGGGTTCGCTACAGTGTTGATCTGGTGCGGAGCTACACCGACGAGGCGGGGAACTGGCATGATAGCCGTTCGCTCTCGAACGGGGAGTTACTGCGAGGGGCACGTCTGTTGCAGCTGGCCTACGATCAGGTGATTGAACTCAAAGCTGCCGACCGTGCGGCCGCCAGTGGTGCACAATAATGTGCCCGCTGTTCGTTAACGCGGAAGGTCGGGGCGACGACGCCCTGGCCGACCGCAAGCGGCAACTCCAGGAAATCGAAAGGCTCGCTGCCGAGTTGATCGAAAGCGAAAGTGCGACCGGATCCAAACGATCAGATCGATGGATAACCATCGAGCACACCGCCAAGTACCTGCAGCTTTTGATCGATCACGGCGGCCTGGAGACTTACCTCGACTTCTGGGCTCCAGAAGTCTCTCAGGAACTCCGCATCTGCTTACTCGATGAGAAGATATCTACGCCGATCCAACACAAGCCGGGGTCGAAATCATTTTGACCTCGGCGTTTTTCTCTCGCTAACAACCAACCGTAGAAAGGAACAAAAAACATGACCAACCACACAATAGCAACAACTGTCGATAAGGCCGCCTCTGAGCGCATTTTCGAGTTGAGAGACTTCGCCCAATGCATTGAATACTACCTCAACAACTCTACCAAGCCGCTGAGGTTTCGTGAATATGTCGAACTCAACGGGCTACAAACAAGACTTTCGGCCTACGCTGAAATGCTGGACGCCGAAGACAAGGAAGGCTTTCTGGCGGAGGCTCTTGGCACGGCCGCAAAACACTTTGCCTACGTGAAGACATAAATGCTTGCCGGGGTTGAAGAACTTTGACCCCGGCATTGCCGTGCGCGGTAGCAACAATAAAAAAGTGTTACTTGTTTTCGGATGTCGCTTGACTTCTACCTGGCATTTGCGCTACGCAAGGTTGTTCAACATTACAACCATAAGGAGAAGAAACTCATGACGAACACCTCGAACAATAAGCCAGTCAGCGAAGTCCGCGACAGCAACCTCAAGATTGCGATTTTCAAGAACGAGCCGAAGCAAGAAGGCGAGCGGCCACGCTACTCGGGCAAGCTGACGCGCAGCTACCGTGACGCCAGCGGCGAATGGCATGACACTGACTATCTGTCAGGAAGCGAGTTTTTGCGGGCGGCCCGCTTGATGGGGAGGGCCTATGACGAACAATTGGCCCAGCGGGCCAGCGACAAGGAGGCCTCACCCGACCCTTCATACTGACGCCCCTAATGACAATAGTCTCCCTGAGTCAATCTCATGGCGGTTTGGACAATCCACGCCTTCAGTGCTCGGAGGAAAACCTAGTCACTCGCGTACATTTCTAAGCACTGCTTAGCGGACGTACTGAGCAGGCAGCAGGCCGTGGTCGCGATAGCGCTGGAGTTCGCTCACGGGTATCTTCCAACTCTTGGCCTCGCCACGGCCCGTATCGCATTTCTCAGCGTTAATGCGGGCCAGGCGACACCATTCCCGTACCGTGTACTTACCCCGCTCGACCCGCGCCGCGAACTCTGGCACCGAGTAATATTCGCGACTTGTAGCCGGCTCGGTATCCGCCTCCTGCCTGGCTACTGTCTCCTCGATCGTGGTGAGCGAATGCTCTAGCGCCCGCAGCCGCTCGGCCAGTTTTGCAAACCGTGCGTCAAACCAGACATAGTCCACCCTTTGACGAGAGGACTGCTCTAACGGAGCATTCGATTGGTATTCTCCAACACGCATAACCTCCTCCTTCCTATTGCCCCGCCTTGTTCATCCAACTTCTTAAGACGGCTACAAGTCAGTTTGAAATCAATAGCTTACTGAGGGTTGTTCAACGACGATCAGAGGTTTACGTTGCGGGCCCGGTGAGTACGTCAATGGTGATCGTGTCGATCGTCGGCGCCGTCTCGGGCCGATCGAATGTCCGCGGGCCTAACTCTTCGAGTGATTTGATTTTTCCCATACCGATCAACGTCGCTAGTTCGGTCAAGTTACGTCCGGCGAGCGAGACGTGGATTTTCTCCATCCCGAGGATACAGAGCTGCAGGTACCCCGCATCGCGGAGCCGCGTTTCGCGGAGGTCGGCGTACGCATAGCTAATCACCCGCCCATCGAGAAACCGAACTTGAAACATCATCGGCGGAGGTTCGGTTGGCCCGGCCCGCTTCCAGGGAACACTCGCACGCTCGGCGGTAAGGCCACGTACTGGATGTGGGCCTTCATTCGACGGAAATGGTAAGCGAGGCATGATTGACTAGCTCCTACTTAGTCCCGGAGAGCGACCAAAAGGTCGATTTGCCGTTCGCGGAGCGTTTGCCGCGCCCGCTTCGTGCTTGGGGAAGTGCGAACGCCACCAGCTGCGCACCCGCTCAATCACAACCTGCTGGCGGCGGGAACGATCGATTGCCGCCCGACGTGTGGCCGCCTGCTGGGCATAGACCAACTCGGTCGCCGATAGTTGCTCGCCCGACTGCTGGATCGCCCGACGAACGGCCGCTTTGTCGTCGACGTAGAGAGTGACATCCTGTTTGCCGCGCGAGGCGGTAACGTAAAACTGGCGGGCGTTCACAGCCGGCAACGATGTTCGACCAATCGCTGCGATCGCATGGTCCACGTCCTTGCCTTGCGAGGCATGGGACGTAATGACGTAGCCCAAGTCGAGGTGACCATAGTCATGAGCGACGGTCATGCCACTCTTGAGCACCAGATTGCCACGCTTGTCCAGCCGCAGTACTTCGTCGAGCCGACCATTACTGATCCGCCGCCGTCCATCGGCCGCTTTGCCCCCCAGTGTGAAGCGAACCCGGTCGCCGGGCGCCAAGTTGACAGTCGATCGTGCATAAACCTCGAAACGATCCGTTGCGTTAAAGGGGATCGCTTTAGGTTTTCCGCCTTCTATGGGCAATAGGAAGGGTAGGTTTTGGTTGTCGTGTTTGACTTCGTAGCGTTCGCCCTTGATGTAGCCACCCTTTACATTCTGATGGAACTGAACCACCAACGACCTTTCCTCTTCCCTATTGCCCAACTGGTCGACGCGATAAGTGGACGGCAAACCTTTCTGCGCCTCGGTCAATTTGAGTGATCGCAACTGCATAAGTGATCTTTCATCTGTTTCCACTCCGATTGCCCCCGCCTGGCGAAGTCGCGTACGAACTTCCGTGGTAGCCGCCTCGCCTTCAGCATGTGTTGGCGCAATGACGAGCGTCGACTTGCCCGCTCGGTTGGCGTTGAGATACGCATCGGCGAGCGTCGCATGGCGGTTTTCGTCCGGAAGTTCCTGAACTTTGCCCAGTTTGTCCAGCTCGTCAAGACCGGCCAGCATGGCGGTTAACCCGGTGCTGGCGTCAATAACTTCATGACCGCGACTGATGAGTTCGACCGCTCGCTTGTAGGCGCCTTTCTGACGTTGCACTGCTTCAACGCGGGCGACGTGCAAGCCGGCTTCGGTTTCCAACAGCCGCATCGCTTCACCGCGCCGGGGACTACTGTGCTGGCGAGTATCGCCCGATAGCACTACCCGGGCGTTTTGCGCTTTGGCGATATCAAATACGCCGTTCATTGACCGTACGTCCAAGAGCCCCGCCTCGTCGATCCAGATAACCTGATCCCCGAGCTGTGGATGCAACTTCTCGTTGCGCAATAGATGCTCAACCGTTTCGGCTTGCTCGAACCCTTTGGCTTCGAGTACTTCACGTGCGCCAGTGCTCGGTGCAAACACGAACACTGACTTGCCGCTAGCGCGGATCGCTTCGGCCGCCTCTTCCATTAGCGAACTCTTGCCGGTCCCAGCGCCGCCAGTCACGGCGGTAACCGTATCCTTGGAAGCGAGCACACTGCGGACGGCGTTCTTCTGTTGGTCGTTGAGCCAATCGCGCTTGAAGTCGTGCTCGGAGCGAGAGATCGGCAGCCGCGTACCACGGCTATCGCGGACAAACGCGATCATTCGGCGTTCCGCTTCCAGCACTTCGTGCGTGGTAATATAGTCTCGCTTAGCGCCGCGAATGTCCCGCTTGCAGTGGATCACCTCTTTCTCGGCAGCCAGCGCCGTTTCCACCTGCTCGGGCACGAGCGTCAAAGCCTGCTCCAAAGCGGTTCCTATTACTTGATGTCGCTCGACCGTGGAGCTTCGATACAGGTGATGCTCCACCGCATACCGCACCGCTTCGGTAGCCCGATCTGCCTCAAGCCGCAACTCCTTCCCGTCGCTATTTCCACTTCCCATTGCCCGCCTACGCAATGCTTCAAAGGCTGCTCGCTCCGTCGGCGTAAGCCGACCTTCCCAAACGCCATAGAGCTGTTCGATAGGCGTACCTGGTTCCTTCCGTTGGCGGGTCTTTGCGCCCAGGTCACCCTTGGCAACCGGGTCGTGGATGCTGTGCTTCTCGGCAAGTGCCTCGATTTGCGTGGTGCGGGTACTGAACTTTTCGATCGTCGAGCGGTCGATGCCAACGATCTCCCAGCCGGTCTTGATGCGGCCACTTTGACGATACTTGACCGCCACGACATCGTAACCCAACTCGTGCTGTAGCAGCCGCGCCAAGCGGGCATGGAACTTGGCCTGCAATGCTGGCAGTTGCCGCATGACCTCTTCGAGCTCGGCAGCGTAGCACTCGCCATCGTCAAACGTGAGGTTTTGGACGAAAGCATGAATATGCAGATGGGGATCGACCACTCCATCCACGGGTCGCGAGGTCGTATGCAAGAAGTCGGCATAGAGCAGGTTGCCGGTCAAGGTGCGCTCGCGGCTGAATGCTTTCGCGCCTTTGCGGACCCGGCGGCAGACGAGTGGTTCGACATCTTTGGCCATCGTTTCGTAGACTGCTTCGCGGAGCGCACCAATGATCCGCTCATCCTGGTTGATGGCCCATGCCAGTGAAACGCTTTTCGGGACCGAGAAGGTCAAATCCATCCCGGGACGTCGATCTTTGCGCAATCGCTGCACAAGCTTCTTGCCAGTCGTCGGGTGCCGAGCGCTGTCGTGCCCAGGTCTCGTGGCATTTGGCGAATCAGTACTTCGCCGTAACGGCGCTGCGACTTTGCCGAAGCGTACGCCAGGTGACTGTCGCATCAATCGCTGCGCACTTCGGTATCGAGCCAACGCCGCCACCAGACGAGCCCGATGATTCAGAGGCAGGCGAAGAGGCTCGATCCACAAACACGGAAGAACAGCCTGAGTAAGGCTCTAGGCAATGCACTAAGTATTCTGTCACTCCGGAAATACCTCAGCGATAGCCCGCTGCTGCTGGTCTGGGATCAAGTGACGGTAGCGCTTTACCATTTCTTCCGTTTGATGCCCTACCCAGGCGTTGATGAGCCGCTGATCAATGCCCGCTGCCGCACAGTTGGAACAGAATGAATGGCGAAATACATGCCATCCGCGAGCTTCCGACCAGCGCGAACCACTCACGGCACGCTTGAAGTGGTCATGGGCCTGGTCACGAGTGATCTGTTCGGGCGAAGCTTTCTTGTTTCTTGATCTTTCCATGTCGGCAGGTGCGGCAAACGTATACTGACCACCTGGACGCATGGGTAAGTATTCTCGCAATACTTGCCGAAGAAGTGGCGAAAGCGGAACTCTGCGTGTAGTCGCCCGACCACGTACTCGCTTTTTCTCACGAACCAGTATTTGTCCCTCGGCGAAATCGATATCATCCAGTCGAGAACGAAGAATTTCGCTTCGCCGTGCCCCTGTATGGGCGGAAAAAACGAACATTGGATACACGAAGTCATGCCGAGCCGTCTCGCGCACATAGTTCAACAGTTCGGCTAATTCTGGCGTTGTGAGGAAGAGAGAACACCAAAGTTCGTCTTGTTCCGCATCCGTCAGCATGCCCCTGGCAATGCGTCGTTCGATTTCTGCGAGCGTTTGAAATGGTGGTTTTTCGGTTTCCTTCGGAAAGCGGATACCCTTGAGCGCCAATTGCCCCTTGAGGTGACCAGCGTCTTTCGACCAGTTCCACAGTGTTCGGAGTGTCGTCAGTTCTTTCCTAATTGTCGCGGCGCTGAGGCACTTTCCGCGTTTTCCTTTGTCCTTACCTCGCGTGTCCACGTAGGCTTGAAGATCCCCCAGTTCCAGTGACGGCAGGTCGAATGAGGTGCCGAGGACCCGCCGAAGATGCCGCAGGTGCGTCTGCATTCCTTTAATGGTAGACGCTTCCAAAGCGCCATCTGGGATCGAAGCCATAAATGTTTTTGCGAGTTGGCCCAACAACCTCAGTTTCCGCTTCGCTTTGATTGGACGCTCAGCGTCTTGCCTACCATCGGCTAGCAAGAACGCTCCAATGTCCGCGTCTGCTGGCAAATGGAGCCTGCCCGTCTCCAAGAGCATCAGGTTCTCGGCTACACGGTGCGCTCGGGCACTTGCTGCCTCGGCATCCTTCGTGCGCAGCGCCTTCTTATACTTCAGTCCACCGTGGCGGAAACCAACGTGGAAGTGACCACTGGTTGTTTTTTCGAGCCAAGCCATTGCAAGTTCTCCAACGGTTGAGCCTAGGAAACTCAACACGTCGGGAACAGCAATACGACTGCCCTACAAGTGCCAGCGCGCCCCAAAAGCGCCCCAAGCTTCGGAAATTGCTCGGGGAAGGACTTGGGGTCAATCGACGTAAGTCCTTACCAGATAAGAGTACCGGAGGTGGGACTCGAACCCACACGCCCTTGCGGGCACTGGATTTTGAATCCAGCGCGTCTGCCAATTCCGCCACTCCGGCAAGAGTATTGGTAGCGATAGGTTACGACAAACCCGAATGCCGTCCAAGGGGGCGACGACGGGGGATTTCCTGTCGTCGGGAACGTGGTGCGTAATGGCGTCGCCTTGGGTTCCTAAGGACCGGCGGTGCTGCTGGCCGCGGCGATCTCTCGTTTTAGTTCTTGGACCAAGCCAGGTGCAAGGAATTCGGCGAGTACGTCCCGCGTGTCGTTGAATAGTTTCTCGATCCGTTGCTGAACCCGTGTGTCGTCGCTTTCGATCAACCGTTCCTGACGCCGAATACGTTGTTGGTCGAATTCGATGGCGGTTTGCATCTTTTCCAATTCCTGGACCAGTGCCCTCGCGGATGCAATATCGTTCGACTTAATCTTGGCACGAGTGCGCGATGCCAGGATGCTGCGGCGTGCCACGAGGTCAATCAACTCTTCGCGTATACCGACCAACTTCGCTTCGGCTTCGAGCCGCTTTCGATCGTCGACGAGGGGTGCCTCAATGACGTTGTCGACAAGCGGTACCAGCGGGATCTTGGCAATCCACTGGCCGCTACTTTGCACGAACACGATCTGGATGGGGGTTGCCCCAGGTGCGACATCGATGGTTCCGTCGTCGCCTGTCTTGCCGATGTAAGTGGGTTCCTCGTCATCCACGTTCCGCTGATAGACACGGAAGCCAGCCAATGGCTGACTTTCGTCTTCCCGGGCGTAAAGGCGGAGCCTGGTTTGTTGTCCTGATGGACGAATGACCGAAGCGATCTGGTCGACGCGACCGCGCTGACGAATACCAAGTGGGGACGACGTGTGACTAACGATGGTTGCGGTGTGCGATCCGTCCTGCGGTGGATTGGCGCTGAAGTAGGTCCACGGTACCTGCTGAATGCCGTTTTCGACGGGCTGTCCATTGCGATCGACGCGCCGAAGATATGGTCGCATTACCTCCTGCGCGTCGGCGATGTGACTCTCAGTTGGTGCATGTGGTAGATTTGCACCTCGGAACTTGAGTTCGACTTGGTCGGGAGTCTCGCGTATCACTCGAAACGTGGCCAACGGTGTGAAGGCTTCTTGGATGGCTGAGAATGCTAGTTCGTCGAGCGACGAGACGTCGCGGGTGCTGTATTCATGCACCGGTCCCCATTGTTCGAGCAGGCAATCGTACTGCTGGACTCGAATTTGTATGGTGTGACGCCGCTCACCGATAGTGAGCACCAGCAGCTTGTCGAAATCGCGACGGGTTTCGGCCAACTCCTCTTCGGGAATCAATAGTAGTTGGTCGCCGTGACCTTCCAATAGTCCATCCGCGGCTGGTTCAACGGTGAGTTGCCAAAGAGCCCCATACGCTACTCGTGCTCGATGTCGCAAGTGCTCGAACAATCGTTCTTCCATTCGAAGTAGCAAGACGGACGACGTGTCGAAGCGTACGAGCAACTTAATGCGGTACGGGGAAACTTCCCAATAGCGATCCACCGATGCACCCCGGCTAACGCTGCTAGCGAGGATAACACTAGCGCAAACAACCGCGCACGCAACGGAAACCGTCCGTTGCAACGAGTTCGGTTTGCGCTGCGTGCGGTTCATGGTCAAAGTGGGTTGGTGCGATGCTCGATGTGCCAGTTCCCGATGTCCTGGTACAACCGGACTGGGTGTGGCGCAATGCCTGTAAGTTCGTTGCGGTAGGCAAAGAAGTTGACTGTCTGCCACAGCGGGATGAGCGGTAGATCCGTACTCGCGATATCGTGTATTTGGTGCAATTGGCCACGGACGTCGTTCCAGTTGCTCGCGAGGTCGAGTCGATCGAGCGACAACATCATATAGTCGCTGGCACCGCCAAGTCGTCCGTCGGCCCCAAGCAGTTGACGGGCATCGGAGACAGGTTCCCAAGAGCTAAACTCCACGTACTTCAAGTCGACGAGCTCGTCAGCCCGCAGCATTTCGTCGGCCGATAGTTCTACGAGTTCAATCGGTATGTCGAGTGCATTGAGATTTTTGGCGACTTCGACGCATGCCGTACGGGCGACTGGATCGGTTGAGTGGCCAAGCTTTAGCGTCGGTAGCGTCGCGTCGCGGGGGTCTTCGACCCCTTCGGCCTTTTGTACATTATTCCACGCAGCGGTGGCGAGCACGATTGCCAAGTACGGGTCGTACACTCGTGGTTTGACTTGGCCATTGTATCCGTATCGTATTGGGTCGGTCAGCTCGACACCGGCCGGAAATGGGCCGCTGACAGTTTGAAACCCCGAATGACCGGTTCCCGCTAGCAGCACGTCCCTTACTATCTGGTTGCGATCGATTCCGTAACAGAGCGCCCGCCGGAACTCCCGCTGGTCCGTTAGCGGCGAACGGCCAGTTGGCACGAGCGCGTGAATGGTTGGAAGTAGATAGCTGTCGACGACTATGCCGTCCGTTGAGCGAAGTCGCGAGACTTGCCATGGCGGTACCCGATCGAGGACGTCGACAGTTCCACGAGTCAGCGCGGCAACCGCGTCATCGTCGTCGTCAAAAGTGTATTCGTGAACTTCGGCGATGGCGCCTTGGCGCGTTGAGCCGGCGGCGAATCGCACGCGACTGTCCCCAGACTCCGCTACCGTGAACACGCCGCGGTCGCTTAGCTCAGATACAGCCGGATCCATGGGCAGGTCGAGCAACGATTCAGGGCGCACATGAGGGCGGCGAAATTTGATGCGGACCTGCTGCGGATACTCGACGGTCACTTCGTCGACAAGCTCAGCCAGCGCTTCGCGATAGTGTGGACTTTGAGGGTTGGTGGCATTGAGCAACTGCCTTGCCAGCGCCGACGCGGCCAGTCCAGCGGCAAGCGGTTCGCCACCCGGCGGGTCGGCCAGTTCGATCGTTAGTTCGATTCCCGTCGGATCGAGTTCGTATTGGCCGATCGATGTGTTGTAGGCGCCTCCCTCGGC
Organism: Pirellulales bacterium; assembly: GCA_028279215.1. GTDB lineage: Bacteria > Planctomycetota > Planctomycetia > Pirellulales > Lacipirellulaceae > Aeoliella. Next base: position 15,541 of record JANQOF010000028.1, read on the forward strand.
CGTGTAGCCGCGGATTTCCATGAGCAACGGCGTCACCAGGTCGGCGACCCTTTCAGACGCTTGGCTATCGAGTCGGTGCACAGGCTCGCTCGGCGCTTGTTCGAGTACCCCCACGGATACCACCGGATGTTCGCGTTGCAAACGCGCCTGCAATTCCGACACGCCTTGCAGTTCAGGCCAAACGCCCACAGCTTGAGCAATCGCTTGGCGCGCGGCCAAGTACTTGCGGGCGTTGGCCAGACGGCTGGCCTCGTCAAGTTGGGAGGCTGCCGCGCGCTCGAAACGTTGCCGCCAATTTGTGATGACCGATAGCTGCAACCTCTTGAACGTCTCGGCCACTACGTCGAGAGTCATGCGGGCCGACTTGTAGTTGCGGTCTTGCAGGTACTTCGAGATAATCTTGCCAGCAACCGTGTTTACACCGCTGGCTAAGCCGGGAGCCTGCGGATTGCGCTCGTACAAACTGCCGAGGATGGCTAGCGCCCGATCGAACTCGCCGGCTTCGTAAGCTGCAACGGCATTTTGCTGTAGGTAGCGATTCACTGCGGTGTCTAGTCCGCGAGTTTGCGGCGCTTTGAGCAGCAAATGCGAGAAGTACGGAAAGGCGGCGTCGAACTGACGTTCGTTAGTTCGCTTGACTGCTTTGGCGAGAATGAGATCGTCGAACAGTTGGATGTTTGCGATGGCAGCCCACGGAATCGAATACTCGGCGGCGGCATTCTGCGCGGCCAGCGGTCGTACCTGCAACTCGCCGGCAGCAGGCAAGACCGCGGGTACATTTCTGGTGCCATCCGGAAGACGTATCTTTTGCACGTCGACCGTCTCACCGTTCTTGAGCACGATGCGGTCATACGGTGGCTGCATATACAACGGGCCCAGGTCCTCATCTTGCGCCGTGGCAGCAGAAGCAATACACAGCAGTACGGCGGCAGTGATAAGCCTGACCGTGCGATGCCAATCGATGTGCGACTCTGGATGTATCAAGATTTGGCCTCGGAGTTGATTGGCATGTACAACGACGACTGAGCGGATGAGGAATCAGGGGCTAAGGTTTCTCGACGACCAAGAGTGACGCGTCTCGTGCAGCGACCACGATGCGGTTGTTTAGTACTACGGGACCTGCATCTAGCGGCTCGCCGGCATCCACACGCCCCACTTCGCTTCCGTCGGCAAGGTTGTACTTGACAATTGCCCCTAACTGCGATGCGACCACCATCTCAGCGTCTTGTACCAACGGTGCGCCCACAAACTTGGTTATGGTGAGTGGCACTTGCCAAGCGACTGTGCCTTCCCCGTCGATTGCGATGATGTGGTTGGTGGTGGCCAGAACGGCCAGTTCGCCGGTCGAATAGGGGCCCCACACCACTCGACTACCCGGGTCGAGGCGATTACCTGGATCCAATGTGGGCAGTTGGATGGTTACTATCTCGCCGCTCTCAGCTAACGCAACCGCAGCATTGCCAGCCGGAACGAAGCCGGATGTGAGTGGTGCTATGCTCAGATCGGCTTCTGCCGTAGCCGCAAGCATGGGCGAGCCATCGTTCTGAGCCTCCAACAAGTAAACCTTCGCAACTCCGTCGGTGAGGATAAGTTGGTCGCCCTCGTAGACGCTTGCCGGTTGCCAGACGACGGAACGTCCTGCGGCGAGAGGGGGCTGAAACGGCGCGGCGAGTGGACTGCCTGTCTGGTTATCCAAAAAGAACACTTGGCCGACCGTCAACGGCGCGACCCAACCAGCTGCTAGTGGTGTCGGACGACTTGCCAATGGCGATGGCAAAACTACCCGAGCCAGTGGTTTGCTGCCACTCGGCGAGTAGAGTAATGGCGAACTGCCGCCGCGCGAAGCAAACACCGCTGCTCCGCCTCGCAGCAAAGTAGCGCTATCAAACGCACCACCGGGACGCTCACCATCCGGTTTGGGGAGCGGAGTGTTTTGGACTCGTGTGCGAATAGCGGCGGGATCGAATCTGTACACTTGACCGTTGGCATCCGACTCAAGTAGTGCCACGGGCGATTGACTAGCTAATGGCCCACCCGCGGGTGGCGCACCAACATCGGTCGACCAGTAGGTGGCGCCGTCATTGGCACTGCAGGCGGTGACCGTATAGCCAGCGGCACGCCGCCGGGCGCGAGTATGAAACAGTACGCCGTCGCGGGCATCGATGGGGCCTACAAACTGCGACCGGTTGTAGTCGTCGGTGAGCGGTACAACCGAAAGTCGGTTTCCAGAGGGCGAGATGGAGTATTTCGCCAGGGAGTTCTCGCCTATCCATATGTGGCCATCAAGCATCATCGCGTAACGGGAGAATGGCTGCGAGCCACGCGCGGCGCGTGTGGCCAGCACTGTCAGCGGATTGCCCTCCGAGCCCGCACTCACTTCATAAACATCGACCTGACCTCGATCGGATATCGCCGTAACACGGCGGCCTGCGACCAGTGGTTGGGTGGTTACACGACCGGCAAGCCGTTGCTCGGCGGCAACGTTGGTAATCGTGCCTTCGGTATCGACATCGAACAACCGCAAGCGGCTGGTCTTGGCCCCATCGTTGTCGACCAGTACTACGCGATCGAGAACGATGGCGATGGGGGCAACAACCGATTGTCTCGCGTGATTCGAGTAGTGTACGCCCAGGCAACTGAAGTCGCTTGCCGATAGTGTATAGATACTTGAATGGTCGCCCGGCAAGTAAATAACGCCCCGCTTTGGGCTGACGGTCGGCGGAGTGCGAAGTGGCTGGGCGAATTGGACGTAGCCGCGTCGAGCTCCTGTCTCGGTATCCACAACGTGCAATCGCCCCGACTCGCCCGCGAGCAACACTTGTTGGCCCATCAAAACCGGCGCCGCGACTTGGTCGTCTAATTCCAATCGCCACACTAGCTTACCCGAACCAGCTTCGACTCTGGCCAATGCCTGTTCCGGGGCACCTTCTTCATTTGCCCGCCATTCAATAAGCAGCAGATCGCTACCCACTGCTAGTGGGTGATACGGGGCCGCGGCAGGGCCAGTATATCGCCGCCACAGCACGTTGCCATTCGCGGCATCTAGACCGTAGGCCACTCCGTTGACTTGGGCGCAGAAGACTCCACTCGTCGGGGCCTCGCCTGGTATGCGGCGATTGGCCACCGCCAAGGTGGCGATCACCGCATTTGTCCGTTCGGCGTTGGAGGCCTCTAGAGCTTCGTCTACAAAAGTAATTCCTTCCTGTTCCGCGGCTGATATCTGCTCTAGTGCTTCGACTAGTTGAGTGTTGCTGATGAGCGACGGGTGCTTCTTAACGAGCGTTTCTTGAGCCGAGAAGGCGCCCGCAGTGTCTCCGGAACCGATCGAGGTAGTGATCTCCGAAAGGGTCGCTTCCAGATCGGTCATCGACTGTTGGCGTCGCGAGATGCGGTCGAGCGTTTCGCGTATCTCTTCGAGTTCGGTATTGTCGCGCCGCGATTTTGGAATGTACTTCGTGTTGTTGGCCATCCCCAACGCAGTGCTGGCCTTTTCGTATAGTGCTTTGGTGCTATCTAAATCGTCGCTTGCCTCGGCTTGATCAGCCAGCCCGCGTGCGATTCGAGGCAGCAAACCTCTTAGATTCTCCTCAGCCACATTGAAATCGGGTTCGTTCCCGATGGCACGTAGTTCGATCTCGGCCGTATCAAAGGCTTGCTGCGGCCCGGCCGTTTCGAGCATCTGACGGATACGGGCCATCGCCAGTTCGACTCGCGCGGCACTGTGCTCGGCGTTGCCGTCGAATTCTTCGACGAACTTCTCGTAGTTGGCGATCGCACTACCATACGAACCCTCCTGCATGCCCTTGCGGGCCTCGGCCAAGATGTTGTCAGCATTCTCGGCAAATAGGATGAACCAGATGAGTCCGCCGATGATCAGCAGCAACACTAAGGAGCTACCACCAATCAGCAGGAGGGGCGAGTCCCATTCGTTGCTCTTTTTGGCCTTCCTTTTTTTCCTTTTCTTCTTCGTTTTGCCGCTTATGTTGTCGTCGCCTTTTGCCGATGCCGGTTCGGCAAATCCTCCACCAGACTCTTCAAGTGACCATTCGGCTGAGCTGCTGAGGTCCTGCAACTGGTCCATCGGCAGGTCGACGCCCGACGGTTCGCCCGTGCTCGAAGGCTCGGGCTGGGGAGGAGTTTCGATTTCACCACCCGCCGCGAGAGCGTCGACAACGTCCTGTTTTGAGAGGTGGCCCTTCTCGATGAGGAACCGAGCAAGCGACTTTGCGGTAAGCGGTTTGCTACCCGAAGACGCCACTTTTTTGCGCAGCTTTTCCACCATGGCCGGCTGCAACAGCTTTTTCGTATCTAATGCGTCTATGAATTCGGCAGCAGTCATCGAATCTCTAATACTGGTAAGTGGTTTCCTAAGGTGGTCTTACGTGAGTTCATCTCGGCACCCGCGCGGTTAGAACTCGTGATCCTCTTCAATCGATACGCTGACGCTGTTCACATTCGCGGCCGCGCCAGCATCGATGGCGTCGACGAGTTTCTCGTACACCGCTTCTTCATGCGCTCGCACAATCATCTTGTTCGGGCCTGCTCCGCCACCGCCCCCTTTCTTGGCTTCGCGAACCTTGGCACGCATGTCGAGCGAAGTTTGCGCTTTCTGCTCCTCGACCCACAGCGGGGCGCCAATCCAAAACACGTTGTCGGCATCGATACGTACCACAATGGAATCTTCCTCGATGTCCACCACTTGTGTGATCGAAACTTCCTCTTCGTCACTCACGGGAGGAATCTCTAGCACCTTTTGCAGTGCGAATGCGGCGGTCACCATGAAGAAGATCAGCAGAAGGAATGTGACGTCGACCATTGGCGTCATATCCAACTCGTCGTCCGACCGTTTTTTTGGCGGCGGCGCGGCGAACGCATCCTGGTCGTCTTCAATGAGTTCAGTTGCCATGGGGAAACGTGAGCAGGTATCGAAACGTGCTTGTCAAGTGCTCGAACGGTAGGGGATTAGGTCCGTGCCAAATGGCCTACTCGTCTATCGCAAAAACGGTTGTATGTTTGGGCGGTCAACGGGAATGCGACTCGAGCACTCCCAGGTAGATCTTGACTCCTTCGGTCTTAGAGATAGCTTTGAGCACTACGTCGATGTCGCGACAGGCGACGCCACGATCCGCCTTGATGACGACATCAGTCTTTCCATCGGATAGCCCCTCGCTGATGTGCTGCGTGATTTCTTCGGCGCGCACCTGGGGATCGGTGGAAAGCAGGTTCTTGGGAATCTTGCCGTCGCCACGATACACAGGTGCCTGGTCGATGCCCCCTTCGGCGACGGATATCACAGTCGAAAACTCTTGGCTTACGGCTCCGCCGTACTGAGCCGGCGGCAGATTCATGGCCGTCGTTTCGTCGGGTGTGGACGAAACCAAGAAGAAGATCAACAACAGAAACGTGATGTCAATCATCGGGGTGATGTCCATGTCCAATTCCTCTTCGTCGCGCTTTGGGCGCGGTGGACGGGCAATTTCCTCTTCGTCCTCGGCACCGAGAATAGCCGAACCCTCGGAACGCTTCAGGATGACAGAATCGAGTTTGTCGTTGATGGACATATTCGCGGCTACCTGACGTCACAATTTCCGGAGACTTGCATTACTTGGATCGTGCGAACGCTACCTTTAGCGACTCGGTGAGTCGACCAATTCCAATGCCAACCAGTTCTTCCATCTTTCGAATACGAACTACGATGCTATTAGTGATGATGAGCAGCGGCACCGCGATCGCCAAACCGCATGCCGTGGTGATCAGCGCCAGCATTATGTTCTCAGCCATGGTCGTTGGATCGGGCGCGCCTTCGCTGGACGAAATGCTACGGAACGCGCCCATCATGCCTAGCACGGTGCCGAACAGCCCAACCATCGGGGCGCTCTTCACCACGGTGGCGACCCAACTCAACCGGTGCTCGATGTCGGCCAAGACGTCTTGCTGGAATCGCTCCCACAACCGTCGCTGCACTTTGGTGATGCCTAACTCGCGATTCTCGATAGCGAAAGCGGCAAGCTGGGGCAGGGCACGGCGGTCGTCTTCACACAGGTTGGCGGCCGCCGCGTAGTTGCCTTGATTGAGCGAGGCTTCCAGTTCGGTCAGGAATTCATCCTGCTCCTCCTCGTCGCTAAACCGAACTTGCCCGACACGTCGCCAAACCAGCACTGCGCAAAACGCGCCCCACAGGGCCAGGAGCCCGAGGGCGATGTAAACCACAATGCCAACAACGTTAAAAAGTACGTCCATCTCTGCTCACGTAAGGGAATTCTAAAAGTAGGTTTGATCTTCGACGTTGAAAACGTAGTCGCGCCCTTCCTTGTTGACGCGAAAAACGGTGCGGTCGACATCCTCTAGCGCCTCGCGTCCGTTCTTACGCATCATCGCCTCTTCTTGGGCATAGAGGTCTGCGGCTACCTCGTCGGGATAGAACACAACGATGTAGGCGTTGGCTTTCATAATGCCGGCTTTACGAGCAAGCTTCACTTCGATGGGTGCGAGCGGAGGCCCTGTGGAGCGGAAATAGAACCGTTTGTCGTCGCCTGGATTGCCTTCGCGGGTAGCCGGCTTGGCCTGCGCAAGGTTCTTGGCGTAGTACACTCGGTTTGCCCGTGTGTCGAGCACAGCCAACTCGCCCCCGAAGAAGTCAATCATCCGAGCGTAATCGAGATCCGACGACGCCTCGAAGCGCAGCTCTTTCGGTGGGTCATTGCCACCTTCGCCCGAGCCATCTCCATCGTAGTCTTTGTGGCCTTGGCCGCTGCCTTGGCCAGCGGCCTGATCGGCTGAGAAGTTCTCGTTCGACAGCATGGCTGTCTTCGTTGAAATGGCGTTGGTCAACTCCTTTAGCGTGTCTTGGAGTTGCGGCTCGATGTCTTTAGGCGCGTCCTCTAGTCCAGGTGGGTCGAGATCCTCTGCGTAGCCTTTGGGAGGTTCGCCACGCGGCTTGTAGATACGGTCCAACTTGGGCGGAACTATATCAGGACTAAATCGACGGAAAAGGAACACGATCACCAACACGGCGACCGTCGTGCCGATCAGTAGCAGCAGGGCGACCAGCAGGCTCGCCACGCGGTCGAACGCGTTCACGCCTAACCGATAGCGACGTCCAGCAGTCGCTGGATTCGGTTTGCCATCGGCGGCAGTGCTCATTCAATTAGCTTTCCGGTACGTGGGAGGTGGCTTTGCAAACAACAGTATATTTCAGGCCAAATCAATAGCCAGTGGATCAACGCGGCTACTGCAAAACAACCGGCACATCGGGTCGAACACCTTCGTACCATTTCACCCAGCGGTCGACCGCTTCGAGTTGTTCCTGTCTCGAAAACTTGTCACCCATTCCAAATCCCTCGAAACGACGGCTTATGAATCTCAGGCCATCGCGGGCTTCGATGGCCAGACGTTTGTCGGGATGCGCCAGGGCGTAGAGTAACGTCGGCACGTGATCGAAATCGCCCGTCTGCGCTAGAGCCTTCACCGCCACAATACGGGCGGCAGGTTCGCCGCTGCGGACCAACTGCTTCAGGCGTCGAACGCTCTTCTCGTCCACGTCGCCAATTACCAACTCGCTCGAATTATTGATTACAGCATCCAAGTTCGCCAGCTTGGCGTCGTCGAGCGGGCCCATGAGGGCGTCGAGCTGCGTCTGTGCTTGCTGGACCACCAGCTTGCCACCGCGGACCTTCAATTTGCGAATGTCTGTTGGCAGTCCCCGTCCGGCCAGCGCGGCACCCTCGCCGAGGCTGCCAAGAGCAGATTCCATCGACCGAATCAGAAACAGAATCGAGAATGCCGTATCGCAATCGGGCCCGCAACCAGTTGACCACGAGCCATCTTCCTTTTGCGAAGCCTGCAGATACTTCACACCATTGTTGTACCACTCGGGTTCGTATTCGCTGGTGCCCTCCAGTACCGCTTGAAGCGACTTGTAGCGCTCTAGAGCATAAAGATAGTACGAAGTGTATCTTTCAATCTCCACTTCGTAGTTCTGGTCCATCCACGCATTGCCGCGCTGCACTGCGTAGAGCAACTTTTTGCGATCGATGGTCGATCCGCCGAGTCGCTTGCGGTTCTTGTCGCGACTGCTGGTTACTTTGACGAGCGCGGGCAGCGCGCTGCCCTCTGACTCGTCCGCTGCACCGGGCTTTAGGATGCCTACCAAGTCGGCACAAATCAAAAGGCTTCCCATGGCGGCGGAGACCGTCGAACAAGTGATTTCGTTTTGTTGCGCTGGTTTATCGGGCGAGCCGACGACACCTTGATATCCCCACGCCCCACTTGGATCTTGCGTGTTGATCAGCCAACGAGCTATGCCATCGATCGAGCCGGTGCTGACAGGCACGCCCTTTTGGAATGCCTCCCAAGCGCTCAAACAGCCATACTGCGATTGCGACGTGTCGCCTGACGAACGGCCATCGTAACCCCATCCGCCGTGCTGCTTTTGTCGTCGTTGCATCGCACCCATGAAGAACTGAATCATGTTGCGATGGGCGCTGGCGTCCAGGTCGCTTAGAAAGATGATCGCTAGGCCATTGGTGTAGACATCGCCGGGCTCTTTCTTGGCGACTGCCTCTTCGCACGCTTTCAACGCTTCTTTGACCATGCGGTGGTCTTTCTCACCCTCTTTGATAAACACAAGGGCAAGCAAGCAGCGTCCACCCAGCCGGGATTCGCGACTCTTTTCTTCAAGGTACTTCTTGCCCTTGTCGACTAGCGCCCGGACTTCGGGGCTTTCCTTTGTGAAGCTGAGAGCCGGTCGAGCATTAAGCGTGCCGAACAATACCACGCAAAGCAGGGCGATGCACCACGGGCGTGATGCTGCCAATCGTCGAGCACTTGGGGTTGCCTTTTGGCTAGGTTGCGGAGGTGTCACGCAGTCGGCTCCTATCGATTTCGCCTGCGGCGAAGGCGATTCGCAAGCAGCTTGCCCAGAGGCGGCTGGGCGGCGGGCGATGGCGGCGCGGTGCCTGGATCTGCCAAAGCCCGTATGGTGGGTGTTCCTTTAGAAGTCTTTATAGTAACGGCCAGCTGGTTGCGCTGTCAATGAACGCGCCAAAGTCAATGTGCCGCTTCCACTTCAGAAGCTTGCGGAAGCACCGTTGTTGCCACTTGGCAGCCCGACGCGGCGAAGTCGTCGACAAGTTGGGGAAAGTAGCTGTCCACCAGCCCATTTTGTGCAGCAACGGTCCAATCGGCCGCCTCGGCGCTCGTAGCCTGCCGCGATTTGACCAGCCGCAACTTCGTCGCCCCGAGGCAAGTCGCCAGCCGGCCGGCAATCGAGTCGCTTGTGACGTGCCATCCTTCCTCAAGGCGTTTGCCCGGCAGTAGCTGTTCTTGGTTTCGGAGAAAGTCCCGCGGTAACAAAACCATCCAACCTGGATTGCGGCATTTCGAGACGGCGCTCTCGTACTGCTCTACCAGCGCTACATGGCCTAGCCACGTTGCCAATATCCTACCTGTCACGTGCATGATGTCGATGGCACGCCAGTGAGTATCGTATTCTGTGAGGGGCCCTGACGCAGCGATTGCACGCAGGGCATCGACCATCTGCCCGCCACCCATGACTAGCACGCGGCACCGCGCGTCGAGAGTTGCGTCTTCTTGAGCGACCCAGGCCCGCAGATCGGCCGCGATGTTGGGCCGGGAAAGCAGACTTCCGCCCAGCTTGATGACTTCGACTTCGACGTTTTTCATTCCTGCAGAAACTCCTCCGCCAGTTGGGCGACCGCGTAGGCGGCGGCTGCGCCGCTACGTTGGGTTCCTACATGGCTCGAAAGTGGGAGGACACAACGGACCATCGGGTGGGTGTCCGCGACTTCGACGGCCAGGAACTCACCGCTGCCCGAGGCGATCACGGCCACAGCTCGATTGGAAACGCGGGTTGATACCCGAGCGATTGCTTTGCTCAGCAACTCCACCTGGGTTTCTTTTACCACATGGCACACTTCCAGCGCGTCATCGCGGCCGAAGTTCTCCTGGTCGGCGCATATTTGACGCGCTAAGCGGCCGGTGCAATTTGGCTCGTCGAGTCGTCGGCCATCGGCGGTTGATGTTAAGTCATTCTGGATGTCGCCTAGTAGCCGATAGACGTCGGCGGTTGCCGCAAACAGTTCCGCCGCCACTGGGCACCGGCCGCCGCGGTAGGGCAGCGACGAGACCAAGGCACAAATAGGTGTGCGTTCGACGCCAGTATAAACCAACTCACTCGCCATCAGTCGATCGACGTCAGTTCGACTACCGCTCGCCACTTTGCCGCGATCGACTGGAACGACGTCGCTCGTCGTCGAACCAATGTCCAACACAATGCCGGTCCTGTCGGGGAGAAACCGCGATGCTATTTGCGCCAGTGCGTGCCAATTGCTGGCAGCAGCCAAGCCGGGGCGCTCGCGTGTGTAGATTGGATCGCGGAAGTTGCCGTCCACATGGTAAATCGCGAGCCGCCGATTCGCTGCCGCTACCGTCAGTGCATCGGTGATGTGACGCACGCCTTCGGCCTTGTTCTGGTAGCAATCGGCCAGCTCTCCGGTCATTGTAGCCGCAATCGCATCACACGACGGAGAAGACTCAACCAAGTGGATTAGGGCGTCAGAAAGCTCGTCGCGTCGTCGCCACAGTTCAAACGGTATGGAGAGGGCATAGCCGTGTGAGTCGGCGGCTTTCAGATTTGCGCCGCCCACATCAATGCCGAGCCATCGTCTCATGATTTCCGCTTCTGAACTTGCCCCGCGGCGGTCCACTCCACCGCGCGATCCAATATGGGCGGTTTGACTTCTGCACCATTCGACCCGGCCAGGCAAAGCTCCGCAAGGTTTGCGTCGGTTGCCGCACGGAGTCCAACGTAGGACGTGGTGTATCGCGGATTGATCTCAATGACTACGTCCTGCGAGCCGTCGCCCGACGGTCCAAGCACCAAGTCCACTCCTACAAGACCGTTGTCCGAAGGCAACGCTTCTACTGCGTCCACCGCAAGTTGCCGGGCTCGTTCACGCAGCTCCGCGTCCAACGGCAGAGCGCCACCTAAGTACGCAAAGTCCTTGTCCAAGCGTTGGAAACACGGCTCCAGCGCCGTTGTTGTGTTGGGCCCGCACGCGACAACAACGCTCGCCGGCATTCCAGCAGCGAACTCCTCCAGCCGGTAAGCACCAGTGGCGGCTGGCGCGACATCCGTCTGGTGCACCTTGTGGATACCCAGCGAACCGCAGCCATCGATCGGTTTTATCATCGCTGGATAGTTGTGGCCGGCGGGGCACGGTTCGCCAGGCATCAGCACCGTGCCACGAGGGACGGGAATCCCCGCAGCGTGAAGTGTTTCGGCGGTGCGCTGCTTGTCGGACGCGATTGCTACGAAGTCGGCGCCGGGCGAGAGCAAACGACCGCCGAGTCCAACAACTTTGCCTACCAAGCTGAGGAGGATGCCTTCAAATTCCGGTGCGATTAGCAAGGTTGACGTCGACTGAGACGCGAGACGTTCGAACTCGGCGTCGCGCTCTTCGGACGAGTGAACAACCGCGTGTTCGGCGGCGGACGCCATGGGGGGGAACTCGGCACCCAAGAGCAATCGGACGGCTACTCCGGGCACTCGCCCAAAATCGTCAGCCACGGCCGTCAGCATGGCAGCGCCTTCGGCCAGGAGCGATTCTGGCACATGGTCCTTGCGATCGAGGAATCCGCCGCCGCACACCCACTCGTAGATGAATACGTCCAAAATCGGCGGACCTAAAAGATTCCCAATTGGTCGCGTGCGTCCTCGGTCATACGATCAGGCGTCCAGGGCGGCGTCATGACGAGCTTGATTTCCACGTCGTCGACGCCTTCGAGCTTCGACACGGCGTCCTTCGACTGGGCGACGAGTTGCGGGCCAGCGGGGCAAGCCGGGCTGGTCATCGTCATGTCGACTTCCACGTGATTGCCGCCTTCTTCAGCGTCGTTTTGTTTGATGTCGTAGATCAAACCCAAATCGACGATGTTCACGAATAACTCAGGATCAATCACTTCTTTGAGCGCTTCGCGAATTGTGTCTTCAGCAATGGCCATGGTCGAGAACACCTTCGTTTAGTCGTTCAGGCGGACGAGAACTTGATCGCCGCTAACTTGAACCTCGTGGGCAACAGTTGGTTTGGTCGCCGGCATGGATTTGGCGACGCCTGTCGCCAGATCAAATTTGGCCCCATGTCGTGGGCAGGCAATCGTGCAACCGGCCGCGTCGATCTCGCCGTCGCTGAGCGGACCGCCGTCGTGGGTGCAGACGTCGTCGAGGGCGAAAAAGCTCTCGCCGACACGCACAACAACGACCAATCGATCCTCCACCTCGACCAATTGATGGCCGGGATCAGGAAAATCGGATGCCGACGCAACTCGCACAAACTCTCCCATGCGCCGGTCCCTAACCCTGCGGTGCCGCTTGTTGATCTAGGTCCTGAACGCGACGGGCAATTGCTTCGCCCAAGGCGTTGCGGACCGACTCGATGGTGATGCGGTCGAACACCTGCTGGAAAAAGCCAGCCACGATCAGTCGGATTGCCTCTGTACGCGTATAGCCACGGCTCATGGCATAAAACACCTGTTGTTCGTCCACTCTTCCCGAGGTGCTGCCGTGGGTGCAGCGGACGTCGTCAGCTTCGATTTCTAGTCCTGGAATTGAATCGGCTCGAGCCGTGGGAGCTAGCAGAAGATTGTCGTTGCGCTGATAAGCGTCGGTCCGCTGCGCCGCAACGTCGACCTTGATCATGCCGCGCCACACCGTTCGCGAACGATCCTGCAACGCCGACTTGTAGAGCAAGTCGCTGCGGCAGTAAGGCGCCATGTGGTGCTGATGCGTGTTGTAAGAGAGGTGCTGACGTCCCTCGGTAAACATCACACCATTGACCTGCGCGTCCGCGTCGGGGCCGGTGAGGGCGACTTGCTGATTTACTTTTGCGAGTTTGCTTCCGAGCGCTCCGATGGTCCATTGCAATGAGGCATTTCGATCGACGGTAGCCCGCTGATGAGCAAAGTGCCAAACACCCGTCGACCAATTCTGAAGATTCACGTAGCGGAGCTTGGCGCTCGGTTCGACGATGAGCTCGATCGAGCCGCAGTGTAGCCCCTTGGCGTCAGGCGTGACGCTGGCCGTTTCCGTGAGCACCGTCGCTTCGGCGCCGTCTTCAAGGATGACAAGCGTCTTGGAAAGATCGACGCCGCCATCGCCGATCGCCGACATCGCGTGCAAGGGTTGCTCCAAAGCTGTACCTTTTGGAACGTACAGCAACGTGCCGCCACTCCAGCATGCTGCGTGCAGCGCGGCGAATTTGTCCTTGGCTGGATCGACAACGCGACGCTCGAAATATGGCCTTAGAAGATCGCCATGCTCGGTGATCAATCGGTCAAGGCTACCGAACAATACGCCCTTGCTAGCCAACTCGTCGGCGAGCGAGTCGTGTAGAGCGGCACCATTGTAACCAACCAACTGGCCACCTAGCTCCACGTCGTAGGTCAGTAGCCCCGGCGCCAAGGTCGGTGTTTCCGACACTTCGCCTGGGAGCGCAAACTTGTCGAGGTGGAACATGCGAATGTCGGTCCGCATCCACTCTTCGTCGTTTCTCGCGGGCCAAGCGAATGTCTCGAAGTCACTCCACGCGCGGCGTCGCGTCTCGACTAGCCAGTTTGGCTCGCCGCTCCGCGAGTCGAGGAACGACTCGAAATCGGCTTTGGTGAATCCATTTATATCGGTCGCAACTGTCATTGACTTCCCGAAATTCCCTTCAATACAAAACGAAATGTCTGTTGAACTTGGCGACAATCAGCCAACGCTGCCTTCCATTTGCAACTCGATGAGCCGATTCATTTCCACAGCGTATTCCATCGGCAGTTCTTTGATGAGCGGCTCGATGAAACCGCTGACGATCATCGAGCTGGCTTCCGCCTCGGTGAGGCCGCGGCTCATTAGGTAGAACAACTGCTCCTCGCCAATTCGGGAGACGCTTGCCTCGTGCTCGATCTGGACATCTTGCTCTTCGACCTCGATGTACGGGTAGGTGTCACTCCGGCTTTCTGGATCGAGAATCAACGCGTCGCAAACCACATTGCTCTTTGAGCCGATGGCGCCATCTTCCACTTTGCATAATCCACGGTAGCTGCTGCGGCCGCCGTTCTTGCTGATGCTTTTGGAGATGATGCGTCCCGAAGTGTTGGGGGCACAGTGAACGAGTTTCGCCCCAGCGTCTTGGTGTTGGCCCTTCGATGCAAACGCGATCGATAGGATCTCACCACGGGCGCCTGGCTCCATCATGTAGACGGCGGGGTATTTCATCGTGAGTTGGCTTCCGAGGTTCCCGTCGATCCATTCCATTAGAGCGTTCTCGTACGCCATGGCGCGCTTCGTGACCAGGTTGTAGATGTTGTTTGCCCAGTTTTGGATGGTCGTATAACGGCAGCGGCCGTTCTTCTTTACTACGATTTCGACCACGGCCGAGTGAAGGCTCTCGGTGGAATACATCGGGGCGGTGCACCCTTCGACGTAATGCACCTCGGCGCCTTCGTCGACGATGATTAGCGTGCGTTCGAACTGCCCCATACTTTCGGCGTTGATTCGGAAGTACGCTTGCAGCGGAAAGTCGATCTTTACGCCTTTGGGGACGTAGATGAACGAACCGCCCGACCAAACGGCCGAATTGAGCGCGGCGAACTTGTTGTCATGTGGCGGAATGATCGTACCGAAGTACTCGCGCAAGAGCTCAGGGTGTTCGCGAACTGCGGTGTCGGTGTCAGTAAAGATCACTCCCTTCTCGGCTAGATCTTCCTGAAGCGATCCATAGACGACTTCGCTTTCGAATTGTGCCTTTACGCCAGCGAGGAACTTGCGTTCCGCCTCGGGAATGCCCAGCTTGTCAAATGTGTCTTTGATTTCTTGCGGCACGTCGTCCCAGGTCTTGCCCTGCTCTTCGGTGGGCTTGAGGTAGTAGTAGACATCCTGGAAGTCGAGATTAATCGCGCCGCCCCAGTTGGGCATCGGCTTCGATTCGAATATCTCAAGAGACTCGAGTCGAAACTCGCGCATCCAGTCAGGCTCGTCTTTCAGATCGGATATCTGCGACACGACCTCGGCATCGAGACCCTTACGGGCCTTAAACACACCGGTGGTGGGGGTCACAAAGTCGTACTTGTTGATTTCGCCAAGGGCTGCTTCGTCATTAGCAGGGGCGGTAAGGTCGGTTGCCATCGATTTTTTCCTAAGTTGGATCGGCTCGGCCGTTTGTGGCTTTGCCGTGGAATACTAAACGGTGGTCGCTTCTTCAGCCAATTCGGCTTCGGCAGCCGCGGCTTCTGGGTACGCGGCGCGGATGCGGTCGTAACCTTCGGTGTACAACTCGCGGGCCAGTTCCACTCCGCCGGTCTCGACGATTTTGCCGCCCAGCATCACGTGGGTGAAGTCGGGAGCGTTGTGGTCGAGCAGCTTGTCATGGTGAGTGATGATCAAGATGCCCATCTCGGCGCCGCCATCGGTTTCTTGGCTGATCGCAGCAATACTCTGGCTGGCAAGTTTCACGGCATCGACATCCAAGCCGCTATCGGTCTCGTCGAGAATTGCAAACTTCGGCCGCAGCATGGCCATCTGCAAGATTTCCGCTCGTTTCATCTCGCCGCCTGAAAAGCCATCGTTCACGTAACGGCGAGCGAACTCCTCGTCCATGCGAAGCTGCGACATCTTCTCTTTGAGTTCCTTGCGAAACTCTCGCATCGATATTAGGTCTTCACCTTCCTTGCGTTCGGGGTTGCGGACGTTTGTGGCCGCGTGTCGTAAGAAGTCGGCCATCTTCACACCCGGCACCGACATCGGTCGTTGGAACGCCATGAAGATGCCGGCGCGTGCCCGCTCCGAGGCATCCCACTCCAAAATGTCTTCGCCATTGATCTCAATGGAACCTTCGGTGACCTCGTACCCTGGGTGACCCATAATGGCGTTGCCCAACGTACTCTTGCCCGAGCCATTGGGGCCCATAAGTGCATGCGTTTCGCCTCGATTGATTGTAAGGTTCACCCCACGCAAAATCGGCTTGCCTTCGACAGCCACATGCAAGTCCGTAATCTTCAACGTATCGCTCATCGTTTTCCTTCGCAGGTAGGTTAACTTGTTATTTTCTGGTGATCGAACAGCGGCTCGGTGTCGGCAGGAGCGGACGTGTAGCCCGAGTGGTGCGGCACCGGCAATTCGTCTTCCATCTTTTTTCCGGGACCGGCAAAGCCGGCGAACTCTGACTTGCTGGCAATCCGGTGAGCGTTGATCTTGTCTTGGACTCTCATGAGTCCTTCGAGCAACGCTTCGGGGCGTGGTGGGCAGCCGGGGACGTAGACGTCGACAGGTACCACCAAGTCGACCCCCTTAACCACGTGATAGCCATACTTGAAGTATGGGCCGCCACCGACGGTGCATGCGCCCATGGCGATCACAAACTTTGGATCCGGCATCAGGTTGTAGAGCCGTCGCACGCGGCTGGCCATCTTGTAGGTGACCGTTCCGGCGACAATCATCAGGTCGGCTTGACGCGGAGTTGCCCGAAACGCTCCGGCGCCGAAGCGGTCCATGTCGTAGCGACTCGCGCCGGCGGCCATCATCTCAATCGCACAGCACGCCAGCCCGAACGTCATTGGCCAAATGCTCGATTGGCGGCTCCAGTTGATCGCCTGTTCCACCGTCGTCACGACGACGTTTTCCTCAAAACGGCCTTCAATCCATGGCTCGTGCATTGGGATGACTTTGCGGTTGGGTGATTCAAACATCCAGGTCGGCTTACCGAACGGCTACTTTGGTGTGCCGCTCGGCTGGAACGAACAGCAGCTATCGCCGTGGGGCCTACAATCCGTGAGTTTCATCGTTTCGCCAAGCACCTCGGAAAACAACATTCGCTCCATGGCGCAGATACTCTTGTCGTGCTCAACCAGTTCAGGGTAGGGGCAGGCAACCGCCGTAAGCACCGGCAAGTCGCCTGACTTGTCCACTTCAAACGGGATATGACGCTCTTGCATCAGGTCGGCCAGACGCTGCATCTTCTCTTCGAGCGTGTCGCCCGGAATCTCCCCAGCACGCTCGGCCAACTGCATCGCAATTCGCTTCAGCAATCCTGCACGAATCGTGGGGTCGTCGATCGAGCGAATCTCCGCCCATAGCACGTCGACTAGGTCGGCATAGTTGTTGCCGCTGGCGCGAAGTCCTTTGTCGGTGAGTTGGTAGCGGTGACTCGGCCGCCCGCGCCCACCGCGAACGACTTCTTCGCGGCAAATCAAATCCTCCTCCATCAGCCGATTCAGCCGCTGCCGGACCGCGGTGGCGGTGACCCCCAGCGACTCCACCAACTCACTAATTCCCGCACTCCCCCGCTTTCGGAGCAGGTTCAGCAGTGACTCATCGGAATCGGTGACCGGTGGGAACATCGTTGCAATTTCTGAGTTCAGAGGGCCGCTGCCGGGCCTCGCCCGACTCCCTTACTGCCTCCATGATAAGACGTTAGCTATTTTTGACAAGGGAAGGTTTCTAAAATAGCTGCGGGGGCTTCGGTTTTTCGTAAAGTATTGCGGTGCAACGGCTTATCGACTATAAGGCTTCTGCAAGTCGCGCCCAAGGTGCCCTAACTCTGTAACAAACGGCGATCGCCGCGTTTATGAGTGCATACTGGCAGTCGCATCGAACCCAACTGACTCAAGGAACCCCGAATGCCTACCCAAAACTCAGAATCTAGAACCGATGGATGGGGCACAAGGATTGGCGTCATCCTCGCCGTGGCTGGTTCAGCGGTTGGGCTTGGCAATTTCTTGAGGTTTCCGGGACAAGCCGCTCAGAATGGTGGCGGCGCGTTCATGATCCCGTACTTTGTCTCGCTGCTAATCATTGGAATCCCGTTGTGCTGGGCCGAATGGACCATGGGCCGCTACGGTGGCCTCAAGGGATTCAATTCTGCCCCGGGCATCTATTCAGTCCTGTGGCGAAGTCGCCTTGCGAAGTACGTGGGAGCCGTCGCGTTGCTGATCCCACTGATCATCTACATGTACTATGTCCTCATTGAGGCTTGGTGCCTGAGCTATGCACTTAGTTACCTTCGTGGATCCGCCGGGCTATTGGGTGAGCAAGCAGACTATAGTGCCTTCTTCGGAAACGTCGTCGGAGATAGTGAAGACGGCGCTGCATTTGCGAGCGATGGACGATGGGTGCTGGGAGTTCTCCTGCTCACATTCGTGCTGAACTTCACGCTGATCTACCGCGGGGTAAACAAGGGGATAGAGACTTTCTGTAAGTTTGCGATGCCGATGCTGGTGGTCCTGGCCTTGATTGTTCTGGTTCGTGTTCTAACACTTGGAACTCCCGATCCCGCGAAGCCCGACCAGTCTGTCTTGGGAGGCCTTGGCTTTATGTGGAACCCAGATTTCGAAGCGCTCAAGAACCCGAAGACGTGGCTCGCGGCTTCGGGACAGATATTCTTCAGCCTTTCGGTTGGATTCGGAATCATCATTAACTACGCCAGCTATCTGAAACGCGATGATGACGTTGTGTTGAGCGGCCTTACATCCAGTAGTATGAATGAGTTCTTTGAGGTTTGCCTCGGTGGTCTCATCACACTTCCCGCCGCTTTCATATTCTTGGGCATGGCCGCTGGGGAGCAGGGTACCTTTGGGTTGGGTTTCGTTTCGTTACCCAACGTGTTCGACCAAATGCCGGGCGGCAGATGGTTCGGCTGTATGTGGTTCTTCATGTTGTTTATTGCGGCGATTACGAGCAGTGTATCTATGCTGCAGCCCGTCATTGCGTTTCTTGAGGAGGGCTTCGGACTCAAACGACCTGCGTCTGCCGCGATACTGGGGCTGATTACGGCGCTCGGCTGCGGTTTTGTGCTCTATTTCTCGGGCGAGTTGATGGCGCTCGACATGTTCGATTTCTGGGTGGGCAGCGTGTTGCTGTTCCTGTTGGCGTTGGCTCAATCGATCATCTACGGCTGGGCATTCGGCATCGAGAATGGTGAGCAAGAGGCACACGTGGGGGCCCACATGAGAATACCGCGTTTCGTCCAATACATGCTCAAGTTCGTAGTGCCGGTGTACTTGGTGGTGATATTTGCAGCTTTCGTTTGGCAAAACGTGTTGAGTCACGATCCGGTGAAGGCGACTCTCCCAGAGTCGATGGTTCCCATGCTGAAGCACGATGCCGTCAGCGCCGAACTTCGTGAGATGGCTGAGGAAGCCACAGACGGGGATGTCACACTTCCTGAGCAGTCAAAGATCGAAGATGTCGATCGGCGTGGCAGTCCGCAAGTCTGGCGTGTAGTCGTATCAGGCGAAGAAGGCCAACAGCAGGTACTTGCGACGTTCAATGAAGCCCGTGAAGGCGTCGAGCTGCGAGTACACGAAGCCGGCTATGCTGAGAAGATAGCGGGCAGTCGCTCCGCGTCACTTTCCGTGTTGTTTATTGGAGTTGTTTTTGCCTTCCTCGTGCTTCTGGTTCATCTCGCTGGAATGCAGTGGGAGAGCCAAGGCCGCTTGCGATTCGATTAGGCGGCTCGCTTTACAGCCACTAACAGGTTCCCGAATGGGTTATTGAGAGGAGATACCATGAATAGCGCCGGCTGGGTCGTGATGATTGTATCGGTGGGAAGCGTGATGTGCCTGGTGAGCTACTGCTTGTATCGTGTACTGACATTGCCGGCAGTAGAAGTGCATGACCTTGAGGGGCCACTCACCATCGACACGTCGCGTGTCGCAACCAAGAACTAGCGCGGCTCTTAGGCTTGGTGGGTCATGCGTCTCGAGGAAAGTACCGCTCGACAACGCCGTCGAATTCGTCCTGCGTTGTCACCTTCGCGACGTGCTTGCGGAAATCGCGGGCGCCGCGGCGGCCTTGGGCGTAGCAGCAGGCGTACTTTCGCATCAGCACCGTACCCTTTTCGCTGCCGAAACGATCGCACACCAAGCGGTAGTGGTGCAGCATTAATTTGCGCTGCTCGGCCAAGCTGGGTTCTGGCGGAATTGGTTCGCCACGTAGTGCTGCGGCGGAGTGGGCAAATAGCCACGGCTTGGTGAGGCTGGCGCGGGCGATCATCGCCCCGTCGACATCGTAACGTTTGAAGGCAGCAACCACCTTGGCTGGCGAGTCGAGGTCGCCGTTACCGATCAGCGGAATTCGGCGTAGGTAGGGCTTGATGGCCGAGATACGATCCCAATCGGCTTCACCCTTGAACATGTCGGCAGCGGTGCGGCCATGCACAGTGAGGGCCGACGCGCCTGCCCCCTCAACTACCTGGGCGATTTCGATAGCGTTGATGCGGTCGGGGGTGCAGCCCAGTCGGATTTTGGCAGTCACCGGAGTTGGGCGGCAAGCGGCGACTACCCGCTCGATGATCTGCCCCATGCGATCGGGCTGACTTAGCAGGTACGAACCGCTGTGCGCCCGCTGAGTAACCTGGCGGACTGGGCAGCCAAAGTTGATATCGACCACGCTCACCCCATACTCACCGGCGAGCCGAGCGCCGACTTTGGCAAGCGTCTCCGGGTCGTTATCCCAGATCTGCACGGCGAGCGGGCGCGGCTCGTCTGCGACGCCCCACAAGCGGTCGGGGTGCGTCGCCAACTGTTCGTCGAGCCAAACAAAGCCCTTGGCGTTGACCATCTCCGTAGCCAACAGTCCAGCACCTCCGAACTCGCGCACAATCTGCCGGAAGGGATAGTTGGTAAACCCTGCCATCGGCGCTTGGAGGATCGGAGGGTCGACTTTCAGGTCGCCAATCCAAAACGGTGGGGCGAGAGGTTTGGGCGTGGGTGGCTCCGCCCTTCGAACTGCGGCAGTACTCGACATATGGATCAGATTAACTGACGCCGGGCGTTAGGGCGACCAGCAGCGATGCGGATTGCGAACGGTTGCAAGCTCTATGGCTCTTCGTCGCGGATCAGGACGGAACTCTCACCTGGTGCAATTTTTTCGACCATGTTTGGGTCTTCGCTCGCTCCGATTGGAGATTGATCTTTGATCGCTCCGGTCGGCACCACCTCGCGGTCTATGCGAATCGCTGTCCCGTCCAGATCGACATCGATTTCTTGTTGGAAGGTAGGCGGCGGCTCGGTTTGCGAGCGCGTTCTCGAATTGGGCGTGGGTGGTGGCGACGATCGGCGGGCGACCGAGTCGGCCTTGATAAGCATGGCGACCAGCCGACCCGTGCGCAGTTGTCCAGGGCGGGCCAATTCGGTATAGCGGGCGATGCGGCGATTGTAGTCGCGGGCGATTTGGACAAAAGCGCGACGATTGAGCGCCAGGAATTGCAGGGCCTTGATTACCCCTTCGCCCTGATCGTTGGTTGCTTGGCCTGCCACCCGCCGGAACCAATCCTCTTGCTGGCCCACAGCCGTCGCCGCGGCAAGCAGTTCGGCGTGGCGAAGTGGCAACAGCCGATTCAATTCGGCCGCTTCCTGCGAACTGCCACTGGGAAAATTCTGCGAGTAGCGAGTGTGGTACACGCCGCACAATGGCATGTCGCCAGGAAGGGGCGACGAACCGTTGCGGCCCATCAACGACGCCAAACGCAACTGCGAAGCGCGCGCGGCGATAAGGGCGGTGTCGCGTCGCTGCACCAAGTCGGCCACCGCTTCGCGCAGCTGCGGAGTCGCCTGACCGGATCGGAGGGCGAGCCGTTGGAATTCGGTTTGCTCGTGCAAGCTCAAGTAGTAGTCGGCAACCGCGCTACATAAGTCCCAGTAGGCTCCGACCGCCTCGGACTGCTCACTTCGTGACGTGCCGGACCCAACCACGTCGTTGAGGTAGATCGTTTGTCCCGATAGTTTCGATCCCGCTGGCGGCGAGAGGGTGTCGCGCATCAAACGCTCGGCGTACTCGGTTGCCGCTGTTGTATTCATCGTGGCGGACGCCTGGCGGGAAGCGGATGAACCGTAGGTGCGCGGAGGGCGATCGATCGCGGTTGCGGGAGCAGTCGGTCGCGACATGGGGGCCGGGCGATCGAGTGGAGGCGGAATTGCCCCGACGCTGGCGGGTTGGCCTTGTTCGCCGGAGAGATCTTGGCCGCGAAACGGAAGTGCACTTTCGGTCGGCGGCGCGCGATCTACGGGCGCATAGCGATCGATTTGTGCTGATGAATGTTGAGCAAGGGCGACCAACAGAGCCATGGTCGTCGTTAGTCGGATTGGGTGCATGGCGTACTCCTCCATGATCGCACCAGGCGTCTGGCGTTGATCGGGACGGATGCGACTCCACCAATCAATCGAGTTCTTCCAGCCAGACGCGCATTTCGTTTTCGTACTCGCTTGCCAAGTCGCCGCGAATCAGGGTTCGCTCAAACTCGGATAAACCGTCCTCGCCGGTGATCGCCTCTTCGGCGTTTTCGTATCGCAACACCGGGTCGGGCGCCGTAAGGCGGCGGCAGATGGTCATCAGCAGTTCGCTGTCCGCTACCTCTTTGGGCACAATCCGCTCCAGCCGTTGCGGTAGCGTCCGCTTCGCTTCGAGCATGGTCGCGTAGTCTTTGATGCCGGCGAATAGCGGTCGTCCCGAGAGCAACTCTACCAGCACGTAGCCAACGCTGGCCAGATCGGATCGCGGTGAAACTGCCTCGCGCTCCAAAATTTCGGGCGCTGCGTACTGCGGCGTGCAGGTTCGTTGCGGTGGCAGATTGGTGAGGTCGACCGCGGAGCCGATATCGATAATCTTGGGATTGCCGGTCCGCTTGATCATGATGTTCGAAGGCTTGATATCGCCATGAACGATTTGCTCTCGGTGCAATGCCGCTAACCCGGCGAGCACTTCGTGCAGGATCGCGACGGCCATGCCCGGCTTTAGCCGCGGTCGAACCGGGCCACGGGTGACCACGACATTGTTGATGTATTCCCAGCGATCCCACGCAACGCGCTGGCGAGCACGTTCGAGCATCGCGGGCGTAAGCAAGATGTCGAGGTCGTATCCGTCGACCCATTCCATTTCGAGGATACGAACACGGTTCCGCTCGATGAAATTGTGCACGTCCAGCAGGTTGTCGTGCTGAATCTTCGCCACGCGGCAACCGACGCTGGCCATGCGGTGCATGGCTTCGACATAGTCGCGCTCGCATTCAAATCGTTCGGGAGAGAAGAACTTCAAGGCGACGGGCAGCGTAAAGCCGTCGGAGCCGCGCCGTTCGCTCAAATAGACTTGTCCTTGTCCCCCGGTGCCCAACAGGCGATTGAGCCTCAGGTGCTCGGTCCAACCCAGTTTGCTGCGTTGGATCAGGTCGGCATAGGACCGATAAATCTCCTCTACATCTTTGCTCGGCGGTCCCTGACCGAGCCCGACAGTCTGTGAAGACTGGAGTATGGTTGTGCTAGAATCCATGTTGCGATTTCACTCCACCCGATTTGGCCGCGGCATGAACGCTGGATGGTCGACTGAATTGGACAACTGGCCATTCCGTTGCGCCCAACAAGACCGTCGCACCATCCGCCGCGTTCGCTTAATTTTAGTTTGCCGGGCGCTCGGGTGTCTAGCTGGAAATGCCCGACTTGACGTGCCGGGGCTGGGCGAGAAGTCGCGACTAGCAACGGTGTTTCTGCGCTTGTCGAACGCAATTCGGCCTATGTTCCGTTGCCGTCGCGACAGCGCGCGCTGAGCGTGCCAACATGACACGCTCAGATGGGGGCGGATAGCCGAAAATGGTTTGAAAACACCCAATTCGGCGATATAATCTGGCCTTAAGCTAGTTTTGGCGCGACAGCGACAGTTTGGTCGTCGCCGCAAAGTTTCTCGTCTTGTTGTTGCATGACAGGCTTGCCATTCGTGAGCCGCAAGCATCCGTGCGGACATCTTCTCATCCGAGTCAATTTCGAGTGGTTGGGGTTATTGGGTTCCACGTATTTACGGGGTAGCATCATGGTTCGATGGCATTTGCTTCCGTTTCTCTTCACATTTCTTGGAGCCGTGTCGTGCTTGGCGGCCGAAAAGCCCAATATTCTGGTGATTTGGGGCGACGATATCGGCACCTGGAACTTGAGCCACAACAACCGCGGAATGATGGGCTACCGAACGCCCAACATCGACCGCATTGCTCAAGAAGGCATCGCCTTCACCGACTACTACGGCCAACAAAGTTGCACCGCGGGTCGAGCTGCGTTCGTTGGAGGAAATGTCCCCGTGCGTACCGGCATGACTAAGGTGGGCCTGCCGGGGGCGAAGGAAGGCTGGCAAGAGTCGGATGTCACGGTCGCCGCCGTACTCAAGAGCCAAGGCTACTCGACCGGCCAGTTTGGGAAGAACCACTTCGGCGATCGCGACGAGCATCTACCAACGAATCATGGTTTCGATGAGTTCTTCGGCAATCTGTATCACCTAAATGCTGAGGAAGAGCCAGAGAATCGCGATTATCCCACCGACTTGGTTCTTCCTAACGGCAAGACCTTCCTGCAGCAGTTCGGTCCGCGGGGCGTGCTGAAGTGCAAGGCCAACCCAGATGGCACGCAAACGATCGAAAACACCGGCCCGCTGACCAAGAAGCGGATGGAAACGATCGACGATGAAACGGTCGCCGCGGCAAAGGACTTTATCAAACGCCAGAACTCGGCAGGCAAGCCATTCTTCTGCTGGTGGAATGGAACACGAATGCATTTTCGCACCCACGTGAAAGACGAGCACCAGGGCATCAGCGGCCCGAGCGGCGATGAGTATCACGACGGCATGGTCGAACACGACATGCACGTTGGAGAGTTGCTCAACCTACTGGACGAGTTGGGAATCGCGCAGAACACGATCGTGTACTATTCGACCGACAACGGCCCTCACTACAACACCTGGCCCGATGCTGGCACGACGCCATTCCGGAGCGAAAAGAACAGCAACTGGGAGGGCGCTTATCGTGTGCCGGCATTTGTTCGCTGGCCGGGTACGTTTCCCGCAGGTAAGACTCTCAATGGCATCGTCTCGCACGAAGATTGGCTGCCGACGTTTGCTACGGTCGCCGGCGCCGAGGATATAAAGGACCAACTTAAGGAGGGCGTCGACCTCAATGGTCGCCGGTACCGCAATTACATCGATGGCTACAACCAGCTCGATTACCTGACTGGAAAAGCGGAGACGTCGCCTCGCAAGGAGTTCTTTTACGTGAACGACGATGGCCAAATCGTGGCGATTCGGCTGGGCGACTGGAAGGCGGTGTTCCTTGAAAACCGAGCCAAGCAAATGCAGGTGTGGGCCGAGCCGTTCACCGAATTGCGGATTCCGCTGTTGTTCAATCTTCGTCGCGATCCATTCGAAAAATCGCAGCATAACGCAAACGTCTACTGGGATTGGTATCTTGATCGAGCGTTCGTACTGGTGCCAATGCAGGACATCGCGAAGAACTTCCTGATGACCTTCAGGGAGTATCCGCCAAGTCAGCGGCCTGGGTCATTTAATTTGGAAAAAGTGATCCAACAAATCGAGGCCGCCAACAAAGGTAGTTGAGCATGAAGTTTGCAGGCTTCCAGCTGATTGCAACGGCTTTACATCTCGCGCTTGTCGGACTCGCGGTGGCGCAAACGGAGTCGGCAATCGATCCGCTGCCCTCGTGGAATGAGGGCCCAGCAAAGGCAGCCATTCTGGCATTCGTGGCGCGGGTGACCAGCGAAGGTTCGGCCGACTTCGTACCAAGGGAGGAACGAATTGCGACATTCGACAACGACGGAACGTTGTGGGTAGAGCAGCCGATCTACACGCAGGTCGTCTTTGCGTTTGACCGGGTGAAGACGCTAGCGCCTAAGCACCCGGAGTGGAAGACGACCCAACCGTTCAAGGCGGTGCTCGAAGGCGATCGGGAGGCGCTGAAGACTGAGGGGAAACACGCAGTGGAGAAAATCATGGCGGAGACCCACGCCGGCATGACGAGCGAGGACTTCGCCAAGCTTGCCGACGATTGGATCACGACCGCAAAGCACCCGCGATTCAAGCGGTTGTACACCGAGTGCGTATACCAACCGCAGCTTGAACTGCTGTCGTACTTGCGTTCCAGCGGTTTCAAGACGTTCATCGTCTCAGGCGGTGGCATCGAGTTCATGCGTCCCTGGACTAATCGTGTCTATGGCATCGCACCGCCCGATGTGGTGGGGTCGAGTGTCGTAACCGAATTTCAGATGCAGGATGGGAAGCCCGTGTTGATGCGGTTGCCAAAGTTGAATTTCGTGGACGACAAAGCGGGTAAGCCGGTCGGCATCGGCCAGCACATCGGCCAACGACCGATATTGGCGTTCGGCAACTCGACCGGAGATCGCGAAATGCTGCAGTACACCTGTGGTGGCGACGGCGCCCGGTTGGGGCTCCTGGTGCTACACGATGACGCAGAGCGGGAATATGCGTATGGGCCCGCTGACGGGTTACCGGCATCGAAGGTTGGTACGTTCCCGCAAACCCTGATGGACGAAGCGAAGCAAGACGGTTGGATCGTCGTTGGTATGAAAGACGATTGGAAGCAGATTTTTCCATGGTCGCGGTAGAGTGGTTGTAACGATTGTGATCGTGGTTTCGTCGCTTTGGAAGATTCCGATGGATGACGCCAATCGTGTGGTATGTTGAATGGAGCGGCAAGAAGCGACTTTGATTTGCCGCGGTTCTGTTGTCTGTCGTTAAGCACGGATAGTCCGTGTCTCAAGTTAACTGGAGGGTGCGCCATGCGGTCGGTCGTCTTAGCGGTCTGCTGCCTATTTTATGTCGTGTTTAGCGCAACATTCGTGGGTGCGCAAGATTCCTTGAGCGCCTCGCCGGTTACAGCTGCGGCCGATCCGGCCGTGGCGCCCATCTATGCACGAATAGATTCGTATGTCGAGGCTTTCAATCGGGGCGACGCTAAAGCGCTCGCCGCCCATTGGAGTCCAGAAGGTGATTACGCCGCCCCGGATGGAAGAGACCTTAAGGGGCGCCAGCAACTTGAAGACGCGTTCGCTGGCTACTTTTCTGAGAACAAGAATGCCAAGATTGAACTTGTCGACACGAGTGTCGATCTGCTCGCACCAAGCGTTGCGATCGAAAAAGGTATCGCACGAGTGATTGTGCCCAATCAGGAACCAACTGAGTCGCACTACGAGGCGATTCACGTGAAGTCGGGCGACAATTGGCTGATCGACCGAGTAGGCGAGGTCGAGCAGCCGCCCGCGGCGCCGTCGCATCACGAGCAACTCCAGTCGCTCGACTGGATGGTCGGTTCGTGGGTGAATGGCGACGCCGACTCATCGATCGAGATCACTTGTCGGTGGACGACCAATCAGAATTTCCTTGTTCGCACGTTCCGGGTGTTCATTGCCGACCGCGTCGACTTTGAAGGAACCCAGGTGATTGGTTGGGACCCGTACGCCGGAGCGATTCGATCGTGGATATTCGATTCCGATGGCGGTTTCGGCGTTGGTCGCTGGTCACAGGACGAGGGCCGGTGGGTCGTAGCGACGCTAAACATCTTGCCCGATGGACGGCGGGGGACTTCGACCAACATCTACGAACTTGTTGATGAGAACACGGTGGAGTTCAGTTCGATCGGTCGTCAGGTGGACGGCGAGTTGTTGCCGAGCATCGACTCGGTGACGGTCGTCCGCGCTTCGGCCGAGTAACGGGCCATTGCACTATGCGAGGTTATCGATGTCGCGCCATATCAAACTGATATCAGTAGCTCTTGTTGCCTTTGCACTCGTGTCGTCTGACGTATTTGCACGTGGCGGTGGTCGTGGCGGTGGCGGTGGCCGCGGGGGTGGAATGTCGCGCGGCGGTGGGGCCTCGATGTCGCGGGGAGGCGGTGGACGCACCCCCTCGATGAGTCGGTCGGCACCTCGGTCTTCGGGAAGTCGCTCCTCTGCAAGCCGACCCACAGCAAGTCGGCCTTCGGGAAGTCGACCGTCTACTAGTCGCCCCTCAGGAAGTCGCCCTACTACACGGCCCAGCACTCCCAGCCGACCGAATACGAGTCGCCCCTCGACAGGTCGACCGAACACGGGTGGACGTCCAACGACGGGCGTCAACAGACCGAGCACCGGCAACCGTCCCAGCACGGGCCGTCCCCCAGCGCAGAATGTCGGCGGCGGTCGCCCTTCGCGGGGACAGTTGAACGACTTTTTAGATATGCCTGGTGGCCGCCCATCGACTAGGCCAGGCGCTGGTAGC
The DNA here is from genome assembly GCA_028279215.1 of Pirellulales bacterium. Lineage (GTDB taxonomy): Bacteria > Planctomycetota > Planctomycetia > Pirellulales > Lacipirellulaceae > Aeoliella. The sequence goes on from JANQOF010000028.1 coordinate 43,637, forward strand.
CCCAATCGACCATCGACGCTGCCGAGCACCCCAAACCGTCCGGGCGGCGGCACTCGACCCGGTACGGGCGACCGGCCCAATTTTGAGCGGCCCGATTTCGGTAACCGTCCGAACATTGGCGACCGCCCCGGCACTGGAGATCGGCCACGCCCGGGTGATCGACCCGGCGCCGGCGACCGACCCCGACCTGGCGACCGCCCCGGAGCGGGCGACCGACCTCGACCAGGCGACCGTCCACGGCCCGGTGATCGACCTGGCGCGGGTGACCGGCCGCGACCGGGGGACCGACCCAATCGACCCGGCGTTGGCGACCGACCGAACCGCCCCGACTACGATCGCATTCGCGATAGATGGAACAGATATGACCGCCGGCCGTTCACGCGCGACTGGTGGGGCCGTTATCCCTCGAACCGACCCGGTTGGGGCTGGCACGCAGGATGGGGGCGGTATCCCAACAACTGGTGCTGGCGTCACGCAGCATGGCCCGCACTAGGGACATGGTTTGTGTGGAGTTGGAATCAGCCGGTGATCTACGACTACGGTACCAACGTGGTTTATCGCGATAACTACGTCTATGTCGATGACCAGCAGGTGGCCACCACGGTTGAGTACTACGAACAGGCCGAAGCGATTGCCGACAGCATTCCTGAGGACGTCAACGAAGAGCAAATCGAGTGGATGCCGCTAGGTGTGTATGCGATTGCTGAGGAGGGCGGCATCGACAACGGAATGCTCGTTCAACTCGCGGTTAGCAAGGAAGGGATCATCGCCGGCACCTTCTACAACGACGCCACCGACGACGGGCGTCCACTCGAAGGGATGGTCGACCGGGAAACCCAGCGTGCCGCGTGGCGATTTGCGGACGGCAAGAATTCGGACATCGTTATGGAGACCTCCATCTACAACCTGACGCAGGACGAAACTACCGCGCTGGTGCACTTCGGCGGAGACCAAACCCAGAATTGGCTGATGGTCCGCCTTCCGGAGCAGAATGAAGAAGAGGCGTCGAGCACGCCGTAGCGGGGATTATCCCCATGCTTCCCACACCAGTATGCCAACGATCGCCACCGCGGCCATTGCAGCCAAGGCAATGCTGGCGATGGTAAGACGCGAAAGGCTCAACGAAGCGCCCTCGTGGCTTCCGGTATCTGGAGGTGCGCGATGGCGGCTAGTTTCGGCCGTTGCGCCGGCAATGGCATCCGTTCCTTGAGAACTGTCGTTGCCGGTCGAATCCAAATCAACCAACGCGTCCTCTTCTTCTTCGTCTTCAAACGTCAGCGTGTCGTCCAAGTTGGGACCAGGCGATGGCTGCTCGGGTACGTATTGGCGTTCTTGCTGCAGTGTATGCACGGCCACGGAGATCTCGCCGATGGCGTCTTCGGATGCGAACTCCTTAAGCCGCTCGGCCACCGCAGCAGCCGAGGGAGGACGCCGGGCGGGGTCCTTGGCCATCATTTCCGCGATGAGTGCCACAAACTCTTGGGGTAGCTCCGGCTGCAGTTGGTCGGGCGGCAGCGGCTGTTGGTGTACGTGCCGTTGCATCTTCTCCGCGGGGTTCCCACCGGCGAATGGCACTTTGCCGGTGACTGCGTAGTACAGTGTGCAGCCGAGCGAGTAGATGTCGCTCACGGGAACGATGCAGCCTGGATCACGAATGGTCTCAGGTGCAAGGTAGTCGGCGGTTCCCACAATCTTCAGCCGGTCACCCTGCTTCGCGGCGTGAATATCTTCTTCCAGGTACCACGCCAAGCCAAGATCGATCAGCTTAACCACGGCATCGGGCGTTACCAGCAAATTGCCCGGTTTAATGTCGCGGTGCACTAACCCGCGGCGATGAGCGTGCTCGAGCCCTTCGGATGCCTGCTGGACGATGAGTGAAGCCGCCTGATAACTCAACGGCCCAAGTCGGCGAATCAGTCGTCGGACGTCCGCGCCGGGGACAAACTCGGTGACAAAGAAATAGGTGTCACCCTCACTGTCCGCATAGTGCACCCGCACCAAGTTGGGGTGGTCGAGCTGCGCTTGCGTCCGAATCTCATGGCGGAACTTAGCGATCGTCTCGGCCGTGGTTTTGTTGCGCGGCAGTACCTTGACGGCCTCGACGCGTCCAAGGATCTCGTGTTCGGCCTTAAACACGTGGCCCATGCCGCCACGACCCAGCGAGTCGAGAATCCGATACGGCCCCAGCCAGAACTTGCTGCGACCCTGCTTGAGTTGTTCGACTTGCCACGGGTTAAGCAGGTCGAGTTCGATCAAGCGGCGGCCAATTGCGTCGTCCGAGATCTCATTGATCGAGACCGTCTTTTCGTCACCCTCATCGCAGGCCGACACCATGGCCGTATGCAGTTGCTCGCGCGTTACCAGTCCGCTGGCGGCGGCAGCCTCGAGAAGAACGGATGTAGGTGCGGTGGACATGGAGAAGCAATCGCGGCTGCATGCGATAGTGGAACAGTGCTTTGGCACCGGATCGCCGACCGAGCCTTACCAGAGCAACGGTAGTCTAGCGTCAGTAATCCCTACGCGCCAACTCAATTATGTTCGCGCTTCTGATGCAACCTGTTATGGGCTAGAGGTTTACTACTATTCCGGTTCGCCCAAGTTCAACTTTGGCCAACTTGCCGGCAGCGGAGCCACCACTTCGAGCGGGGCCGCCCCCACTGGGTGGGGCACGAGTAGCCGGTGCGCATGCAGTGCGATGCCTGCTGCGAACGACCCAATAGCGCCGTACTTGCGGTCGCCGACGATCGGGTGTCCGCACTTGGCTAGTTGGACGCGAATTTGATGCTTCCGACCCGTTATCAAAGACACCTGTACTAACGACCGTTCCGACAGTTCTTCGAGCACCCGATAGTCGAGAATCGCGTGCTGGGCTCCATCGGCAGTGCTGGTAGTGGTGTGCATACGTCGGTGCCGTTCGTCTTTGCGGACGAAATGCTCCAGCTTTCCGGCTGGGCGATCCAAGTGCCCTTCGACAAGGGCAAGATAGCTCTTCTCGACCGCACGGGTGCGAAATGATTCGGTCAGCCGTTTCGCGGCTTTCGATGTGCGGGCGATCAACAGCACTCCAGTGACCGGGGCGTCAAGTCGACTAACGATGCCGAGGTATACGTTGCCCGGCTTGTTGTACTTCTGCTTGATGTACGTGCGGGCGAGCGACAAGACCGTAGGGCGATCGTCGGCCACGCCCATCGTGGGCAGACCTGCCGGTTTATTCACCACTAGCAAGTGATTATCTTCGTAGAGAACAGGCAGCTGCATCGGTTGGCACTCTTACATACGTCGGTGCCATCCGCAACGCTGCATGGTTGCCCGGCAACATGGATGATGGCTATGGAATCCCCTCCACTCATTCTGGCAAGTAGTTCGCCTCGACGGCAACAGTTGTTGCGCGAAGCTGGATACGAGTTTCGTGTGGTGGCCCCGGATCCTCAAGTGGAGTGTGGCATCTGCAGCACGGGAGGCCCAGTGGAACTCGTCCGAGAACTTGCCCTGCGCAAGGCGACCGACGTGGCGCGGCAGCTGCACGACAGCGGCCATGGCGGCGAAGTCGTCTTGCTCGCCGCCGACACGGTAGCGGAGTGCCAAGGGCATATTCTGGGCAAGCCGATCGACGAGGAAGACGCGGCGCGCATGCTGCGGCTGATGCGAGGTCGTCCACACCACGTCGTAACTGGCATCTGCATTTGGCGGTTGCCGGCCGACACATCGGAGGCCGAGTCGCCGTATATCGAGGCGGTCGTCACCGAATTGCGAATGGACGAGATTTCGGACGAAGCGATTGACGAGTACATCGCCACTGGTGGTTGGGAAGGAAAAGCTGGCGGATTCGGCTACCAGGACCGACTCGGTTGGATTCATGTTCGCCACGGCAGCGAGTCGAACGTTGTCGGATTGCCGCTAGAGCGGGTGAGCGAACTACTCGCCAAGCACAATGTGTTTACGCCCGATGGTTCGTAAGCGATAATGCTGTCTGGTGGATTATTGGTTCGACGATTGCACTTGAGGTTGCGATGAAGAGTTGTACGTTCTGTTGCGCGATCATTGTTGCGTGTGGATTGTTGCGTGCTGCCGACGACAGCACGTCCGAACTACCTCTAGGCATCGTTGCCGACAAGCCGGAAACCGGTCGGTTTGTCGAAGTCGATCGAAGGTTCATGGTGCCGTACGCCACGACGCTGCCAGGTAGCGATGTAGCGATCGAGATGGTGCCAGTGCCGGGCGGCGTATTCACCTTTGGCAGCTCGCCAGGCGATGCGGACCGCGGCGAATTCGAACTGGACGCCGTCGAAGTGCGTTTGCCTCCGTTTTGGATTGCCAAGTACGAAACCACTTGGGCCGAGTATTGGCAATATATGAAACTGATCGACGATTTTGCCAAGTTCGAATCGATTGCGACTAGTCTGAAGAGCGACAAACCGAAGCTGGCCCATGCGGCGAAGCAGATAGTGGCGAACCTACCTGCGATTGCTGCCACGCTGGATGAGCAGGTCACGCTCGTTGATGGAATCACCGCGCCAACTCCGTTGTACGATCCAAGTACGACATATGAGCACGGCGAAGATCCGCAACTACCTGCGGCCACGATGACGCCTTACGCGGCCAAGCAGTACACCGAGTGGCTGAGCAAGGTGACCGGCCAGCAGTATCGTCTGCCCACGGAGGCGGAATGGGAATACGTGGCCCGCGCCGGCTCCACTACCTCTTATCCAACCGGTGACCAAGTCGAGACCCTCGACGACTATGCGTGGTACGACGAGAACTCAGATTTCGCGACGCAAAAAGTGGGGCAAAAGAAACCCAATGCGTGGGGAATCCACGACATGATCGGAAACGTGGCGGAGTGGGTGATCGACGAATACGACGACGAGCCGGCTCAAGCAACCGGTCAAGTTCTCACCTGGGAGCAAGCGATCCGCTGGCCAAGTAGCGAAGAGGGCCGCATCGCCCGCGGAGGTTTCTATGATTCGGTCGCCGAAGACGTTCGCAGTACATCACGCCTCTACTCAGAAGATGGCGATTGGAAGATCGAAGACCCGAACCAACCGAAGAGTCCGTGGTGGTACACCGAGTATCCGTCCACCGGCGTGGGCTTTCGAGTGGTACGTTCGCTAGATCCACTGCCAGGACACGTTATCGCAAAGTTCTGGGAGTTCAACAGTCCCGAGATGGAAGAGGATGTTACCAAGCGAGTCGACGGTGGCCGCGGCAAGCTGGGCCCCGCCAATCCAACGCTTCCCAAGGCTCAAGGCGAACTCGAAGACGAGCTGGTCACGAATCTGCTCGAAGGCAAGAACTGAACGCACGCCGTACCCGTCTTCTGTCGCCAGAAGGCAACATCTCGCTCGGAACGGGCTTCATTCACACCACAGGCGGTAGCAGTGCATCACCTGCCGCCGGCGTGGATTCCAATTCTAATCCGCCGCTACGTCGGGTATACTTTGACTGATACGACGTACGGAGACTGCCAGCGGCGAGTTTTTCTTTTCATGCAACGTGGGGAGATGCGTTGAAACTACGGCTTGGGTTGATTGGGCTTGGCAACAACTGGGCTGGTCGATATCTGCCGGCGTTGCGGGCCCTCAGCGATCGGTTTGAGATTCGAGCGGTGTGCGACCCGATTTCCCATCGGGCCCAGCAGCTAGCGCACGACTTTCGCGCCCGATCGAACGACAGCTTTCGCGAAGTGGCATTTGCCGACGACGTAGACGCCATCTTGTTGCTTTCTTCACGCTGGTTCGGTTCGCTGCCCATCCTAGCGGCCTGCGAAGCGGGCAAGGCAGTGTATTGCGGCGCGTCACTTGACTTGACCGCCGACGAGGCCAGTTCGCTTCGCAAGACCGTGCGCGAAGCGGGCATCGCTTTCATGGCGGAGTTTCCGTGCCGTTTGGCGCCTGCCACCTTGCGACTGCAGGAGCTGATGGCAACGAAGCTTGGTGCGCCACGCCTGCTGTTTTGCAACCATCGACACGCCGCGACGACGGACAGTCATGGCCACGTGGCGTACGAAGCGAATGGCAGCCCTAGCCGCTCTGTGAACATGCGGCAGACGATCGAGATGGTGGACTGGTGTCGCTACTTGGTGGGTACCGAGCCGCAAGCCGTGCTAGGCCTTGCACATCCCGACCAGTCGACACCGTCACCCGACGATTATCTGCTGATGGTGCTGGATTTTGATAGACCTAAGAACGCCAGCTACCGGCCTCAGGCGCAGATTGCGTGTGGCACCTATGTGCGTACCCCTTGGGCCGAAGCCGCTGCGTTTCGCCGACCTGCCGATTTGCAAGTGGTTTGCGAGCACGGGATTGCGTTCGTCGATCTTCCAGCATCGTTGGTTTGGTTCGACTCAGCAGGGCAGCACATGGAGTCGCTGGAGTCGGAGCGGCCGGTAGGTGAGCAATTGTTGCTGCATTTCCATCGGCAGGTGGCCAGCTTGCTGCTCAAGACCGCCAGTCTTGAAGACGCCTATCGGGCGACGTCGATTGTGATCGCCGCGCAGCAAAGCCATCTGGAAGGCCGACGAATCGAGTGCGGGTAAGTAGAAGTCGAGGTTGATATGTCACTCAAGGACGAACAGCGCGAGGCGCTTCAAGTGAACGCCGCGCGCGATCGAGCTGAGCAGCTCTTGGCCGAGATGAAGAAAGCGTTTGCCGAGGCACAGGCGAATATACCCGAGAGAGAAGATCTATCGGACGAACAACGCGAGCTTGGTGAGTTGGCGATGCGGAAGGCGATGGAGTCGACCCAGCGAATGCTAGACAGCTTGAACGCCGCGCTGGCCATCGCCCAAGGAAGTTTGGCACAGCAAGACGACGATTCCGACACCGCCGACAAATCGGAATGATGGCCGCGCAAGCGTTAGCTCGTCTCGCCTTTCGCCATTTCCCCTTCGCGACGCCAATCCAAGCGGCGCCCAAAGTCTCCCGGTTTGGATTATGCAGCCCCTGCATCGTACCGCCCTTCGTTGACACTCCGAGTGGCGAGCCGATAGACTGGTCGCCAAGGCAGTTTCGTTAGCTCCCACCACGATCGATTTCCCTCTATGGCTACAGCGACCCAAGCGATCGAACAACTCGCCATAAACACCATTCGCACTCTGTCGATGGACGCGGTCCAAGCGGCTAACAGCGGCCATCCGGGCACACCGATGGCTCTTGCGCCGATTGCCTATAAGGTGTGGGCCGATCACCTACGGTACGACCCCGCGACGCCGCTGTGGCCCAACCGCGATCGCTACGTGCTCTCATGCGGGCATGCGTCGATGCTGCTGTACTCGATGATTCATTTGTCAGGTATCCAGAATGTCGATCACCATGGGAATCCGACGGGCGGGCCGTCGTTGACTGTCGACGACTTGAAGCAGTTTCGACAGTTCGGCAGCCGCACGCCGGGCCATCCCGAGGTGAAGCACACTGCCGGCGTCGAGACTACCACGGGCCCGCTGGGGCAGGGATGTGCGAACAGCGTTGGCATGGCGATCGCCCAGAAGTGGCTCGCCGCGCGGTACAATCAGCCCGGCTTCGAATTGTTCGACTACAACATCTTCGTGCAGTGCAGCGATGGCGACCTGATGGAGGGCGTGTGCTGCGAGGCAGCTTCGCTCGCCGGCCATTTGCAGCTCAACAACCTCTGCTGGATATACGACGACAACAACATCACTATCGAAGGCAACACGAGCTTGGCATTTAGTGAGGATGTGGCCACGCGGTTCGAGGGGCTTGGCTGGATTGTTCGCCGAGTAGACGACGCTAACGATCTGGGTGCGTTAGAAAAGGCGATTGAGTCGTTTAAGAATACGAGCGACGCGCCGACATTGATCATTGTGAAGAGCGTAATCGGCTATGGAGCACCAACCAAGGCGGGCACGCATGGGGCGCACGGCGCCCCACTTGGCGAGGAAGAAATCGCCGCCACCAAAAAGTTCTACGGTTGGCCCGAGGACGAGAAGTTCCTCGTGCCCGACGGAGTGAAGGAGCACTTCGATGCCACGATGGGCGCGCGGGGCAGCGAAGCCCGCGAAGCTTGGGATGCTCTGTTCGATGATTATGCCCAGAAGCACACCGACCTAGCGACCGAGCTAAAGCAGATTTGGGCGGGCGAGTTGCCCGACGGTTGGGACAAAGATCTGCCGGTATTCGAGGCCGACGCCAAAGGCATGGCGACTCGGAAGTCGTCGGGCGCGGCGCTCAACGCGCTGGCGAAGAACATCCCTTGGATGCTCGGTGGCTCGGCCGATCTGGCCCCGTCGAACAACACAAACATGAAAGATGCTGGTGACTTTGCCGCTGGCCATTACGGCGCTCGCAATTTCCACTTCGGCATCCGCGAGCACGCCATGGCCGCTATTGGCAACGGTATGGAGCTGGCGGGGCTGCGAGCATTCGTCGCGACCTTCTTTGTGTTTAGCGACTACCTTCGCCCGGCGATGCGGCTAAGTTCGATCATGCGGCTGCCGCTTGTGTATGTATTCACGCACGACTCGATTGGTGTTGGTGAGGATGGTCCCACGCACCAGCCGGTCGAGCAGCTCGCGGCGGCGCGATCGATACCGCACCTCATCGATCTTCGCCCGGGCGACGCCAACGAATGTAGCGAAGCATGGCGCGTTGCCATTTCGCAAGAGGACAACCCGGTGGCCTTGATCCTCACTCGGCAGAATCTGCCGACACTCTGCCGCACCAAGTATGCCCCGGCTGCTGGGGTCGCCCGAGGCGGTTACATCCTGGCCGACGCCGAAAATGGCAAACCTGACGTCATCCTGATGGCAACCGGAAGCGAATTGCAATTGGCCGTCGAAGCTTATGAATCGTTGACGGCCGACGGAGTCGCAGCCCGCGTGGTGAGCATGCCATCATTTGCACTCTTCGAGCAGCAGGACGATGCCTACCGCCAAGGTGTGCTGCCACCCAGCGTGACAGCGCGGGTAGCCGTTGAAGCTGGTGTGCGACAGGGTTGGGGCCACTATCTTGGATTTGAAGGTAAATTCGTCGGCATGGACGATTTTGGCGCGTCGGCACCTTTCAAAGAGGTGTTCGAAGATCGCGGTATCACTTCAGCCGCCGTCGTTGACGCGGCAAAATCCTTGCTGGCATAATCAGCCATTTTCGCGGAGGATGAAAGCGCTGTAGGAAGCACCGCGCCGTTGGTGACCGAATGCGCTGGAGGCTCAAGCCCCATGTCGATGCAGTGTCGTTATCTGACTCACATGTTCGTTGTCGCTCTGGTGCTGGTTCCGACGTGTGTTGTTGCGGCGCCTGACACACTGTTCGAGCATCTACCGGAAGCCACCCTTGTAGTTGCCCGAGTGGCGCGGCTCGATCGGCTGGATCGAGCGATCGAACCACTTGCCACGAACTTTGGCGTCGCCGTTCCGCAGTTTGGCGAACTTGTGAGCCAAGTCGACGGCATCGACGCCACGGGCGAGGTCGCGGTGGGAATCACCGAGTTCGAGCCTGGGGTGTACGTCCCCTTCGTGTTGTTGCCAGTGCGCGATTACAAGTCGTTTGCCCGGGCCGGCGATGGCGATTCCGGCATCGATGTCACACCGTTGACGCTGGCCGACAGCGAATTGCTGGCCAGTCGCCGTGGTCGTTGGGCGCTCGTGACGAACGTGATCGAACCTTTCTCCGCGCTAGGGCAACTCGACAAGGAGGTTGCCGGAAGAGTTGCCAACACGGCTGAGGATAGCTTGCTCACCGTGCTCGTTACCGATCGTGGACTCTCCGCACTGCAACAGGCGGCCCAGTCGCTCGACCAATCCCCCCGCCAACTGGCCAACCGCCGGCGAATCCTGGCGAGCCAGCCGTTTAACTGGCGAAGTCTAGACTATTGGCGCCAGCGGGCTTCTTTGCAGAGCGATATGGTGGATCGCCTGCACAAACAATGTTCAAGCGTGGTGTTGGCAATTGACCTCGATGACGAATTGCGCGCGCAACTCGCCGCAACATTTATTCCACGCTCTGAGCAGCGTCAGGTCGAAGCGCCTAGAGCGCCGGCACCCATCGCTCTTGCTGACGAGCGTACCGTCGCCACCGCGACGTGTGCCTGGGATTCGCCGTGGGTCGAGTGGCTGGTGCAAATGCACTTGAGCAGTTTTTCGGCAGGCTCCGACGACGTAGGCGTGGTGTACTTTCGTGACGGAGAGTTCGATAGGTTTCGCAAGTCGGTAGCCGAGGCTTCCTCGCAGGTCGTGAGCGTCAGTGGATTCATGATTGCCCCTGCTAACAACAAGCCGACGATGAGCGATTCGGCCCTGTTGCTGACGGTTTCCGACTTGTCGGAGTTTATCGCGGCGTTCGATGCGGCCGTGAAGGATTGGAATCGGATGATAGAGACCGCTCGCCGCAGCGGCGATTTCTTCTTGCAAACGAAGCAACTCGAAGCGGGCAAGCGAACAGGCAATCGGTATACGGTTGATTTGCCCACCGCGTTTCGCGACAACAATGTCCCTGAAGTTCGCCAGGTGCTCGACGCGATGTTCGGCCGCAACGGAGCTTGGACGGTAGACGTGCTGCCGATCGACGACTCGCGTGTACTTGTGTCCAATTTGCCCGATGCACTGCGCGATAAGTTGGCCGACGACATCGAGCGGGCGCAATCACCGAGCGATGTCGAAGCCGCCAACTTTGGCTGGCGAATCGTCATCGATCCGGCTGTGTTGCAAGATTGGCTCAACGATGTGCGTCGACACACCTATGGCAAAGATGTGGTCGGTTGGAAGCCCAAGTCGCTCCATTCCACGAGTAAGGTGGAAATCCGAGTGACGACCCACAACCCACAACTCCGCATCGAGACCGAGATCCCCGGCGACGTGATGCAAGCGATAGGCAGCCTCCACCGCAACCAGTAGTTAGCCGCGTGGCGCAGCCAATCGCTCGCCCCATTAGCCGCGCAGCACAGTCAAGCGCTCACTCAGCGCCGCGCACCTACCCTCCGCGACGATTCTCCCAGCAACTCGCGAAACTCCCTGTAGCTTCTCGGGTTGTATCTCCTGCAGCGTCAGACCGTTTGCCCAGTTGCGAAAGCGGAAGTAAGTGCGAATGTGTTGCTGGCGAGTCGTGCATTTCCCTCCAACCGCAGCCGGGCGGGTCGAAACGCCCCCGCACTAGTATCACCCGCTCGGTTGTGGTGGTTGAGCAGGCAGGGTGTCGATCAAGAGGTTGGCGAAACCAACGCCAACTCCGCACCTTTCTGCGCACTTTTCGATTGAAAGTGAGCCACCCACTATGCTACGGTACATGAGCAAACCGGTCGGTTGGTTGAGTAGCGGCCGCGGGAGCGGATTGTCTGGTACCGCATGTGTTTGTGGGATGTGTTGGCCAACGAGGGTAGGGCTTTAGTCCCCCTACCGAAACCTCGAGTGCATCCTTCCACCTGCCCGACAATTCTTGCTGCGCGCGGAGTTGAGCCGCTCACCACCCCGGCGGACGTCCGCCGTTTTGTTAGGTGCTGGAGGTTGGGAGTTGGGGCCCTCACCCTAGCCCTCACCCAAAGGGAGATGGGAATCGGGTTGACCAAGTTCAATGGTGCCCTCAATTGTCCCTTCGCCACGCACCAACGGACAAAATGGACATTTCAACTCCTCTTCGGAAATGAAAACATGCCGAGAAAAAATGAGAAAACAGAAATCGACAGGGACGATCGGGGGCGAATAAAGTCGCCTAGAATCGTTTTTCGGTATTGGGGACAAAATGGACTTTTGTAATGATCCGATTCCAAGCCCTAATGACCAATTTGCTCGATGGGATCACTGGGCTAAGCGTCGCAGAGCGTCGCGACTTACTTGGTTGCGGTAGCTGGATCTTGGGCAATTTTGGGTGGGGGGATGTTGTTTGAGATTGGGGCATCGCCGGGCGTTTCGGCAAACAGTAATGGAGAGGCAAACGACGCTTCCTGGCCAAGCGCGATGGGTTCGTGTTCTTCTTCGTCGCCGCGTCCAACTGATAGCGGATTTTTGATTTCAGCACCGGCGAAGTTGGTGCCGTTGAAGATGGTGCCTTTCTGGAAAGGGCCGGCACCGGCGATCCAGAAGTTCTTTGCCGAGCTCTCGCTCATCGCCATTCCCGATTGCCACACGGGCATTCCGGTCTCGCGGTGGTAAGCGAACACGGCCACCTTGGCCAACCCGCGTTGCTCCTGCCGCTTGGCGAAGGGTACCTCGGGAATGGCCGAAGGGACGAGTCCCTGTAGCGGCAGGAACTGCGGAACTTGCATCGCCGGTATACCAAACAAGAGGTTGTGATTGTCGGTACCGACCGCACCAGCACGCGCTTCGACGATGAACTCAGCGTCGGTCTTGTGCTCGCGGATGGTACATCCGCTCGCGAGCAGGTGTTGGCGCAAGCTACTCGACAAATACTGCCGATCGACCACTGTGTTGAGAGCCTCATCTTCGAGGTAAACGCTTTGGCCGGCCAGCGCTCGGAAATTCACTTGCCCCACCGCCCGATCGATGGCATCGGACACTAGCAGTTGTTCGGTGGCCGTGCGGGAGGTCGAACTGGTGCGTGTGGTTCCGCAGCCAACCAGCAAGGCGACCGCCAGAAGCACGCAGCCCCGCGTAGCGCCTTTCAGCCATGTTTGGCGGCAAGGTTGCCGAGGTTGCGGAGTTCGAGACATGAAAGGCGACGGGGTAGGCCGGCAGAAGCGTACGATTACGCCGGCGAAGTATAGCAGCGACGCCTACCCGACCAAGGGCAGTCCCCAGGATTGCTAGCATTATGAGGATTTGGGTGAAACTCGCCTGGCGTGATGCCAATAGAATCGCATATTTGAGGATGCTTGCAGATCGAATTAAGGTGCCACGGTGGCTGAGCAATTCATCTACGAATTACTGATCGTCCTGACGTTCGGCTTGATTGCCGGACTGGTGAGTCGGCAGTTGCATGCACCTACGCTGGTTGGCTACCTGATCGCCGGCGGGATCCTCGGTCATGGTGCGCTGGGATGGGTTTCGCGTGAGACGATTGAGATCGAGTATTTGGCCGAAGCGGGCGTGTTCTTACTGCTGTTCTCAATTGGCCTTGAGTTCTCGCTCGACGACCTGCTTCGTATCGGCCGGCATTTGGTGGTGGGCGGCGCGTCTCAGATGCTGGCGTGTAGCCTGCCAGCCATCATTGCCCTGCGGATGATGGAATTCGCATGGCCCGCCGCAATACTGCTTGGCGCGGCGGTGGCGTTCAGTTCCACGGTGCTTGTGTTCAAGGCACTGAGTGAGGCTGGTCACGCTGGCACACCGCACGGTCGCCGCGCGATCGGCATCTTGCTATTCCAGGATGCGGTCCTGGTTCCGCTGTTGTTGCTGACATCGATCCTCACCGGCGATCCGCCCACGCTGCTCGACTACCTATGGCTCGTAGCGAGTTCGACGATTTTCATGATGGCGATCGTTGGGCTGCGGCGGCTGTTGGCCCGGTGGCTCGTGCCGATGCTGGCTGGTCACCGAAGCCCTGAACTGGTTGTACTATTCTCGCTCGTCGTGTTGGGCGCGGTGACGTTGTTCGCGCACGCATTGGAGTTGCCTCCGGCAGTTGGCGCGTTTGCCGCAGGGCTGACGCTAGGTGGCACACGCTGGTCGGGCCAATTCGATGCACTCCTGTTGCCATTCCGCGAAACATTCGCGGCGGTATTCTTCGTATCCCTTGGATTGATGCTAAACCTCAGTCGAGTGGCTACCGAGCCCGTGTTGATATTCGGCGGCATTGCACTACTTGTATTGCTGAAGGCTGCGGCGGCCACCGCTGCGTTGTGGCTTACCAAACTACCGTGGCGTCACTCGCTAGGTATGGGGGTAGGACTTGCGCATGTGGGTGAGTTCGCGTTCGTGCTATTGTTGGTCGCGAACCACGCCGGGCTGATTTCTCGGACGTCGACCGAGCGGTTTGTGGCGATTGGCGTCGGCACACTCATCCTCTCGCCACTGCTTATGCAACGGGGACTCGCCTGGTCGCGGGCCACCACCGATACGGAGGAAGAGTATGAGAGAGCCACTGCCGACGATCGCGCCGCACCGCTTGGCAAAGCGCTAGTAATCGGACTTGGACCCGTGGGCAAGGCAGTCGCTTCGCAACTCGAGACCACCGGTTACGAGCTGACGCTCATCGATCGCAGCCCGGTGAATGCCCACGCCCTTGCCCAACTAGGGGCGCATGTGCTGGCTGGTGACGCGACGGAGGACAGTTTGCTGGACGCGGCGCGGACGGAGCAGTGCGAATTGATCGTAGTCTGTGTGCCTGACGACGAAGTGGCTTTGCGCGTGGTCGAGGCAATTCGGCGACGCAATTCGACCGCCAAAGTGTTTGTTCGCTGCCGGTACGCTTCTACCGTTAGTGAACTAAAGCGTGCGGCTGCCGACGTTGCGGTAAGCGAAGAAGCAACCGCATCGCTGGAATTGCTCGCGAGAATCAGCGAGCTTAAGCGCGACTAGCCCCAACACCTAACTCAACAGCAATAACAGCAGATAGACAATCAGTAACAGCATGCTCGACCCGAGGGCAATAGCGACTCGAACCTTGCGCTTTAGCTTGGTCTTTTGTTCGGGGCTCAACTTTCGCGGCGGGTCGGCCGGCGCTGGCTGCGATGTTGGTTTGGGATGTGGCGGTTCGGTAGGTGGTGGTTCGGTAGGTGGTGGTTCGGCTCGCTGGACGACCGGCGCTGGCTGCGGTACCGATTCCACTGGCTTTGCGACCGGCAACGTCGGCTCAAGCATCGGTGCTGGTTGCGGTGTGGTAGGCTCCTCGACCGCAGCGGTCGAGGCTTTGGCTCGTAGGTGCCGAGGCCGATGCGTCTTTATTTCTGGGAAGGGCGCCTCAGGCTCAACGGCCGTTGGCATCATGCCGTCGGCGCTCGGAGGCGCCGGCGGCGATGCGACAGGCGGTGCCGAGATAGGCGGCGCAGCGACCAAACTGCGTCCGCAGTGTGGGCAGGCGGCAGGCGCACCTTGGCCAACCAGACTGCCACAATGCGGACACGTCGGCTCAAGAATCGGAGGAGGTGGAGGTGGTCCTGGCATGTCTACTTCCATCCTAACTGGTCGGATGCGGCTCCCAAAGCGATAATGGCCCCCACAACCTCAAAACTCGCCCTCGATACCTTGTCTTTCGTTCGGGTACCGCCCTTGCCAAAAAAACACCGCAAATCGCCCAATCGGAACAAGCCGAAACCTGGAGCCCCTCGTTCGGCGGTTGCCATGGCGTTGACGCCAGCCGGCGACGCTTGGGTACTCCAGCATCCGCGCTGTGCGCGAGATCGCGCTGAGGATATCGAGGAAGTGCGAATGATGATCGAAGCGGGGGAATTGGACGTGGCGCAGGACGAGCTTCGCTGGTTAGTCTCAGGGTGTAGCGATTGTGTGGACGCCCACTTCCTGCTGGGCGAGGTTGCGCTCGCAAATGCGAACGACATACCGCTGGCTCGTGGCCACTTCGGCTATGCGTATCAGCTAGGTCTGCGTGCGTGGGGGCGGGCGGGCGAGCCAGTTCCAGTGCCCTATTCCCAACTCGCGAATCGAACGTTTCACCAAGCCGGGCGAGGCTTAGCGTGGTGTTTGGAGAAGCTTGGCAAGCAGACGATGGCCGACGAAGTGGTCGCGACTCTTTGCCGCCTGGACCCGCTCGATCCGCTCGGAACAAAGCAGATGCTCGGAGAGTTACGCAACGATGGCTCGCTGCCGATCGTGTAGTGCGCCGGACTAGGAACGGTTAACCGCCTGATTCGCCAAGTGAATAGCAGCAAGCAATTTGAGATCCGCACCAACTCCGCCCGCAAGCTTCGTGGCCAGCCAAGCGTCGGCCTCGCGAATCGGAACTTCATACACAACGATCGACTCGGTATCGTCTCCCCCGCCGGGTGCGGTCTTTCGCGCATCCTCGGCCAAGAACAGGGTAATTGCTTCGTCGGTAAGTCCGGGCGAAGAGTAGCCTTGTACGAGCTGCGTCCATCGCTCCGACTGATACCCTGTTTCTTCAAGCAGTTCCCGCTGTGCGGCCACCAGCAGGTCCTCATCCACCAAATCGGATTGGTCGCCGACGAGCCCCGCTGGTATTTCGATCACTCGCCTTCCGGCAGGGATGCGGAATTGCTCAACCAGCACGATTCGTTCGTCGGGAGTGATCGCAACAATGCCAACGGCTCCCGTCGCCAAAGTCCGAGTTGCATATTCCCAATGGCCGCAGGCGATCAACTGCAAATGTTCTCCACGATGCAAGCAGACCTTATCCGGCAGTTGGGCGTCGACCGACATGATGCCATTCCTCGAAAACAGGCATTAGACCGAGCAAGCAGCCGAAACGCAATGTACTTGATAAAGCAGCTTTTGCGGCGGACGTATGGTGGTCGTAGGGGCGCAGGTGGGTATAATCATCATCTCAGTCGTTCGAACACGCCGGGTACGCAGCGCGAGGAGTGCGTCATTTCTTCACCATCCGTCGAATGCTCCACCGGATTGGAATCAGGCAGTTTGAGCGAGCGATACCGCTCGGTCCGATCGACGTCTGAGCAGATCTGCAAGCCGCTCACGCCAGAAGATTGCGTCATTCAATCAATGCCCGATGCGAGCCCCATCCGCTGGCATCTGGCTCACACAACGTGGTTCTTCGAGACATTCGTACTGAAGCCGAACGTGCCCGGTTACGAGCCTTTTCACCCCGCGTTCGAGTACCTCTTCAATTCCTACTACAACAATGTTGGCGAACAGTTCCCACGTCCGAAACGTGGCCTGTTGTCGCGTCCCGGGCTCTCGGACGTCTTCGACTACCGCCACGCGGTCGACCGGGCGATCGCCAACCTGTTCGACCGCGGCGGCGACGAGCACACCGATCTTGAGTCGATTGTCGAGTTGGGGCTGCACCACGAGCAACAGCATCAGGAGTTGATGCTGACGGATCTCAAGCACCTATTTTTCTGCAATCCGCTCTTCCCCTGCTATGAACCTCGAGCAACCGATTTTTCCATCACTACTTCGGAGATTCAGTGGGTCACCGGTGCCGAAGGCGTTCGGTCGATTGGGCACGAGGGGGCCAGCTTTGCCTACGACAATGAAGGGCCGCGCCACGAAGTGCTCGTTCACCCGCACGAACTGTCGTCCCGTTTGGTAACCTGTCGCGAGTTTCTTGAGTTCATGTCCGATGGTGGTTATCGCCGTCCCGAGTTGTGGTTGTCGCTGGGCTGGCAGACGCGGACGGAACACGGCTGGCAAGCGCCGCTTTATTGGCACCAAGTCGACGGCGAGTGGCGCAGGTTCTCGCTGGCGGGGTTGGAGTCTGTGAATCCTGCAGAGCCTGTTTGCCATGTGAGCTACTTTGAAGCGGATGCGTTCGCTCGTTGGGCGTCGTGCCGTTTGCCAACAGAGCAAGAGTGGGAACTCATGGCGAGCGATTGCCCGGCCACCGAGGCAGACAACTTCCTCGAGGCGGGGCATCTGCATCCCGCGCCTGCCACGTCCAACGATCACGAACTTCCAAAGCAAGTGTTCGGTGATGTTTGGGAATGGACCTCCAGTCCCTATATCGCCTATCCCGGATACCAGCCTCCCGAGGGTGCCATCGGCGAGTACAACGGCAAGTTCATGTGCAATCAACAAGTATTGCGTGGAGGGTCGTGTGCGTCGTCCCGCTCGCACCTTCGAGCAACTTATCGCAACTTCTTCCCTCCGGAAGCCCGGTGGCAATTCAGCGGCATCCGTCTTGCGCGGTAATCGTTCGTTGTTCAATCGCGCTCAACCAAACCTCAAACGGCCCCATGCCAGCTCAGCTTACCTCTGAACCCACCGTTCAAGATCAGTTTCGCCGCGACGTTCTCGACGGATTGCGAGCCAAACCGAAACACCTGCCAAGCAAGTACTTCTACGATCGGCAGGGCAGCGTGCTGTTTGATCGCATCTGTGAACTTCCAGAGTACTATCCCACGCGCGCCGAACTCGCCATTATGCGGCAACACGCCGAGGAGATGGCCCATTGCATCGGATCGCACGGGATGATCATCGAACTCGGAAGCGGTAGTAGCATCAAGATCGGATTGCTGCTTCGTCACGTGCCGCGACCTACGTGCTACGTGCCGATCGATATCTCTGGCGAGCATCTGCAAGAGGCAGCCGACCGGATCGCTCGTAAGTTCACCGACGTCGAAGTTTGTCCGCTTCATGCCGACTTCAGTGGTGAGATCAAGCTTCCTGAAGTCGTCACCAGTGTTGAAAGGCGGGTCGTGTACTTCCCAGGTTCGACGATTGGTAATTTCCGTCCTGCGGCAGCTCGCGATCTGCTGACGCGCATCGCAACGATGGTCGGGCCGGGAGGCGGTCTTTTGATTGGTTTCGACTTGGTGAAGCGAAGGGATATTCTGGAGCGAGCGTACGACGACGCCCAGCAAGTGACTGCCGCATTCAACAAGAATCTGCTCCGCCGCATCAATCGTGAACTGGACGGCGACTTCCGCCTGGCGGAGTTCTCGCACCGAGCCATTTACAACGCGACTCACGACCGCATTGAAATGCACCTGGTAAGCGACAGCAATCAAACCGTGTCGATTGGCGATGCACAAGTCGGGTTCTCCTCAGGCGAGAGTATTTGCACCGAACTGTCGCATAAGTACCGCATCGAGTCGTTCAATCAGCTCGCGGCCCAAGCAGGGTTTTCGGTTGGGCGTGTGTGGACCGATTCGGACAATCACTTTGCCGTCGCGTATTACTCCATTGAGGAATAGAGGCACGCCTCTGGTATTCGGTCGCACTACTTGGTCCATTGCAACCACTTTGAGAAGAGTGACTGCACTAGCGGTGTCAAACGCGTCCGATTGTATTGGTCGCCAACCTTTCGAATGGCATCGGCCTGTGTCGGGTACGGATGGATCGTGCGCGCGATCTTTCCCAAACCAATGTTGTTTGTCATTGCAAGAGTGACCTCCGCGATCATATCCCCTGCGTGCTCGGCCACAATCGTTGCACCGATGATTCGGTCGGTTCCCTTCTTGACGAGTATCTTTACAAAGCCTTTGTCCTCACCGTCGAGCACTGCGCGGTCAACTTCGCTCAACGGCTGCGTAAAGGCGTCGAGTTCTACGCCCTGCTCGCTGGCCTGCCGTTCCGAAAGCCCAACGCGCGCAATTTCGGGCGAGGTGTACGTGCACCAAGGAATCGTGAGTCGAGAAGCCCTCGCTCTGCCTCGAAAGAGTGCATTCTGGATGACGATCCGGGCCATGAAGTCGGCGGCATGCGTGAACTTAAGTGGCGAACAGATATCTCCCGCGGCGTATACCCGCGGATTGCTGGTGCGGAGGTGGTCGTCCACCTTCACCCCCTTCGTATCGTATTCGATGCCGAGCCTCTCCAAGCCAAGATGCTCGACATTCGGGGTACGCCCCACCGCTATGAGTAATTGATCGACGGACTGATCAACATGGTTGCCATCGGAATCGACGGATAGTCGAATTGAATCGCCAGAACTGACGGAGAGCTCTCTTCCGCAGCAATGCAGTCGGACTCCGTCCGCGATCATCGACTGTTCGACAAGTTCAGATGCCTCGCGGTCTTCCCGAGGTAGCACTCCGTGCTCGGCCTCGATCAGGTGAACTTCTGCCCCAAGTCGGGCGAACGACTGGGCCATTTCGCAGCCAATCGGTCCAGCCCCGACAACGCCTAGCCTCTTAGGCAACTCGGTTAACGAGAACAAGGTTTCGTTCGTCAGGTAATCGACGGAGTCGAGGCCCGGTATGCTTGGCGCAGCGGCGCGTGTGCCCGTGGCGATCACTGCCCGTGTAAACTCAAGCTTGGTGCCTTCGACGTCGACGCTACTCGAATCGGCGAACGTTGCCGAACCCAGGTAGACGTCGACACCCAGCTTCCGAAATCGCTCGGCCGAGTCGTTCGGACTAATCGCTGCTCGCAATCGGCGCATACGCTCCATGACGGTGGCGAAGGAGATGTCGGGTGCAGCCGTAAGTTCAATTCCGAACTCACCCGCTCGCCTGACCCTAGCCGCAGCCTTTGCGGCGCTGATGATGGCTTTCGATGGCACACAGCCCACGTTCAGGCAATCGCCTCCCATCAAGCCCCGTTCGATCAGCGCAACCTTCGCGCCAAGCCCCGCGGCACCTGCAGCAGTAACGAGCCCGGCTGTTCCCGCACCAATCACGATCAGGTTGTATCGACCGGTGGGCTTAGGGTTCAACCAGTCGGGTGGGTGGACGTTCGCCCCGAGCTGCCGGTTAAAGTCGTCGTGTGGGAGTAGAGCGGCGTGTTGCATGAGTCAGTTCCTCTTATCCACATGTTCGACGACTGCAGTGGGATCGGCCACATCAGATGGCCCGAATCGGCCTACAAGTGCACGGACCAACAACGGGAAGACGCCCAGTAGCGCAAATGCAGTCAGAATTCGAGCCAATTGCCAAGGGCTAAACACCGCACTGATACCATCTACCGCGAGTGCGTTAAGGCTGGGAACGCTCGATCCTGCATAAACGTAGACTACTGTGGCCGGCAACATGCCGAGCTGGCTCACCCACCAAAACGTCCACGTCTTGAGGTTCGTTAGCCCCATGACCGCGTTGATGACAAAGAATGGCACCGCCGGAATCAGCCGTAGCGTGAACAGATAGAAAGGGCCACTTGCATCCAACCGATCGTTGAACTTGGCGAGCCGATCGTCAAATCGGCTCTGCAGCGCGTCGCGGAAGAAGTAGCGGCTGAGCAGGAAGGCCATCGTGGCGCCGGTCGTCGAGGCAAAGCTGACCAATAGCACGCCGCGGACCACCTCGAAAAACCAGCCGTAGGCCAAGGTCAAAACCGTTGCGCCAGGCAACGAGAAGCCCGTGATACCGACGTACACCACAAACGCGATGCCAATTGCCATCAAGGGGTAGCTGCTGCTTAACCGGCGGAGGCCCATTTCGCTTGCCGCCAACGACTCGAGCGTCAGCCGGTTGCCAAGCATCACGGAGCCGGAAACAATGGCCGCAAGCAGCACACCCAGCAAGACCATTTTGCGTAGCGACGCACGATTGGAATCTGACGATCTCGGCACGGAATGGATCCCTTTCATGACTAGCACGCCAGCACGTCTTGCAGCCAACTCAATAGGCACTGCTGAGGCGAAGTAAGACTCTCAACGCATTGCAACTCATCAACAAGCACGCTGAGGTCGGTGTGGGTATCGACGTCGCTCAATCGACCCAAGTCGCCAACCCGACCGGTCTGGCTCAACAACTGTACTAGCTCGTCAGCTGTCGAAGCTTCGCTGTATGTAACTTGGTTCCAAACTATCGTAGGAACACGACGATTGCTGCCAACGAGATAGAAGCCGCCGTCGTGGCAGCGGCCAATCACGTGCGAGCAGTTCGCCCGCCCATTCAGATGTCGAATGGCTAGCTCAAAGGTTCCGACTGATAGTTGGGGAGAGTCACCCCCAATAGCCATGACAATTTCGTGCCGCCTAGACAATGCGTCGAAGACCTTGGCCAGCCGCAGCCCTAAACTCCCTTGCCCCTGCGAGATGGTCGTGTGGTTGCTCCACATTGGGTGAGCCAACGCGTCTGGTTCGGCAACCGCCCAGTGCGGTTGCAACATCTCCAATGCCTTGAGCCTCGTCATACAGTCTTCAACCGCGGCCACTGATCGGCGGTAGAACTCTTCTGCGCGTGCTTGACCGATGCTTGTCGCCAAGCGCGTCTTGATGGGCGACATACCAGGAGTCTTTACAAACACTGCGAGTCCAACTGAATCTCTCATCGCGGTCGGCTCCGTACTAGACGCCATAGTTGTGGCAAGGCCTGTCGCCACGTGCGCCACCCATGGATACACGTCGTGCGCAGCCATCCTTGGTCGTGGTATTTGCGCGGGCTAGTCAAGAGTTGAGCTCCCACTGGACGAACCGCGACGCGTCGACAATGACAGTCCCAGACAAGCAGGTGATCTTCTCCGTACTCGATCGTCTCATCGAACGCCCCCAACTCGGCGAAGAGTCTTCGTTGTATGCAAAGCCCTTGGTCTCCGAAGGGAAGTCCTAGTACACGCGAGCGAACACGCGCTCCCCATTCGTTGAGCAACAGCCAACTGAATTCGTCTCGTGCGAACTTCAAATCGAAGTAGTGCAGAGAGTCGGGGTGATCACTAAGCGAGGTGAAGAGCTTCGCGAACGCCGACTTGGCAAATTGGCTGTCGGCGTGGAGGAACCACAAGTATTCACCAGTCGATTGCGCGGCCCCGTCATTCATCTGATGCGCTCGCCCCGGCTTCGACACAATCCACCGCGTCCGGCATTTGACTTCCTGATGCTTCAGGAGCGTGTCCAACTCTGCAGGCGCGGGCTCGGCGCCGACGAAGCAGATCTCCATGCTGGTTTGGAGATTTGCAAAGCAGGGCATCAGCGATGTCCACGCACCGTCACCGGGCCCCACCGGCACAATGACGGAGATGCGCAAATCGTCGCCGGCGGTTTTGGCCGCACCTCCGCCGAGGGTAGTGTCTGTCGACTGCGTCAGCAGCTCAGCCATGGTTGCTGCCTGTTAGTGGGGCAATGGAAACGCAGAATCATGAATGCACAACGAGCGTCGATCTGTGGCGCTCCACACTCGGGTGTTGACTTCATTGACTGCCTCATTGTGACGTGTCATTTTTATGTCAATGCTAGTGTTGCGAGTGCTTACCGCGACTCACCACCACGCTACCGATCAACGAATTGCGCTGCGACGAAAGCTGCAAAGTGTACCAGGGCTCACTTTAGGTTCAGCACAAAGGTGTTACGATTGTGGGTATCACAGCACATTTCCAACGGGAGATTTAGCGCGAATGACCAATCCGTCACCCTCTGGTATCTCCTCGACAGAAGCATCGGTGCACGACCGCTACGCCCATGCGGCAAAGCAACTCGAGCCGGCGCTCTGCTGCCCTACCAATTACGCTGCGGACCTCCTCTCGATTATCCCAGACGAAATCCTTCAACGCGACTACGGTTGCGGCGATCCCACGCCTTACGTGAATGCGGGTGACTCGGTGTTGGATCTTGGATCTGGTGGTGGGAAGCTATGCTACATCCTCTCCCAAATGGTGGGCAAACATGGTCGGGTGATCGGAGTCGATTGCAATCACGAAATGCTCAAGCTGGCTCGGCGCTATCAACAGGAAATGTCAGAACGGCTGGGCTACGGGAATGTCGATTTCCGCTACGGAGTCATTCAAGATTTGCGATTGGACCTCGAGTTGCTGGGCATCCAACTACAGCAGAATCCGGTACAAAATCCGTTGGATTGGCTTTCTCTGAGACACCTGGAAGACCGACTTCGTAGCGATCAGCCTATGATTCCCGACGACTCCGTCGATTGCGTCGTTTCAAATTGCGTTCTCAATCTCGTTCGGCAAACCGATCGGCGCCAGCTCTTCGACGAGGTGTTTCGTGTGCTTAAGCGCGGTGGCCGTGCGGCAATCAGCGACATTGTGGCCGATGAAAACGTACCGACGCATTTGCAGAACGATCCTCAGTTGTGGTCGGGTTGCATATCTGGCGCGTTTCGCGAAGACCTGTTGCTCAAAGCATTCGAGGATGCGGGATTCCACGGCATCACGGTGGCCAAGCGCGAGACGGAGCCATGGCGTACTGTCGAGGGAATTGAGTTTCGGTCGTTGACCATCGTAGCCTACAAGGGCAAGCAAGGTCCGTGTTTGGAACGGAACCAGGCGGTCGTTTATCGAGGCCCGTTTCGCAAAGTTCTCGACGACGACGGCCATGCGTTCGAGCGCGGCGTTCGTGCTGCAGTGTGCGACAAGACCTATCAACTGTTGCGGCGCGCCCCGTACGTCGAGCACTTCGACGCCATTGAGCCACGCACGCAGGTCCCACTTGATCAAGCGAAGCCGTTCGAGTGGCAGGGCACTCGGATTCGCTCTGCCAGGGAATCGAAGGGCGCCCAGTACAACGCCACCACCGAATCGCCAAACACCTACGCAATTGGCGAATCGTGTTGCTAACGCTCATCGCATTTCCCCTGGTAAGCGAATATCGCCATTTTCTACTCCATTGTGAGTACCTTGTGACTGAACTAACTCTCCTGCGGCGTAACCACACGCTCAGCCGCCCTTCCGAACAACGCCAACTGTTGGAGCAAAGCGGCAAGTGGCCGCCGTTCCATGAAGCTCTCCATGACCACGGCTTGCCCGACCTCAAGTCGTGTGGCGTAGAAGTCTTGCAGGTGAATGTCGGCAAAGTATGCAACCAAACATGCTCGCACTGCCATGTCGATGCTGGTCCTGATCGGCGGGAGAGCATGTCGCGCGAAACGGCCGAGGCCGTGGTTCGCGCGCTCCGCATTGCAAACATTCCTACACTCGACATCACCGGCGGAGCGCCCGAGATGAATCCGCACTTTCGGTTTCTCGTCGAGGAAGCGCGAAAGATCGGCTGTCGCGTCATCGATCGTTGTAACCTTACTATCCTCATGACCCCGCGTTACGACGAGTTGGCCAGTTTTCTGGCGACGCACCGCGTGGAGATCGTTGCCTCGCTTCCTTGCTACTTGGAGGATAACTGCGACCGCCAACGTGGCGACGGCGTGTTCCGCCGCTCGATCGACGCGTTGCGCTGCCTCAACCAACTGGGCTACGGCATGCCCACCGCGGAACTGCCGCTAACGCTCGTTTACAATCCCGTGGGTCCAGTACTGCCTTCGCCACAGGAGTCGCTCGAGGCCGATTACCGCCGCGAACTGCGTGACCGATACGGAGTCGAGTTCTCGCAGCTCTACACCATCACGAATATGCCAATCAGCCGCTACCTGGATGAACTCGTTTCTTCAGGTTCCTACGACGAGTACATGACTCAGCTTGTCACCGCATTCAACCCGCTTACGGTGAGTGGAGTGATGTGCCGCACGATGCTGTCGGTCGATTGGCAAGGTCGGCTGTACGATTGCGACTTCAACCAGATGCTCGAGTTGCCCATCGACGCTCCAAGCACTCCAACCATTCACGACGTCGACTTCGCAAAGATCGCAACCCGAACCATCCAAACTGGCCGCCACTGCTACGGCTGCACCGCCGCCGCCGGCTCAAGCTGCCAAGGCTCGCTCACCACCGCACCGCCTGCGAATCGGAGCCGGTAGCGGGTAGTGAGAGAATGCGGCGGGCGGTCGCAAGCGGCATTTCTTGCTGCCGTTCGACCACCAAAAGTCCATTTTGTCCCCAATACCGAAAAACGATTCTAGGCGACTTTATTCGCCCCCCATCGTCGCTGTCGATTTCCGTTTTTCCTCTGTGTTTTTCGGCATGTTTTCATTTCCCAAGGAGAGTTGAATTATCCATTTTGTCCGCTTGTGAGCGACGAGCGGACAATTGAGGGCGCCATTGAACTTGGTCAACCCGATTCCCCTCTCCCTTTGGGTGAGGGCCCCAACTCCCAACCTCCAGCACCTAACAAAACGGCGGACGTCCGCCGGGGTGGCGAATGGCTCAACTCCGCGCGCAGCAAAAGTCGTCGGGCAGGTGGAAGGATGCACTCGAGGTTTCGATAGGGATACAAAGCCCTACCCCCGTTGGCCAACACATCCCACAAACACATGC
>JANQOF010000034.1 GCA_028279215.1 Pirellulales bacterium
TTGGAAAGTGAAAACACGTCGAGAAAAACAGAGGAAAACGGAAACCGACAGGGATGATGGGGGGCGAATAGAGTCGCCTAGAATCGTTTTTCGGTATTCGGGGACAAAATGGACTATTGGTGGCAGGTGCGAGTGGCAAGTGGCAGGTGAAGATGCCCTGCTGACGGCATGCACGCTGGATGTGGGAATAATTTGGCAGTCGACTGCCGACAGACTATGCTAGTAGCTTGGGTGAACTTTCGCGCCAGATTAGCGCGCGGCGTTGTCGTGCCCTGTCGTTAGTCAACTCTTTCGACCGCCGGAGCGGATTTGATGTCGACCAAGAACTTACTGTCGTTGGCCATTGTCGCCGTCTTCGTCACCACGATTGGCGCGGCTCCCCGCGGCTTCGCCGAAACCAAAAGCGACGAGGCTACGCTCGCAGCGGACGACCAGGTGGCGGCCCACCAAGACGATGACGCACCAAATGACGAAGAGTTGGCGGAGGAAGCCGAGCAGCCCCAACCTCAGCCGTTCGAGTCGGCCGAGCAAGTCTTCGACTTGTTCGCCGCCCAGGACGACGGAACCGTTGAAGTGCAGTTCATTGCGAAGAACGACCACGAGGGCCGCATCCTCATTACCAACAAGCTGCCGCACGGAGTGAACGTCCAAATCCCTGAAGCGTTTGTCGGCGATCCAGTCGTTGCACAGTTTGGCGGTGGCGGCGGCAACTTCGGTGGTGGTGGCGGTGGATTTGGTGGTGGCGGTGGTAACCAGAGCGTTGGTGGCGGTGGCGGCGGTTTTGGCGGTGGCGGTGGTGGATTTGGTGGCGGAGGCGGCGGTGGCGTATTTAGTATCCCGCCAGAGCGAGTCACTAAAATTGACGTGCCGCTGTTGTGCTTGGATCACGGCAAGGCCGATCCCTCAAGTAGCAAACCGTACAAACTTCGCCCCATTGATTCTTCGATGGATCGGCCCGAAGTCGTCGAGCTACTCAAAGCCTTTGGCAACGGCCAACTACAACACAACGCAGCACAAGCTGCCGTTTGGCACCTGAACAACGACCTCACTTGGCAACAACTGGCTTCCAAGCTGACGGGCACCCGTCGAAGCATTAGCCGCTCGCCCTACTTCAGCCGATTCGAACTGCAGGCGGCGTACGCCTACGCCGGCGAGGCAAGGCGTCGTGGCGCCGAGGCCGAAGCGACGCAGGTGGAATCGCCTGGCTACGAGGAGTAAGCAGTAAGCCGTAACTTACGCGGCCGATTCGAGGATGCCTTGCCGTAATTGTGTGAGCAGATCGCGGATTTCGGCGCGGTAGTCGTCGCGTTCCAGACGCCATTTGCTTTCTTGCGCCTCGTAGTGCATTTGCTGGCGGTCGAGTTCCTGTTCGCGAGTAATGAGTCGCCCGGCTTGTTCCTCGATTTCATACTCACGCCGCTGCTGCCACTCGGCGAATTGGGTGCGCTTGGTTTCGAGTTGCACATGCTGCTCGGCAAGCTCCGTACGAAACTGATCCAGTTCGTCTCGGCGCTCGCACAGGTCGCTCAATTGTTGCTCGTAATGATCGGCAAGTCGGACGCGGGTTTGAGAGATCGATCGCGTCAGGCTGGCCGGAGCGAGCGCACCGGTTAGTTGTGCCCAAGTTTCCTCAGTAGCCAACCGCATCTCAAGCACTTCACGTTGCGATGCCTCCATCTCCAGACGCAATGTCACGAGCGATTCCTCACGCTGGTCCAACTCATTTTCGCGCTGGTCGAGTTCCTGTTGCCGGCGAGCGGCTTGCTGTTGCAAGGTTTGCTGCTCGGCAAGCAGCTTCCCTCGATCGATGCGAATTTGTTCAGCCGCCCCGCGACGTTCGTCTTCCAACTCTTGTCGCTGGGCAGCAAGGCCCTGCGTGTCCTGCTTCAAGAGCGCCTCGGCCTTGTCGAGATACTTCGAGCGGACGTCGAACTCTGCTGCCTGTGCGTCAAGCATTTCAATCCGCTCTTGCGACACACCAAGCTGCTCGAAGCGGGCGATTGCAGTTTCGATTTCTTGCCGACGAAACGCCATTTGGGCCTCGCGGCTGCGCAGTTCGGCATCGCGTGCTTCGAGTTCTTCGTTTCGACGATGCATTTTCGCGCGTCGCTCGTCCAACTCGTTCAATTGCAATCCCAGATCGTCGCGTTCGTCGGCAATCGACTTTTGTCGCCGATCGATGGAATGCTCGAACTCCTTAAGCTGTGATTCCCGCGCCGCCAGGCGTTCGAGCTTCTGATCGACTTCCGAATGGCGTTCGGTGAGTTCCTCCACCTGACGGTAGATTTCGGCCTGGCGGGCATCGAGTTCGCGTTGCCGGGCTTCGAGTGGTTCCGATTGCTCGTCGCTTGGAGGCGACGCGGTCTGGGTAACGCCTGTAGATTGATCCGCTTCGAGTTTTTCTCGCCGCGCATCCAACTCCGAGTGTTGCTGCTCGAACCACAGTCGCGCATTACGAATTTTGGTTTCGATCTCGGCGTCTTGCGCAGCGAGCGCCGCGGCACGGCGATCGAGATCGACCTGGCGGCGGAGTAGCTGCTCGGCCAGTTCCGCCGCGTGACGTTCTACCGACTCGGTGGAGAGAGTCGGGGCGTCGGCGGGACTTCCGGCAGCGGTCGAACGAGCAACCACAGCCGTTTGGCGCAACGGAGTCTCGCTCTTGGCTGGCAAGAGCTGATGAGCCTGATCGATGCGCGCGGTTGGCGTGTCGCGATCGCCCGAAGGGTTACTTTCGATTGGGGGTTGGTCAGTTCCGCCACGCATGCGCCGAGTCCTTTCGCCGCAAAGTTCCGCTGCTCGCAATAATCCGTACGTTCCCCCTAAACTGCCAATCGGCCGATTGGGTCGGCAACTTGAGCCGGTGGCGCAAAAAGGAGGCCGACCCTGCTGGGCCGGCCTCTCGTTGCATGTACTGCTATCGCTACGCAGCCGCCTAAGCTCCGGCGGAGTCAATCGCTTGCTGAAGCTTGGCTTTCGGCTGCGGGCCGACAAACGTCTCGACCGGCTGGCCATCTTTGAACACCATTAGGGTGGGAATACTACTCACCCGGTACTGCTCGGCTAGGTTTTGCGAGTCGTCGATGTTCAGCTTGGCAATCTTGGCCTTGCCTTGGTTGTCGCCCGCCAATTCCTCAACCAACGGGGCAATCATCCGGCACGGGCCGCACCAAGGAGCCCAGAAGTCGACCAGCACGGGCTCGCTGCTATTGAGCACCTCGGTTTCGAAATTGGAGTTGTCGAGTTCTAAGAGTGCCATTGTGATTGCTCCTGACCACGCGGGGATTTCAACTGAGAGTATTACGGCCGCCGGCAGCGTGTGGTTCGCGGACCCAGCGTGGCGGGCGGGCGGAATGACCGCAAGTAGTTACGTCGCCAGATTATACGGCCGCCCCACATAGTGTCAACGCACGCGGATCGGGGCGTTGCCAGGGGTCTGGTAATCCGCAATACTGCCGCCATTAATTCCCTTTCTCCGGCTCACCGATTCCACAGGCTCAGCTCAATGGTTCGCACACCCAGTACCATGTTGCCCTTGGGCACCGAGGCCCCCGATTTCTCTCTGCCAAACGTCGATGGTCAAACCGTTTCGCTGGCCGACTTCGACAACTCGCAAGCCCTTGTGGTGGCTTTCGTCTGCAACCATTGCCCGTTCGTAAAGCACTTGGCGCGGGAGTTCGCCGAGTTTGGCAATGAGTACACAGGTAAAGGCGCCGCTGTCGTGGCCATTAGCTCCAACGATGTCGAGAACTATCCAGACGATTCGCCAGAGAAGATGAAAGCCGAAGCAACCGCACGGAGATACAAATTCCCTTATCTTTACGACGAAACTCAAGAAGTGGCGAAAGAGTACGCTGCCGCTTGTACGCCCGATTTCTATGTGTTCGACAAGGATCGACGACTGGCGTACCGCGGGCAGTTTGACGGTAGCCGTCCGGATAGTAGTGTGCCGGTTACCGGTGAGGATCTACGTGCCGCGGTCGACGCCGTGCTAGCAGGCAACCAACCATCCGACGAGCAACGCCCCAGCATCGGCTGCAACATCAAGTGGAAGCCGGGCAACGCGCCAAGCTACTTCGGCTAGCATCCGCCGTCCGCTGCGGAACTAGTGCAAGGTCACGCTCCGCTAGCAAGGGGCCGTTGGCATTTACACGATAACTCACAGCTCCTAACCTGCGCGCGGACGAATCTCGCTCGCTCGTGATCCTGGGAGCCTATCATGCCGCGCGGACTGCTGATCTGGACGATGTTACTACTTGTCGCGCCGTCTGCGAGCGCCGTCGACTTTCGGATTGAAACAAAGGTCTACAGCGGCAACGAAGAGCTACCCATTACACAGAATACCACACTGGTACAAAGCGGAGTGGTGTACGACTTCCTCGAATCGCCTAAGCGGGTGGCGATATTCCGGCGGTCCCGTGGGAACCAACCGGGGACCTTTCTGTTAATCGATCCCATGCGCAGCGTCAAAACAGAAATCACTGCCGATCGCATCGACACCGCCATCGAGAAGCTGAGGACGTGGTCGCGAACCCAGCGCGATCCACTGCTGGTGTTTGCCGCCGACCCTGTATTCATCGAAGCTTTTGATATGGAAACTGGCGCGCTCTCCCTGAAAAGCGAGCCAATGACCTACCGCCTGTCGACCGTCGCCGTCGAGCGGACCGAAGTCTGGCCAGCACTGCGCGACTACTTCGACGAGTATGCCAAGCTCAACTGCTTACTCTCTTCGTCCACTATGCCACCGATTCCACGTCTGCAAGTAAACAACTCGCTCGAGAAGCACAATGTCGTGCCAGAGGAGGTAACGCTCACAATCGCCGGCAACGACGCGACACGACTTCGCGCCGAACACGTGTTCACTTGGCGACTGTCCAAGGACGACCGCGCTCGCATCTCCCTAGTCGGCGAGCAACTCGTCAGCTTTCGCAGCGTCTCGAATGCCGAGTTCCAAAAGGAGTCGGTAGCGACGAAGTAGCCTTGGTTGTGTTTTCTTGGGAACGCTAATGGGTAGCTGACAAACCCGAATAGGTTCGCATTTGATTCGGCTGGTGCCCCCATGTACTTCTTGTTCGTACGCTTCACCTTCGTACCAGTTCGTGAAATGCGTCGGTTAGGCGTTTGGTGATCGGGCCGGGCTTGCCGCTGCCAATGGTGCGGCTGTCGACTTTCACCACTGGGATCACTTCGGCGGCGCTGCCGGTGAGGAAGCACTCGTCCGAAACGTATACGTCGTGCTTGGTAAGCACGGTTTCGGCCACGGGTATTGTTAACTCGATGCACAAGTCGATCACCGCTTGGCGGGTGATGCCCGCCAGAATCCCCGCATCGAGCGGCGGGGTTAGCACGTTGCTATTCTTCACCACGAACACGTTATCGCCCGTACACTCGGCTACCTCGCCGTTGTGATTGAGCATCAACGCTTCGATGCAGCCACACTGGATCCCTTCGATCTTGGCAAGAATGTTATTCAGGTAATTCAGCGATTTGATGCGTGGGCTGAGCGCCGCGGGATGATTGCGAATGACGCTCACCGTGATAATCTCCAAGCCGTTGTCGTAATACTCTTGTGGGTACAACTTGATCGAATCGGCAATGATGATCACTTGCGGCGTGCAGCGCCGCGGGTCGAGGCCCAGCGAGCCAGCCCCGCGGGTGACGATCGCCCGAACGTAACCGTCAGATAGCTCGTTCTTGGCGACCGCTTGGTTGATAGCCTCGGCAAATTCGTCTTGGGTCATTGGAATTTCAAGCCAAATCGCCTTGGCCGACTCGTAGAGCCGCTTGACATGGTCTTCCAGCCGAAAGACCTTGCCGGAGTACGTACGCAAGCCTTCGAACACGCCATCGCCGTACAACAGGCCGTGGTCGAAAACGCTGATCTTCGCGTCCGCTTCAGCGAAATACTCGCCGTTGATGTAGATGTGTTTTGCCATGATGCTAGCGACGCCTGCCACGCCGATTGGGTTCACGGTGCGTGTATCGGGCTTCAATATGGGCGGCAGATCCGAACCGATTCACACAGGAGACCGCCGAGCGGAATTTCGATTGAAGTTCCCCAAGCTTACCCCAAATTTCGGTGCAAGAAAATGATGCGCCAGGCCGCGCGCTGTTGCCTACACCGAGTGACGTATCGGCCATTGGATCATCGACTTCGCCCGGCTGCCGGCGACGCTAGGCGGCGGCCTGCTTGTCTGCTTGTACCCGTCCTTCGACCAGGCTCACCGTTCGGTCGGCACCGGCTGCAATCGCCGAGTCGTGCGTTACCATCACGATCGACAGTCCGTGGTCGGCATTCAGGCGGCGAAGCACTTCGAGGATTTCGTCGCCTGTCTGGCGATCGAGATTGCCGGTGGGCTCATCGGCCAGCAACAGCTTGGGTTCGGCGATTAGCGCCCGGGCGATGGCGGTGCGTTGCATTTCGCCACCGGAGAGTTCTCGCGGCTTGTGGTCTAGGCGGTGGCCGAGTCCAACGGTTTCGAGCAGCGACTTGGCTCGCGCGCGATACTTGCGGCGACTCATCCAATAGCTCCAAACACTGTGGCGAATCATCACCGGCGCCAGCACGTTCTCAATAGTGGTGAGTTCTGGAAGTAGATGATAGAACTGGAACACCAGGCCAATGTATCGATTGCGAAGGATATCCCGACCAGCAGGCGGTAGATTGTCGACGCGATGGCCTTCAAAGTGAATCTGCCCGTCGTCCGGACGATCGAGCGTGCCCAGCAAATGCAACAGCGTGCTCTTGCCGCTACCACTCTGACCGACGATGGAGACCAACTCACCACTAGCAAGCGACAAATCAACTCCCTTGAGCACCGGGACTTCATTCGTGCCCTTGCGGTACGTCTTGTGAACGTTGGTCGCGGCCAGCAGCGGAGCGAACTTCGAGGACATAGCGTTTAGATTTGACATGCGTCGTTGGGTTGGGTGAGTAGGTTGGCCATACCAGGGTCGGCGTCGGCCGCGTGCTGTTGTTATTCAAACCGTAGCGCTTCGACCGGGTGCAATCGCGCCGCCCGCCGCGCGGGTAGCACACTGGCAAGCACCGCGATCAGCATGGCTCCGAGGGCAATCCAGGTGACGGTGAACGGCTCCACAATGGTAGGAATCTTGTACAAGTAGTAGATGGTCGGATCGAACACCGGCGTACCCGTGAGTCGACCGAGCACATCGGCGATCTCGTTGATGTACTTGACGAATAGCAATCCACCGACGATGCCTAGACCAGCGCCAACCATTCCAAGGCTGAATCCATATGACAGGAAGATGCCCAAGACCCCGCTGCTCGAAGCGCCAAGACTCTTCAAAATGCCAATATCACGAGTCTTTTCGACGACAATCATGAAGAAGATCGCCAAGATGCCGAAGCCAGCGACGGCGATGATGAGGAACAGCAACACGTTTAGCACCAGCGTCTCGGTCTGAATCGCCGCAAGCAATGGGCCTTCCATATCGCGCCAAGTGCTCACATTGTATAGATGCAATTGAAAGTGATCGCGGAGCTTGTCGCGGAACGCGTTGATATCGGCGCCAGGGCGAAGTTTGATTTGAATCGCGTTCACGAATCGCACGCCGGTTGCTGGAGCGACCATGCCCCGCATGTCCTGGAACTTCTCCAGCGGTACGAACATGTAGCTCATGTCGTACTGGGCCATCTTGCTTTCATAGAAGTCGGTGATGGTAAACTTCTTTCCGCGAAACTCTGGTGGACGGCCCGCCGAGGGAAAGTAGATTTCCACGTCGTCGCCCGGCAGAAGCTGAAAGCTGTCGCTGCCATCGGGTACGCGATGGCTACACAGCCCAATGCCTAGTACCGCGCCTATATGCTGCTCCGTGGCTGGGTCGAACGTGTTGTCCACCGGCGCCGCTACGTTGGCGAACGGGTTGTCGATACCAGCGGCTGTGTCGTCCTCAGCAACGGGCGGTGGAGTATCGACCTCCAGGCGTTTGTCGAACGCGGCAACGGCTCGACGGTGCTCCCAACCGGCGACCTCCATCTGCTCGCGAGGCATAGCTTTGCTGGGATCTTCGGCCTGGTGATCGACAATGTCGTACCCGCCGTTCTTCAATTGAAAGTCGAGTTGTTCGCGGTTTTCGGGGTGCTGCAGGTAGTTGCCGAACGAGCTGACGCTGTCGTAGGTCGCTGGGTCGATGCCGATAATCTGCACTTGCCGCGTGAAGTACTGTCCGCGCGAGTAATAGCCAAGCATCGCCGGTACCTGGGCGGTAGGGGTCATTCCGACAACCGCGTCGCCACCAACGTTCCGGATTTCTTCCATGTGCCATTCTGGGTTCGGCATGCCTTCCAGGCTGCGACTGGTGACGATGACGTCCGACAGAATGTCGTTCATGCGGCCCTGCATCTCATGGGCAAAGCCGTCCATCACGGCGTTCACCACAATCATGGTTGCCACACCAAGTGTCACACTCACAATCGACGCCAGAGCGATGTACCGTGTCCTGAGGTATCGCCAGCATAATAGGAGTTTGTACATCGCCGATCCATGGCTAGGTTTGGTCGAAGCTGCCAGCACGCAGCGGTGGGGCGAGCAGGATACATGCCGGCCGTCGCACGCGCCCAGAGCGGTTTCGCTGCTAGCAAACTATGGTGGACGGCGGGCGCCCTCACCACCAATAGTCCGTTTTGTCCTGAATACCAGAAAACGATTCTAGGCGACTTTACTCGCCCCCCATTGCCCCTGTCGGTTTCCGTTTTCCTCTGTTTTTCTCGGCATTTTTTCATTTCCCAAGA
>JANQOF010000036.1 GCA_028279215.1 Pirellulales bacterium
GCAACATTATGCAGTTGCTGTCGTCGGGAGTGGCATTAGTTTTTGGCGTATTGCGTTAATCATTAGTTTTGCTTGGACCCAACGGGAGATTCGGTGAGGTCTTCGGACCCAACTTGGTAGCGGGCCTAGTCCAGCTCCGAAGCTGGTCAGATTGCCGAATTCTCGCTCGATTTGTGTGCGATAGCGGAGCAGCATTTGTCCGAATGGTCGTTTTAACATCTCTAACGCGTGGAGTCGGCTGGGAGCGTGTGGGCGATGCCCTAACGCTTGCCCTGGACGTTTCTGAGCCGCCACCACTTGGTGCTGAGGGCTGGCGGCAAGGTGAAGCGGATTGCTGCTGTCGTATTGGCGATCGCCAATCAAATAGCCTTCGCCAGACAATTGCTCCACCAGCTTTTGTGCAGCGACCGAGTCGCCCGTGTTCATCGGCTCGATACACCAGGCCGAGGGAAGTGGGCCATCTCCCCAGATCACATGCAGCTTGTATCCTCGAGCGAAACCCTTTGCCGCTCGGCCATACTTGGCGTCCCGGTCCTTGCTGTGAGGACCAACCGGCAAGGGCTTGCTGTCCATGCGTTGCACCCACCACTGACGCGGATCGCCTCCCAACTCCTGTTCGATCTTTAGCAAGAGTTCGACTACCGCACCGCTTCGAAGCCGACGACTCATCGTCGATTGACTTGGCAGCACGCAAGGCTCGCAACCGTGCCAATTGCAGCGGTGGCAAGCCCAGCAAGTCGGTCGATCGTGAATTACTGCCCACAAGTAGACCGCAACAATCTCGGAAGCTCGATAAAAACCTGTGGTCCAAATGTTGTCCAAACGGATCGCTATCGCGTAAAGTTGTAGCCAGAGTTCGTGTTCCATGGCTTGTCTCCGATGGTTGGTCCCAAAAGAAACAAGTATGAACGCGAACTCCTTTTTGTAACTCCACGACTGCTAGCAACTGCATAATGTTGCAAAGGGAGAGGGGAATCGGGTTGACCAAGTTCCATGGCGCCCTCAATTGTCCCTTCGCCACCCACCAGCGGACAAAATGGACAATTCAACTCCTCTTGGGAAGTGAAAACACGTCGAGAAAAACAGAGGAAAACGGAAACCGACAGGGATGATGGGGGGCGAATAGAGTCGCCTAGAATCGTTTTTCGGTATTAGGGGACAAAATGGACTTTTGATGGCGGTGGGCGGCCGAGCGTGAAAAAAGCCGCCGCAGCTAAGGTGGGCCACGACGGCTTCGAGGATGGATTGGCAGGGACGTAGGTTGTCGCTCCTACTCGACGTCGACTGTTTCGCCGCCGAGCCAGGTTTGGCACGGCGGGGCGGTGTCGCCGAGGATGGCCATGAGGATTTCGTTGTGGGCGTCGGGCACGCCGTCGGGGATGGGTACGGCGGTCATGTCGGCGTAGCGGCCGGCCGACAGCGCGCCGACTAAGTGGCCCAGGCCCATCGCGTGGGCCGCACCGAGGGTGC
The DNA here is from genome assembly GCA_028279215.1 of Pirellulales bacterium. Classification (GTDB taxonomy): domain Bacteria; phylum Planctomycetota; class Planctomycetia; order Pirellulales; family Lacipirellulaceae; genus Aeoliella. Next base: position 1,471 of record JANQOF010000036.1, read on the forward strand.
CCATCTCGAGGATTGCCTCGGCGGGCACACGCGGATGGCGTGCCGCGGCGATACGCATTTCGTTCAGCACGCTAAGGTCGGGATTCGACGCCAGACTGTCGGTGCCAAGCGCCACGCGAACGCCAAGCTGTATTGCGACTTCCAACGGATACGGATCGTGGCCGAAGAAATTATGTGTCCGCGGGCAATAGACCAGCGACATCGAGTCGCGATGCCGAGCGAGGAACGAGAGCTCTTTACGCTCAAGGTAATTGCCGTGGACCACCAGTGCCTTCGGTGCGCGAGTTAGAATGCGAAGATAATCGAGCGGCACTGATCCACGAGGCACTGCCCACGGATCCCACATGCTGCGTTGTTCCAGTATTTCCTGGAAGCCACCGGCGCCGGTCGTAAGGAAGTCGAGTTCTTCCTTGCTCTCGGCCAAGTGGAACGCCACCGGCACGTTCCATTCGGCAGCAGTGTTTACGAGGTTACGCAGCAGCGGCGGCGATACCGTGTACGGGGCGTGCGGGGCAATGCCCTCCATGGAAGTTCCATCGAGCTGTGGAGCGCCTTCGGCTTTGCTGCGCTTGAGTTTCTTGACCAAGCCCGAATGGGCCGAGGGCGCCCGAGCTTGCGAGAAGCCGATCACCTCGTGGAAGCGGAGCGAGCGAGGGCCACACTCGTTTGTGGGCATGTCGAACGGGTCGTACGTTGCAATGTCGGCGAGCGTGGTCACGCCGTGGCGGATCGATTGCATCTCACCGTTGGTTACGGCGGCCAGCTTCTTCTTGGGAGTGGTTCGCTCGGCAACGACCAGCCGCACCCAGTCGGACATGTTCATGCCGGGCTTTCCGAGTCGCTTTTTGCGGTCGGAAAGGTCAAGGTGTGTGTGGGCGTTGACCATGCCCGGCAGCAGCGCGACATCGCCCAAGTCGGTCAGCGGCACGCCGGCCGGCGGCTTGGCGCTGACCTGCACTACCTTGCCCCCCTCGATGTGAATCACACCATCGAAGATGGGCGGAGCCGCGACGGGGAATACGACTCGGGCACGGACGGCGGTAGCCGTCTTGGGAAGTACGGAATGTCGGATCATCAACTACAACCAGCCTGGGAATGGAAGGGGTCACGCCCCCGATTCCTCGGCAGGCGCAGTTGGTGGCAGGGGCGAACGTGCACCTCCATGCAAACCGAGTGTGCCAGCCAGGCGGCACGGTTGACTTCCGACTTGCCAAAGGAGAACGATTGCCGAAAGCCCGCAAAGCACGACCACCGGAGTAGTAAAGCCGAGACCAACGACAGGCGAGTCGGATTGTCGAAAAACCCACTCTGCCTGGGGGAGGTCTGCGAGCGTGTCGGCGAATCTCGTTCGCAACAACTGCAATCCGTTGTACCCCATATGAAACGCTATACAAGGCGTAATTTGCGATGTTTTTACCGCGATGTAGCCCAACACCAGCCCCAGCAGCGTGGCGGAAATCGTTTGCTGCAAAGCAGTTGGGTGTGCTAGCCCGAAGAAAACGGCCGAAAGCACTACCGCCCAGCCACTTGACAAACGAGCGCGAAGTCCGGACAGCACAAACCCCCGAAACGCTAGTTCTTCACAAATTGCCGGCAAAACAGCCATCAGCAGCAACAAGAGGAGCACGGGCATCGACCGCACGACTTCGTCGAGCAGCTTGGCGATTTCGAGCACACTCTGCGGGATGGGCACAATGTGGTCGATGCTCTCCAGCACTGATACTCCAATTGGATTCAGCACTACAGCCAATAACAGGGCGATCAAAATCTGCTTCCAAGGGACTGGACGAGTCAAGAGGAAGGTTGACGCAAATGACCGCACACTGACGGCCGCCACAGCCAATGTTGGCAACAAGATGCACGCCACCTGGCTCACGAGCAGCATCACGACGAACCCACGGAGCGTTAGGACATTGAACCCAATTCCTTGCACACCGAACTGCGCAATGAAAACCAACGAGATCAATACCACGGCGGCTGCCAAGTGCGGAGTCGCTGGGCGATGGGTGTAGGCGTAGCGAATCCACGTGGCGAGGTCGAAGTTCTCGGTGTCGCGGAACAGGACCGACTCCTGATTGAACTGGTCGACCGCCCACCGCACCACCAACACGCAACAGCCAATCGTCACCAATGCCACTGGCAAAATGTACGTAGCGGCCAGAATCAACTTACCTTCCATGGCCGCCTGCATGAGCAAGACCATTCCACTGACGGGCACTAAGCTCGTCGCAAGATTCAACTCCACGCCGGGCAGCAGAGGCAGCATCATGAGCGGCATGCAAACCAGAAACAGAGGCATCAAGTAGTACTGACCTTCCTTGGTACTGCGGGCGAGCGAAGCCAGCGCCAGACTTGCCGCGCTGAACAACGCAGCCATCGGTGCCAAGGCAAGCAGCAACCACCCGATCGAAGCCAACGACGGCGGTGCAATCGGAGTTTGCCCGGGCGCCATGGCGTTGAGTTGTTTGATAATTACCTGGCCAGTAATCGCCATGCTAGCCAAGTTGCAGACGGCACTACCGATGCTGAACGTGATGACGGTGAGCAGCTTACCGCCGACGATCTCGCTCCGCTGGGCCGGGCTGGTGAGCAAGGTCTCAAGCGTGCCTCGTTCCTTTTCGCCAGCACACAAGTCGACAGCCGGGTAAAAGGCTCCCGTCAACGCACAAACGAACACAATGAATGGCAACAACTTCGACCAAAATGCGGCCTGCTGGCCGATGGCGGGGGAGACGTTCTCGCCTATGACTTGGAACGGTTTCGTGATCTCGATCGGAATCCGGCCGGCGACCAAGTTGCTGCGAACGATGTTCGATTGCCAACGATTAAGCAGCGTTTGGATACGCGAGTTGGCCAGTTGCGATTCGTCGCGGGTATCGTAGAACACAACCGGATCTGGGGGACTTATCGCATGCGTACTTTGCTCGTCCGTCTGACTGTCCTGCGTTGCACCACGCAACGCCAGCAAGCGGTCGGCAAACCCGGTGGGAAAGAACACCACCGCATCATAGTCGCCATCGGTCATGCGCTCTTGGGCGTCCTGGAGGGCAGTGCCGTTGTTGGCAATTCGCTCCACGTGAATGCGGTCGGCAAGAGTGGGGTCGGTGAAAAGGTCTCTTGCGAAACTTCCGTCTTCAAGCAGTGGCGGAACTTCGTCCAGCCCCGCCAGTTGTTCGTAACCAACTACGGCGACGGTTGCCGGACTTTGTCGCATGAACTGGCTGAGCCGGCTGAAGGCGACCCCCATCATTGGGTAGATCAACAAGGGCAACACGCAAATGACGAACAGCGTACGCCGATCGCGAAGTTGATCGCGGATCTCGCGCTGGTAGACAAGTTGAACGTTACTCCAATTCACGCTAGGGGCTCCAGCGGTGCGTTATGCGAATGCTCGTCTTCTGCCAGCCGTTGCTCCTCCCGCTGGATGAGGTCGAGGAACACATCTTCGAAGTCGTCGTATTCGTACTCGGCGTGCAGTTCGTCGAGTGAACCCTCGGCGAGGATCCGACCGCGGTGCAGTACGACGATACGGCAACACAGTCGCTCGACTTCGCGCATGATGTGGGATGAGAAGATGACGCACTTCCCCTGGTCGCGCAGGCCAAGCACCGTGTCCAACAGCGATCGTGCGACCAGCACGTCGAGGCCGTTGGTCGCTTCGTCGAAGATGAGTACGGGTGGATCGTGCACCATCGCCCGCGCGATGGCCACTTTTTGCTTCATGCCGGTCGACATCTTGCCGCCTAGCACGTCGCGGATTTCGTTCATTGCCAGGCGTTCGAAAAGCGTCTCCATCCGCTCGCGAAGCAGTTCGCGGTCGAGTTGGTGCAGGCGACCAAAGTACTCGACCAATTCCCAGGCCGTCATGCGATCGTACATTGCCGTGCTGGCCGAGATATACCCTATCTGGTGGCGAACAAGCTCGGGCTGCGTCTCGCAATCGAAGCCATTGATCCGGGCGACGCCGCTGGTCGGTTTTAGCAGCGTGCCAAGGATTCGGAGTGCTGTAGTTTTGCCAGCTCCGTTCGGACCGAGCAACCCAAATACCTCGCCAGGATCGGCACGGAACGACAGACGGTCTAGCGCGACCCGTGGGCCGAGCTTCAAGTCGTCATACACCTTGGAGAGGCCGATGGCTTCGATCATGGACGTTGGAGCAAACACTGAGGGGCTGGGGACTACGATCGGACAGCGACGGCTTGGCGGGCGCGCAATGCTGCCCGCGAAACTCACCCTTCACAACTTACCTTACGATCGGCAACGCGGTTGGGTCGGTTGTACCGGTTGGGGTGATCGACTCGACTTCGCGGTCGATCAGTTCGTAGAACACATTTCTTTGTCGCGGTTGATAGCCCAACTCGCGGATTGCCCCACGGATATCGTCGAGCGTCAAATAGTGCACGGTGCCGGCCTCGGCTACCACATTTTCCTCAATCATCAGGCTACCCATATCGTTCGCTCCGTAGAGCATGGCAAGCTGCCCAATTTTCAACCCCTGGGTGACCCAACTCGACTGGATATTAGCGAAATTATCGAGGTACAGCCGGCTAACCGCGTTAGTCCGCAAATAGTCGAACGATCCGACCGTAGGAGTATCGGCCATGTCGGTATTCTCGGGCTGGAAGGTCCAACAGATGTAGGCGGTGAACCCGCCTGTCTCGTCCTGCAACTGGCGGAGCCGATCGAGGTGTTCGATTCGCTCGGCGAGGGTTTCGATGTGGCCAAACATCATTGTTGCGGTGCTGCGTCCGCCAAGTTGATGCCACACGCGGTTCACGTCCAGCCAGTCGTCGGTCATTACCTTGCCCCGAGTAATGGCATCGCGAACGCGGTCGACCAAAATCTCTGCCCCGCCGCCCGGCAGACTGCCCAAGCCCGCATCACGCAACCGCTTCAGTACCGTTTCCGCCGGGAGCTTCGACATCTTGGTGAAGTGGTAGATCTCCGGTGGGCTGAAGCCGTGGATGTTGACTTTTGGGAACGCTGCCTTAATCTGCGAGAGCATCTGTTCGTACCATTCGAGCTTGAACTCGTGGTGCAGTCCGCCTTGCAGCAGAATTTGATCGCCACCCAGTTCTACCGTCTCTTGCACTTTCTGGAGGATCTCTTCGATCGACAACACGTATCCTTCGTCCGACTTGGGCCCGCGATAAAACGCGCAGAAGTCGCACACTGCGGTGCAAATGTTGGTGTAGTTGATGTTGCGATCGATGTTGTAAGTGCGGTACGGCTCGGGGTGAAGTCGCCGAGTCACCGCGTTTGCGGAACGACCGAGCGCGGCCAAGTCGTGGCATTCGAGCAGTTGCAGCCCCTCGTCAAACGACAACCGTTCACCGCCAACGGCCTTTTCCATGATTTGGTAGTCGGTCAGTTTCGTAGGCGATTCGGTGTGTTGTGCGATCATCGTAAGCTGGAGCAAAGTGGAGTGGGTAACGTGGAAGCCACCAGTCGCAGTTCGTGGCATAACTTGGCGAAATGTTCCATTCCGCGCTGCTCGCCAGAACCGAGCGTGAAATGCAGATTGCTGGTTAGGTACTCGCGCGCCACATGCGCAGAGAGACCAAGCCGACCGGCCTCGTCGGCGACGATCAAGTCAATACTCGCTACGCCCGCGTCGCGAACACGCTCGAGGGTCGCCGCGAGAGTAGCGGCGTCGATGGTCAGGTCGGGCCGCGCGACCCAGGCAGCAAACACGAACGGCACTTCCGCCCACCGGCACCAGCGATCGCCCAGGTCCCAAACTTCGTGGTGGCCTGCGTCGTCGACCTGCATGGCGCGATCGCCAATCAGGAGCACGGCATCTGCATCCGCATCCTTCAGTCGGCTACCAATTGGCAGCGGGATCAACTGCGGACGCAGGTTGTACAGTTTGGCGAGCAGGATTTGGGCTAGGGCCGCGCTGGTTCGCGAGCCTTCGTCTAGAGCAAGCTGCTTGACCTCCGATGGGGGAGTTCGAAAAAACAGTTTGACGCTCAGTACGGGACCGCGGCAGGCGACACACGCATTGGAGACCAATCGAAACTCCGGTTGTCGGAAGTACTCGACAATTGGTACTAGCGCAACGTCGAGTCGATCGCTGGCCAAATCGTCGGCCAAACGACTGGGGAGGTCGTAGCGGATTTCCGCGTGGGGTACGGCTTCGGCAAGCCCGTGCACCAGCGGCTTGGAATTAAGGTAGGAAACCGCTCCGATGCGGAGAGTGCCATGAGTGGTTGCGTCCGGTTGCATATTGGAAGTATAGCCATTGGAGCAACGATCGTCATCGGCGCATCGATCGAGCGGCGAGTTGCGATTTGCATTGGCCGCCATGTCGAAGATTCACAGAATTCGCCCGTAGGTTTGCCACATCGCCGCCGTTAGTGTGTCAAAATGGGGCCATCGTTTTGTCCCCGTTCAACCGCTTGAAGTCGATCAATGCACCGCACGAGCTACTGCACCTTCTTCACCCTGATCCTGCTTGCCGCCGAAGTCGGCGCCGAGCAACAATGCGAGACCATTCGTCGAATACCCGCGCCGGAAGCCGTCCAGGCGGTGGCGGTCGACAGCACGGCGGTCTTCGCGATCGCCAACTCGGTGATTGCGAAGTACGACAAGACGACGGGCAAACGCTTGGCCGAATGGCGAGCGACTAACGAGATTCCTTTGCGGCATTTGAACTCAGGCGTAGTGATCGACGGCAAGCTGTACTGCGCGCACTCCAATTTTCCCAAGTACCCAAATACTAGTTCGGTTGAGATTTTCGACGCGGAGAACCTCGTGCATGTCGGCACGCACAGCTTCGGCATCTACGAGGGTTCGCTCACCGTGGTCGATTGGCATGGCGGAGCATGGTGGTGCGTTTTCGCTCACTACTCAGAACGGGTAAACGACGACGCACGGGCCAAGCCCCACACCTATACGTCGCTTGTGAAGTTCGACGACCAGTGGCGTCGGACTGCCGGATGGGTATTCCCTCCGGCTGTTCTTGAGCGGTTTGATCCCCATAGTTGTTCAGGTGGCGTTTGGGGGGCCGACGGGCGATTCTACGCTACGGGCCACGATCGCGGCGAGGTTTATCAGCTAGAACTCCCCGCTTCTGGATCGATGCTCAAGTTGACGGCAACCTACGCCGCCACGATCACAGGGCAGGGAATCGCGTGGGACCGAGACCGCCCCGACGAATTGTACGGCATCAATCGACCAAAGCGAGAAGTGGTGGTGTCGAGGTTGCCCATTGATCGCACCATTTCGAAGGAGAAGTAGTTGCCTCCGTCGAGGAAGCTCCATGCGTATCCAGTTACTCCAACTCCATTCGCCGAAACGCGCGAAGCCCAAGCGCAAGCGGCAACACCGTGGCAATGAAGCCAACAACCAATGCGGCAATCGTGCCGTAGAGCAGCCAGTGCCGCCATTGCTCAGGATGGAGGAAGGTCTCGGTGAACTTGCCGCGACCGGCGATGAGATAGAAGTGACAGGGCAGTGCGGTGCACACCACGATCAAAATAATGTATAGCGCGCTCAACACCAGATTGAGTGTTCCACCAAAGCCCGCCGCGATCTTCGAAGGGGATGACTCACGAAAGTTGGGCATGATGGCTCCAAGCCCCACGGCTATTGACGCCAACCCAACACAAAGGAGCAAGCATGTAAATTGGTGGACCGCGACCACCAAGAAATCGATTTGCAACATCAAATCGCTAGCCAAGATCAAAAGCGCGCACGGCAGCCACGACCCAAGCGCAGCAAAAACGAACTTGCTCCAGAGAATTGTTTCGCGCGGCAGAGGGAGCAGGCCGAGTACCCAGAATCGCTGCCCTTCAAGGCTGATCATTGGAAAGATAAACCGTGTAGTGAAGGTCGATAGGATGAGCCCCACCACCGCGAGGTTCAAAAAACTGACCATGTTCACCCACGTGATGTTGCTTAGGTCGCTTCCCTGGGACCGGAAGCGGTCGAGATTCAGAAAGTACAACCCCAAGAGGCCGAAGAAGATCAAGAACTGCGACCATTGGACGGGATCGCGTCGAAGTAGCCGCCAGTCCTTTACCAGCAGCAGACGAACCGGTTTTGGAAACCAGGACAGCGATGCGGAAAGTAGTTGATCGATTGCTGCCAATCGAATACGGCGACGCTGTCGCGGGGCGCATTCCACAGCACTGTAGGCATCTCTCAGCCAGGCTTTGCCCGCTTTGACAACCAGCATGTGGCCCATGAGGGCATTCATGATCAATACCGCCAGATACATGCTGCTTTGCACCACCGGGAGGTCGAATCCCGTGGTTTCGGTCGGTGAATCGATCGTACGCCCAGCTTCAAGCAATCCACTGCTTAGCCACGAACTGGGAAGCCATTCCTGTTGTGTGAAGCGGAATCGGTGGATCGTTTGCTGGAACCACTCGCTGCCGAACAGGTCCATTTGCGGCCCACTGACGGTGGTCCAAATGGCACGCCCTGCTAAGAGTACGGCGGCCACTGCCACGCTTGCGACAATGGCTAACTTGAACTTGGGAAACTTGCTTACCAATAGCAGACAGCAGACCGCTCCAATGCTGCACGGGATGTAAACAAATGCGACGATCATTGGCAACAGCATCGCGTAGTAGTACCACGGCGCACCTACCACCACTCCATACGCCAACATCATTGGGCTGGCAAGCAGAAAGAAGCCCCAGCAACTATATGCCAGCGCCTCCTGAAATTTGTGTAACGTGGTTCGCTCGTCCCGCACCGGCATGCTCAACAGCAGTTTGGTTTCCGGCGAGCGAAAGAGCGTGCCGTAGAGAATGATGCCCGACGAGAACACTAGCATCACGTTTAGAGACGCAAAGAACAAATGAAACACCAACTTGAACGTTTGCGCGTGGTACGGGTCGCCTGCGCCGCCGATCTGGTGCTCGACAAAGTAGAATGCGTGATAGAACAACACGAACAGGCCAGACCAGAACAACAGGCTCAGAGCCACAATCAGAGTGGTTCGAAGTCTGGCCGATGAGTAAAGTTGGGAGACGATCGTCCGGATCATGCGGAATCGCATCCGCCAAAACAGCTGGGCTTCCGCTTCTTCGGAAACCGCATGGCGGATTACGAGCGACGTTGATTGCGCTGGCGTTGCGGACATGAATTCGCCCCTCAGGCCGTAGCCTGTAGCGAGTCGTCTTCCGGTGGGGAGTTCATGAGATGGAGGTAGAGTGCTTCGAGCGACTGATCGGATGCTGGGTGAAGCTGCCGCAACTCCGAGACGGTGCCGGTGAATAGCAGCCGACTCTTCCGCATCACACCGATGCGGTCGGCAATCTCTTCGGCGGCAGCGAGAGTGTGCGTCGACATGAACACGCACAGCCCGTTGGCAACTTCCTGACGGAGAAGGTCCTTTACCAATCGAATGCTCTGGGGGTCGAGCCCCACCATTGGCTCGTCAACGACCAGCACCCTTGGGTTATGCAGCATGGCTGCTGCGAACACGGTCCGCTGCTTCATGCCGTGCGAGTAGCTTTCGCAGAGATCGTCGACAAACGGGCCGAGCCCAAATCGCTCGACTTCCCGCTCGACGAGGGTCTTCGCCTGCGCGGAATCGTACCCGTACATTCCGGCAATGAAGTCGAGGAACTCCCGGCCAGATAGTTTGTCGTACAGATAAGGTTGGTCGGGCACGTAGCCGAGTAGGCTCACCGCCTCGCGCGTCGATTCCACGATGTCGTAACCATCGACGGTGATGGTTCCGGTTTGCGGCTTCAGCAGGCCGACGAGCATCTTGATGGTGGTTGTTTTTCCCGCTCCGTTATGCCCCAGCAGGGCGAACAATTCCCCCGAGCGAAGATCGAGGTTCAGGTCGTCTACTGCCCGTGTCGATCCGTAATCACGCCCGACGGCTTTAATCTCAACAATAGCGGCCATCAAGCAGCAGTTTTGGACGGGCCAAAGATCAGGAAAGGGAGACCGGAGAGGCAGCAGTCAACAAGACTCAAAAACCGCAGTAAGCTAGCAATTGTACACCACCGCCACACACACGTCAGCCGGCTATTGGCGCGCTCCACCGGCGGGCGACTGCACTGGAGTCGTCAGGGCGGCATATTCGTCGAGTCGTAGTAGTTCGGCCGCAAGCGCTTCAGTTCTTGCGGCATCTTCCCGATCGAACCGCAACACTACGTCCATTAGAATAATCTCTTCACGCAGCACATTGCCCGAGTCGTCGACCCACACAGTGGAACGACGGCGGTGTTCGGACGAAACTCCAGTAGAATCGACCGACCTATACTCAATGCGGCGAGCGGTCACCAACTCTTCGTCGAACAATAGTGGCTCGGTGGCCACAACCTCGGCCTCAATCAACTCGATGGCTCCTTGCGGCCCGCCGAAGGGATTGTAGATTTCTTTTTGCCAGCGACGTCCGGGATAAACCTGCAGCAGAGTGGCGTCAGGCGTCAACTTCCCCCCCAGCATCGCGTGTTCTGGCCAGGGGTATTTGAGCCGATGGACTACCTCGCCGTACTGTAGACGCAGACGGATATGGCCCTCGTCCACGACGCCCTTCATCCTGATCGCGGAGGGCAGTTCATTAATCTCGACGGCTGCTTCGAACATCGACAGGTTGCCCAACGAGTCGAGTGTTGTCCTCGAGCGCATGTCAAATGCCAACGGGCCGAGTTTGTCGATGACCGTCGCCATCCAACGAGGCGCCATGCGAGACAGGGGAACGGATAACAGTTTTACGCGGCTGTGAAGTTCGACCGTCCCATCAGCGCCGGGCACCGCCTGGCTCACCGCGCTGCCGATTGTCTGATCGCCTACCGTAACACGCCAACACACGGGCTTGTTCGCGTTTAGGCCGGTTCGCGGTGGTTCACCGCGTAAGAAGGGGGGTAAGATCTTGGCTGTCACCAACCAAGACATGGTTGCTCCCCACAACAACAGCACAACGCAGGTGAAGACTTTGTTTCCCACGAACCGGGCCTCCCAACACCCGACGAGGCGTTAAACCATCCTGGCAGATTGCCGTAGTCTAAACGAAGTTTGCGCTGATTACGAGCAATTAACAGATCCTTCAAGAATACGTCGCGCTATCGCTGAAGTCAGTGAATTACCGTGCCGCGTCCGTTCTAGCGAATCCCCCATAAGAGGGGTGTGCGGTTGTCGTCAGAAAACTGTTACATTCCGCACGGTGTCGTAGCTAAAGCCAATTATAGAAAGGACTTATGGTGTCACGAACGGTTTGCGTCACGAATCAAGAGCATGGACAATCGTTTGCATTTCGGGGCACCGCGGCTTATTCTGGTACCTCTCGGGTTGACGTAAGGCGACGCAATTCTTTCGTACCGATCAGGAGGTAATCGCAATGCCCACATCTACGTACTTCGTCCAGGAATGTCCGACATGTGGGAGGAACCTGCAGGTTCGCGTCGAATATCTTGGTAAGAAGGTCGTATGTCAGCATTGTGGTGCCCGCTTCGAAGCTTGCGACCAATCGGATTTGAACTTGCCCGATGATTCCGCCATGTCGGTGTTAGAGCGTGCCGATGAGTTGATTCGGCAAAGCGGGATCAATCTTGCCCGTGCATCGGCAGCTAGCCGAGCCGGCTGAGATCATTATGGTTGCGTAGTTGCGTTCAACCTCGCGCCATTTTGGCTCTAGCAAGTTGCGCTCCGTAGATCTTCAAAGTAGTCGGGATAGGTCTTGGCAGTGCATTCTGGATTGAGGATGCAAACGCCGGGTACCTTCAGACCGACTAAGGCCAGGCTCATTGCCATTCGATGATCGTCGTAGGTTTCGATCGTCGCCCCTGTCAGCCTGCCAGGCGTGATTCGCAACCCATCTTCGAGTTCGTCTACTTGAGCGCCAAGCTTACGAAGTTCGTTGGCCAGCGCGCCTATTCGGTCCGTTTCCTTGTGTCGGTTGTGCGCAACTCCGGTAATCTCCGTCGTTCCCTCGGCGAAGAGCGCTACCGCAGCGATCGTTTGCACCATGTCGCTGACTGCGTTCATGTTGGCTGCGATACCTACCAATCCTCCGCCGGTAACCGTGATACTGTCGTTGCCTCGGTCCACCGAGCAGCCCATTTGTTCCAGTAGGTCAACTACTGCCACGTCGCCTTGGAGACTGCGATCTGATAGCCCCTCGACCGTGACCGTTCCCCCAACAATAGCGGCCGCCGCCCAGAAATAGCTGGCCGCCGAGGCGTCGGGCTCGATGGAGTACTCGGCTCCGTGGTAGACCTGATTGCCTGGCGTTTGGAACACTTGGAGTTGATTGGTTGTCCGCAGTTCTACACCGAACGACTTCATTACATCCAAAGTCATACTCACGTAGGGCTTAGAGACCAACTCGCCGTCGATCTCCAACTCCACGGGACCCGCAGCGCACGGCGCAACCATTAGAAGCCCGCTTAGGTACTGGCTGGAAATGTTGCCGCGCACCGTAGCGGTGCCACCTGGCAGGCCGGCACCATGGACGGTAACCGGGGGACAGCCGCCAGGTGATTCGCAAACTGCGTTAACGCCGAGTTGGGCGAGCGCGTCAATCAGATCTCCGATTGGCCGCTCCCGCATGCGAGGCACTCCATCGAGTCGATAGGTGCCACGGCCGAGAGCAACCATTGCCGTCAGGAATCGAATAGTGGTACCACTGTTGCCAATGTATAGTTCGGCTTCGCCCGACGGAATGTCACCGCCAGCACCCGATACTCGCAACAAGGTACCTCGCTCATCTGCCGCAACTGCAATCCCCAGCCGCCCAAGCGAGTCGATCATCACATGCGTGTCATCGCTAACCAACGCGCCAGTGAGGGTTGAGGGCCCTTCGGACAGAGCAGCGCACACAAGCGCCCGATTGGTAATGCTCTTCGATCCTGGCGGGCGGACGGAAGCGTTAAGCGGTTTGTGGACCGGCGAAATGGTAATCGATGTGGGCATTCAGCGGTTGGTGAGTTACCTGGTGTTTACTCGGCAGCGATCTTCCATAGGTGGTGGTGGCTGCGTACGAACAAGGCACCGCCGGCAATGGCGGGCGAACCGAGCACTTCCTCGTCGTTGCCGAAGCTGTATTTGTCAATAATCTCTTCGTTCTTCAGATCGAATACAACCGCCTCCCCCGAATCGGTCACGGCGTATAGCACGTCGCCTGCTACAACTGGAGTTGCCCAGTAGCGGCCGCCAAGTCGCTTCTTCCAGTTTGACGAACCATCAACCAGCGAGGCGCACGTCAGCACGCCAGCCCGGTTTACCACCAGCAAGCTGTCGTTGGTGACGATTGGGCTTGGGTTGCCTGCTTGGAGTTTCGCTTCGGTCCACAACCGACGGTCACCTGGGAAGTCGACTGCCGTGGCGACGGCCGAGATACCATTCTTGCTGGGGACATATAGTACGCCCGCTCCGCCTGACACCGAAGGAATGCCGCTACAGTCAAGCGGCACGTCCCACAGCAGAGCGCCACTGTCAGCCGCGTAGGCGGCTAGGCTTTCGCCGGACTGAAGGACTACCGCAGGCTGCTGCGAGTCGCCCGCCTTCACGCTCGTTGCTACGGGCGACGCCCAATTGGAGCTAGCGGGCCGACGGACGATCCACTTCTCTTCTCCGGTATTCTGGTCGTAGGCGGCCGCAAATGAGTTGCCTTGGCACTCACATTGCACGACCACCACGTTGCCCACGACCACCGGCGACGACGACATCCCGACGTCATTTCCGAGCCCGGGATGATCGAGGGCCAATCCCCGAAACCACTGCATGTTGCCGTCCAAGTCCAAGCAGATAAGATCGTTGGAAGAGTAGAATGCATACACTCGCTCGCCGTCGCTGGCGGGTGTTGGGGCCGCGTTGGCCGACGTCGGATGGCACAGAGTGCGACCAGTCGCCCAGCACTGTCGATGCCACAGTCGCTCGCCCGTCTGCTGGTCAATCGCCACTACGTGCAGCTTGTCGCGATTCTTGCCGCTTGAAGCGGTGACAATCACGTGTCCGCCGACCACAATCGGACCGCTCACCCCGCGACCTGGCAGGTCCGCTCGCCAGGCGACATTCTCGCCGGATGAGGTATCGAAGCTTGTGGGTGGCAAAGCATCGCCGTTCGCGACGCTGCTTCCTTGCGGCCCACGAAACTCGCGCCATTCCGAGGCAATTGTTGATGACGGAATCAGAGCAACGAGCAGCAACCTATAGCCGAATCGCAAAACTACGCTCCTGAAGTAATGAATGCCGATCGAATCGTGTGCAAACGGTGGATTTGGCGGAGCGTGAGTCGCTCGCCGTTCAACTCACTCAACCGTTGTTGTCTCAATTGCGCCGCCAAGCTCATCGGCAAGTCGCAACTGAAAGCTCCAGTCTTGAGCCCAAGGCTGTGTTTGTTCGTTTTGACACACCTTGAGGAGTATTGTGTTGGTGCCCGCTTGCAACTCGACCGGCGCGACATACTGATCGACCGCGCCGCCGGCGTGATACACTTCGTTCGCTGCTACCAACTGTTTGTTCAGCCAAAGCTTCGTTGCATTCGGAGAGGCGTATCGCACGGTCGCGCTCTGGGCATTGGCGACTTCCACCTCGGCATAGGCGTATAGAGCTACACCTTTCTTGGCGCCAATCTCTTCATTTAGATCAACGTTTCCAAGTTCGTCCTCAGTCGAGATTGCCTCGTTGCGCCATGCAACTGGCCCATCTTTTCCTGCGTAACTTCCTTCGAAGTCGATTTCACGTTCGGGTGGATACTCGGTGTCGAAGCCAGACTCGTTGGTGTTGTCGAACTCCCCGATGATGCGCCAGGCAACAACGAAACCCATGTGCTGGCTAAGGTCGATCGATTCGCCAAGCTCCTCAAGAGCCGCTTTACACGCCTTGATTTGATCGATGTCTCGAGCTGAGTTTATCAACTTGCGATAGAGCTGCTTTTGCGCATCGCCGACGGCATTCTCCGCGTCTTCCATTACCACGGCAATCGCATCGTAACGTAGCTCCAGGCTGGGATCGTCAATGAGCCCGGCAAGTAGCTCCCGAGCAGTGTTTGGGTCTACCGTGTCGATCCATTCGTAGGCGACCCGCCGTGCTCGTGGTGAAGCGGACGAATCGGCCAATAGTTGAACGAGAGCGTTCTGAGGCAGCGTTTTTCCGGCATCCAGCGTATGCTGAGCTACCTTGTCGACCGCAGTGCGAATCCAATTGTCGCTGGCAGGATTGCCGCCTGTCATGCCGCGCAAAATTGCTGGGATCTGATCGGCGTTGGCGCTAGCGAGAGTTTTCCATGCGGCGCGGATGTCGCCAGTCGTGGCCGCAGTCGGCGAGGCAGTGCGCACCACGTCAATTGCCCGTTGTAACTCCTCGTCGCTCACCGTCGCGAATGCTATCCGCGTTGTCAGGCAGAGTCCAAGCATCACGAACGCCAATTTGTTGCACTTCATTAGGAGTCTCCGACACGCGCCAGTCATTCTCCTCCTCAGTGTAGCAATTGATCGCCAACCGGCCACCAGCCGGATGGCGATGGGGCTAGCGATGTTGTTGGGTTTCTGTAAGCGACGCCGCTCGTGCTCCCGAATAGCGAACTCGCCCGCCAAGTCTCCCAATCTATTAAGAACGGAAACCAAAGAAAATGGACGAAGTGAGTTACGTCCAAGTTCTTCCCCGATGGGGCCAAACCCGATTTGCTAACCTGCTGCTGCGCAAGGAGTTGGAGTTTTCGCCCATCCCGTATAGGGAGAAACACATTCATTGGGGCAAAACTCGACTCATCCAACTCCAGGCCGATTTCCTAACCCGCGGCGCACGTACGAGTTGCGCAATCATCAGGCAACCGGTGCCGGAGAGTTTTGCCCCAGGTTTTTCCACAGTTGGGGCAGAACCCCTGAGCAATCACCAACGGAAACACTCCGGTCAACAACTGTAAACCGATAACTAACCGCGCAAGGACATCCCCATTGGCCATTTACCACCAGCCCCAGCCGCTACAACTCGCCACCACCGAAACATCGAAGGACGATCGCACCAAGTAAGCACGATAGAGCCATTGAATTTGAGCAAATGCGTGGCCTAGTTTCAAGGAAATACTAGAAAAAATAACTTCATGCCGTTCGCGGGTACGTTGGTGCCACCTCGAAAAGCGAATGCAGCCTCGGACCAGAACGTGCTTCGGCTAGCTGTAGCGATGTTGGCGCAAACGAGTCAAGTCTGGCAAGGCGGCCGAAGCAGGCGAATCTACATGATTCGCTGATGCAGGCCAACGTGGCCAGATGCGGACGCAGTAAGCGGGCACGCTACAGATAGGCGAAGGGCGCTCTAACGCCGCAAACGCATTATTCGCCAAAGCTCTTCCTTGAAATCAGGGCGAATCGCGTGCCCAACGACGTGATCGATAAAGAGTCCATGGGCCGAGAATACAAGTTCACGGCGGTTGATGTAGGGAAAAAGCGTCGCTGTAAGGCCCAAGCAACTAAGCCATGACCGTGTTCGAGTATCCGGCCCTTTCCTGCACAAGCTGTGCATCCTGATGGCTACCGGCGAAGATGATGATGTCGCCGGATTCGAATTGGTCGGATCCTCGCGGTCGCACCATGATTCTTCCGCAAACCCGACGGATGGCAACAAAGACGACGTTGTCGGCTTCGCACCCGAACTCCTGAACCGTCTGTCCCACTAGCGTCGACCGCTCATGGACCGCGGCTTCGCCCAGCTCGAACTGGCCTTCCATGTCGTCGCCGCTCATGATGCGCGTCAAATGGGGCCGAAGCAGTGCGCTGGCAGCCGAGCGACCTGCCATCTCGTGGGGCGAGACGGTTGTCGTCGCACCGGCATGTTTTAGCTTTCGAGCCGATTCTGCGGTTTCGGCTCGGGCCACCACCAGGCAGTGGTTGTTCAATTGACGGGCAGTCACGGTGATGAACATGTTCTCCGCGTCTGAATCGACCGCGCACACAACTCCGCGCGCTCGCTGAACGCCAGCACTGCGTAGCACGTCGTCGTCACTTGCCCGCCCTTGGAGTACGAGTTGGCCGTCTTCGTGGGCAAGTTGAACTCCTGGGTCATGGTGTTCGATAACAACGCATGCGACTCCGTCGTGGTTCAGTTCCGCACAAATCGCCCGCCCCATTCGGCCGTAGCCGCAAACAATGATGTGGTCGTTACAGTCTTCGATGTTGCGTCGCATTTTTCTTCTCCGCGCCCCTTCTTCGTCGGTGGCTATTTGAACCAGGGTACTAAGCGAGTAGGTAAACGTGCCAATTCCGCACAACAATAGCAGTGCCGCGACGCCTTCCCCCAGCGGAGAGACTCCGAGGTCGCCGTACCCGACCGTAGTAATCGTAATAAGTGTGAAGTACAGGCACCGCCACAGTGTCCAGTCTTCAGTGACGTAGAATGCGATCGTGCCAAAACAACCCACCGCCGACAACAGCGCAAGGCAACGCAGCACGGCGTCGAAGTGGTTGTCTTGAGTTGCGCGGTATTGCACGGTGGGGGACCTGAGCGAGATTGAAATGCTCCGCCCAACACTACGTTGCCGCACTGGGATCTTTGCGTAGCAGCGACGCGGAATGCGGTTTCCAATCCAGCACTATTGATAGAATAATCCGCACGATCCCCCGATTGGGGTGAGACCAACCCTGCTCGCGAGAGTGATCCTCGATTAGCCCGCAGTATCGAGGTAGGGGTCTTGGCTCATCTGGCGCTGCATCTTTTGGCGCTCTTTCTCGAAGTACAGCATTACTTTTCGGTCGTGGAAGTGCTTGCGTTCAACCTTCTGCTGGGCTCGGCGAAACAACGACTCGTATCCGGTCAACGCACCATCCCATCTCTCGCCAGCGGCTTGGAGTGCCTTGTACTTCTTGGGACCCAATCCGAGGAGTAGAATCTCGTCGTCGAGTGCGAGAAACTGGCGGTAGGTGCCGGGGTCGCCTTGGCGACCACATCGTCCGATGAGCTGCCGGTCGATCCGCTGCGATTCGTGCAGCTCGGTGCAGACTACATGTAGCCCCCCGAGTTCTTCGACGCCTTCTCCCAGTTTGATGTCCGTTCCTCGGCCAGCCATATTCGTGGCTACCGTGATCTTTCTTTGTTGGCCTGCTGCGGCAACGATTTCCGCCTCCTTGGCGATGTGTCGCGCGTTGAGCACCGTGTGCTCTAGACCACGTTCTCCTAGCAACCGCGACACGATCTCGCTCTTATCGATCGACCGCGTTCCAACCAGCACCGGGCGGCCTTTTTCGTGCTCGACTAAGACATCTTCGACAATGGCCCGCCACTTGGCGTCCGATGTTCCGTATACCTCGGTAGGCAACTGTTTGCGAATGGGTGGACGGTTGGTGGGGATGGGCAGTACATGAGTCTTGTAGATCTTGCGAAGCTCCCGCGCGCTGCTCCGCGCCGTTCCGGTCATACCAGTCAGACGCGCGTAGCGTAGGAATAAGTCCTGGATCGTGATTCGGGCTGCCTGATTGGTCTCGAACGTCACCTCCACGTTTTCTTTGGCCTCGACCGCCTGATGGATGCCCGCGCGCCACTTTCGGCCTTCGGCAAGCCTTCCGGTAAACTCATCAACAATCACGATTTCGCCATCGCGAACAACATAGTGCCGATCGAGAATCATCTCACGACCTACTTTGACGGCTCGTTCGACGTATTCATAGATGGTCGAAAGCGGCAGTTTGTCAGTCGCCGGTGGCTTCGGAAGTTCGCGAACCAGCCTGCGGCCATCGAGTGTGAGGTCGACTCGTTTCTCCTTGTGGTCATACTCGTAGTGGTCGTCTTCCTCAAATCGTGGCGCAACCTCTGCGGCCCAGCTATACGCCTCGGCGGCGATTTTCTCGTCCTCTCCAGGCAAGGCACTAATGATGAGCGGCGTACGGGCTTCGTCGATCAGAATGCTGTCCGCTTCGTCCACCAGCATGAAATGCAGTTCACGCTGGACGGGTTTCTCTTGTGCAATCGCTTCGCCACCGAGCATCTCGCCGAATAAGTCGCGATGCCCTTCATCAATCCTCCGTTTGAGCAGCCGGTCGCGCAAAAAGTCGAAACCCATCTCATTGGCTGTGCCGTAAGTGACGTCGCATGCATACGCTTTTCGGCGTTCGACCTGAGGTTGCTGACTCTGGATTACCCCAACCGTCATACCCAAGGCCTCGTACAACGGTTGCATCCAGTCGGCATCGCGTTTGGCCAGATAATCGTTGACCGTTGCCAAATGGGCACCCTTGCCTTCGAGGGCCGCCAGGTACATTGGCAACGTGGCAGTCAGGGTTTTGCCTTCGCCCGTTTGCATTTCGGCAATCGAGCGATGGTGGACCGCGGCACCGCCGAGCAACTGGACGTCAAAGTGCCGCATCCCCAATTTGCGACGCCCCGCTTCGCGTACTAGCGCAAAGGCCTCGACCAACAGGCGATCGAGCGATTCGCCACTGCGGGCCCGATAGCGTAGTGAAAGACTCTCCTTGCGGACTTCGTACTCGCTAAGTCCCTGCAGCCCGGACTCTCGAGCGGCGACGGCCGGCACGTATCTCGACCATTGCGCGAGGAGTCGACTGGTGGGGCCTCCAGCCACCGCCTGTAGGTTTCGAGTAAGTCCCTGAGGGATCGCGGACACTTGGCGGCGGCGTGCGAGGACGGGGGCGAAGACTGAACGGTCTACGAATTGTACCCTAAGCGATGTGTGAGGCTAAGTCGTCGACAGGCTAGCCTGGCATGACTCGCAGTGTCGGTGTTGCCGATTCGGAGGTACTGTCACCAAAAGGCGGCCGCGCTGAGCCGCGTGGGCGAAATCCGTCCGTTGCGTTCGGAACGGCGGTCGGTGGGGCTGGAGCGAGCGTGGGTGGAGCGTACCCTGACGGGGGAATTACCGTCGTCTGTACACCGCCTCCGGCCATGCCGACTTGATAGCTGGTAGTGTGGATGCTGCCCGGTATCACGTCCTCGCGGACCCGTTGCTCGGCACCGGGAACTCGAATGCGCGGTGTGGTGGTTTGCTGTTGAGCTGGGATCGGCTGCTGAATGAGTGACGGAGCTTGAGGAGTTACTTGTGGGTTGCGGAACAACTCAGAAGCTGCAGGGTCGGAGGAGACGGGATTGAGGGTAACCTCTGGCGAGGGAGCCGCAACCGGCGGCCAATTGGTGACCAATGGCGCGGTGTTTGGTGGCGACTGTGGCTCACGGAACACCGTAGGGGTGGGCGCGGTACCGGCCTGTTGCGATGCGGCCACCGTGGGCTGCGACGCAATAGGAGTTGCCGGCTGTGAAGCTAACGGGTCCGCAGTAGTTGTTGGCAGCGCGGCGAATCGTACGCTCTCATCGTCTGAGGGAACCCGAACGACCGCCTCAGCACTCGAGCCGGGGTTGATGACGTGAGGCGGTACTGGTGTCGACTGGCGGGCGGTAAACGCTGCATCCGGCGGAATGGGCGTGATGTCGTCCGAAGGAGACAGGCTTGCCCCAGGGTGTGCCGCATGGGGCACTCCGTTCGGTACTTGCGGAATGGTGTTTCCGGGATAATACGGCTGTGCCGTACCTGCGGCCGGGATCCGCGAAGGTGGAGGCGGAACGCGGTCGGCAGACAGGAACGGATTGGGTATCGAGGTCTGCTGAGAACTGCGGCACCCTGGTCCGCACACTAGTGCCGCCAGCAACATCACCAAGGAAGCCTTGCCGAGTCGATGGCTGCTCAGCGCAGCTTTCCGAATTGATATGGGCGAATCCATCTCCCAAGCCATCGGCAGGATCCTTTCTGCCATGCGCAGTTAGTCAGCGAATGATTGGTATGACAAGTCGGCTGCCAAGTCCTAATGCAGTCGGCGTGCAGAGCGAACCCTTCGAGCACAACCCCAGTTCGAATCACACACGAAGGGAGCATCGCGGAATCCCACCACAGTGTCCAGGCCGATTTCGGACGACCAGTCCGCCGGCCCACTGCGTGCTCCCCAGGTTGCTAGCGTCCTGCGTCGGCAAGCGATGCGTCGATCACATAGGGATTGAACACAACCTGCGGCCCAGAAGGCGCCGGAGCGGCTACCGTCGACTCGCTAGCGTCATTCCCCTTAGCCGGTTTGCCGCTGTCGGGGACATGCGGATTATTGATCGTTAGTGGCGCCGCCGGTTCGAAGATCTCCGGCGTGGCGAAGTGTGGCGGGTAGGCAAATGGCGAGTGGCCGTAGGTTCGAGGTACTGGGTGACTGTAGTACACCGGTGGGTGGGCAGCGAAGTAAGGGACGCGGTAGTCGCTGTAGCGATCGAGCCCGTTGTAGAGCCCGCCGATGCCGATGCCATATGCCAAACCATATCCGCAGTCGTACCCACCATAACCCGCGCATCCACCCTGTGCATTGGCTTGGGACGCGACGGTGGAACCGAGGACGAATGCGAAAGCGACGAACGAAAGACGAGCCAGCATAGTAGTAGATCTCTCAGCGGGGGGTGGGGTAGGGGGAGGGCAATCGAAAGCCTCTATTTCCACGCTAATCAGGCCACCGTCGTCTCGCAACCAAATTCGCGTCGATGCCGGAAATTCTAGGGGTTTTTGCCTTGCCGCACAGGCTCGGTACAATGGCCGCGTGGACACAATCGCCCTTACTCAGTGGATCAAACAACAGGCCCTGGACGTAGGCTTTTCGTCGGTTGGTATTGCGCCAGCGGTCGATGTTGCGGGTGCGGCTCGGTTGGATGAGTGGCTGTCTGCCGGCTACGCCGGGACGATGACCTATCTGGCCGACCGGCGCGACGCCTATCAACATCCCAATAGCGTGCTGGACGGCGTCCGGAGTTTGGTGATGATGACGCTCGACTACCGAAACGCGCGTTCTAAGCAGCCGCCACCTGGCTATGGGCGCGTCAGCCGTTACGCATGGGGGGGCGCCGACTACCACGATATCATCCACTCGAAGCTCCAACGGTTTGCGTCCGACATGTCGACCCGCGTGCCAGGAGCCAAGGTGCGCGGCGTAGTCGACACGGCTCCGTTGCTCGAGCGAGAATTTGCCCAACTGGCGGGACTGGGGTGGATTGGCAAGCACTCGCTGTTACTCAACCGACAGCAGGGCAGTTGGTTCTTTCTCGCTGCTTTGCTAACCGACATTGAACTGGTGTGCGACGCGCAACCTGTGCCGGATCACTGCGGCACTTGCACGGCTTGTCTGGATGTTTGTCCAACAGGTGCTTTTCCGCAGCCCTATATGCTCGATGCGTCGCGCTGCATCAGCTACCTGACCATCGAACGTCGCGATCCTGTTCCCAACGACTTGCGAGGCGGCATGGGCGAGTGGGTGTTTGGTTGCGACCTCTGCCAAGACGTATGCCCGTGGAACAGCAAGTCACCAGAGTCGACCGAACCCGGATTCTTGCCGCTTGACGATCTGAACCCGATGGAACTTGCCGGTCTGTTCTCACTCGACGACGAAGCGTTCCGGAGCCGATTCCGGCGCACGCCGCTATGGCGGCCAAAGCGGCGCGGCCTGTTGCGTAATGCGGCGATCGCGTTGGGCAATCGGCCTGTGCAACGGGCCATGCCGGCCTTGATAAGCGGCCTCAACGACGAAGAATCGCTAGTTCGAGGCGCGTGCGCCTGGGCACTAGGGCACTACGGCGAAGCGGCCCGTTCGCCGCTTGTAGTGCGGGCCGGCGTGGAATGCGACCCACAAGTGCGGGACGAAATAGCAGCCGCTGTCGAGGTGCTCTCCAGGCAGGCGTGACTTTGGCGGTTGACCGACCGCGACGCGATTCGAAAAAATAGCGGGCATGACTCCCCCGCTTCCCAAGCTCAAAATTGGTTCTCTGAGACTGGATTTCCCGGTGGTTCAGGCGGCGCTTAGTGGCTACAGCGACTCGCCAATGCGGGTGATCGCCCGCCGACTAGGCGCGCCTTACACCCTTTGTGAGGTGATGCTCGACCAGTTCCTGGTGGCATTCAAGAAGCGAGAACGCACAAGCCACTTCTTGCACATCGCCGACGAAGAGCCACCGGTTGGCGGACAACTCATGGGCGCCGAACCGGAGCAGTTTGGCGCCGCGGCGCTCCGTTTGGTGGAAGCTGGTTTCGACGTGATCGACATCAACTTTGGCTGCCCCGTGAAGAAAGTGCTTGGTCGATGCCGAGGGGGATACCATCTGGGCCAGCCGAACGTTGCGTTAGAGATCGTTTCTCGAGTTCGGGATGCAGTTCCTGATGCGATCCCCGTGACGGTGAAGATGCGCCGTGGAATTGACGATTCGGACCTGTGTCGCGAACAGTTCTTTGAGATATTCGACGGCGCCTACCAGCGAGGCGTTGCAGCGATCACCGTGCATGGGCGCACTGTACAACAGCGCTACGATGGCCCCTCGCGATGGGATTTTCTGCGCGAATTGAAGCGGTACGCAGGCGACCGAGTTGTGCTTGGCAGCGGCGACCTGTTTACCGCTGAGGCATGCTTGGAGATGATCTCTTACACGGGTGTCGACGGTGTAACCGTCGCCCGCGGCGCGATTGGCAATCCGTGGATCTTTGCGCAAGTTCGTACGCTCGCCCGCGGCGCGCCGCTTCCTCCGCCCCCCTCGTTGTTCGAGCAAAAAGAAGTGATTGCTGAGCACTATCGGCTAGCAGAAGAGCTCTATGGCAAGGATCGCTGCGTGGCCACGATGCGAAAGTTCGCCATCAAGTACTCCCAGCTCCATCCACAACACTTAGGCGTACGGCAAGATTTCTGCACGGTGAAGGAGCCCGGCGCGTGGCGCCAGGTGCTCGCCAAGTGGTACGCGGCTGATGGGCCTGGTGTGCATCCGACTGTGGATGAACCGGCGCCTGTGATGGAAGCCGCCGCCTTCTAAATTAGGCGTCTCCGGCGCGAGTGGTTTAGAAGCGAAGCCAATCGCGAACTCGATCGGTGATTCTAGGTGTAGGTTCCGACTTCTCTTCAGAATCGTTCACCAAACCTGCATTGCCAGATCCTGGCGACGGTTGCTCGATCGCGGGCAGATACTCCAGAACGAATCGTGACCAATACGAATCTAGCAGCCGTTGGCAGTCGCGATACTGTCGTGCCTCGAGCGCCTGCCGTGGAGCTTTGACGTGTTGCACCAGCGCCAGCACTTGTTGGTCGGACTCCTCGGGATAGATGTTCAGCGGGTAGAGCAGGTCGTGCACCTGGAGTTGGTCAATCCACACCTCGCCCTCCCCGATAAGTTCGATTCGGATGCGCATCATTGCTTGTGAATCTAGAGCGAGATTGTCGACACCAAATTGATAGGCGTTCCACTGCTTCGCTCGATGATGTTCCAGCAGGGTGGTGGCTGGCAGCGTTACGTGAGGCGGGCGCAATGTGCCGCCTACCTCCTCCATGAACAGCCGAAGTTCCGCGTCGGCGGACAGTCTTACGACTCGAACATATCCAGTGAGTGCCATTTGCCCCGTAGGTGGCGCGCGGAATGGTTGAGTTGCGATATACGCGCCGTCGCCCGCGCTGACGAGTTGTGCCGCCCTGTTGCCGTCGACACCCGGTGTAACGGTGGCTACGCCCGCAGGCGACTCCCATCCAACGGCAGTTCCGGATTCATTGATTTGCTCGAATGCCGTATTCAACACTTCCGAATAGGGAGCCAAGGTGTCTGGCTTTAAGTCCTGACGCTCTAGCGCGTCACACAACGCTCCGAGTCCGGACGTCGCGGCTTCACTAACCTGCACGTTTACGCCTGTCACCTTTACAGAGTCTGTTTCAAACTTGAGCGCCTGCGTCTCGTGCGGCGCCAGTTGAACCTTCCAAGCATGGCTACCGGCTTCGTACGATGCCGGTGGCGAGTCGGATTGTGAGTCGCTGGCCAGAACTCGGCCAGCGGTTCGCTCGGCAACATCTAGCGTGACGGTTGCCGTCACAGGCCACGGAAAGTCGTTGACTACGGCGGTCACGCAGCCACTCTGGAGCGGATATACATGCGCGCTCACAGGTTGTGCGAATGCCTCGCTACTGGCGGATGCAGCGACTGCAGGAATCCGGCTCGCCAATCGCAGTTGGCGGCGACAAGCTTCATTCGCCAACGAACCGGGGCCAGCGGGACCCCCCACGACGATTGCTCCTGAGGCGCCGTCGAATAGCTGAGGAGTTAGTCGAGAGTTGCCTAGCTCGCCAATCGCGTCAAACACAATCGGCCAAACCGTGTGATCGGCGGCAAACTCCGCAGCAACGGGCGAGGCGACGTCGGTTGCGTGTTGCCAGCATACGCACGCGGCCGACCGGGCGGAGTCTCCGGCTGCTCCGACGGAAAGCTGCATGGCTTGCGCCGCATCGGCCAGTGTAAGCCCACGGGTTACATGACGAGTCGATGACATCAGGACGTTCGGCGTGTTGCGAAGCGACGACATATCAAGCCCGCGTTCGAGATACAGGTCGTCGAGATCTCGGTTCCCAGTTAGCCGCGGACGCACATCGAACTCGCGCGTGTCGAGAAGCCGTGGTGTAAGCAGCAGTACAGAGGCTTGCGGATCAGTTGAGCGGACATCGGCCGAAATGGCTTCAACGACCCTGGTGTTTTGCCTCGCCCGAAGCTCCAGCCAAGCCCGCCGCGTCGCCGCGTGGTCGAGTATCGATCTCGGTTGCCTAACCCAGCCGTCCAGTTTGGTAGCGTCTGCGCCGATCAGCCTTGCCAACTGGGCTAGTCGTGCTTGAGTAATCCCGTACTCGGCTGGCGGCAAGGCAAGGTGCGACTCGCTGGTCAGTTCAAGTCCAATACCTGCAAACGCCGGGTGAGTGCTCGATCGCTGGATCAGTCGCCGGGCGATGCCGCGAATCTCGGCCGCCACGTCGGCGTGTGCCAAACGATAGTGCGGTGGTTGTGCGCCTCGGAAGTCGGTGCGGACGACGCGTCGGGGTTGCCTCTGCAAGTTGGTCCACACGGGGAATTCTTCGAGTGTTCGATAATCGTTTCGCCGGATTCCGGCTTCTACACCCGGCAGCGTGGCAGTGAATCGGAGCGTTGGAATCAATTGCAATCCGCGCCGACTAAGGAAGCGCAGCAATAGTTCGAGCGGTTCCGCGGCCGGCAGATCGGTGGTTCCACCACCGATCTGAGTGGTGTTGAGTACAGGAAGGTTGGGATGCTCGCCCAAATCAAAGGCCGCGCTGCCACCGTCCAGCACATTGACCACCGCGGCGTTGTAACCTGATACCTCCAACATCACCGCTAGTCGTTCCGCCGCGTTGTAGAACGTTTGCCAGTCGTCCACTGGCGGCCTACCATCGCGAGTGGGGAGACGCGAAGTAGTGCGCTCGAGAAGCGATGGCCAGTCAAAGTACGCGGCCACCATCCGCGTCTGGTTGTCGATCGACGGAGCGGCCGTAGTGGTGGGGCGAGCTATTCGCAGTCTAATCTTCCCATACTTGGCAAAATCCGTGCCACTACCGTTTTGAATGACCGCCATCGGCGATCGGGTTCGCGGCCAGAACAGATAGCGATAAGTTTGCACGCCAGGCTCGGTGCCAGTGGCGGCATCGACGAGTACCCCGCCACCTGGTCCCGTCGGAATGAGCTTGTCTGAGCTGTTGGGTTCGTACACACGCACGATTAGCTTTTGAGGTACGTCCGTTGGCAAGTCAACTTCCACTACGTGCGGCCGGCCTGGTTCGGCGCCGGGCAATGGGTAGGCTCGCCAGGAAGGAGCGACGTTGCCGCCGGGCGACAGTTCTGCTAGCGGTTGCCCACGATGGGTCGATGTGCGGAACGGCTCGCTTGCCAGCGGTTGCGAAGTGATGTTGGCCAGGCGGTCGAGTCGCGTCCAGTCGGGTAACCGATTCCACCAACCTGGATTCGAAGGATCGATCTCAATCTGGGTCTTCCAAGTAGCGTTCAAGTAACTTGTACTAGCTTGTTCGCCGAGAACGACGATTTGGAAGGTGCGACTGGCTACCTGCTGACCTGTCGTAGCTTTCCAGAATCTAGCGTTGTTGCCTGGCGGGGTTCTGGCAGACAACTTGACGGAATATACACCGTCTCGCATGGGTAATGGTACTTGCAGCTCGACGGAAGCGTTTCCGTGAACCGGCAAGGCAACTCTCTCGGTGCGCGTCCACTCTTGAGGGCCGCTTCGTCCCTGCACGAGCTCGGCAACCAGATCGATCGATCCGCCCGCCTCGAGTCCAGCGATCACGGGCTCAACGTCGAACCGAAAAGTCTCGCCTGGTGTAAAGACCAAGTCTTCGCGATCGGTATGAATGCGAAGCGAGTCGTCCTTCAACCGATGTACCAGTAGAGTCGTTCCAGCCGGGTTTTGAAGCGATGGCATCGACGAGCGATGCGGCTCGTTCATGAGTTCCGCTAGCGATTTTTCCACTACCGTTGATGATTCGTCACCTGCAGCTCGCATCTCGATTTTGAGCGTGGCCGATAGCGGCGCGTTGACCGTGATGTCGAATCCATCGAAGGTGCGTGGTCGCGGTTGGGCGACGAAGGCCACACTATTGTCGAGCCATAGAGAGCCTGGCGTGTCGTGCTCTCGGCCTAGCAGCGACAGTTCGGTCAGCCGCCCAGTGCCCACCGACACCCTGCCGGCCCATTGCACGCCCGTAGCACCGCCCCACGCAATGCGAATCCGCATTGTCTCAGACGATTCGGCTAGCGCGCTGGTTGCGACCACAAAATGCGCAGCGGTGATACTGGCCAGCAGCGTCGCCACCCGCAGGAAGCGCGTTGTCGACTTGACATAGGTCGGTGACGGCACCGGACATCCTTGTCCGAGGTGGGATTCAAGCGTGCCTAGATTGGCGGACGAATTGTAGTTGGCTGGTGCATTCGTCGCTAGAGCGAATCGATGCGATCACTGCTATCAAACGACGCCTGGCATGCCGTTGTTGGGTTGCGGAACTCGGCCGCACTTAAGGGTGCTGTCGCCGCTGGCTGTCCATATCCGGTCTCTTCACTCTCCGCTAGACAGGGTGGCCAACTGCCGCCAGGGCCTGCCGGCGGCAGCCAACCGATCGATCTCGAGTGACACTTGCTCAAGGTACTTCGCGTCGGCATTGCAAATCGATGCGACATCGTTTGCCTGCCACAGGTCATCCGGCGCAACATACAGTTCTCCTCCGAATTGTTTGTCTTCGCGAGTTACATATTGCCATTCGTCTGTTTCAGCATAGCGAGAGCCGTCGACCCGACCTGCCGCGATGTTTCGCGCAGTTGTGCGCGGTGTCTCGTCGCCGGCCAGGGCGATGAGCAACTCACTGATGTCGCTCCATTGCAGCAGTTCCTTACGGCGCACAAGGCAAGGTACCAGCGGCCCGCGGATGATCAGCGGCAGATGAAACAGCTCCCGGTATGCCGGGCTGCCCAGTCCTAGGTGGCCATGTTCGCCAAGGGCAAATCCTCGAACTCCGCAACATACAACGGTTGCCGGCGTGTTGGGCCACAGATCGCTGAGAAGCGAGTCGATTGCCCCAATCGACTGGTCCAGCGCCATCACCTGGCCTGCGTACCGACAGCCGGTTAGGAAGACCTCGTCACTTGCTTCATCGCTGTCCACGACAGGCTGTTCGGGAACCTTTAGACTGTCACCCAACGTTGGATCATCGTCATCGACCAGGCTTCTGGCAAACTCGATCGGAGCGTCCCACGCGGCCAGCAACCCACGCAGATGGACCCACAAGAAACGCGGCTGTTCGTACTCGCCCGACCATCCACCTAGCACGTCGGCCGCTGCCTCAAGGACTCTTCCCAAGGCCGTATCAAGTACCTCGGAAGCGCGACAAGTTTGATTGGAGTCGACGAACGTCACGTCGTCGAACTGGTTGGTGTCGAGACGGTTAACGAGTTCTGGTTCGTCAGTTACCAAGTGGCGTAGGTAACCTGCATTGTCCAGCAAGTCGAGCAAATGGCGGTCGCCGTTCCGTGGGCCGTCCAGAACGTGCTGGCCAGTCCACATGGCGCCGTACGCATCCGACAGTTGGTTCGACTCGCCGAGAAAGCGGTCGTAAACCATGCCCTCGCTAGCCAAACGATCGAGCGAGGGCGTTTGGTACCAAGTATTCCCGAACGCTCCCAGCGCCCGAGCTCGGAGCCCATCGACCACCAGGACTACTATGGTGCTGCTCTGCATGGGGACGAGTATAGAGCCGTCGCCCAATGCGGCATAGCGGCGCGTCAGCCCGCGACGCGTTGCCACTCGCTCCACACCAAACGTGGAAAGGCAACTGCGTCGCGAAAGTACCGACCGGCCAGTCGTCGCGGTTCGGTCGATAGACGGTATAGCCACTCGAGTCCGGTGCGTTGCATCCAAACCGGAGCACGACGTTTTTCCCCGGCAAGAAAGTCAATGGTGGCTCCAGCACAAATGGCCACCTTCGCCTCCAGCCGGTACTGGTGCTTGGCTATCCAGAGCTCTTGCTTGGGTGCCCCTAGGCCAATCACCACCACGTCTGGACGTGCTGCGGCCACCGCGTCGAAGATTACTTGATTCGCAACCGGATTGCGTTCGAAGCCAACCGGCGGACAGTGCGTACCCACCACTTCGACACCGGTGTACCGGCGGTGAATGTTCTCCGCCGCGCGTTTGGCGACTCCTGGTCCAGCGCCGAGCAAGAACACGCGTAGCGGTCGTTGGTTGTGCTCCGCGGCGGAGAGTAGATTGGGCACCAAATCGCTTCCAGCGACGCGCTCTGGAAGTGGGTGTCCAAGTAGTTTCGATGCCGCCACGATTGGCGCGCCATCGGCCAACACCATGTCGGCACTGGCGTACGACTTCCGGAGCCTACTGTGATGTGTAAGCAGGACTGCGTGGTCGACGTTCGGCGTAACAACATACCGGCACACCGACGTTGTGGGATGGTTGCACCATGCCAACACCTTGGCGGTCGCCTCACTGAGCGTTACTCGGTCGATCTCCATTCCGAATAGCGCGACCTTACGCGCAGTGCTGTTGGACGAAACTCGTCTAGGTGCGTTGGCTAGCTGGGTGCCGCTGGTTGTACGTAGAAGCGCTGACGGTGCGCGGTAGTAGGTGCAGCTCTTCGTGGCAGCCTGCTCAGCCGTTGCTACCGCCATGCCAATGACCAAGAACACCAGCCACTGGTCCTGATAGATGTGGCTCAAGTCGTGGAACAACGCCGACGGAAGGTACACGGCCAGCACCGCCAGCATCCAGCGGCCCATCTGTTGAGTCGCCAGGGTGGCGCCTTCGTAAAGAGACATGCGCAAACCGATCTGGCACCACACCACCAGCATTGCAGCATAAGCCACAAGTCCTAGTATGCCGGTTTCGGTCAACAAACCTAGGAACGTATTGTGGTGGTGGAGTTCGCGGATCGACTCAAGTTCGAACGACTGGCTTCGGTCCGAAAGGTAGGGCAGCTTCTTGTCGTAGAAACGCCCGAATCCAACACCGGTGAGGGGTTCGTCGAAGAACATGTTCCAAGAAACGTAGGCGAATGCGGTTCGCTGTTGCACCGAATGGCGCGACGCCCTACCCGAGTCTTCGCGATCCAAGTGCATCACGAACGACCAGGCCATTACTGCCGCAACCACCGCGGCGGCGAGCACACCGGCTGTTGCGTGCCAGCGATATCGCTTCGGTGTCTCCGTGAAGACGATTACCAGCGCGCTAAGCGCCAGCCCAAGCCAAACGCTGCGGGTATACGTGAAGAACACAGCCGCGACCATCAAGGCCATCGCTGAGAAGATGAGAAGTTGCCAGCCACGTGAGACGCGCGACCGTAATGTCCACGCCGCCCAGAATGCCACACATAGATAGTTCCCCAAACTCACGGAGTTTAGCGCGGGCCCGCGGGCGCGGCCGAAATGCGTGCCGAGTTCCGGATCGCTGATGTACTTGGGGAACACCGCCCACCACTGCGCAGCAACTTCTGCACATGCGGTAAACGCGAGGTAAGCCCCCAGGCCCGTGAGCACCGCCAGCACCACGGTTACCGTACGCGTCGTGAGCGGGGCGAGTCGAACCACCAAGTACAGCAGTGCGGGCGCCCAAAAGCTAAACAGTAGTCGAAACATGGGCGACGTCGGCAAATCCGTGTCCGGTCCAATGCCAAACGCCAAGCAACTGACGGTGAGCCACCCAAGCAACACGATCGCAATCCAGTCGACAGCAAGCAGTTTCGGCAGCGCGATACGGCCGCGCAAGAACCACACCGCCACCACCACTAGCATTACTCCAAGGAGTACCCGGTCAACCGTTAGCGGCACGGGGCCAAGCCGCGCGTGCCAAAATGGATACCCCAACACGTAGCCGATGGCGACTGTCGCCACGGCTGCACCAACTGGTGAGCTTCGGCGAAGCACGAGGGCGATCCCGAACAGGGAGACAATCGCACCGAAGATCGGGGCCATGGGCATTGCGAACTTTGGAATGTGGGACAGTGGTTCAGGCACAGACAAAACAGGTGTGGATGACGCTGTTGCCCGTTTAACGGGGCACGGGGTCGCGGCGGGATTCGAAGCCAGCCGCGATCGCATCGCTCAACGTGGCCTGGCTGCGACCAGTCGACGCGTATCCAAATTCGAGAATCGGGCTTCTTAGCTCCGCCGGCTTGCTCTCCGCGTCCAAATCCTCTTCTGTTAGCGGGGTAGGTCCATGCTGGATGAAGATCACGCCAAGCCCTAGCAACAAGCCAACTAGGCTGCCTGCGGCAACAAACGTCGACCGACTGGGACCAACCGGCCGCAGCCCTGATTCCACGTCGTCCAACCGCGACAGGACGCTCGCACTCTGGGCACCTGCCAGTTGGCCTTCGGCGTCGGCCAATCTGGTAGTGGCCGCGTCGACCAGTTGCACATGATTGTCTACCGCAGCGACGAGTTGCGAGTAAGCCGCGCGGTGCGAGGCAAGATGCTTCTGGTTCGCATGGCTCGTGGCAAGCCGCTGCTCAAGTGCCTGACTCTGGCTGTCACTGAGTGCCAGCTCGATTTCCAGTCCGCTGATCGCACTGGCCAACTCGTTGTGGATTTGTTGACGCACTTGGGTTTCGGATTCTTGTGCAGCGAGCACCAGAGGATGGGCCGGTGCCAGATTGCCGAGTAGGCGGGCAGTGGTTAGTTGAGAGTCGACAAGCCCTTGTTTCAGTCGTTCCACTGACGGTTGCGATGCGAGCAGCGAGCTAGGCGTTGCCACCAATCGTTGAGGATCGGCCTGGGCCAGTCGCAGCTCAGCCAGCAGTCGTTCGGTTTGCCGACGATCGGACTCGTTGGCTCGCAACTCGGCTTTGATCGCC
Organism: Pirellulales bacterium; assembly: GCA_028279215.1. Lineage (GTDB taxonomy): Bacteria > Planctomycetota > Planctomycetia > Pirellulales > Lacipirellulaceae > Aeoliella. The sequence continues at coordinate 33,576 of JANQOF010000036.1, forward strand.
AGGTTATTCAGCGAGGCTTCACTAGATCCTCCTAAGGGGTTGACTAGGCTTCGCAGGTCGACCAAATCTGCCCCGACGGAGCTCTCAAAATCGGACAGCTGTTGAATCTTGCAGTTCAGCATTGCTTGGGCCTGATCAACCCCTTTGGTCAGTTCGGCAATCATGCTATCGGCTTGGGCCTTGCGAATCTCTTGGGTGCGGCGTTCCAAGGCCTCGGCCAATGCGGTAGTGAGGGCCGCGGCGCGCTGGGGATCTTTGTCCAGTACGCCCAAGTAGAATACTTCGGTCTTGCCAAACTCGGCCCCACCAGGAGGAGTCATAACCATTGCGTCACGAAAGCTCTCAATGTCCTCCGCTGTTGGCCAGTTCTGTGGCGTAAACCATCCGCGTGGAGGTCCCACCTTGTTGAGCGCAGCGGAAACGACCGTCTTGCTGCGGGCCAGCTCAAGCAGAGTCTCTTGAATTGTCTTCATCTCCGTCAGGTCGGAGAACTTTCCGAGTGGATCGGTGCTGAGACCCGCTACCTCGGGCCGGATCAGCAGACCTTGCGTTGCCTTCCACTTTCGCGGCGTAACCAGCGATACCAGCCCGGCTATCACCGCGACCGTCACCATGGGAAGGATCCAGGTGCGGCGATGTTTGACGAGCAATTCGACCATTTGACGGGGCGAAATTCCCTGCACGACGGGACGCGACATAACGGCTTCTCGGTAGTTGAGGCATCGAGTGGGGAGATGAGCACTCACTCCAAGGGCAATCACCATGCCAGAGCCATCGCGCGCTGGTTCGCGGTCCCAATGGCAAGGCGATCTCCCTGCTTTAGCGCGCTGGACCGGTTGGTTGTGTGGCAGCGACGCGACAACATGTGGCGTGGCGACAACGCCGGCTTCACCGGAGCAATCGGTGTATCCCGAAACCGGCCAATCGCCGATTTGAAAACGGCTCCACGCAAGCAAGACTTCCTTGATCCGTCTATCCACATGTTGCGTACTCCCGCTCCAGGCACCCGCCGTGAAACTCCAGGTCGAAGTCATCGAGCACTTGTCGGAGATTTCCGCGCTCGGTACCGCTTGGCGGCGCCTTGACGGCGACGTGCCGTTTCGTTCATACGGGTGGCTGACGAACTGGTGGCAGCACTATGGTGCGCCGAGCGGCAACGACCGGCTGTGTCTATCTGTTCTCGTGGTTCGTGATCGAGCACGACCAGGCGACGAGCAGGTTGTGGGCATTGCTCCGTGGTATGCCGAGCGAACGCGGGCGCGTGGCATCGTCCTGCGTGCGATGGGCGATGGCGAGGTGTGCAGTGACCACGTGAGTGTTCTATGTCAGGAAAACGACGCATGCGCGGTGGGAACTGCTCTTGCCTCACACCTTTGTCACTCCGACGAGTGGGATCGCTTGGTGCTGAGCGATGTGGACGAAGGCGACGCGGTGCTAGACCATCTCGTTCGCGAGTTGAGCGTCCGCGACTGCGCGACCCGTGTCCGGCCAGCGGGAAACTGTTGGGCGATCGATCTACCCAACACGTGGGATGTCTTTCTTTCGATGCAAAGCAAGTCTCACCGTAAACACCTCCGCCGTGCTTGCGATCGAGTGGTCGATACCGATCGCGTCCGCTGGCACCTGGTTGAGACCGACATCGACTTCGACACAGCATGGCCCATCTTCGTCGAGTTGCACCAACGTCGACGAATCAGTCTGGGCGAGCCGGGATGTTTCGCCTCGCAGGCGTTTGCCGCCTTTCATAGAGAGGCTGCTCTGCAGCTACTGAACGAAGACCGCCTGCGGTTGAGTTGGATGGAGCTTGACAACGAGCCGATCGCGGCCGAATACCAGGTCGCCGGTGATCGAGTGACTTACGCCTATCAGGGCGGAATCGATCCTGGCCGGCTATCCGACGCACCAGGCCGCTTGTCGCTCATCGCATCCATTCGGCATGCGATTGCGGAAGGGCAGCAGACGTTCGACTTCATGCGAGGCGACGAATCGTATAAGTCGCATTGGCGGGCGCAGCCAAGACCGACTTGCGAGCTTCAAGCGTTTGCTCCATCGCACCGAAACAATTGGATCGCACAAACTGCCGACTGGGCCGACTCGCTGGCATCCGCATTCAAGGCCGGGTTGCGGCCGTTAGTGTCGCCCGTGTCCGACGCACTCTGAGCACGAGCAGACCCTAACGATGAATCCTGGTAAACAATGGTTGCTGAATACCTATCTGTTGGCAACGACACCGGTTCGCGCGGTGGCAAGTCACTATCGCCACTTGCGTGGTGCTGAACCAGTCCAGATCCTGTTCTATCATCGCGTGGCAGACTATTCGCCGAACCCGTGGACCATTAGTTCGGAGGCATTTGCTCAGCAAATCGAGTGGCTTCAGCAGCGATTCGACATCGTCTCGCTGGCCGAAGCGCAACGACGTATTCTCTCGGGGAAGAACAGCCGACCGACGGTCGCTATCACTTTTGACGACGGCTATGCCGACAACTGCGACTTTGCCTTGCCGCTCTTGCTCGATCGTGAGTTGCCGTTCACGTACTTTGTAACGTCGAAAAACGTAGCGAATGACCTTCCGTTCCCACACGACGTCGAGCGCGGGGAACCCTTGCCGCCCAACTCCGTTGCCGATATTCAAGCACTTTCGGATGCGGGCATCGAAATTGGCGCGCACACGAGAACCCATGTCGACTTGGCAACAATCGAACCGCGGAGGCTCGACGACGAGATCAACGGATCGAAACACGACCTGGAGGAGATGTCTGGCAGAGCTGTGAGGTACTTCGCTTTTCCGTTCGGACAACGAGTCAACATGACGCCGGAGTCTTTCGAGCTTGCCCGCGACGGAGGTTTTGCGGGAGCTTGCTCTGCTTACGGTGGGTACAACTTCCCAGGCCGCGACCCGTTTCACCTAAAGCGAATCCACGCCGATCCGCATCTCGCCCGGTTCGCACATTGGTTGTCGGTGGACGTCATGAAGAGTTTGGCCAGTTCGTCGGAAGTTGCTTACGTCTCACTGAGTCACGACGCTATCCGCCGACGACTCGCGGTCGCGAAAGGTTCGTAAGCATGCCTGGTGGACGGGAGGCTCGAGCGACGGCGATTCGCCCCGACACGCTGTTGGGCAGCGTAGCCGTGCTGCTGTTGGTGAACGTAGTGCAGCGCAGCATCGGGTTCGGACGTGGTGTGCTATTTTGCCGCTGGCTCGCCCCTGAGTCGCTCGGCGAGTGGGATATGGCGTATGGCTTTCTATTGCTCGCGGCGCCTGTCGCGGTGCTTGGGCTCCCGGGCTCATTTGGACGTTACATCGAGCGATATCGACAACGCGGCCAGCTAACGAGCTTTCTTTGGCGCACATGTGCGTGGGCCGGCGTACTGACGTCCATCGCGGTGCTTGTCCTCTTGCTCGGTCGCGGTTGGTTTGCTTACCTGGTGTTTGGAGATGCGGGCCAATCGTCGCTGCTAGTATTGGTTGCCGTAGTGCTAGCCACAGTTGTATTGCACCACTTTCTTGAAGCGGTGTTTGCCGGACTCCGAGTATTTCGAGTCGTATCGGCCATGCACTTCGCGCAAAGCATGCTATTCGCCGGCATTTCTCTGAGTCTGCTCTTATGGTGGCGATGCGACGCGTGGAGCATCGTCGCCGGCTACGGATTAGCGTGCCTGGTATCGGCCAGTGTTGCGATGGTTTGGGCGCGACGATTTCAGTGGCAATCGATCGAAGGCGTCGCGGCCGACTCGCACAGAGATTTTTGGCCGCCATTGATCCGTTTTGCCGTTTGGGTTTGGATCACCGCTCTGTTGAGCAACCTCTTTACGGTGATTGACCGATACATGATTGTTCATTTCAGCGGCCTTCCTGCTGATACGGCACTAGGGCTCGTGGGGTGCTACCACACGAGCATGTTGGTGCCAGTGTTGCTTATCTCGGTCGCCAATTTGCTGACGGGGGCCATGACGCCGCATCTCAGCCACCAATGGGAAACAGGCGATCGTGATGGCGCCGGCAAACGCATCGATACGGCTTTTAAGCTAGCCTCACTTGGAATGTTTCTCGCTAGCCTTTGCGTGCTTGCCGTCGCCCCCGCGCTGTTCCATTTGGCCTTCGGCGGCAAGTACGACGAGGGGCTCTTCGTCTTACCTTGGGCGGTGGCTTCGTGTGTTTGGTTTAGCCTGTTGCTGGTCGCGCAAACGTACGTGTGGTGCGCCGAAGAGTCACGCCATGCGACCTTGCCGATGCTGATTGGACTGGTGGGCAACGTGACGCTCAATCTTATGCTACTACCTGTGCTTGGTTTGCTCGGGGCGGTGATGGCCACGGCGCTTGCAACGTTGCTGGCTTTGCTCGGCCAGAATCTCGTTAATTGGCGCCTGGGACTGACCCCCACGACGGGGACGTTTGTCGCAGCGCTTCTTCCATTGGCCCTCGCAATGGGATTGCCGACGGCTGTGGCGACATCCGGCCTGATCGCATTCGTCGTCTTGTTCACTCCATGGATGTTGTCGGTCGACCAGTGCGAAGAAATCGTAAGCGTAATTCGCCGCCACCTTGGTCGCCTTAGTTGGCGCAGGCGTGGCGTGCTTGTTCAAGAAGGGTGACCCGTGCCGATGCGCCATCAAGCTAGGTGCCGTTCCGGTCCGCTCCGCGCGATGTTTCTAACCACGTCCATGCCTGTGGGCGGGGCGGAAATACTGCTCGTCAACCTAATCCGGCGGTTAGATCGTCGCCGTGTCGAGCCCGAACTAGGTTGTTTGAAGCAGGCTGGCCCGCTGGGCGAGCAACTCGCTGACGAGATCCCCGTCCACTCGGAAATGATTGCGCACAAAGCGGATGTGCGAGTACTCGGGCGACTAAGACAACTGCTTCGCGACCGGAGTATCGATGCGGTGGTGACCGTGGGCGCCGGTGATAAGATGTTTTGGGGACGCTTGGCCGCCCGTGCGGCGCGCGTGCCGGTTGTGTGTTCTGCGCTGCACAGTACCGGCTGGCCCGACCAAGTCGGTCGCTTGAATCGAATGCTTACACCAATCACTGATGCGGTGATTGCCGTCGCCGAGCCGCACGCACGGTACTTGGTCGATCGCGAGGGCTTTCCCGCTGGCAAAGTGGTTGTCATTCCCAACGGAGTCGACACCAAGCGCTTCGCCCCCGGGGTCGACTGCGCGGGTGTGCGGCAGACGCTCGGCATATCGCCCGCCGCTCCGGTTGCGATCATCGTTGCGGCTCTTCGGCCGGAGAAGAACCACGAGTTATTCTTGGAAGTTGCCCGCCGAGTCTTGCAGCACGTCGGTGATGCAGAATTCTTGATCGTGGGTGACGGGCCACAGCGGACGATGCTCGAAGGCCGAGCCGCGGAGCTAGAGATCGAGCATGTCGTGCATTTCCTCGGCATGCGCAGCGACGTAGCGACCCTGCTCAACGCTGCGAACGTCAACGTCCTTACGTCGCACAATGAAGCGAACCCGGTATCGATTCTTGAAGCGATGAGCACCGCCACACCGACTGTGGCGACTGACGTTGGCTCCGTCTGCCAGTCGGTCATCGACGGGAAGACTGGATACCTAGCTCCGGCGGGCGACACGAGCGGTCTCGCGGCGCGCGTGACGCAACTGCTCGACGACCCTCTCGCCTGCGTGCAGATGGGCGACGCGGCCCGGGCATTGGTAGTCGAGCGGTGGTCGCTCGACGTAATGGTACGCGGCTACGAAGATTTGCTAACTAGCTTCTACACCAAAAATACCGGCAAGACACTTGGGGCAATTGACGAAGAAACAGAGCAGCCCACTGACCACGTGCATGCGTCGATCGATTCCTAGGCAACCGAGATTGCTACGCTTCGGCACTCGCGATTCGCCTGCGACGCAAGCATAATGGAGCTTTCCGAACCTGAGCCGCTACATTTGATTGTCCGCTGGAATGATTACCGAAACCCTTTTGACTACCCTGGCTCGATTGCTGAGCGGGGCAAGCGTGCGATGGGTCGACAGCCAGCCAGACACATGCCAGCGTATCTATTTCGCCAATCATACGAGCCACTTGGACGTGATTCTCGTCTGGTCGGCATTGCCTCGCGACGTACGAAGACTTACGAGACCCGCGGCCGCAAAGGACTACTGGAGCCGGGGGAAGATTCGGGCCCACATTGCGAAGGTTTACAACGCGATACTGATCGACCGTAAGGAAATTAAGGTTCACCAGAGTCCAGTCGACATTATGATTCGGGAGATTGGCCGGACCTACTCCGTCATCATTTTTCCAGAAGGTGGTCGCTCGTCGGGCGAAACCATAGGTGAGTTTAAGAGCGGCCTGTACTATCTGGCGAAGAAGCGGCCCGACTTGGAGTTGATCCCTGTTTACATTGACAACATGAACCGCATTCTTCCGCGCGGCGAGTTCTTGCCCGTGCCGTTGCTATCAAGCATCACATTCGGACCACCGATGTGGTTGGAGGCGGGTGAGACCAAAAACGAGTTTCTGGAACGAGCGAGGAACGCGGTGCTCAAGCTTCGCGACCGCGAGAAGCAGTAACGTCGGCGTCGGCGACGCAACACTCGATAGTTGCCAGCCTCTCGGCCATAATCCCATGAGTTGTACTGGCCCGAAGGTCGGTACGGAATGCGTTGACAGCACTCGAACATGACACCCATCCAACTTAACTGGGCCCTCGCAGGTACCATCGTTGCCTTCTTGAGCGCAGCGACGGTCGTTGGGCAGTTGCTGGCTCGGCAGCCGCAATGGGGGCTCAACCCAGCAGCGGTCAATGCGTTCAATGGTCGACTGAGGGCATGGTGGATCATTTGTTGTTTGCTGGCGGTTGCGTTCTTAAGCCGCGAGGTGACGATACTTCTATTCTTCCTGGTTAGTTTTTGGGCGCTACGCGAGTTCATTACGCTTACTCCCACGCGGCAGGGTGACCACCGCGCGTTGTTTTGGGTGTTTTTCCTATTCACGCCGCTGCACTACATCCTGGTGGGGCTCGACAGGTATGCCCTGTACAGCATTTTGATCCCGGTATACGGCTTCTTGTTCATTCCGGTGCGTGTGGCAATTGCTGGCGACACCAAACGATTTTTGGAACGCGTCGCAAAGATTCAATCGGGCCTACTAGTGTGTGTCTACTGCCTGGGGTTCGCACCGGCGATCTTGGATCTCGAACCGGACAACTATGCTGGCTGCTCTCGCCTGCTGTTCTTCCTGGTGATCATGTCGTTGGTTAGTGAAGGACTACAGTTCGCTTGGGACCGTCTGTACGGCCGCAACGTCATCTCGCCCAATATCAATAGCACGCGCACTTGGGAGGGCATGTTGGGCGGGGCAGCAAGCGCCGCGTTGGTAGGCATGACGTATCATGTGTTCTTTCACCCCTTCCGCGAGTTGTGGCACACCGCACTCGTGAGTATGCTGATCGCGGTAATGGGATTCGCCGGCGCCATGACGATGTCGGCCATCAAGCGCGACCGCGGCGTCAAGGACTTTGGTACCCTAGTCGAAGGGCATGGCGGCGTACTTGATCGCATCGATTCGATTTGTTTCGCCGCACCGGTGTTCTATCACGTCGCGAAGCAACTGTTGATTGCGTAGTCCTTTCAATCAGCTTCGAAGGCAGCCGCTGGCATCAGCACATGCTTGCACAATCAGCGGGCGTATTCTATCCTTAGTTTCCGTTGATGTCGGGACAGTAGATAAAGAGATTCTCTTAGAGGTAGTATGCGATGACTCTTTACGGGTACATCAGCCCGTATCTCGTTCGCCACATCGTTTTCGTTTGCACCGGCTTCCTTTGTCTCGTGGGTGAGCCCCAGGTGGACGGCGAAGAGGTATTCACGAGCTTCCATGTGGGAAATTCACTTACATGGGATATGCAAGCCCATGCGTTCGATGTTCGCCCGCTGCACGATGATCAGGGATACCACATCAAGGGCGCATCGTCGTTGACAAACATTATGCAATTTGCCGAAACCTATCAGGAGTCGGTTCCGAGGTACGGACCGTTTCCTGACGCTCTGCCGGGCTTTGAATGGGATGTCGTAACGCTTCAGCCCTACGTTGGCCCCTCTGCAAGCGTCGAGTTTCAGTCATTTGCAGAGATGGCCAACCTGACCAACGGCGATGCCCGAGTGTTGATGTACGCATCATGGCCCGATCAACGAAACATCACGAGCACTTATACCGACGCATGGTACGCGGAGCCGCCACAAGGCGGTTATGACGACTCGGTTGAAATGCGGCACGAACGCGCGTGGTACGAGCACGCAGTTACCGAGGTTCGTAGCCTGCTTCCATCCCGGCAGGTGAATCTAATTCCGGTGGGAGACGTCTGGGCGGCCCTTGGTGAAGTGTTTCGCGCAGGCGACTACGAGGGACTATCCGACGAAATCGACTTGTATCGAGACGTACGGCACGCAAACAACGTCGGTCGATATGCTGCCCACGTGACTGCGTGGGCCGTGATGCACAACAAGAACCCAATGAACTTTCCGGAACTCCAGTCGGCCTTCTGGACCGCGTCGCCCGGCAATCATGACAACGACGTTCCTCCCACTTCCGAAGTTGGTTCGTTGGTTCGCAGAACAGTTTGGGAGGTGGTTTCCAACGATCCTCTGACTGGCGTGGTGTCGCTTCCTGGCGACTTCAACAGCGACGAAGTCGTGAACCTGGCAGACTACACCACTTGGCGAGATGGGCTTGGCGGCGAGTACGACGCAGATGATTACCAGGTTTGGAAGGCAAACTATCTGCCGCATCGCCCTGGAGACTTCAATCGCGATGGCGTTGTAAATCTAGCCGACTACACGGTTTGGCGCGACGGACTAGGAGGCAGGTATGGGCTGGGCGACTACGACGTGTGGAAACAGAACATTGGCAACGGTGTTTCGACTCCGTTGGCGACTGTAACAGCGGTTCCCGAGCCTGTTAGCAACGTTGTATTGGTGTTGTGCGCAACAATGCTAATCCGTTTTCAGTCGCGCCATCGGTGACCACTACCGCCAGTAGGTTCGTTCGCTGCCAGTCGGAGGAGCGTCGACGTGTACCGTGTCCTTTCCCTCAGGACGCCGGACGACAACACCGCGATGTTCTCGCGCCGCCCGTGAGTAGGCGGACTCGTGATTCGTCGATGCTAATGGTTGAGACCGCGCCGTTGACGGATCTGGTTTGGTTACCGGAGTCGAATCGCTCGCCAGTAGGGTTTCCGATTCCCGCTCGCCAGGTAACTCAGGTCGCCCTTTCTTGACCCAATCGAGCCACTCATTCTGTAGCGCAAACAGACTATCGTGACCGTAGTGTTCTCGAACCGCCCGGGGCCAGTTCTCGTCGCCCATTCCATCGGCCAGGAACTCGAGAAATGCTGCCTGCCCACGTTGTCCAATCAAGTAGCGGGTTAGCGAGTGGCCCTGTGCGTACAATGGCAATACGTCGCGAGGGTAATCCTTCATAGCGAACATCTGGCCAAATGGAATTCCCTTGCCGGTCTTGAGGAAACGAATGAGCAGGTTTTCCTGTTTGGCGATCTCGCTCTGGTGCTCGACGGTCGTACAAGCACCTTCATCGGCCCAGCGCGGCAGCGGCTGGCGGAAGTGGCACGCGAAAATGGTGTGCGTGATTTCATGGGGGAGCACCGAGTCGAGCACTCGCTCGCGGGAGCCGGTGACGGTCATGTTCCAATCGAAGACCTCGCCACGATCGAAGACGAACGTCGTGACGCCGCCAGCACCCAGGTTGGGGGCGACCTCCGCTCTGATAGGGCAGGGGCGTGACCACGGAGGCATTTCATTGCCGATCCAATCGATCGCGAGCTCGCGCCGCCAGTGCTCAGCCATTTCACCAATTTCCTTGGCAAGTTGAGGCGTAGGAGCGTTGACGACAAAGTTGGTCGTCTTATAGCGGGCTGCGTTGCCGGAGGATGCCGCAGCAAATGTAAGCAACGTGAAGAGCGTCGTCCAAACAATCGGTACTTTGGTGCGAGCTTCCATGCTGCACTCCTGCATTAGCGGTAGGACAAACAAGGGGCAGATGCTAGCATCTGGTCGGGCGCCATCCCGACGCGACCGAGACTACCATGCGACCGACGTCGAAGGCCAGGGCGATTTTGCCTACAATTGTCTACGATTCCTTTCTTCCTTGTATTTGTCAGGAGCCATGAACCATGGGAACTACGAGCAACCAGGACATTCACGGCCACGAAGTGATGCGGATGATGCTCGAATTGGGCGCGGCCTTCGACGTCGAGAGCCTAGAGGCGGCCATCCATGCACGATTCGGCGAATCCACCCGGTTTTGCACGTGCTCCGCCAGTGGAATGACGGCGCGCGAACTAATCGATTTCCTTGCCGAGCGTGGTAAGTTCGTTCCGTCGGGTGGTGGGTTCTCCACGCAAGCATCAAAGATTTGCAGTCATGAATCCAACGAGTCATCTCAGTAGCCGACCGTAGGGTGGCTCCAATCGACGACGAGACGGGTTTACAGCCAGCGTGCTTGGAGCGATTCCGGCACTAGCGCTTTCCCAGCTTTCCACACCGAGATCACCAGTCGTCCTGTGCCCGAGTGCAATTGGCCAAGGACATATGCTAAACTGCGCGGGCGACTCATCATTCCGTGTCCGCTCGCGGCACATCAGCGCCCTTCAGGAGGTGATATCATGGCGACCGTGGCCCCAGAGAGAGTTTCTCGTCCTCAGGTCCGGCAGACGACGTGTTTTATCGATGGGAAGTGGATTCCTTCGGCCAGCGGCAAGACGTTCGAAACCATCCACCCGGCTACGGAGGAAGTGATTTGTGAAGTTGCGGAAGGCGACAAGGCCGACGTCGACTTGGCGGTGGATGCCGCTCGCGAAGCCTTCGAAAACGGACCCTGGGCGACGATGGACGCTCGCGATCGCGGCCAACTGATGCACAAGCTGGCCGATCTTATCGAGGCAGAAATCGATGAGTTAGCTGCGCTCGAGACGTTGGACAACGGTAAGCCCATTACCGATTCGCGCAACGCCGATTTGCCGCTCGTGGTCGATTGCCTGCGCTACTATGCCGGTTGGGCTGACAAAATTCAGGGCGATACGATTCCGATTCGCGGCGACTACCTTTGCTACACACGTCGCGAGCCGGTGGGCGTGGTCGGGCAGATCATTCCGTGGAACTTCCCAGCCCTGATGGCCGCTTGGAAGTGGGGGCCGGCGCTGGCCGCCGGGTGCACGATTGTGATGAAGCCCGCCGAGCAAACGCCTCTCACTTGCTTACGCATGGCGCGGCTAGCGCAGAAGGCGGGCATCCCCGATGGGGTGATCAACGTCGTGCCGGGCTACGGTCCGACCGCCGGGGCCGCGATTGTCGAGCATCCGGATGTCGACAAAATCGCCTTCACGGGTGAGCTTGCAACCGCGAAGATCATTCAGCGAGCTGCCGCCGAGAGTATGAAGCGACTCACCTTTGAGCTTGGCGGCAAGAGTCCCAACGTGATCTTTGCCGACGCCGACCTGGAGCATGCAGTGGCCGGCGCGCACTTTGCCCTCTACTTCAATCAGGGACAGTGCTGCTGTGCCGGAAGTCGTTTGTTCGTCGAAGACAAGGTCCACGACGAGGTGGTCGACCGCATTGCCGATTGGAACGCCAAACATGCGGTGGGTGACCCGTTCGATCCCAACACGAAGCAGGGGCCTCAAGTCGACCAGGCACAGTTCGAAAAAGTCTTGCAATACGTCGACTATGGTAGGCAGGACGGAGCGAGCTGCGTAACCGGTGGCAAACGGGTGGGCGACCAAGGTTACTTTGTCGAGCCGACGTTGTTCACCGGCGTGACCGACGAAATGCGAATCGCCCAAGACGAGATCTTTGGTCCGGTGTTGAGCGTGCTGAAGTTCAGCGACGTGGACGAGTTGGTTAAGCGGGCGAACAACACCAACTTCGGCCTTGCAGCCGCGGTGTGGACGCGCGACGTGGCGAAGGCGCATCGATTTGCTGCCAAGGTTCGGGCCGGTACGGTGTGGGTGAATTGCTACGATGTGTTCGACGCGGCGGCCCCGTTTGGCGGTTTCAAGGAAAGCGGCATCGGCCGCGAGCTTGGCGAAGCCGGGCTGGCCGCGTACACAGAGAATAAGACCGTGACGTTGTCGCTTGGGTAACCGATTGCTACTCGGTCGCCGTGGCGGCGACGCAGCTTAGCCCTTCAGCCGGTCTAGCATGCGGCCCGGTGACCCCATGATGTTGTAGCCGGCGTCGAGATGGAGAATCTCGCCCGTGATGCCGCTCGACATGTCCGACAGCAGGAACGCGCCGCTCTTGCCCGCTTCGTCGTGCGTGACGTTGCGCCCCAGTGGCGCGACGGCCTCGTACAGGCCAAGCATTTCGTCCACGCCCGCGCCTCGTCCGCTAATGGTTTGCAACGGCCCGGCGCTCAGCGCGTTGACGCGCACGCTTTGCACTCCGAGGTCGTAAGCCAGGTACTTCACGGCCGAGTCGAGCGCTGCTTTGCAAATGCCCATCACGTTGTAACCTGGCACGGCTTTCTCGCCGCCAAAGTAGGTGAGCGTCAACACGCTGGCGCCTTCATTGAGAATCGGGCGGGCAGTATTCGCAAGGGCGATCAAGCTGTAAGCGCTGATTTCCATCGCGAGCTTGAATCCTTCGCGGCTCGTCTCAACCGTGTCGCGTTTCAAATCGTCAGGCAGAGCGAATGCGATGGAGTGGAGTAGGAAGTCGAGCTTGCCGAGTTTCTCTCGACTGGTGGCGACGATCGCCGCGATGTGATCGTCGTTGGTGACATCCATCGGTTGGACGAACGCGACGTTGGGGTTGCCATCCGTGAGCTTCTGTATGCGATTGAGATTCTTCTTGCGTTCGTCGTCGGGTTTGTCTGGCATGTACGAGAAGCCACACGTTCCACCACTCGACATGATGCGTTCGGCAATCGCCCAGGCGATGGACTGCTTGTTGAATACGCCGGTGATTAGACCCTTTTTTCCTTCGAACATTGTGCATCCGCCGGGAGGATAGGAATTGAAGCGACTGCCGCGACTACCGCCGTGCACGTCATGCTAGGGCCACAACCTAACAACCGAATCGCTTTTTCGTAAAGCCCACTCGTTAGCTAGTTTGAGGTGGACCCTCATAGAGAGGTGTCGCAGGTTAGCAACGCTCGGGAGTTGCAAGTCTGCGGCACTTAGGTACGTTGATACCAAACACGCGACACAAGGAAGCTCGAGGCCCCAGATCGACGTTGGAAAGGCGAGAGGATGTCATCATTCGATGCGTGGTCGCTCATGGGCGACCTCGAAAAATGCCCAAGAGAAGCTGATTTCCATGCTGCGGTGGTCAAGCGGCTTGTTGAGTCGGGTGGCGTCACCACTGCGGCGCTTGTCCGATCGCAGCCTCCGGAATGGGTGGTCACCGCGTCGGCGGGGCAGATGGCTGGGCAGTTACCGCTCGATCTGGCTTCCGACGCACTCGATGTCGGTCTGGCGAAGGAGGAGGGCGACTGGACCGCCACTCCTTTGCGAGCCACGGCTGACCGCGAGATTCCGCCAACAGCGCTGTTGACGACGGGCGGCGCGGTCGACGTGATTCAGTTGGCTGTTGGACTGGGCGTGGCGTGTTCGCATGTGCGGGCTCGGTTTCGCGAGCGGCGCCACGCGGAGCGGCTCAAGGCATTGCTCGAAATCACGCACCAATGGGCGCAGACCGATAACCTGGAAACACTACTGAATCGAATGGCCACCGCGGCGACCAATCTGTTCGACTGTGACCGCGCGACCATTTTTCTTTGGGACCGTCCCCACAAAACGCTTGTAGGGCGGCCAGCGCTTGGCATGGAGGACAACGAGCTTCGCGTGCCCGACGATGCAGGCGTCGTAGGGCGCGTGGTGCAGAATGCGACGCCCGAGCGGGTCGACCGTGCCGATGACCGCGCGGCAATTCACGCTGCGGTCGACAAGACGACAGGCTACACGACTGAGACCATCCTTTGCGCGCCGCTCATCTCGCCCGAGGGCGACACGCTGGGCGCATTTGAGCTGCTCAACAAACGTGACGGCAATTTTCTGCCGGACGATTTGATCGGTTTGACCGAGCTGGCCAGCTACGCGGCGGTGTCGCTGGCCAACACGCAGCAATGGCAGCAAATCATCGAGCGGCACCAGTTGTTGGTCGACGAAGCGGCCGACAAAGTGCAGATGGTCGGCGGTTGCCCGGCGATTGAAGCTCTACGGTCGACGATCAACAAAGTCGCGGCTGCCGATCTGGCGGTGCTGGTGTTGGGTGAGAACGGGACCGGCAAAGAAGTCGTCGCGCAGTCGCTGCACTACCGAAGCCCTCGCCGCAACGAGCCCTTGATTGCTGTGAATTGCGCGGCGCTAACCGAGACATTGCTCGAAAGCGAACTATTCGGCCACGAGAAAGGTGCTTTCACTGGCGCGAACGAGTCGCGTGCTGGTAAGTTTGAAGTGGCCTCGGGCGGAACGCTGTTTCTCGACGAAATCGGAGACATGAGCCTGAGTGGGCAGGCCAAGCTGCTGCGGGCGCTCGAGGAAAAGGAAGTGGTCCGCGTGGGCGGACACGAAACCATTTCGACCGACGTCCGCGTGGTGGCGGCCACCAATCAAAACCTCGCGAACCTCGTACGCGAGAAGAAGTTTCGTGAGGATCTGTACTTTCGTCTAAACGTGGTGACGCTCGAACTACCGCCACTCCGCGAGCGAGGTGACGACATCGTTCTCCTTGCTGAGCATTTCCTGCGGCAACTGTGTCAGAAGCAAGGCCGCAAACCGCCGGCGATCACCGCGGCGGCCAAGAAACGCCTGGTGGCCCACCGCTGGCCGGGCAACGTACGCGAACTGAGAAACCTAATGGAGCGAGTTGCCTACTTGGCGAGCGGCGACAAAATCGACGCCGACGATCTGGCGTTTACACTCTCACCCGGCGCCAAACCGACCGGCGGCATAGAGACCGGTCGCAAACTGCAGGAGGCTACACAAGATTTCCAGGCCGACTATATCCGCCGAACAATCGACCAAGTACGAGGCAACGTGACCGAAGCGGCAAAGCTGCTGGGTGTGCATCGGTCGAACCTGTATCGCAAGATGCGGGCGCTGGGGATGGAGACGGATGAAAGTTGATAAACCACAGAGGCACAGAAATCTCGGAGTATGCTGGGGCCCCAGTATCTCTCTTCAGTCAGCAGTCAAGTCGACTTGGGAGACAATGTTTCCTGACCGATCGTAGTAAACAGGTTCCCCGACAGCAACGAATAGATTGTCTTCAGGGGAGTATTCGTATGTGTACTTGCTCTTGATAGTTCCGTCCGGGCGTATGTAGTAACCCACTCCGCCGGTGTTCTTTTGTGTATTTCTCGGTTGCGATTTCGACACCGTCGGGCTTGTACCAAGTCGCGCGATGAAGTCGCCCGCGAAAATACCATTCACGCGGCATCAAGTTGCCGTTCTCGTAAGAGTACTCTCCAGTTCCCGTGCCGTGAGGGAAGCCACGTCCGTCCCTGTAAAACGTCCCGGGAATTGCGTCCCACAACGTCACGAATGACAGGCTCACAACCATCGCCAGCAGTAGTGCCCCAATCAGCAGGTTGAAGGCTCGTGATTCGAACACGGGCGTTGCGACCTTAGTCGCTAGGAGGTTGCCGCTTCAACGCCCGCCGTCATCGCATCCATCAGTAGGTCGATTTCTTCCAAACTGATTGCCAGAGGAGGAAAAGCGTACGTCATGTCGGGGCGAGGGCGGAGCCATACTTCGTGCTCCAGAGCGATTTGCGCGACTCGCTGGCCGACGCGGGCTTCGGGTGGGAAGGGTTCACCAGTTTGTTTATCAGCGACGAGGTCGAGGGCTACGACCATGCCGCGCTGGCGGGCGTTGGCGACGTGCGGATGCTCGGCCAACTCGGCTAGCCGGACTGACAGGCGCTCCACTTTCGGTGGCAACGTTTCAAGCGTGTGTTCTTCGCTGAATAGGTGGAGCGATGCCAGCGCCGCTGCGGCAGCTAACGGATTGCCGCTGTACGTGTGCCCGTGGTAGAGCGCTCGGCCCGATTCGGCGTCGCCGAGGAAAGTCTCCCAAATCCTGGTTGACGTCAACGTCGCAGCCATTGGCAGGTAGCCACCGGTCAGGCCTTTGCCCAGGGTGAGGAAATCGGGGGTGATGCCTTCTGCCTCACAGGCAAACATGGTGCCAGTGCGACCGAAGCCCGTAGCCACTTCGTCGGTAATCAGCAGCACGTTGTACTGGTCGGCGAGTTTGCGCAATCCGCGTATGAATCCTGGCGGCTGCATGACCATGCCGGCAGCGCCTTGGACCAACGGCTCGATCACAACTGCGGCCAGTTGATTGCCCTGTTCGCGAAGCAGGGCTTCCACTTCGTCGAGGAAGAACTTCGCCGCGTCGTCGCCGGTGACGCCTGAGGGAAGACGTCGCATATCGGGCGACGGCGTGCGGACCACTTCGAACAGCAACGGCTTGAACAGGTCGTGAAACTTGCCGATGCCCCCGACACTTGCAGCGCCGATGGTATCGCCGTGGTACGCTTCGCCAAACGTAAGGTACTTGGTCTTCTGCGGCTGAGGATCGTCGCACTGCAGCCAATACTGAAACGCGGCCTTAAGCGCCACTTCGTTAGCGCTTGATCCGTCGCTAGAAAAAAACACGTGGTCGAGCCCAGCGGGCGTGACGTCGACAAGTCGTTTCGCGAGCTGAACGGTCGTGTCGCAGCTCATGCCGAGCGAAGTGGCGTGCGCCACGCGGTGCAGTTGCCGCTCGATTGCGGTATTGATCGCCGGATGGTTATGCCCGTGGACATTGCACCACATGCTGCCGGCGCCATCGAGCAGCCGGCGGCCTTCGGTGTCGAATAGCCATACTCCATCCGCACTCTCGATCACCAACGGCTCGTATTCGGCCATTTGGGTGAAAGCATGCCAGTGGTGGGTACGATCCCAATCGTGAAGGTCATTGTGCATAGGTGATTTGCTGGATGGTGGTCACTGCCGCTCAGCGGGAGAGGGTTGGTGAGGGTGATTGGTGTGTTAGCTCAATTTCGCCCCTCACCCGGCGTTCGGCCACCCTCTCCGTTCTGGGGAGCGGGTTTGTTGCACCTGCTAACAGCAAACTGAAATTGGCAAGGCGTTTCTTAGCGACGAAACCTCGAGCTACCACTCTACGCTTACTGGCGCACCAACGCCCACACCGAGCATGATCTTCGCGGAGTCGTCGACGATCGCCAGTTCGAGTTTGTCGCCCGAACCAATCAAGGCTATGAGCGTCATGGGGGGCTGATCGGCGTAGGTGCTGAAGATGCCCATTGTTTCGTGCTCGTCGCAACACACTCGGGTTTGCTCGCCGCGAGGAACCTCAGCCAACATTTCGGCAGTGATGTTGGTAATGAGGTTCCCAAACGAATCGACCTCGGTTACCTCGCCTTCTATCTTCTGTCCCACGCATTCCGCCTGTGGTAGGGTGATTCGTACAAATTCCGTGCACTGCGGCCCGAGTTCTGCCGGGTCGATACCCAGCGAGAGTCGCGCCGCTACCGGGGCCATGATGTCGCGTCCGTGAAACGTGTTCGACACCTCGTCCAGCCACAGCTTATTGTTTTGAACAACACGCATGGTAGTAGGTTTCGCCCGCGCAGCCAAGCAAGACACCAGGCCGTTGTCTGGGGCGATGTATCGCTGGCCATCGATTTCGGCATACAGTATCCCTCTGTCCGTACCAACCCCTGGGTCGACCACGGCAATGTGAATCGTTTGCGAAGGAAAGCGGCCCGTCTCCAGCAGCGTGATGGCGCCCTGCTGGACGTCTTGGTGCGGCACCGAATGACTGATGTCGACAATTTGAAGCTGCGGATTGATCGACAGCAGCACACCCTTCATCGCCGCGACGTACCGACTCCCCTCGCCGAAATCGGTGGTCAACGTGACGATCGGAAACGAGTCCATGGCGTGGGACTTTACATCTTGGCGATCAAGTCCAGACACAATTGCCGGACGCGGCCCGGATCGGCGTTGGGATTTCGCTTCTTTGCCTGGCCTATCAAAGCCCCGACGGCCTGCTGTTTGCCCCCTCTTACGTCGTCGACGATCTTCGGGTTCGCGTCGAGCAGTTGCTGGCAAAGAGTCTCCAACTCCGAGTCGTCGACTTCCTCAATCCCCAGCTGGTGCATCGCTTCGTCGACCGACAACTTCTTATCGAGCATCACGTCGAACACGTCGCGCCCGCGCGAGCTTGGCAAGTCGCCTGACTTAAGTTTCGAGACGAACTTGCCGAGGGAGGATGCCGCAATGGGAAACGACTCAATCGGCTCCTCTCGTTCCTTGAGCACCCGCAGCACATCTTGCGAGACCCAATTGCATACGGCCTTGCCGTCGCCGGCGACGTCGACTGCCGCGAGATAATAGGCAAGCAAGTCGCGGCCTTGATTCACGAGCACTTCGGCGTCGTACGCCGAAAGGCCGTGCTCCGACTGGAGCTTGCCGCGCAGATCGGCCGGTTTTTCTCCAAGCGATGCGGTGGCCGCGGCCACCTCCTCCTTGGTGAACACGACCGGCACCAAATCGGGGTCGGGGAAGTAGCGATAGTCGCTCGACTCTTCTTTACTTCGCTGGCCCCGTGTGACGCCCGCCGCGTCGTCCCACCCGCGCGTCTGCTTAGGCGAGTCGCCAAGCTTTGCGCCGGTTTCTTGCCACACGTCGTATTGGCGGCCCGCTTCGTACTCGATGGCCCGCTCGACGGCGCGAAAGCTGTTCATGTTCTTGATTTCAACGATCGGCGTGGCGATCATCTCGCCGCCCGAATCGAGGTGCAGGTTGACGTTCGCGTCGACTCGCAAGCTGCCTTCCTGCATGTTGCAGTCGGAGACACCGATGTAGGTAAGCAAGAGCTTTAGCTCGTCGAGATAGGCCCGCGCTTCCAGCCCGGACCGCATGTCGGGTTCGCTAACGATCTCCAATAGTGGCGTGCCAGTGCGATTTAAGTCGATCACGCTGTCGGCGCGTCCTGCTACTTCGTCGTGAATGCTCTTGCCTGCGTCCTCCTCGAGGTGGGCACGAAGGATTCGAATCTTCTTGGACTCGAACCGGTCTTTCGAGTCGGAGATTTCCAAGTGGCCGTGTTCGGACATCGGCATGTCGTACTGCGAAATCTGATAGCCCTTAGGAAGGTCCGGGTAGTAGTACTGCTTGCGGTCCCACTTGGTTAGCGGAGGAATCGTGCAATTCAGTGCGACTGCGGTCTTTAGTGCAAGATCCAACGCCTCGCGATTCATCACCGGTAGCGACCCCGGCATGCCAATGCACACAGGACAAGTTTGCGTATTCGGCTCGGCCCCAAATTGCGTGCTACACCTGCAGAACAACTTGCTCTTGGTGGCAAGCTGCACGTGAACTTCTAGGCCGACGATGGTGGTGTAATCTGGCACGGTTTGGATTTTTTTGCCCGCGAATCACGCGAATAAGCGCGAATGTTAGATTCTTGATTCTTGGGTGAGAGCAATGCGTTCGTACTCAAGTTTGGGGTGATGCCCGAAATCTACTAGGATGCCTAACTTGAAGCTGGTCGCATGTAGGTAGTTGAGCAGTTGGGCCCGATTCTCGTCGGTGAGGCGCTTCGCTGCCTTTAGCTCTACGACAATCTTGCTGTAGCAGACATAATCGGCTTCGTAATAAGCTTGGAGTGTCTGTCCGTTGTAGTCCAAGCTCAAGCGAGGCTTCGACACCGACGGAATGTTGCGATTCTCGAACTCAATTCCCAAGCACTCGTGATAAACTGCTTCGAGAAAGCCACAGCCCATCGTGTTGTATACCTCGAAACACGCACCGATGATCGCGTAGCTTTCGTCCGGATAGATGATGTTAGGCACGTTAGTTTTCTCAGCGTGATTCGCGAACATTCGCGCAATTCGCGGGCAATCAAAGTGTCGGTCTCTTTGTATGCCAATCAGTTGCCGTCTGGTACATGTGCCCAGCACGGAGCAGGGTTTCTTCGGCTAGAGGTTTGGCTTGCAAGTGAAGGCCAATGGGTAGACCCGAGTTGCTTTGGCCGCAGGGGACGCTCATGGCAGGCACACCGGTCAGGTTGGCGCTTACGGTGTACATGTCGACGAGGTACATCGCCAGCGGATCGTCGACAAGCGAGCCGAGTTCAAACGCGGGGGTCGGCGCCACAGGGCCAGCCAGCACGTCGACTTGCTCGAATACCCTGTCGTAATCTTGTCGTATCATCCGGCGAACTTTGAGAGCCTTGAGGTAATAGGCGTCGTAATAGCCGGCGCTCAAGGCGTAAGTGCCCAGCATGATTCGGCGTTTGACCTCAGCTCCGAAGCCTTCGCTACGGCTCTTGCGGTACATCCGCACGAGGGGCGTATCGAGGTTTTCCGCCTCGCGTCGTTTGCCGGCTTCTTCCAGTTCGGCCCGTTCGGCATTCAACTCTTCGGTCAACTTCGCAACGTCGGCACGATAGCCGTAGTGAACGCCGTCGTACCTGGCCAGGTTGCTAGAGGCTTCGCTTGGTGCGATCACGTAATACGTGGCCACCCCGTACTTGCTATGCGGCAGCGATACTTCGACGAGCCTCGCCCCCAACGATTCGTAGGTGCCGAGCGCGTCGCGCACCGCCCGCTCGACCTCGCTATCGAGACCCTCGGCAAAGTGCTCCTTGGCGTATCCGATCCGCAAGCCATCGAGGGGCTTGCGGACGGATTCGGTGAATTGCGTTGTATGATCGAGCGACGTGGAGTCGTGCGGGTCGTGGCCAGAGATCGCCTCGTGCAGTAGCGCAATATCTTCTACCGTATGGGCCAAGGGGCCGATCTGATCCAGGCTGCTGGCGAAGGCCACTAGGCCAAAACGGCTTACGCGTCCGTAGGTCGGCTTCATTCCAACGACGCCGCAGAAGCTAGCGGGCTGGCGGATCGAGCCGCCGGTGTCGGTGCCAATCGAAAGCGGGGCGAAGTCGGCCGCCACGGCAGCGGCAGCGCCGCCACTTGAGCCACCCGGCGACCGCTTTAGGTCCCACGGGTTGGCGGTGACTTTGAATGCGGAGTTCTCGGTCGAGCCGCCCATGGCGAACTCATCCATGTTCGTGCACCCGATCAGCACCGCGTCGGCGGCCTTGAGTTTGGCGATGACGGTCGCATCGTACGGCGCGGAGAACTCCGCGAGCATCTTTGAGGCGCAGGTGGTGCGCTCGCCCTTTTGTGCGAGGATGTCCTTGACTGCCACCGGAATGCCGGCGAGCTTTCCGAGCGGCTGGCCGGACGCACGACGCTGGTCGACGCATTTGGCCGCGTCCAAAGCTCGGTCGGCGGTCACTCGTAGGAAAGCGCCCACGTTGCCTTCCTGGGCCGAAATGCGATCGAGATAGGCCTGAGTCAGTTCTACCGCGGAGATCTCGCCCGAATCGAGCAACCTGCATTGGTCGACGGCAGAGAGCGAAGTGAGCAACATCGGTGCGGGCGGGAGTTGAACGGTGGTTGGTTAGTCGCCCAGCACCGCCGGCACTAGGTAGCCTTCGTCGTTGTGTTTGGGGGCGCCCGCTAGCGCGGCGTCGCGAGAAAGGCTGGCGGCAACCGCATCGTCCTTAGTGACGTTGTGTAGTTCGACGGCGTGCGCCATAGGCTCAACGCCCTCGGTGTCGACCTCGGCCAGCTGGTCGACGTAGGTAACGATTTGCCCGAGTTCCGCCGTCATCGATTCTAGCTCGGCCGGCGTCAGTATCAGTCGGGCGAGAAGGGCTACCTTTTCGACGTCGGCGGCGGATAGCGACATGGCGCGGCTAGCTTACTTGGCGCGAGATTACTTGCCAGATGTTTGAGGTACGGCGAACGGTGCCTGCTGTACCACCTTGCGGATTGCTCCGCCCCGGATGCACTGGGTGCACACCCATTGATGCGTGTTCTTGCCGTCGGGGCCCGCGACCTTCACCTTTTGCAGGTTCGGTTTGAATTGCCGGCGGGTAATGCCGGTGACTTTGGTACCCACACCACCCAGGTATTTCTTCTTACCACGGATCGTGACTTGGTTGCCCATCTGCGGCCCCTTGCCGCAAACTTCGCATTGCTTGGCCATGACTACAAACTCGCTTACTCGACGATTCGGCACTCGCCCCACCTGCTGGGTTGCAAGTGGCGGAAAGCTCGTAAGTATACCCGCCGCAACGAGATATACAACGCCCATTGGGGCGGGTTGGCTAAGCGCCCTGGATGAACTGAAGCACCTGGGCCATGAGCGCAGGATTCGCCGCAACGGCTTCGCCACTGTGAACCGTGGCCTTGCCTTGCCAGTCGCAGAATTTGCCGCCCGCTTCTTCGATGATGGGCTGCAGGGCCGCGGCGTCCCATAGATTCATCCCGGGGTCGATCATCACGTCGGCCCTGCCTGTGGCCACCATCAGGTAGCCATAGGCATCGCCCCAAGTTCGGGCCAGGCGCACCTTTTCGTCGAGTTCCAGATACGCGGATAGACCCTCGCCGGAGGTTCGCTTGCGGAAGCTTCCCACCTCGCTGGTGAGCAGCAACGCCTGGCCGAGGGTGGGGGTTTGACCGATCCGTGCTTGCGTAGGAGAGCGGTCGCCCCGCTGATGCCATGTGCCGGTGCCGCGGGCAGCGTAAATCACCTCGTCGAGCGCGGGGGCTCGGATGACGCCTAACTCGGGGTTCCCTTCATCGACGCTGCCGTCCGGGGTGCTCAGCACTCCGATAAGCGTGGTGTAGAGAGGAATTTCGTGAATGAACGACTTCGTTCCGTCGATAGGGTCGAGCACCCACGTATACCCGGAACTGCCAGGGCTCTGGCCAAATTCTTCGCCTACGACACCGTCGTCCGGGAAACGCTCGGCTATCTGGTCACGCAACAGGCGTTCGGCGGCGCGATCGGCCGCGGTAACCGGCGAATCGTCCCCTTTCCGTTCGACCTCCAGCGTCGGTTGTCGGAAGTACTCAAGGGTGACGTCGCCGGCTTGGCGGGCGATCTCGAGGGCCCAGTCGAGACGCTGTTGGATGGGGGATGGCTTGCTCATGGCAACTAGGCTACCACGACAGCAGTCGCTGCGTTGAGGGGGCCAGCTTGCGAGGGTTATGTCGATTGGCTTGCCGCGTCCCAAATCCCTATGCCGCTAGTATTTAGCTTGATTGACCCAGCCGACTGTTTAGAATGAGGGGGTAGGAATTACCGCTTGCGGATCGTTGCCGCGTTGGGTCGACTGTCCGGTGGCCCCGGTGAAGGTGCTCGCCCACTCAAGGAGGATTTGCGATGCAAAACAGAGTGCGATCGGTTGCCCTGGTGTCGATCGGTACGTTGGTCGGGACCACATTGTTGACCTGTGCAGTGGGACAGCCGGAGCTTGCCGAAGCGCCTGCTGTGGAAGCTTTGCGACCAAGCGGTGAGGTACCGCCGGGTTGCCTGCAGGTGGTTTCGGAGCCTGGTGCTCCGATTGTGGCAGTAGTGTACGATCCGCAACAACAAGTGTTGGGCGTGTACCACGTCGATCGCACAACCGGAGAAATTGAACTCAAGAGCATCCGTCAAATTCAATGGGATTTGCAGATGCTCCATTGGCACGGCAAAAAGCCGTTGCCTGCAGATGTCAAGAAGAAGCTGGAGGCGATGCGACGCGGTTAGCTTCGCGCGTAGCCGCTCGCAATTCCAGCTAGACGCCGCTTAGAGAGCCGCCATGGATCCGAAGTTCGTTAAGTTGGAAGAAGCTGCCGAGCAGCTCAGCATTAGCACCGATCATCTCAACGCGCTCCGCGAAGAAGGGAAACTCCGGGCCTATCGCGATGGTGCGAGCTGGAAGTTTCGCACGGAAGAAATCGACCAAATGGCCGCCAGCGGTGTGCCCGACATCGAGGCCGAAGAGAGCGGTATCAATCTCGATCTCGACGACCTGTCGCTTGGCGACGAGATATCTCTCGACGACGATCCGGAGACCGAAGGCTCGTCGTCGCCTGAAACTACGGATGTTGCCTCGGAGGACGACCCGCTCGAGTTGGGGTTGGCACCGAGCGACTCGGGTCTGAGCGATCTGGAACTGGCGGACGACGACTTGGACTTGGCCACGGGAAGCTCCGCCGATTTGTCGGTCGACCTCGACGGCGCCCCAGCCGAGGCGGCGCAAAGCGACGGCGAGTTGGAGTTGGACCTCAAAATGGAGGGCGACGACGATCCCGCGTCCATCCTCCTGAGCGAAGCGGAATTGGGCGACAGCGACCGTCCACCGAGCACGATCATTGGCAAAGCGGAGCTCGACGACGAACTTGACCTCGTGCTGCCGGCCGAAGGGGAACCATCCGATTCCGGGCCGACGACGAGCGACGTGCGGCTTGCTGATCTTGAAGATCTCGATGGTGGTTCCGGCGCGACAGGCGACCTGCCCGGCGTGGAGGAAGTGACAGCCGACTTCGACAACGTTGAAGAGCTGGAAATCGATTTGGAAGCCGAGTCGAGCCGCATTCTTACGCCCGAGGATTTGGAGGCCGCCCAAGCGGCCGGAGGTCAGGCCCAGCAAAAGGCCCCCGAAACGAGCGATTTAGAACTTGAAATCGAGGAAGACTACGGCCTGGCGCCAGACAGCGGCGCGGGGCTTACCGGATTGTCAGGGCTCGGCGGCGGCGACGACGATAGTTTGGTTGCCGGTTCCGAAATCAACCTCGAAGGCAGTTCGCCTTCGGGCGACGCAGGGCTCACGGGCCTGTCGGCCTTGGAGCTTGACTCGGATGATGACGACGACGATTTCGTGCTCGGCGATGGCAGCGACCTGACGCTATCGTCGGCCGACAGTGGAATCAATCTGTCGCCAGCCGATAGCGGGCTGTCGCTCGACGACGCAGCCGTGGAACTCACCGGTTCGGCGATTGGAAGCGGGATCGACTTTAGTGAGGCATCGGGTTTGGTATCCGACGAGCCAGCCGGCGACTTCGAGCTGACCCCACTGGCCGAAGATGCTGGAGGTGAAGAAGAGGACGATAGCTCGCAGGTGATCGCGCTCGATGCGTTCGAGGAGCAGCAAGAAGCCGACGACCTGTTGGGCGCGGGGGCTGGACCTGGCGCAGCCGCAGCCATGCCAGCCGCGTCGTTTGGCCAAGGCGCGGTCGTTTCGCGGGCGGATAATCAATTTACTGGTTGGAACGTGGCCTTTCTGGCTTTGTGTTTGGTGCTTCTGAGCTTGTGTGGCATGATGGCTCTGGATGTCGTTCGCAGCATGTGGAGTTGGAACGAGCCGTATCAGGTGAATAGCACGCTGATCGACAGCCTTAGCGGATTTCTGTTTCCTTAACGGCCGTTGCGGCATTCTGTCGCACCGTCGGCATCTGGGTGGCCCGATACCTCGGCGAAGGTCTATAATGCAAGGCAACCACGCGGCGGGGTGGTTCTGCCCGGCAAGTGCGTGCTTCCCGCCCCATGTCCCGCCTGGTAATTCAATGCCTGCATGGTACTGCTGTCGCTTTCGGTGCTTTGTCTCTTCTGTGGTTTGCTTGAGTCTTGCAGTGGGCTGTGGCGAATCACCACAGGTTCGCAGCTACGACGTACCCCGAAATCCAAGGCTTGCCGAGTCGCGGGCGGTTGAACGAGCCGGCGAAGCTACGCCAACGCGGATGATCGCCGCCATCGTGCCGCGCAAGTCGCAGGCATGGTTCGTGAAAGTCACCGGACCCGAACGCAGTGTGGATGAGGTGGCCGACGCGGTACTTGCCTTCGTCGCCGATATCGAGCCATCGGCCAATGATCCCGACGCGATCGAGTGGAGCGCGCCCGAGGCGTGGAAAGATGGCGGCGAGCGGATGATGCGAGAAGCCACATTCGTGTTACCTGAAGGCGATCCGCCGCTGGAGGTTGCGATTTCTAAACTCGATTTCACGGGAGATCGCGAGGAGCGACTGCTCGCCAATATCAATCGCTGGCGGGGCCAGCTTGGGCTGCCGGACGTAAGCGTATTGGACGAAGCTGCGGGAGTGACGGAAATAGACTTGATGGGTGAGCCAGCTTGGGTGCTTGATGCCGTCGGCAAGGCGAGTGCCGCGTCGATGACGCCGCCGATGATGCGGGGCGGAACTCCCTTTGCTGGCCGATCAGCGATGCCACCTAGTTCGCCGCCACCTGCGACCAACACGGCCCGGCCGCAGTTGCGCTTCGAACCAGGCGACGGATGGCGCGAGCTTGGTCGTGGTGCCATGGGTAGCCGTAGCTTTGGGCTCGGCGAGGGCGATCTACAAACCGTGGTTAAGCTGTCCGACTTCCCCCCAGTCGGTGCGATGTCGGATCCGAGAGCCAATATCGATCGCTGGCGTGGCCAACTCGGTCAGCCGCCGCTGGGCGACCAGAAGCTTGAGGAAGTCACCGAGGCGGTCGCGATTGGGGAAGGCGATGGAGTGCTTACGCTAATCACTTCGCCGGACGACTCGCAGGCAATGCTGGTCGCCATGGTGGTCCACCTTGACCATGTGTGGTTCTTCCAACTCATGGGCACGCCGACTTCGGTTGCTGAGCACCGTGACGAATTCGTCGAATGGCTGGCAACCGTCCGGATGGAAACAGGCAGCGACGAGAAGGAGGGCGCGTGATGGCTACCGCCGAACTATCGAATCGCGATTCCTTTGGGGCCCACGCGGCATCGTCGGCGATACGCCACGACGCGGACCCACTGGCGACCATTTGGGCGGCCTTCGCATCGCTTCGGCTAACCGTGGTCTTGCTTTCGTTGCTGACGGTGTTGGTGTTCTTTGGCACGTTAGCCCAAGCGAGCCATGACGTGTGGTACGTGGTGCGCGAGGGGTACTTCCGCGTCTGGTTTGCATGGATTGAATTTCAAACCCTGCCCGCTTTGTTGAGTGTGTTCAAGCCCAATAAGATCGAGCTCCCGGGCGGCTTCTATTTTCCCGGTGGGTATCTGATTGGCGCGGTGATGGCGGTCAACCTGATCGCCGCGCACAGCATGCGGTACAACGTGCTCGCCAGGGGAGCACGTCTGAGCTCCGCGTTAGCCCTCTTGGCTCTGGGCATCGCCGCCACGTGGTGGGTAATCACCTATGCCCTGTCGTCGCCGGAAGCGGCCAGCGTCTCGCCAGTGTTTGCCGAGCGCCTCTGGCTATTGTTGCGGGCGCTTTTTGCCGGGGTGGCGTTGGGGCTGGCCTACGTCCTCACGTTGGCATGGAGTCACTTGCGCAAGCCAGAGTGGTTTGCGCTCGCGGCATTCGATGCAGTTTTATTGGCCGCGGCCGCCTATTTGTTCGCCGTTCCCGAGTGGCGGATCAACGACGCCGGCATGCGGATCGTGTGGCAATTGCTCCAAGCTACCGCGGCCGGCGCCTTGCTGATGGCCAGTGCCTGGCTGCTGTTTGGCAAACGGTCGGGCGTCGTGCTGTTGCACATTGGCATCGCACTGTTCATGGCGCACGAATTCTATGTCGGTGAGACCAATGTCGAAGCGAACATGGCGATCGAGGAAGGCGAAACGGTCAACTACGCCATGGATATTCGCCAGTCGGAACTTGCGATTATCGACCGTTCCGACGATGAAACCGATCGCGTGACTGTGATTCCCGACGCAATGCTCATGCAGGCAGCGGCCGCGCCGAGCGGCTCTGCCGGACGGGTGATCAGCCACCCCGACCTGCCGGTCGACGTGCGAATCGTCGATTACTTTGCCAACTCAAGCATCAAGCCAGCGGAGCCGTCGGACGACAACAAGGCCACACTCGGCGCAGGGCAGCAGATCGTGGCCGTAGAGCTTCCCAATGTTTCGGGTGTGGGTAGCGCAAGCGATTTCCCATCGGCGTACGTCGAACTGCTCGATAAAGAATCAGGCGAAAGTCTAGGCACGGTGATGGTGACGAACTTGTTCGACCCGTACATCCTAAGCCGCAGTCCCAGGTTAGTGCGAATGCCTGGCGTTCCCGTCGAAGCCCTGGGTGAGCAGACGGTAGAGTTTGAAGATACCCCGTTGGCGGTCGCGCTGCGTTTCGAGCGCGTCTACAAGCCGTACGACGTGACGCTGTTGGATTTCGAGCATGAAAAGTACATGGGCACGGGAATGGCCAAGAGCTATGCCTCGGTGATCAAGCTCGTCGACCACGAGGTCGATACCGAGTTGATGGCCAAGACTTGGATGAACAACCCGCTGCGCTACCGTGGCGAGACGTTCTACCAATCGGGCTTCAACGAAGTGACCGGCACCGGTACGGTGCTGCAAGTGGTGAAGAACGAGAGTTGGATGCTACCTTACATCGCTTGCGCCCTGGTAGCCGTAGGCATGCTCGTGCATTTTGGCCAGACACTGCTGCGATTTCTCAATCGTCGCTTACGTGAATTGCGGCAGTTGCAGGACGAAAATCCGACGTCCACCGCGGTTTGGTACCTGCGGCCGGAAATCATCATACCTGGCATTGCCGCGCTATTGGCTGCGGGGTATTTGGGCTCGAAGTTTCGCGTCGAGGAGGTCGTTGTCGACGACATGTCGGTCAGCGATTTCGCCACGGTGCCGGTACTCGACGAAGGGCGGGTGAAACCCATCGATACGGTCGCGCGAAACCTGCTGCAAGCGATGAGTTCACGGCAAGAAGCGGTGATCGACGTGGAAACGGAAGAGAAAATTCCGGCTACGCAATGGCTACTCGATTTCGTTGCTCGTAAACCGGATGCCATGGAGGCCTATATCTTCCGGATCACGAACTTGGAAGTCATCGACACGCTCAGCCTCGATCGTCGCCCCGGCTTCTACCGCTATTCCTTCAATGAAATCGACGAGAATATCGAAACCCTGCACGAAGAAGTTTTGGCGACCAAGGACGTAGAGGATGAGGAACTGACTCGTTTTCAGCGCGACGTTCGGCAGTTGTGGGAGCAAAGGAGGATTTGCATCGACTTGGCCAACTCGTTCGATATGGTTCGGTTTCGCGGACCGGAAACCGTGCTAGTCGATCTTGCGACGGCGGCCGAACGGGCGCTCGTTATGAACGCGCCGGAACCAATACCTCCCGCAACAGCGGATGGGCACTGGTTGACCTTGTACGAGTCGGATCTACGCGATCATTGCTTCAAGTTGAAGCAGGAGATGGGAGCCACGCTGGCCAATACGCCGCCCGTGGTGCAGTCGGTCGTCGACAGGTTCGGCGACCATCCAGTAAACGACGCCTACATGCAGCTGGCTCAAGTGCTAGAGTCGTACCGGAGTGGTGATGCCAGGCAGTACGACACATCGCTCGAAGAAGTCTATCAGGCTGCCGATGAGTACGAGGAGCAGTTGAACGATTCCGCGAATGCGGAGTTCGTAGGCTCGCTCAAGACGGTTGAAAAGTTGAATATGGATCGCGTTCGCTTTGAGTATCTATTCAACTCGACTTCACCGTTCTATTACTGCATGGTGTTGTATCTGATCGCGATGGTTCTGGCGGCGGGTGCGTGGCTCGTATGGCCGCAGGTGCTCGGTCGCAGCGCGATCGCGATTATCGTCGTGACATTGATTGTGCACACGCTCGCCATCGCGGCGCGGATGTATATCTCCGACCGGCCGCCAATTACCAACCTCTACACCACGGCCATCTGCATCGGCTGGGCGGTCGTGCTATTCATGCTGGTGTTGGAGTCCATCTTCAAGCTCGGGATTGGCGGATTTGTGGCTGGCGCGGTTGGCTTCGCCACGCTGCTGATCGCTCACAATCTGGGTCTCGACGAAGACACCTTTACCGTCATGCAGGCGGTGCTCGATACCCAGTTCTGGCTTGCGACCCATGTAATCACGATCAATCTAGGCTACGCGACGACCATGCTCGCCGGGTGTTTGGGCATTGTTTACGTGATCGCCGTCCACCTGCTGAACCTCTTCGACGAGAAGCAGACCAAACAACTGGCCGCCATGATGTATGGCTCGCTCTGCTTTGCCATTCTGTTTAGTTTTGTTGGTACGGTGCTCGGCGGATTATGGGCCGACGATTCTTGGGGGCGATTCTGGGGCTGGGATCCGAAGGAAAACGGCGCGCTAATGATCGTGTTGTGGAACGCCGTAGCCCTGCACGCGCGGTGGGGCAAGATGGTTGGTGCCCGGGGACTGGCGCTATTGACCATTGTGGGCAACGTCGTGACAGCGTGGAGTTGGTTTGGTGTGAATCAACTTGGTCAGGGGCTACACAATTACGGATTCAGCGACGGCCTGGCAGCCAATTTATTCTGGTTCGTCGTCAGCCAGGCAGTGGTGCTGGTGGTAGGCTTGATTCCGTGGCACGATACGCCGGCGAAGGGTGCCAAGGTTGGTTAACGACCAGGCGAGCCACTGGCCGATCATGCACGCTGCAAGATATAGATGGAGCAAGGAAATGGGGCGATGATGGAGATGGGTGTATAGGTCATTGGGGACTGTCACGGTGTCGCTTGCGACAGGAGGTTAGGTTGCTTGCCTCTTGGGCGACGCCCACCGACAATCGGCCGAATCTGACGCCTCGAGTGGCGAGGGCTCTTGCGGTCAACTTTCGCCGCCATCCAGTGGAGAAATTTCCATTTCTCAGTGGAAAGTAGGCCACTCGATGTGGTAGTGTACACCCATACCGGTGTGCCGCGTGAACTAGCGCTGGACGAACCGGGCTGTGATCCGTGAGGTTGTGGAGCGGCTGGTAGCTACGGGCGTGTCGGCTGAAATCGGCACGTTTTCAATGGACCGCTCTTCCTCCGTACGGCCCGGAGTTTTCGTCTGGTGGGTTGGGCGCGGACTGACCGGCGGACGTCCGCCTTTATTGAGGGGTTAGGGATCGGGGGCCAGGGACTCTTGTTCAACGCCAAGCCGAATGCACCAGCTTGTTAGGAGTTGGAGGTTGGGCGTCGATTGGTCATTGGGCACCTCGTCATTGGACATTTCGATTTCAATTGTCCCTTTTGGTGCGCGCTAGTGGACAATTGGACGGTTTGCACTTCCCTTGCGAAATGAAAAAGCATCGAGAAAAAAGGGCGAAACGAGAATCGGTGGGGTTGATAGGGGGCGAATAGAGTCGCCTAAATTCGTTTTTCGGTATTCGGGACAAAAAGGACAAAAGCGTAGCGGCGAGCGGGGATCTATGCCAGTCGCAGCTTCGTTTCAATCTGTCCGAGGGTTTCTTCAAGGTTGGCTTTTGCAGCGCCACGGCGGATGGTGGTGTCGCGGCCCATTTGGGCTTCGATGCGCCGATGCGCCGAGATCACCGTGCTGTGCCGGCGGCCGCCGAAGTACTCGCCGATTTCTCGCCAACCCGCTTGTGTGTACTTGCGAGCGAGCCACATGGCGAGCATTCGCGGTTCGGTAACCGACTTGTGGCGGCTGCTGGAACGCAGGGCCGACCCTTCGATGCCGAAGTGGTCGCACACGACGCGCTGAATATCGGCCATGCCGACGCGGCGCACGGTTTGGTAGTTGATTTCGCTGGCGACTTGATCGACCAGTTCGGCGGTAATCGCTTCGCCGAGCAGTTCGTGACGCGCGCGAATTCGTTCGATGGCTCCAAATAGCTCCCGGGCACCCGACGAAACACCGGTAGCAAGCCGCTGGAGCGCTGGCTCGTCGACAGAAAGTTCATACTCCTGGCACTTTCGGCTGGCGATTTGGAATCGCATCGCGTGGTCGGCCGGCGCTACCTCACAAGTGAGGCCCGCCCGCAAGCGCGAGAGCATTTCGTCGGGTAGATTTGGAATGTCGCTTGGTTGCTGACAACTTGCAAAGACGATCTGGCCGCCAACAGAGTGAACGTGGTCGATCGTGTGTTGGAGTTCTTCGAGAGTTGCCCGTTTGCCCGTCATGAAATGCAAATCGTCGATCAACAACAGGTTGGCCCCACGCACTTTTTGGCGGAAGCTTGGCAGCCCGCCGCCACGCAACGCCTCGACGTAAGTGGCTACAAATTGTTCGGAGGTGAGCGACAGCACCCGATTGCGTCGGAACGTGCGACGATAACCATGCTTCAACGCCGAAAGCAGGTGCGATTTGCCAGTGCCAGGCGGACCCCAAATGGTGAGTGGCCCGCCGACTTTGGTTCCGGCCGCCAGTTGCGCTGCCGCTCGAGCGGCAAGGTCGTTGGCCCGGCCTGTGACGAGTGTGTCGAACGTGCCGCCGAGGGCTCGTTGTGGTGCGACGCCCGTCGATGGGGCTGGCTGCGTTCGAACGGCGGCTTGCTTGGCGGTGCGCACCCTTTGCGGGCGCCGCTGCTCGCGCTCGTCGACGCGGAGCAGCACTTGCGTCCCTGGACCGAGCAATCGCTCGGCCGCGACGTTCAATTCCGTGCCAATATTGCGGCGCGCAGTGTCGCAGAGGAAAGCCGAGGGAAAAACCAAATGCACGACGCCCGAGCTATCGACATCGAGCCTGGTATCGCCCGACAGCCACAAGTCGAAGCGGTCGCGCCCGACAGCGTCTGCCAGTTGGTCGCGAATCAATGCGCCGTCGCCTGGACCTTCCATGAATCCTCCGTCCTTGCTCACTTCCTACTTCCGCGCAGCGCGCGATCTCCCACAACGGCGGCCGGCCATCGTGGCTCGTACGCCTTACGGTCGACGACCGCAAAGATCAGGAAGACTACGCAACGCAAGAGATTTACACAGCCAACGACTGGTTGCACCATCGAAGACCACGATTTGATTGTCACCCGAGAAGCTGATTCTACGAGTGCTAGCAGTCGCGTCAAAGGGTTGACACGAACGATAATCGCGTCGTCAGTTTGGCTGCTCGTGAGTTGGCAAAATTCATCGAGAATTCACCAATTCCTCACAAGGAGAAGTTGGCAGATTTTTTTTCATTACGCCTAGCGAGTGCGTGGAAAACGTGTCTTCATCCCACACTGTTAGGAGTTTTTTGAAGGGCTGCCTAGTTTGTGTCATTTGCCCGTATGCGTTTGACATATGCCGCACGAGTCGACCATTCGGTAAAGTTAGCAGCCTCGTACATGTGAAGAGCTGGAACATTGGCCGCATCGACGGCCAGCACAATTTGCTCGATCCCCTCCATCGATGCACGAAAGCGAACCTCCGCCAGGATGGCTTCGCCGATTCGATTGCCGCGCGCCCGCGGCACGACGCCCATGTACACCAACTCCCATTGGCGCGATTCAGGATACGGAGCCAGCAAGACGACTCCAACCTTGTCGCTGCGCCACTCGACAAGGTGCCACAGCGCGGGATCGTGTGTACCAATGGTGCGATATCCGTCCAGCACATCGCGAATGTCTCGGAGCCCTTCAAGGCCGGGGCAGTCGAGTGTCGACTCGTACGTCTGAAGAATCAATTGCTCGAATTCGCGGCCGAAATTGGTCGCGGGCGAGAGCAGCCGAATATGGCAATCAGGGGCAGTTACGCGACTGGGCACCAGATGCATCAAGTACTTAAGGTCTGCCAGGTGGACAAAGCCCAAGGCGAGCAAGTGGGCCGCTGTGCCCTGGTCGGAACTACTCAATAGCGTTTGAACCAGGGAGGTAGAGAATGTATCAGTCGCTGATAGTGCCAGCCGGTTCAGTTGAAGCACCGAGTCGTGGCTTAGTGAGTCGTCGGTGTCCGCGGGCCAAAGTGTCGCAGTCCGCCCAACCTGCGGCTGCAGCCAGGCGGCCCCAACCACTTGTTGTCTGATCTCGGCAATCGCCAACCCGGCGAAAACGTCGACACCTTGTTCGGCCTCTGGGCGGAGAGTTGCAATGATCGAACCACGCTGGTCTGACGACACGGTGGCAAGCACCCGCTCAAGCGCTTGGCGGCGCTTGCTCGGTGGGCAGCGTCGTACAACGACATCGGTCATGGCTCGCAGCATACCCGATGCGACGCCGGATGTCGGCGCGAAAGGGCCGAGAGGAGAAGTCGACGCAAGAGTTAGGTTGGCCAACGCAAGTGCGACTTTGGCTGCTTCTTTACCGGCGACGGCTCCTCGGCACTCGATTCGCCTGATGATTGCTCGTCGGAAGCCGTGTCGGACGAAGGAACCACCGACTCGCCTGGGAAAACAGGTTGGCCGGGAGGTTGCGTCGGTGTTTGGCCTGGCAGCAGTGGGGCAGGTTGCGGCGGGTTGTCGATCCCCTTTAGTTGTGGCATTGGCGGTTTGACGAAACGGCCAGACCCAGGCCGATTGATCTCCAACTCCACGGAGAAACTTGAGTGCGGCGAAGTGGCCCACAATACCGACTCGGTTCGCGTCTTCAATTCGCTTTCCACGCGCCCGTCTCTGACCAAACGGTAGACCTGTTCACCAGGCACCAACGGAATCGCGGGCTGAAGACCATAGCGGCGTTGCAAGAGACCAACCAACTCGGATGGGTTGGCTGTCTTGCCGGTGAGGCGGATCTTGTCTACTTGACCGGCGACGTTGAAGTAGTAGGTCAACGAGCCGGCGACATCCGACATCCGGGTGCCGCTGACCAAAGGAACGCGCACACCAAACAGTTCTGGTTCAGCCAAACCGGTCGACTTGCGCGCCCATCGGCTGTAGACCCATTCTTTGCTAACATCCATTCGCAGTACGTCGGCCATCGAGTAGGCCGGAATGCCTTCGAGTGGGGCGGTGCTTCGATAGAGATGATCGCCGGGACTCTCCAGCACCGGCATGGTGGGTATACCCGTCAGTGGTGGCGGTACCGTGGAGGCATGCGTTTCGGTAGCCGCAGGTGGGCTGCTTTTAAACTGTGCCTGCAGTTGGTCGGAGTGTTCCACCACGTAGGGCACGCCTACCGCGGCTCCAAGCAATCCGGCTACCATTACGGGGCGGGGCATGTTTCGACGTGTGGTTTAGGTGGAGAAAGTCAATAATTCGTGGCTATCCTAGATTTCGACATCCAAAGGAAGCGGCTTTGTCAATCAGCGGTGGGGCCGTTTAACACTTAGAATCGCCGCGAGCCCCATGCTTGTGGCTGACGATTGAGCCGTTTGCGTTGACCTTTCGGGACAGTTGATGAGCGACAACCCCAAACACCCTAACATCGCATGGGCGCTTGGCACTGAAGCAGAACGCTGGCTGGACGAAGCGTCCGACACAGGGCTGCCGCTGCATCGGCTGGCGAAGCGGCTGCGAGGTGGCCTAGGTGACGGACAAGCCCGGCAGGTGATGGAGCTTGCGGATTTGCGTCGCCGTGGGGAGCGGAAGTTCACTCGCGCGCGGCGAATGTTCTTTAGCCGCCTGGGGCTTGAGCAAGCCACGGACGAGTGGATTGCTCGCTACAAAGCCGCGCGATTCGCAGGCCGAACGACGCTCGACTTGTGCTGTGGTATCGGTGGCGACGCAATCGGTTTAGCCGGTGTGGCGACCGACTTGACACTCGTCGATCGATCGCCCTTGCTCATTGAGTTCGCGGAACGGAATCTGCTAGCTTACCACGAACCCGGGTGCTGCGAGCCTCGCTACCTATTAGCCGATGCTGCCGACGCACCGGTTGAAAAGGTGCAGGCTTGGCACATCGATCCCGATCGCCGACCGTCCGGCGGACGGACCACCACGGCAGCGTTGCACGAACCGGCGGATACCGCCATCGATCGGTTGATGCAACGAAACTCGAACGCCGCAATAAAGCTCGCGCCGGCTTGCGATGTTCCTGCTCGCTGGGCGGACGCGGGTGAACTAGAATGGATTAGTCGCGACGGTGAGTGCAAACAGCAGGTCGTCTGGTTGGGCGAACTGACCGCGGAGTACGGTCGGCGGCGCGCAAGCGTTGTTCGTACTCACGCTGGCGATTGGACCATCGAGCGGACGTTACTGGGTACTCCAGCATCGGTGCCGTACGACGAGGAGGTCGGACCGTACGTATACGAGCCGGATGCCGCCATCCTAGCGAGCAACTTGGTCGGCGCGCTGGCCGCTGAGCACGGATGGTGGGCGTTTTCAAGTACGGTTGGGTACCTCGCCGGGCGATTTCCAGTTAACGACGCGGCTACAAACGCGTTTGAAGTGCTCGACGTGTTGCCGCTACACGTGAAGAAGTTGGCGCGACACCTTCGCGAGCGCAAGATCGGCAGAATCGAGATCAAGCACCGCGTAATCGACCTATCACCGGAACAATTGCGACGCGACCTAAAGCCCCAGGGCGAGAATGCCGCGACTTTGTTGTTAACGCGAGTTGGAGAGCGGCGGATTGCTATTGTGGCGCGGCGATTTGAATCAATAACCACCTAACTTGGACCTACTGCGACATGAAGTTGGCCTTTAGCTCGAACGCCTACATGACCTACTCGGTTGAGGAGACAATTCGCCGCGTCGCCGCGATTGGTTACACGGGGATAGAAATCCTCGCCGACGTGCCCCATGCATGGCCGGCGGGTCTGCTGCCCGAGCGAGTCGATTCGCTGCTATTGGCGCTCGACGAGCACAAGTTGGCGATTTCGAACGTCAACGCATTTATGATGAATGCCGTTGCCGATCCCCGACAGCCTTACTGGCATCCGAGCTGGATCGATCCCGACCCGCACTATCGTGCCATTCGCCGTGAGCACACGAAGCGCGCGCTGTTGCTCGCGGCCGAAATCGGCGCGCCACACATTACCACTGAACCGGGTGGTCCGTTGGCCGAAGGGCAAACTCGCAGCGACGCGTACGACATCTTCTACGAAGAGTTCATGCCGTGTGTAGAAGTCGCTGTCGACCAAGCGATGCCGCTGTTGATTGAGCCGGAACCCGAGCTGTTGATTGAGCGGTTCGACGAGTACTTGGGGTTCATCGAGCGCGTTGATTCGCCGCTGGTAGGTCTGAACTTCGACATTGGCCACGCCTACTGCGTTGGTGAGGATCCGCAAGATTGGGTCGAGAAAATGGCCAAGTACACGCTGCACTATCACTTTGAGGACATCGCCGCGACGCGGGTGCATCAGCATTTGATACCGGGCCACGGCGCCATCGACTTCGACGCGACGTTGGCTGCAATCTCGCAGACTGACTACGACGGGTGGCTTACGGTCGAACTCTATCCGTACATCGACAATCCCGACGCCGCGGCCAAAGAGGCGTTCGGTTTTCTCACCAACAGAATCCCTGCCTAGCCGGTACCCAACTCGCAGCATGCCGATGCTCTCCAAACTTCGCGCGTACGCCGAGCTAATGCGGTTGGCGAACGTATTTACCGCGATATCGAACGTCTGGATGGGAATGATTGTCGCCACCGCGAGTTTGCCTGGGTGGACGGCCGTCGGCGTTTCCGCCTCGTCTGCATTGTTGTACCTCGCCGGCATGGTGCTAAATGACGTGTTCGATCACCAGATCGACGCCATGGAAAGACCCGAGCGGCCAATTCCGAGCGGGCGGGTCCCCCTCGGTACCGCTCGGACCTTGGGTTGGGTGTTGTTGGGTGGCGGAACTGCCGCCGGTTGGGCGACGGCGATCGGCAGTTCCACCTACGCACCCGGCCTCATGGCCACCGCACTTGCGGTTGCCATTGTTGCCTACGATGGTGGGCTGAAGTCCAGCCAGTTTGGTCCGATCTGCATGTCACTCTGCCGAGCGTTGAATGTGCTCTTGGGTTTCAGCATTGCAGCAACAGTAACAACGGCACCCGGGTTCAACATCGACGTCGGCAACGGAGGGATCATTCCAGCGATGGGAATAGGGCTCTACGTATTCGGTGTAACCTGGTTTGCTCGTAGCGAGGCAAGTGAAAGCAGTCGGCCGGTGCTTACAATGTCGATGCTGGGCGCGACAGCAGGATTGGCTTTGTTGGCGGCGATGCCCTTGTTGACGAGTTCGCCGCCGTTGCAGATCGGTTCCACCGGCTGGTTCATCCTCTGGATTGTCGTCGGTGGCTCAATCCTTCGCCGAATGGTGGTTGCAGTGATGCAGCCGTCGCCTAGATTCGTACAGCGGGCGGTCGCACATGCGATCCTGTCGATCATCGTCATCGATGCGTCGATCTGCCTTGGGTTTGCTAGTCCGTTTTGGGCTCTGGCTGTACTCGCTCTGCTGGCACCTGCCATGCTACTGGCACAGTTCTTGAAGGTCACCTGATGCTGCTGGGATACAACACTAACGGTTTGGCGGACCACACACTGCCGGCGGCCATTGAGCTAGTCGCGGACCTCGGCTACAAGTCGATCGCGATCACGGTCGATCACCATGCGCTCAATCCTTACGGCGATCGGCTGCGCGAGGAGTTGCACAACCTTCGTTCGTTGCTTGGCGAGCGAGGGCTAATGGCCGTGATAGAGACCGGCGCTCGGTACCTGTTGGATGTTCGCCATAAGCACCAGCCGACGCTCGTTTCCGCTGGTCGCGACCAGCAACAGGTGCGCATCGATTTTTTGTGTCGCGCTGTTGATCTCGCGGCCGAGCTCGACGCGGCGTGTGTCTCGTTTTGGTCCGGCGCCGCACTCGACGAAGTGGGCGAGTCGGAACTAGTCGCCCGGTTAACGCAGGCACTAAAGCCGGTGATCGAGCACGCGGCCGAACGGCGGGTGACGCTTGCGTTTGAGCCCGAGCCAGGACACTTAGTCGACACCATGGCCAAGTACGAATGCCTGTTAAACGAGATGTCGCGTGACGAAGCAGAGCAACTCCGTCTTACCATCGACATTGGTCATCTGCACTGTCAGGGCGAAGTGCCGATTGATGCTCAGTTGCACAAATGGGCCGAGCGCTTGGAGAATGTCCATATCGAAGATATGCGACACGGCGTCCACGAGCACTTGCCGTTCGGCGAAGGCGAAATCGCCTTTGGACCGGTACTTGGTGCACTCGATGAGATCGGGTTTGCCGGACCCGTGACCGTGGAGCTTCCCCGCCACAGCCACGTCGGGCCAGCAATGGCAGGGCAGTCGATTCGTTTTCTACGTTCGGTGTCCGAGTAAGACCCTACATACTAGATTGTGAGAATCCAACATTGTCTGACCATGTGGTGTTGCTGTCGATTCCAGGTCTAACCGCCAACGACTTGGCGCATATGCCAAACCTCCGCAAGGCAACCGCGGCAGGCGATTGCGCCCCGCTTGCGGCCAGTTTTCCCGCGGTGACATGCAATGTGCAGGCGAATATGACGACCGGGCTTCCACCGTCGGAGCATGGCGTGGTGGCGAACGGATTCTACTGGCGCGACGCGCCACCCGCTGGCAGCGAAGACAAACAAGGGCAAGTCGAAATGTGGACCGCATGGAACCCCGCGATTGAGCGGCCGCAGCTCTGGGACCTGCTCCACGGTCACGACTCGTCGTTGACATCGGCTATGTGGTTTGCATTGAACAACAAAGGATGCGGGGCCGACTACATCTGCACGTTCGCGCCAATCCATAATCCCGATGGCAGTGAGTCGTTGTGGTGCTATACTCGGCCCGAAATGATGTATGGCGACCTGCGAGATGCGTTTGGGCACTTCCCGCTCAAGCACTTTTGGGGGCCGCTGGCTGGTATTCCCTCTTCCGCTTGGATTGTTTCGTCCGCGATTTGGGCGGCCGAGCGCCACCGGCCAAACTTCTGGTACATCTACTTGCCACACCTCGACTACGCGGCGCAGAAGAACGGTCCTGCGTCTAAAGAGGCAACGGCCGCGAGCTGCGACCTGGACAATGAGCTTGGTCGATTGTTCGCCGAGTTCGAACGTGTACACGCTGGCAGTCCGTTACTTTGGCTCGTGGCGAGTGAATACGCGATCACTCCGGTCGACCATGTTACCTACCCGAACCGTGTGCTTCGCGAGCTAGGACTGCTGACACTAACGGATGTTGACGGGACCGAGCAGTTGGACGTTGCCAATAGCCAAGCCTTTGCGCTCGCCGATCATCAACATTCGCACGTGTTTGTGCACCCCGACGTCCGATCGCAGATTGGTGCGATCGTCGACCGCTTTGCGCGCGAAGCAGGCATAGCGGAAGTGTTAACACGCGACGAGTTGGAACGTTACGAACTCAACCACCCGCGGGCGGGCGACGTCGTCTTGGTTTCCGAACCCAACAGTTGGCAGGCCTACTATTGGTGGCTCGACGATTCGCGGGCGCCGGCCTATGCGAGGACTGTAGACATCCATCGCAAGCCGGGCTACGACCCAGTCGAGATGTTTTTTGATCCAACCACGAAAGGTATACCGTTGGACGCGACCTTAGTGCGCGGCTCGCACGGAGCCCCGGTTCGGACCAAGTTACAGCAAGGCGTGTTACTTTCGAGCGAGAAAGGAGTGTTCGTCGAGCAGCCGCTCGCCGACACCGATGTTGCAGGCATCGTGTTGCGCCAGTTCGGCGCAGGTTAATCGTTGCTACGGAACATCCTGGGGTGCTCACGCATGAGCACGTCCGCCATCCAAAGTGCCTCGCCTTCT
This sequence comes from Pirellulales bacterium, assembly GCA_028279215.1. Classification (GTDB taxonomy): domain Bacteria; phylum Planctomycetota; class Planctomycetia; order Pirellulales; family Lacipirellulaceae; genus Aeoliella. The sequence goes on from JANQOF010000036.1 coordinate 73,759, forward strand.
GTCAGGGCGTCGATCGAGGTCACGGCGCGGTCAGTATCGTCGATCAGAGTGATTCGAAAGTCGCCTTTGCTAAGACGTTTGGGAGGGATTTCAATCTTCTTGACTGAAAAGCCGGGTTCGGTGATTTCGATTTGGCTCAGTCGATCAAACTCCCAAGTCCGCCTTGACCGATACACGGGGCCCCAAATCGTTCGCTCAATACTTCCAAAACGAATCGTGTAGCAAACACCCCATAGCGGTGAAGAGATCGCGTACAACCACGAAATGATCATCACCAGGCCAATGATCTCAAACGGGACCAGGAAGAGCGCCAAGAACCATTGAAAGTCTTTGAACAGCTGATAGACAAACACCCCAACAATGCCATTCCAAAACAGGTTAACGAACGTCAGCCCGGCCATGTCCGCCAGTGAGGTTCGCCCGCGGTGGGTGAACTGGACAGCCCGCCCGCCGCGAGTGAGTCGCCATCGTGAATCGGAGGGTTGTTCGCGGCGATTGCGCGAAGGTTGGAATACAAGCGCCTCGTCGGCGGTGTTTGCAGTTTCTTCGCCATTAGCTATGGGTGCTTCTATTTCCGACTTACCACCCGCCGCGTCGTGCACTGCTTCGATATCCGTCAGCGCCGCGCGGTTGGGAGCCAAGCGATCGAAGCAGGTGTTGATTGTTTCGGCGAGCCACGCAGCCTCGTCGTCGGCGATGCCTTTGGCGAACTGAACCGGTTGGCCGATGGTTTCGATGTTAATCACCCCTTCCACGGTTGTATCGCCATCGCTGTCGGTGGAAGTAATCCTGTCGGCCGAGGCGAGGGCAACTTCTTCGAGTGGCACCGTCCGGTCGCTTAAGGTGATGAGCGCTTGCCAAGTGTGACGGAGATCATGTCGGCTGATGACGAGTCGCTCGCGACCGAATAGAAGCCCAATGATCACGCAAGCCACCGCCACCCAGGCGGCAAAAAAAGGCGTCGCGAAGAGCGCGATTTCCCACTCAAAATTCGTGAGCAACTTGTGCAGCATCATGACGCAACCCGCCGTCCACATCGTCATCCAGACCATCAGGAACAGCAGGGCGCAGGTGTTGCCGGAACGCCAACGAAGCACCAACTCGTCGCCCACTGCATCGACTTTCACTCGTGGTTTCACGGGTGCAGGGGATCGGGTTGTAATGCAGGGGTCGGCCATGCCTAAAAGAATAGGCCACGAAAGAGTACGCGACGTTGATTGCTACTTCGCTGGGCGGTAGTCGAACTTGCTACTCTGTCGGAAGAATTCGAGAGGATTCTCGTACACGACGCGGCGGATTAGAGCCTCGCTGTGGCCGCGTTGCCTCATTGCCATGATGAAGTCTGGCACCGCAGTAGGTTTCGAAGGTCCCCAGTCGCCAGCCGAGTTGACTAACAATCGCTCTGCCCCATAGAGTTCCACCATGTCGGCGGCCCGCTCTGGCGTGCATTTGCTTACCGGATACAAGGTCATGCCTGCCCAGAAGCCTTCCTCCAGCACTGGGCCAATCGTGTGTTCTTCAACGTGGTCGATCAACACACGGCTGCGGTCAATACGCGAGTCGTCCAACAGCATGTCGAGGATCATCCGTGTGCCTTGATACTTGTCGTCAAGATGCGGGGTATGAATCAGTATCTGCTCATTGGTTCTCATCGCCAGCTCGACGTGTTCCAAGAACACCGTTGCTTCGTTCCGAGTATTCTTGTTTAGACCAATTTCCCCGATGCCCAACACGCCGGGGCGATTGAGAAAATCGGGAATCATATCGATTACTTCGCGAGCGAGCGAAACGTTTTCCGCCTCCTTCGCGTTGATGCAAAGCCATGTGTAGTGTTGTATGCCATACCAGCCAGCCCGCTTGCGTTCGAAGGAGGTGAGCTGCTCGAAGTAATCGCGAAACCCATCGACGCTGCCACGATCGTAGCCCGCCCAAAATGCGGGCTCACTCACAGCAACACATCCCATCTTGGCCAATGTTTCGTAGTCGTCCGTGGTTCGCGAGACCATGTGAATATGGGGATCGATGTACTGCATTCGGAATCATGAAGTGGGAGAAATGTGGAAGGCGCTAGTCAATTGTGCTCGCAAAGTTGTGGCGACCGGCGGATACGAGCCATGGCAAGTTGGTCATATTTCAAACGACTCGCGCCAGGTAGCGTCGTAACAACGACTGAACAGCAACTGGACTTGCTCGGCGCGGTTGGTGCCGGGGCGTAGCAGCGTCTCGATGGCCGAGCGAATCGTGGCCATGGTTTCCGGCGCGGCGGTAGGGGCGTCGCTACGATCGATTCGGTCGAGCGTGGCGGCCACTTCGAGCAGTTTGGCCCTTAGGGGCAGGAGTTCTTCTTCGAGCACTTGTTGCGACGAGCGGATCGAGGGCATGGCGTCAGCCTCGTTGGCGGGAATCCAGGCGGGCAATTTCGTCAGTTTGTCGCCGAAGCGCGCCAATTGCAACAGCGGCAACGCAATCGCGGACGGCAAAACCGGCAAAACCGGCCAAGTTTTCAACCACCGAAGGGCAAATGGTCGACCAAGGCGAGTAAGCGGTCCACCACCATGCAATCGATCGAATGAACGGTTTTCAACGATGTCAGCCATTGGTTTTCAACGTACGCTGCTTGCGCTCGCACGGACGGCGAATCACTCAGCGGCTGATGTGCTGATCGCGGCGATTGACGGAACCTCGCAAGTGGTTCGACGAAAGGCGATTGCCGCTTTTGCGCGACGCACCGACGAAGTCAGCCAGCGGAAATTCCTAACTGCATTTCAACAGTTCTCGACGGACGAGATTCAGGCGCTTGGCGACGTTACCAAGCACTTGAGGCCAACGCTTCGGAGGGCACTCGCCGACCACAACATTGAGTCGACCCAGGCTGCGTGCCACGTGATTTTCAGCTGTAGAGCATTCGACGAGTTTCCTGCATTGGTGACTGCAGCAATCGATCCGCACCATCCAGGAGCCGACGCTGTAGCTGCCACTACGCTCGAACTTGCTCTCGCGCTGCACGAGCAGATTGTTGAGTATCGTCGAGCGCCCGCGGGTCGCGACCCGTCGTTCGCCCGAAGGTGGGCGCTCACCGCACTGTCGCGGGCCGTCGACCGATTTCGGGAGCATCGTCGCGTCGAACTACTCGAAGCGTTCTTGTTAATCACAACACCGGGCAACCATCGATTAACGCATTTGTTGACCGATCAGACGCACCCTGGTCACGAACCTCTACTTGCGATGCTGCGAACCAGCCCGTCGGTCGGGGCGATCGAGGTGCTTGCCAAACTCTTCGACGACACTCAAACGCCTCTGGCTTTATTGGAAATCGCCGCAGGGCGAACCGACGCTCACTTTCGCAAGCTGTTCTTGCAAACCATTGGTCAACCGCCGTCGCCGCGTGTGCTCGAGAACGCCCAAAGGATCAAGAGGTTGTCGTTGCTGGAGAAACCAAGTGACGACTGGTTCGTGTTACCGGCCGAACATCAAGCTACCGCCGTGCAGATGGTGATGGCAGCTCGATTCTCACGACGCACAAAGGTTCAAATTCTCGACGAGATTCTCGACCGCGGGTCGAGTAAGGCTAGGCTTGTCGCGTGCGCAGCGCTCGGCCAAATCGCACTGCCGGAGGCTATCGTTCGACTGGAGGAACTGCTCGACGACAAGGACCACCGCATCGTGGCCGTGGCGGCCAAGTCGTTGCGATTGAAGGGCTACGCCGGCGCGGTCGATCGGCTGGCAGAACTACTCAGTCACCATGACCAATTTGTACGGAACGTAGCACGAACGGGACTACGAGACTTCACCTTCGTTCGCTACGTCGGGCAGTTCGACCAACTCGACGAACAGTCACGCCGCGTGCTGGGCCGAATCGTTCGCGAGTCGGACCCAACGGCGTTGGAAGAACTGAAACGTGAGATTTCCGCGGCGGCATTGCCTCGCAAGCTGCAAGGCCTTCAGATGGCCGGTGCAATGAACGCGGTGGATGAGGTGATCGACTTGGTCATTATGCAAGCAGAACACCAGGACGCCGCCGTACGTTCCGATGCGGTCGTGACGCTGGCCGCCGGAACAACCAACGAGGCCAGAGAGGCGATCGAGGCAGCCACCGGCGACACGAATGCGATCGTCCGAAATCGAGCCTCTCGATCCTTGCAGCAATTCCTCGATAAGAAGACCGCCGAGACCGGACACCCTTTATGAACAAACACCTGGATTTGCCAACTTGCCTACCGTTTGCCCAGCGCGACGCGTGGGAAAGTCTTGGGAACCGCTTCAGCGGCGAACATGCGAAGTTGAACCTGCAAGATCTGTGGTCGCTTGCCGGAGTGGTAATGGCTGGGATCGCGCTGGTGTGGTTGCTTCGCTGGCTTTACCAACGTCAGCAAGCAAGGCAGTTGAGCTGTGACCCTCGGCATCTATTCGCCGACTTGTGTCGAGCGCACCGCGTCAGCCATAGTGATCGAAGACGCCTGGAGCATCTGGCCAACCATCATCAGCTTGGGGTATCGGCGGAGTTATTCGTTCGCCCTGACCTGTTTGATCCTCCGTGCCTGCCTGAAGATGAATATGATATACGGAGCGTTGCTGCCTTCGAAGGCCTAAGGCGAAAACTGTTCGCTGGCCTTGAGGAGGAGCAGCTTAATTCGAGGGGCCAGTCCGTTGAGCGGGCGACCGACGATCCCGCTGCGGTTGCCGTACCAGATATTGCGGACGTCGGCGATGCTCCTGAGGCGGTTACTCAGCCAGTCTCGTGAGTCGCATGCACGGTCTAGGGTGCAGTGTAGGGAACGCGGGGGCGCAAATCGCTGCGTCCAGGCGCCGGACGCGGTCGGAAGTCGCTCGATGTTGTATTCACTCCCAAGCCCACCGCGCGGTCTTGAGGTTTGTACCCCATTTGGTTCATGAAGTCGGTGAGCGAGATGAGCTCAACACCTAAGGCGTTCGCACGGTCGTGCATGTCGTCCCAGGTTTGGCGAATGCCCGCGTCGTTGGCCTTTTCCGAGCGGTCGCCGAACACCAGATAACGTGTGCCGATTGTCATCTCGCCTTCTTGTGCCCCTGTTTCGGGATTTGGATACGCATCGACGATACCGCCGTTCAACTCGACGAGATCCAAGGCTAACTGCAGGTCGCTCTTGCCGTTACCATTCATGTCGATCACGCCCGTCAACGCAAAGTGCTGCGGACGGCCTTCGTGCCAAGTCGGACTGTAAATGTAGTCTCCCGGAAGAATCGGATTGCGCGGGTCGTCCGCGGTCACGCGACACTCGGCCATGTGCTCGCCCGTCATTCGCACGACCTCGATCGCGCCCTTCTTTTCCGCTTTGCCTGCGTCGGTATCTTCCGTATCGTAAACACTAAACGTCACTTGGCGGCGCAAGGCGTCGGCCGAGCCTAGGTTGATCCACACCGTGTTGTTGGCTTGGTTGACCCAAATGATCTCGCCATCGGCAACCTCGAATGAGAATTCCTCTTCAGTCCGGTCCCTCAGAAAGTTGTCGATTGTTCTTTGCCGATCACGCGACTCGGTCTCAGCAGCTTCGCGCGCAGCTACCAACGATTGCCGTTCGGCGTCAAACTCGGTGGTTTGCTTCTGAAGTTGGTCGGCTAGCTTCTTCTGGCTCGCGTCAAGCGCTGCGCGGGCCTGCGCGAACTGATTCCGAGCTGCCGCCGCAGCCTGTTCGATCTTGGCTTTGTCGGCCGCAAGCTGGTCGAGTTCTGCCTTGTGGCCGGCGGCGATTTCGTCGAGCTTATTCTGCAAGTCTTCGATTGAGTTCTTGGCGGTATTCAATGCCGCGGTTGTCTGTTCATTCGCGTCGTAAATCAACTTGAGTACTTCGCGATAGTTCCGTTTTTGCTCCGGCAGGGTTCCGCCCATCCGGTCCAGTTCCTCCTTCGCCTGGTCGGTTACGGCCTGTCGCTCCGCGAATTGATCGAAGCCCATGGTGCTGCGGAGAAACTGGATTTCGTCTTGCCGGTTGCCTGCCGCCGACCGTTGCTCGTTACGATCGGTGGTCATGGCTTCTAGTTGCTGCGTCGTGTCGCTGTACTGCTTGTAGAAGTAGTAAGTGAAGCCGGCAAACAACACCAGCAAAATTGCGAACACTATGAGCGCAACGTGGAGCGTCTGGTCCTGACGGGCGGCCATGCAATTACCTTTAGTGCAGTACTTTCAAGTCGGATGGGCAATCGATAGCTAAGTCGCCGATCGAGCCGACCTCGCCGGGTGGCGAGTATACCTGTTCCGTGAGGCAAGTGAAGAAATTGCCCTAAGTCCAATTTACTTAGGGGATTAACGCATGTCAACGAAACGCATATAACCAACCAGATGAGACAACAGCAGCTACCCGGGCATGCCGATCTACCTGCCGCCAGCGAGCAGGGCGGAGCTTCATCTGACACCACGTTGGGGCCTTTCCCAGGCCAAACCGCCTACGTTATCGACTCGCACTCGCTTATTTTTCAGGTGTTTCATGCGATTCCCCAGATGACCAGCCCTCGTGGCGAACCGGTGTCGGCCGTTTATGGATTTCTGCGCGATTTGCTGTACTTGATTGAGGAGCATCAGCCGGATTACCTGATTGCGGCGTTTGATATGCCGGGCCCAACTTTTCGACACGATCTGTACGATGCGTACAAAGCGGACCGTGGCGAGATGCCCGAGGAGTTGGCCTCGCAAATTCCCAAGATTGAGCAACTGCTGGAGGCGCTCGGCATTCCGGTGGTCGGCAAACCCGGGTACGAGGCCGACGATGTGCTCGCGACCATCGCCCGAATGTGCGACGAAGCGGGCGCGCGTTGTATGCTGGTTACCGGCGACAAAGACTGCCGCCAACTGATTACCGATCATGTATCGATCTACAACATTCGTAAGGACATGGAATACGGTGCGTCCGAACTGCTTGAGGAATGGGGGGTTCGACCGGATCAGGTTGTCGACTTCCAGTCGCTTGTAGGCGACAAGATTGATAATGTGCCGGGGGTTCCGCTCGTCGGGCCCAAGATCGCGCGCGAGCTGCTTGAGACCTATGGCACGCTCGACGAGGTGCTTGCACACGCGGGCGAAGTGAAAGGCGCCAAGCGCAGCCAAAATCTGCAAGCCCACGCCGCCGACGCCCGCTTGTCGCGCGACTTGGTCCGACTCGATGCTAAAGTGCCGGTGGAGGTCAATTGGCAGGCCGCGCGGCCAGGCGATTACGACGGTGCAATCATCGCCGAGCTGTGCGCCGACTTCGGCTTCCGCACTTTGGGCGATCGCGCTCGACATCTGACCAACGAGACGCGTGCGACTTCCCTGGATAGCACCTATGAAACGGTCACTTCCCTTGCTCGACTGGAGGAGTTGGTTGACGAGATCCGATCGACCCAGCGACTGTCGATCGATACCGAAACGACGGACGTGAACCCGCGGGCGGCAAAGTTGGTGGGCATCTCGTTTGCTTACGAATCGGGCCAGGCGTACTACGTGCCTATTCGAGCTCCTGAAGGCGATACGCGGCTTGACGAACAAGCCGTACTCGATTGCCTTCGGCCTGTATTGGAAGACGAAGTGGTAGCGAAGATTGGCCAGAATCTGAAATACGATCAGGTTGTGCTCCGGTCGGCGGGTATGAACTTGTTGGGCATTGAATTTGACACAATGGTGGCCAGTTACTTGCTCGATGCCGGCGAGCGGTCGCACAACTTAGACGAACTTGCCAAGAGGTACCTTAATTACGAAACGACGAAGATCGACTCCCTCATTGGCAGGGGGAAGAGTCAGAAGCGAATGGACGAGGTCTCCGTCGCGGATGTTGGCCGATACGCCGCGGAAGACGCTGACATTCCGCTGCGCCTCGCGCCGCTACTCGAAGAGCGACTGCAGGTCGACGACCTCGACGAACTGAATTCGAACCTCGAAGTGCCGCTAATCGAGGTGCTGGCCGAGTTGGAGTACAACGGCATCCGTGTGGATGTCGACCGGCTGGATGAGCTCAGCGCCGAGTTCGGCAAGCGACTCAATCTACTTGCGCAGGAAATCGAGGAGTTGGCGGGGCATCCGTTTAACATTGCTTCTCCGAAACAGTTGGCCCAAGTACTGTTCAATGAACTGGGGCTACCGGTGATACGCAAGACGAAGACAGGTCCCAGCACGGACGCCAGTGTTCTCGAGGAGTTGGCCAGCCAACATCCGTTGCCGGCGAAAATCATCGAGCATCGAGGATACGCCAAGCTCAAAGGGACCTACGTCGATGCACTGCCCACGATGGTCCATCCAACCACCGGACGGGTTCACGCATCGTTCAATCAAGTGGTTGCGGCGACGGGCCGACTGAGTTCCAGCGACCCCAACTTGCAGAATATTCCCATCCGCACTGAGGTGGGGCGCGAAATACGCTCGGCGTTCACAGCTCGGGAATCCGGGTGGAAGCTGCTTTCGGCAGACTACTCGCAAGTCGAGCTGAGGGTGCTTGCGCACTTCTCCGAGGACACCACGTTGTGCGACGCCTTTGCCAATGGTCAGGATATTCACTCGCTGGTGGCCAGCCAGGTGAACGGGGTGGCGCTCGACGAAGTGACTACTGAAATGCGACGTGGGGCGAAGGCGGTGAACTTTGGCATTATCTATGGGCAAAGTCCATTTGGGCTGGCCAAGGCACTGGGGATCACGAAGGCCGAGGCAGCGCAGTTCATTACTGATTACTTTGCACGGTACCCTGGCGTCGAGGACTTCATCCACCGAACACTGTCGGATTGCCGTCGAGACGGACATGTAAAGACTCTGCTTGGCCGCCGCAGGGCGATCGCTGGGGTTCGCGCACCAAAGGAGCCGAAGGACGTCGTGTTTGCGGATCGCCCGGCACCGTTGCAACTGAACCTGCCCGAGCGCACCGCGGTAAACACGGTAATTCAAGGCACTGCGGCCGACTTGATTAAGTTGGCAATGCTGGCGATCTATCGCCGTATGCGATCCGAACAATTTCAGGCCATGATGGTATTGCAGATTCACGATGAATTGGTGTTCGACTGCCCGGAGGGCGAACTGGACGCTCTGGCCGCGATGGTGATGGAAGAGATGGCTGGCGTACACCAGCTGCGCGTCCCGTTGGACATCGACGTCAAAACCGGAGACAACTGGGCCGAGTGCTAATCGCCCGTGATTGAGCCACTGCCCGTCATTCGCTTCGCGCATTATGTTCACCATCGGAATAGTTGGCGGCGTTGCAAGTGGGAAGTCTACCGTTGCCGAGATGTTCGCCGAGCTGGGCGCGGTGGTGTTCCATGCCGACCTCATCGCCCACGACGTGCTCAATCGGGAGGAGGTGCGCGACGCGTTGGTCGCTCGCTGGGGGCCGGCCATCCTGCATGCCGACGGCTCAATCAATCGAGCTGAAATAGCAAAGATTGTATTCGGCGATACAGCCGATGCGGATGACGAGCGCACGTATCTTGAGTCGGTAGTGCACCCGATGGCGCTCCGAACGATTGACGACATGCGGGAGCGGTCGGCGAGATCGGGGCAACAGGTATTTGTCATTGATGCCCCGCTGTTGCTCGAAGCAAACTGGGATTCGGACTGCGACATGGTGGTGATGGTCGAGACACCCGACGAGCAGAGAGCGGCCAATGCCGCACGCCGAGGCTGGCCAGCCGACGAGATTTCGCGACGAGAGGAAACGCAAATGCCGATCTCGACGAAGCGGCATCGTGCCGACGTGGTGTTCGACAACAGCGGTTCACTAGCCGAAACCCGGAACCAAGTCGACGTGTTTTGGCGCGACGTGGTAGTGCCACAGTTGGGCGCATAGCGCGTCGCACCATCTAGCGAAACCCAGGTGCCATGCCATTGCGCGACACCGAGGAAATATGAAAATCTCGTGATGCTAGCGATTTGCACTAGATTTCGGTTTCCATTCGGGTAGGTTTTCTGCAATAATAGTGAACGACTTGAGGCGGTATAGTTTCGTGCGTTGATCCTGACCGTCCACTTTTCAACTATCCCCACCCCCCACCGGCTGGGCCTTCCGCGCACAGCCAAACCGGAACCATTCCTTCTCCAGGAGTACTGTCATCATGGCCGACACGTCTGGCCGTGGGTCGCGGCACGACCGCTCCCACTCGCCGTACCGTAGGAAACGTCAGAGCCCCCCGAACGGACACCACATTGACCCTGAGATACTGGCGAAACTCGATCGCGAAGAACCGCTGACAATCGCCGAGGAGCCCGACAAAGCCGCCGAGCGAGTGCGTCGAGCCGGTGCCGCGATCGCTAAGACGGACAAGCTCGATAGCAACGTCTACGTCGCCGAGCTCCAGCAAATGTCGATGACCGAGCTCATCGAAACGGCTGAGCGCGAGCAGGTGAAAGACACAGCAGGTCTGAAAAAACAGGACCTGATCTTCCGCATCCTGAAGGAGCGGGTGAAGCTGCACGGGATGATGGTGGGGCAGGGTACGCTGGAGATTTTGCCCGACGGATTCGGGTTCCTTCGCAGCCCCGACTATCACTATCTGTCTTGCCCCGACGACATCTACGTCTCGCCAAGCCAGATTCGCCGCTTCGGCCTGAAAGACGGCGCGACCGTGGCGGGCACCATTCGCCCACCCAAGGAAAACGAACGATACTTCGCGCTGCTGCGGGTCGAGTCGATTAACGACGACGATCCGAATTTGCTTTCGCGTAAGGTTTCGTTTGACGATTTGACGCCGATTCACCCTGACGAGCGGATTTCGATGGAGATCGGGCCCGACGAAGTCGACATGCGGGTGGTCGACATGATTGTGCCAATTGGATTTGGGCAGCGCGGCTTGATTGTCAGCCCGCCGCGGGCTGGTAAGACGATCCTGCTGCAAAAGATGGCGAAGAGCGTGCTGACTAACTATTCGGACGCCTACGTCATCATGCTGCTGATCGACGAACGGCCCGAGGAAGTGACCGACATGGAAAGGGAGGTCAAAGGGCCAAACTGCGAAGTTATCTCCAGTACCTTCGACGAAGCAGCCGCTCGCCACATTCAGGTCTCGGAGATGGTCATCGAGAAAGCAAAGCGGATGGTCGAATACGGCCGCGACGTGGTGATCTTCCTCGATTCGATTACGCGCCTGGCGCGGGCGTGGAATTCCGAGTGCCCGAATTCGGGCAAGATCCTCTCCGGCGGCATCGATGCCAATGCCATGCAGCGGCCGAAGAAGTTCTTTGGCTCGGCTCGCAAGGTAGAGGAGGGCGGTTCGCTCACCATTGTGGCAACCGCACTTATTGACACCGGCAGCCGCATGGACGAGGTGATATTCGAAGAGTTCAAGGGCACCGGCAACCAGGAAATCGTGCTCGACCGTAGCTTGGTCGACAAACGCATTTGGCCGGCCATCGATATCGACCGTAGCGGCACCCGCAGAGAGGAGATGCTGATGGACCCCGAAGAACACCGTCGCGTATCGGTGCTCCGCCGCGTGCTCAGCGAGATGAACCCACCGGACGCCATGCAGCTTCTCACCGAGCGACTCCGCAAGACGAAGACGAATGCGGAGTTTCTGATGAGCATGAAGGAAGCCTGAGGAAGTTCGGAACTCAGGACGCGGAGTGCGGAATTGCTTAGACCTTGTCGATGAGTTAGGCCTCATTGGCAGAGGAGCGCTAATCTTCGCTGATCGATACTGGATTGGTGCTAGTTCGCGTTCCCGATCGGCAACGAGTAAACGGATGCCCAACATAATCCAGCCCTGCGATGTTCCGTCTGTCGCCCGCTTCGCCATCGTCGTTGCTGAGTGGAACAGGAACATTACGCAGAAGCTGCTCGATGGAGCCGCGGCGACGCTTACAGAGCACGGTATCGCGGATGAACAGATCGACGTGGTTTGGGTGCCGGGTTCTTGGGAGATTCCGTTAGTGGCGCAGCAGTTGGCAGCCACCGGCAAGTACGTCGCCGTGCTGTGCTTGGGCGCGGTGATTCGTGGCGAGACGACGCACGACGAACACATCAACCGCGGCGTAAGCCTGGCGGTGATGGAAATCGGGTTGGAATTCGAACTGCCCGTGCTGTTTGGCGTATTGACGTGTAACACGCTGGAGCAAGCCATCCACCGCGCTGGCGGGAATGTCGGCAACAAAGGCAGCGAATGTGCCGAGGCCGCCCTGCAGATGGTGAGGCTCTTGGAAGCGTTGAACGACGAGTCATAAGCGGCGAAAGCTCGATTCTCGCGGGCTACTCTGCGGATCGCTAATCGTCCATAATCCACCGTTTCCCAGCTCCAGTCGCCCACGGAACCTTCTGTCTCATCCATGTCCCGCCGTAGCCGTGCACGCGAAGTGGCTTTACAGATCCTGTTTGAGGACGACGTGAATCCGCGCGCTACGGCCGAGGAGCTGACCAGCTTCGTCAAGGCACGGTTGAACTCCGAGGAAATGGAGGAGTTTTGCCTGCAGCTTATCCTTGGCGTACGCCGCAACCAGTCGGAAATCGATGCCCGGCTGAATGAAGTTGCGCAAAACTGGACCGTCGAGCGGATGGCTTCGACCGATCGCAACGTCTTGCGATTAGGCGCGTACGAACTGCAGTACACCGAGACTCCGTACAAAGTCGCGATCAATGAAGCGGTGGAACTCGCCAAACGGTTCGGCAACGCCAACTCCGCCCATTTCGTCAACGGTATTCTCGACAAAGTCAAGCCAAGCGAAGAGCCATGAGCCGTGCGGGCCGCGTTGAGTGGGCACTCTCGGCCATTCATCGTCCTTCGCTCATCGTCTAGAATCACGTCTTTCCGCAAACCGTCACCTTCGCGCCCCCAAGAATACCTTCCATGGGTCTCTTCGATCGCATCAAGCAAGGTCTCAAGAAGACCAGCCAGGTTCTCAACACCGACGTTCGCGACTTGTTCAAGAGCGAAGGGCGGTTGATTGACGAGGACTTCCTCGACGAGATGCGGGCCATTTTGTTCAAGACCGACATGGGGTACGAACCAACCGAGGCCATCGTCGCCGAGGTTGGTAAGACCATGCGTGGCCGTGTGGTGCAGCTCGACGAAGTGATCGCCACCTGGAAGACAAAGCTCAAGGAGTTGATGGCCCAAGACGAGTCTCCCATTCGGTTCGCCGAGCAGGGGCCGACGGTCATCATGGTGTGCGGAGTCAACGGTGCGGGGAAGACCACCAGCATCGCTAAGCTCGCCTGCATGTTTTGTGGCGAGGGTAAGTCGGTCGTGTTGGGGGCAGGCGACACGTTTCGCGCTGCGGCGGTCGAGCAACTTACCATTTGGTCCGATCGATTGGGCGTCGAAATCGTCAAAGGAGGCGAAGGAGCCCACCCGGCGACCGTGGCCTACCAGGCGGTCGAACATGCCATCAAGAACAAGCTGGATGTCTGCATCGTCGACACCGCAGGTCGGCTGCAGACACAGAAGAACTTGATGACCGAGCTCACCAAAATCCGCGATTCAATTCGCAAGCAAGTTCCCGAAGCTCCACACGAAGTGCTCTTGGTTCTCGACGCAACGACTGGCCAAAACGGAATCAGCCAGGCGAATAACTTTGCCGAAGCAGCGGGTTGCACGGGCATTGTGCTGGCAAAGCTCGATGGCACCGCGAAAGGCGGCGTCGTGGTGGCCATTCGTCAGCAAATCGGTCTCCCGGTGAAGTACGTCGGCGTCGGTGAACAACATGAGGACCTGGTGCTCTTCAACCCCGACGCCTTCGTCGACGAGATGTTCGACGACGCGGTGGACCAAGGCTGAGCCCGCCTGAATCAGCGACAACGGGGCGGCAAACCTGCGGAACGCCGCTATTTCTCGGGTCGGGCAACCCTTCAAGCTTGCCCCGAATCGTGCTCCGGTTGCCTGCTTTCCTAGCAAAGCCCATTCGGGAGTCCGTCGACTGGCTGGTCTAAAAGTCGACCTAATTCAGTCGTAAGTCTCTTTCGATAAACGGCTTACCTCCTCTACCTGGATCTCTGCTGCACCAATTGGCACACTCCTTGCTCTACCGGCCGCCGCTAGCTAGCGGGTCGGGCGTGCGAGGAGAAATCTTTAACATCGTTCGGCCACCAAGTCTGTCCAGCGGGGACAGCAACGAGTTGGTGTTGCAGGTGGATTCGAAATGGCAACGACAACTCGTGTCTAATTTTCCTTCTGCTTAGACAAAGGTGCTGATCGATGAGTCTTGTTTTCTTACAGCGAACGCTGAGCGCGCTAATGCTCGTCAGCGTTTTCGCACTCGTAATGGCGCCAGCCGTGAGCTGGGCGCAAGATGCGGAGACGGAAGTAGAGGTCGAAGAGACGACGACCGAGTCCGAAGGCGACACAAGTGACGAGGCAGATGAGTCGTCCGCAGGGGATACGGAGGAAGAGGAAGCCGCAATGACTCCGGGCGAGTTGGGCTTGGGCATAGATTATGCTTTCAATACGATTCTGTTGTTTCTTTCTGGTGTGCTTGTGTTCTTCATGCAAGCTGGCTTCGCAATGGTCGAGTCGGGATTCAATTCCGGCAAGAACGCAATCAACATTCTGTTTAAGAACACCATGGACATCAGTGTCGGTGTCCTGCTGTTCTTCTTCATTGGTTTCGGCCTGATGTATCCAGGTGCCTACGGCATAGATGTTGAGGCGAACAAGTACTTTGCGTTCGGCGGTGTAGGTTTGGATGGATATCCTTTGGCGGCTGACGCAGGCTACAGTCCAGCGGCCGACTGGTTCTTCCAGGCAATGTTCGCGGCAACGGCAGCAACCATTGTATCCGGAGCGGTTGCCGGGCGTATGAAGGTCGGAGCGTACTTGATTTACAGCGCCATCCTGACTGGATTGGTTTATCCCATCAGCGGCTTCTGGAAATGGGGCGGTGGATGGCTTATGCAGTTCGAGAACGGAGCATTCCAGGACTTTGCCGGTTCTGCGGTAGTTCATGGGGTCGGTGGTTTTGCTGGCTTGGCAGGGGCTATCGTACTTGGACCTCGGCTAGGTCGATATGTCGACGGAAAGTCCGTTCCACTTCCGGGGCACAACATCGTGCTGGCGGGACTCGGCGTTTTCATCCTTTGGTTCGGTTGGTACGGGTTTAACCCTGGCAGCCAACTAGCCTTCGCGTCGGCCGACGATGCCACGGCTGTGAGCAACATTGCCATGACCACAACCTTAGCGGCAGGTGCCGGTGGTTTGGTCGCGACACTGCTCAGTTGGGTCATGTTTGGAAAACCAGATCTATCGATGGGGCTCAACGGTATCCTCGGTGGGTTGGTTGGAATCACTGCCTGCTGCGATTGCATGAGCTACAGCATGTCGATACTCGTTGGAGCCATTGCTGGTGTGTTGGTGATTCTTGGCATCATGATGCTTGATAAGCTGCAGATCGACGACCCAGTCGGAGCGTGGCCAGTTCACGGCTTGTGCGGTATCTGGGGTTGCATGGCGATTGGCATCCTCCCGAACACGCACTTGGCCGAGGGAAACACCAACTTCATGATCCAACTGATCGGAACGCTTTCGATTTGTGCTTGGGCGTTCGTGACGATGTTCATCTTGTTCACCATCCTCAAGGGTGCTGGCATCCTGCGAGTGAGTGCAGAGGATGAGCAAGCTGGTTTGGATATTAGCGAGCACGGTATGCAAGCCTACGCAACGCACTAGTAGTAATAGTCCAAAGCGGCCTTCAACGGTTCGGGCGGGTTTACCGCCTGGCCTGCCCGAACCGGGGCCTGCTTGGATACAAGACACATAGCGGCGAGTGAGTTGAATCATCAAGTTGGCCTCTAAGGTTCGGACGAGTTTACCGCCTGGCCCGTCCGAACCGAGGCCTGCTTGAAACAGGCAACTGAACAATGAACCAAGTGTGAACAACAAGCTGGCCTCCAACGGTTCGGACGGGTTTACCGCCTGGCCTGTCCGAACCGGGGCCTGCTAATACCATCGGGCAATCACGCTCTCACCCAAACCATAAGCTGGCCTCCAGTGGCTCGGATGGGTTTACCGCCTGGCCCATCCGAGCCCGGGCCTTCTTTCCTTTCTGAATGTCGCTGGGCCGGAACAGACCATTTGCGGACCTCCAAACGTCCGAATATGCGGCCTCCCCGGTGCTATTTGGATATCGAGGTCGGTTACAAGTTGGGGGGGCCGTCACGGCAGTATCTGGCTCTCGCTTGTTCTACTTGCATTTGCCCTGCTGCACGCCACCGGCCTGCCTCTCGCACCGCCCAGAAGGATGCCCCACATGGTCTGGGTGGTTTCACCGCCTGAACCGCCCAGGCCGGGGTATCTATGTACTGAGGGGTGGGGATTTAGGGGGCGGGGGACGGGTGTCTCTGCTTGCATGCGGCGTTGGCAACGCCTAGCCTCGAATGTTAAACTCGATTGCGGCAGGGTGAATTGGATTCCCCTGATTCCTGATCCCTGACCCCTGATCCCTCCGCATGAAACTCATCCTCGCGATTATTCAGCCAAGTAAGCTCGAAGACGTCAAAGCGGCTTTGCAGGACGTCGAAGTCGTTCGTTTGACGATCATGGACGTACAGGGCTTCGGTCGGCAAAAAGGACAAACCGAGGTTTATCGCGGGCATGAAATCTCCGTCAATCTTCTCCGCAAGGTCCAACTCCAAATTGCGGTGAACGAAGATTTCGTCGAGCCCACGATCAACGCCATTATCCGCGGCGGCCGCACGGGTGACTCCGGCGAGATCGGCGACGGCAAAATCTTCGTCCTTCCGCTCGACGACTGCATCCGCATCCGCACCGGCGAACGCGGCCCTGAGGCAATTTAGGCGCAGTTGCACGTTTGGGTGGTAAGGCTGCGATGGCGCGAACTCACTTGCCACCAAAAGTCCGTTTTGTCCCCGATACCAGAAAACGATTCTAGGCGACTTTACTCGCCCCCCATTGCCCCTGTCGGTTTCCGTTTTCCTCTGTTTTTCTCGGCATTTTTTCATTTCCCAAGA
>JANQOF010000039.1 GCA_028279215.1 Pirellulales bacterium
GTCGCGAACCGCCGCATCGGGGGAAGAAAGACGCACGCTCCAGTGCTTTTGTCCCACCGTACCATGTACCGGCATGCCGGTAGCCTTCGAGGCGGCCAGCACTTCGGAGATGTTGTGTCGCGACGGCGCTTCGAGTTCCATCCCATCGTAGCCAAGCTCTTTGCAGAGCTCGAACTTCTCAAGGGGCGACCCACCCTCACCGATCATGCCCCATTTGACCGACTTGAAAATGCGGCCCGAGTTTGACGCAGTCGGAGCGGCGAAGGCTACGCGATTGAATGCGGTGCCTGCGATAAAACCCGCCGATGTGGCTAGAAACGTCCGCCGGTTGAGTCCGTATGCCATAGTTGAATGCCGTAGGTAGATTCTTGCCTACATCCCAACAGCGGCCGATCGACTCCGTTTGTCGCGAAGGCCACCTGGGACGCCATACGAAGTGAGAAGCAGTAGTATACACTGCCAAGGTGGGAACCACATTCTCTCAGCAACCCGAAAGAAATGCAAATGCTGGTAGACCGTCCGTCGAAAAATATGCGGTTTTCTTCCGCAAAAGGTCGACGACGGAGGACCTAGTAGTCGCTCTAGTCGCTGAATCGCGGCGCTCTCGCCCCGAGGGCGGGACCAGCGGCAATCGATGTCAGCACGTCGCCTGCGGTCTGCGCTTCGTCCTCTGAAACACCCAAGTGAAGCACTGCTCGGACGCGCTGCGGGCCGATGGCAAACATCGCCACACCCGCTTCCTCCGCCCGCTCGACGAACTGCTCCGCGGTGCCCCACTCTGAGTCGACCTCGAAGTAAACCTGATTGGTGAGGCTGTGCCCTGGGCGTTCCACGGTCACATGCGGCGCGGCATCGATGGCTCGGCGTACCACTTCCGCCTTCCTGTGGTCCTTTGCGAGCTTTGGCAGGTTGTATTCCAAAGCGTAGAGTACCGCAGCGGCCAGGATGCCGCACTGCCGCATACCACCGCCGAGCGCCTTACGCACGCGTCGAGCTTCCGCGATCTTGCTTGCCGGCCCAACGAGCGCCGAACCGACGGGAGCGCCCAAGCCTTTGGAGAAGCAAACGCTCACCGTATCGAAGTGGCCGGCGATCTCAGCAGGCGATCTATCCATCGCCGCGCAGGCGTTCCACAATCTTGCACCGTCCAGATGCCGCGCTAGTCCGGCCCCCTTCGCCCAATCGCACAGTTCGGAAACACTGGCGCAATCGAGCACCACACCACCGAATCGATTGTGGGTGTTTTCCAAACACAACAGTGTCGTGCGGGCGTGGTGAATGTCGGCCCCTCGCACGCGCGGTGCTAGCTGGTCGATGGTGGGCAAACCGTAGTGGGTCTCTATCGGCTGGGTCGCAACACCAAACAACTGAGCGTAGGCCGCTTGTTCGTAGTGATAGATATGGCACTGTGAGTCGCACAGGAACTCGTCGCCCGGTCGGCAGTGGACCCGGACTCCGAGCTGGTTGCCCATGGTGCCAGAGGGAACGAACAGGGCTTCCTCCATACCCAGTAGCTCAGCCACCCGCCGCTCGAGTTCGATGACGGTCGGATCGTCGCGAAACACGTCGTCACCCACTTCCGCCTTGGCCATCGCCTGCCGCATTTCGGGGTCCGGTTGGGTTACGGTGTCGCTACGTAAGTCGATCATTGCCACAGGCTCTGCGTTGGGGGCTGGGGACGTTGGCGGGTGCACGTGTATCATACGAAGTAACGTGACCAGCCGTCAGAGCACAAGCCTGACGACGCCTCCGAGTTTGATCGCTTGAGTCCAGTCCACGCCCTTCGCACCACAATGCTTCGCATCGATACCTCCCAGCCCAACGCTGCCCAGAAAATCGCGACGCTCCGCGCCAAACTCGCTCCCGAGACGGGCGATGTGGTAAGTGAGGCTGGGCGAAAGAAGACGATCGAGGTCTTCGGCGAGCCGCTTACGCCGGTCGATGTGATCGAACGCATTTGCCGCGATGTCCAGAAGCGCGGACTGGCTGCCGTGCTGGAGTACACCGCTAAGCTCGATGGAGCAAAGCTGTCGGCCGAGACGATACGAGTAGCGCCCGACGAGCTAGCTGGTGCTCATGCCGCGGCCGACGAAGTGTTTCTGACTACCGTACGTCGAATCCGCGAGAATGTGCTCCGGTTTCAGACGGCCATCCTGCACAGCGACACGACCCTGCGGCTCGATCACGGTGGCTATCTTAGGCAGCGCTACTTGCCGCTCGAGCGCGTCGGCTTGTGTATTCCAGGTGGCGCGGCCGCTTATCCGTCGACCGTACTGATGACGGCCGTTCCGGCGCAAGCTGCAGGCGTGAAGGAACTAGTGGTCGTCGCCCCACCTACGCCGTTTGGCAGTTACAATCAAGACTTGCTCGCGACCTGCCACGAACTTGGCATCACCGAAGTCTATCGTTTGGGCGGCGCCCAAGCCGTGGCCGCGCTGGCATACGGCGTGAACGATGCCGAAGCGCCGACGGAAGATCGCGGCGGTGCATTGATTCGTGCGGTGGACAAAATCGTTGGCCCAGGCAACTTGTTTGTCGCACTGGCGAAGAAGTTCGTGTTCGGCGATGTCGACATCGACTCGATTGCCGGCCCGAGCGAGGTGATTGTGATCGCCGATGACTCGACCGATCCCGAATGGACTGCCGCTGACTTACTTGCGCAAGCGGAACACTCACCAGGTTCCAGCGTGCTCATCACCTGGCACCCACCGCTCATCGATGCGGTCGATCAGGCGGTCGACGCACAACTGGCCGAACTTTCGCGTAGCGATCTTACACGGCAAGCGATCGAGGAGTTTGGTGCGCTTATTCTGGTCAGCGACCGTAGCGAAGCCGCCAAACTGGCCGATCACTTGGCTACCGAACACCTGCACGTTACCTGCAGCGATCCAGAAGAGATGCTGACCCAAATTCGCGCCGCCGGCGCGGTGTTCCTGGGACCTCACGCCCCTGTGGCGGTCGGCGACTACGTGGCTGGACCGTCACACGTATTACCGACAGGCGCGACCGCCCGTTTCGCGAGTGGTCTTTCGAGCAACGACTTCCTACGGACCAACAGCGTGATCAGCTACACCGAAGCGAATCTCCGATCAGTAGCTGACGATGTGCTGACGATGGCCAACAAAGAAGGCCTGACGGCCCACGCGGCAAGTGTCACGCGGCGAGTTCGCGCCAGCAAGTAACTCGTTGCCGCTTTCCATTGGTAGAACTGAATCTTTGATTTGCACCGAAAGCCCTCGCAACTCACGTGGCCACGATCTTCTACAGCATCATGGGCGAAGGGCGTGGACACGCCGCCCGCGCGCGGACGGTGGTCGAGCAACTGCGCGATCGGCATCGAATTGTGCTGTACACGTCGCACGATGCCCTGGAGTTTCTGGAGAAGCAATATGGCGACTCCGACGACGTTGCAGTGCGTGCGATACCTGGGCTTAAGTTCCACTACACCGGCAAACGACTCGACCTGACCAAGACAATTCGCGAAGGGCTCGCCATGTGGTGGGGCCAGAACAAACTCGTTGAGCCGCTCGTTGAAGACATCCGCGGCGAGCAGCCACAGTTGGTCGTTAGCGATTTCGAGCCGCTAATGGCTCGCGCGGCCCATCGAACTGGCGTGCCGGTGCTGAGCTTCGACCATCAACACTTCTTGATCGCCTACGACTTGTCCGCACTTCCGTTATGGCTGCGCGCGTGGGCGAAGAGCATGACCCTTGCCATTCGGATGTTTGGCATCGGTCAGCAGAAGACCGTGGTGTCAGGGTTCTTCCATCCGCCGCTGCGCAAAGGGCACGAAGACGTCGTGCAAGTTGGTCCGATGCTGAGACCGACGATCCGCGGTCGCGAACCAACCGACGGCGACTTCATCCTATCCTACCTTCGCCGACAGACACCCGAACGGGTAGTGGACATGTTGGCCAACCTCGGGACACCTGTTCGCGTGTACGGCCTGGGATCTCGCTCGCCACACGATCAAGTAGAGTTCTTCGAAGTCGACGAAGCTTCCTTTACCAAAGCATTGGTGTCGTGTCGAGCGGTCGTCGCGGCGGCGGGAAATCAGTTACTCGGCGAGGCGCTTTATCTGGGCAAACCGTTTTTCGCCCTTCCCGAGGGCAAGCACTTCGAGCAGTGCATCAATGCCCATTTTCTTAAGAAGCTTGGAGGCGGCGACTGGGCGGCAATCGAAAAGGTCAACAAGTCACAACTGGATGACTTCTTGCGCGCCACCGACGAATATCGTGCCAACCTTTGTGGAAGGCGTGAGGAATTCGACGGAAACGACGCCGCAGTGGCGGCGATTGAAGCGATGCTTCACAATGGTGTGGGTGAGTAGAGGCAAGCGAATCATGCATAGAACCTACACAGCGGCATTCGCACTTGTTGGCATTGCGCTCTTGGTCGCAGGCTCGGTGGCAGCGCAAATCGTCATCCAAGAAGAGGAAGAAATCTCCGGCACCGTGGTCTCGCTCAGCGACTCCCGCATCGCCATCCGCGACGACAGCGGACAACTCCACAACCTGCTGATCCAATCGCCAGACAAGCGGGGCGTCGCGCTAACCGGCGGTGCAGCACTCCGCTTTCCCGCCGAAGTCCATGTAGTCGGACGCTATACGATTGACTCGCTCGAGCGCGACGATTCCATCAAGTTGGAGGTGCCGCTCAACCGAAGAGGAGAAGTCGATGGCGCGGCGAACGCCGTTTGGCGCATCTCGGCAAACGACCAATCGCCGGGAGTCTATCCCCAAGACGAACCGGCCAATGCTCGTGATTTCGTCACGTGCCAGATCGTTGGCAGCTTCAGCCGACTGGCGAAGAATCGGTTGCTGCTACAGGTTCCGCGCAACGACTATGTGCGAAAGAAGATTCTGTCGATTCCCATCGCCGCTAAAGCAGAGATTCGCAGCGAGAGCGCCGACCACCGTGCCGCAGCACCCGGGGCTGTAGTGGAACAAGCCGTTGTCGCCAACCTAAACACGGGCGACCGAGTAATTCGTAAACTGCGAGTCAGCATGTCGACGGCTTCTTCAACACAGCGAACGTTCGACGACGAGTTGGCGCTCAAGCACCGAAGACTGTCAGACGAACCGGTTCCGCCTCGATTGATTCGTTCGCGGCACTTCATGATCCAAACCGATATCTCCGAACGACAAGCAGCCATTCTCACGGAGAAGTTGGAAAGAATGGTGACGTTGCTCAGCAAGTACTTCGGCGCTCGTCCTACGGGACTTGTGCAAGCGTACATAGTCCACGATCTCTCCCAATGGCCACAAGGCATGCTGACCGAGCCCGCCGGAATCGCGAAAATCGAGGAAGGAGCGGGGGTTTGCTTCTCCCGTCGAAGTGGCTCGCAAGTCGAGGCAATCGTGTACAGCTGCGACGATCACGGCGTGGTGCAGCACGAGAGTACCCACGCATTTTGCACGTTGACCTTCGGATCGACAGGTCCAACGTGGCTGGCCGAGGGTGTGGCCGAAATGGGGCAGTATTGGAAGTCTGATGAAGTGGCCGTCAATATCGACCCCATGGTGCTACAGTATCTCAAGAACGCCACTCCCAAACGCACATTGGCCGAAATTGCCCTACCGGGACGCACCTCGGCGGGCGGGTGGCAAGACTACGCTTGGCGATGGGCGTTATGCCACTTGTTGGCCAATAACCCAAATTACTCCGATCGGTTCAAGCCGCTCGCCATCGCCCTTATGACCGAGCAAGAAGGCGCGTCGTTCGCGGCTGCGTACGGCGACGTCGAGCGGGAAATCTCCTTCGAGTACGATCAGTTCTTGTTGGCGCTCGACAACGGATACGACGCAAGACTCGCCGCGTGGCAATGGGGCCGACGGTTCGTTCCACTTCGGGGCGGCCGCTCGGTGAAATCGAAAGTGCTTGCGAAGGCGGGTTGGCAACCGACGGGTGCTCGACTCTCTGCAAGCGAAACCTATGCAGCGAAGGCAGAAGGAGAGTGGAAACTCTCGGCCAAAGGCAACTCCTTGTCGGCCATCGGCGAGGAGGACGGCCGAGGGCGGCTGGTTGGCGTGCTGATGAACGACTTCGCCCTCTCCTCACCGTTCGATCTTGGCACCGAGACGACATTCACCGCCCCGAGCGACGGCGATCTCTATGTTCGCTGCCAGGACGACTGGCACAGCCTGTCGGATAACTCGGGTGAAGTGGAAATGAGCATCCAATTGGCCGAGTAGCCCAAAACGGGACAAGCCAAGTCACCGCTGATTGGCAATTTCGGCGACTTCGCTCAGAGTGGCGACGCGATACCCTTTCGCAACAAGATGCGGAAGGACCTTATCAAGCACAGCAGCCGTTCGACGACCACGATCCCCTCCATCGTGCAGCACGATGATGGCGCCTGGAAAAACGCGGCCGAGAATGTAGTCGCTCGTGAACTCCGTGGAACTCTGGTGGCTGTCCCACGGATAAACCGAACCAAGTGCCAGGCACAGATTCTGCTGAGCCACAGCTTGCGACATCTCCGGAGTGAAAAAGCCGCCTCCAGGGCGAAACCATATTGGCTGCTGGTATTCGCGGATGACCGCGCCGGCTTCGCTCACGTCTTGCTCGAAGTCGCTTGGCGACATCTTCCATCCGGGCTGGTCGGCCATTTGATGGTTGGCCAATTCGTGGTTGGCTGCAATCGCATTGGCAATCTCGGCCGTGCTGTCCGTGAGCGTATCGCCCAGCACAAAGAAGGTGGCGCAAGCTTTGTGCCGCTCGAGCACATCAAGAATCACGGGCGTCGTTTCTCGATCTAAGCCGTCGTCGATCGAGAGCGCGACGACCTTTTCGCTGACTGGAAACTGAAATCGTGCAGAGGTCGAGCGATCGCCGATCCACAGTACGTACCGTGGGGGGAACACGACCACCCAAAAGGCGGCGACCGCCAGACCGACACAGCACCACACGGAGCGCCGCCACCTTAAGGGCCGAAGGACTAATGCCACCCCAAACAGCAACCCAGCAACGACGGCGATACTCCCAATTCCGGCAAGACTCGAGCGAAACGCCCAATCGATCCCTATCACTGCCAAACCGAATTGAGCCAGGCTTATGAACGAAAACGCAGTCGCGACGGCAAAAGCCCATCGCGAGACTCGCTCTCTGGTTCCAGACAATCGGCTCACACCCGGTTCCAATATTCCAAGGTCGAACGACTGGCGCGCACGATACGTTGATGGAAGCCGACAATCGATCCAACGCGAGCTTGATTTGTCACTGTTAGTAACCAGGGCCTCGCAGATCGATCTCGCCGTCGGGCCAGCCAGGCCGATCGGCAGGATAACGCATAATGCAGTCATCTTTGAATGGGCAACTCCGTGGATCTTCGGCGTTGGAGTTGACGATCTGATTGTCGACCGCCGTACTGCCCAATTGTTGATACCACCTACGGACCCGCTCGCTAGTTTGAAACAATGAAAAAGGAATTCGCCCTTCGTCAACCGCCTGCCAGGCACGACGAACGATCGCCTCGCCCAGATGATGGCCTCGATAGTTAGGTGCGGTGCATACCGACGCCAACGCGGCAATGGTCAGATCGCCCATGGTTGTGCCAACCGTGCGCGGGAACACAGCCGCATGAGCAATCACTTGTGTTCCGTCGCGAATAATCAGTGATCGGCTAGCAACGTCTTTGGACACGTGCGAGTCGCCTCGATCCGTTCGTAGCACGACCGCTCGGTCTGACGGAGTGACATCCTTCTTGGGCCACACCGTGATCAGCAGTTCTGCAATAGCCAGGGCATCGGCTTCCGACATTTCGCATGTCAGAATCGTCTCGATGTCGTGACGGCTGGTAGGCATGATGCTCGCAATTTTGTTGTCGGCTTTGGGCTACGTTCCCGTCGGCGAATCCGCTGCCTGGTTGAACGACACCTACTTACGGTGCAAACTCATAACGTCACACAATGGTGACGACCATTTGAGCCTCTGGTGCCGGGCGACCAAGCCGTCGAATTCTGCGGCAATCTCCGGCGGGAACGGCGCACTTCGCCGCTCGGTAAGGTCGACGTGCGTGCTCACCGTTTCCATCGTCGATGCGAGTCGGGTCCGACTGTCGTTTACCATGAACTGGATTAGGTGGAATCGACTGCCCTGTCGATCGACCACTCTGGTGTAAACCGACACCTGCTCGCCAACTCGCACTTCAGCCAGATAGCGCAGGTGCTTCTCCATGGCAAACGTGCCCTTACGCTGCGATTCGATGTACTCGCGATCGAGGCCTACTGATTCAAGTACGTGGCGAATCGCTTGGCTGTACACGTAGGTGTACCACATGACGTTCATGTGACCCATCTCGTCTAAGTAGTCGACCGGGATTGTGCCGGTGAAGGTCTTGGGCACTTCGCCAATCTGCTCGAGCGTTGGTAGTTTGCGCATTGTCGGCCGCTACTCAACTCGAACCACTAAAAGCCGACCGCAACAAGTCCAAGCTCTTCGGAATCGCTTCTTTCCACGGGGCCGTTCCCTCGAATTCCAGAGCGATGTAGCCTCGATAACCATGATCGCGAAGCAGCTTGGCGATCCGTGGGTAGTCGAGGTCTACGCTGTACCACACCCCACCGCCATAATAGGTCTTCGCTTGAACATACACGGTCTTTGGAACGAGTACCTCGAGTTGGTCGTACGGATCCTCGAGGAAGTTGCCCGTATCCATGGTCACCTGTAACCAAGGCGAGTCGATCGAGTTGACGATCCTCATTACGCCTTCCGCTGTCCGCCCCAGTCCCCAGTGATTCTCTAAGCCGAGCAACACGCCGTACTTCTCAGCCGCCGGCAGGAGTTTCTCGAAGCTGTCGATCACCCACCCGTAGCCTTCCTTCTCGGTGTGGCCCGGTAGCACTGGTTCGATGCCGCGATTGGCCATCAACGCGTCGAAGTCCTTCGATGTGCCCCACCGCCCCGTGTTCACGCGCATGGTGGGGATGCCAAGCTCATGCGCGAGTTGCATGCAACGAATCGTATGGTCGATATTCTGCTGCCGTTTGTCGGCGTCGGGCGAAACGAATCCTTGGTGCGTCGAGAAACCACATAAGTCCAAACCGTTGACTAGCGCTCGCCGCTTCAAGTCTTGTAGCCGGGCGGGCGATTCATCATCGAACATTTGTATGTGCAGTATTTCCACCGCATCGAATCCCATTCGCGCCGATTCGTCGATGCATTGCTCGATCGAAAGCCTGTCGGCGGGGTCGTCGCGAAAGCGCCAGAACGAGTACGTGGAAATCGCGATCGGGTTGGGTGGCATCGCTGCCGCGGTTGCCGCGGTGCTAGTTGTTGCCACCTCGGCGCTGACCGCCATGCTGCCAAGAAGCGTGCCCCCTGCCGACGCGGCAGCGAGTTGCTTGCCAAAATCTCTTCTAGTTACCATCTCAATGATTCCTCTCGCTGGTAGTGGTTTGCGAAGCTCATCGCAGCATCTACGCCACTGAAGTCACGGCGCCAAGCCTGTCAGTGTAACAACCATGTAGCCCAGGGGACAAAGGCATTTCCCACGTCTTTGGCCGTCCAGACAGTTGCGACCTAGGCGTTCGCCGCCGGGGTCGGTTTGGAAAGCGCACCGAAAAGCGTATACTCGCACACAGAGTGGTGCCTCCAACGACCGAGAGATCCATAGACGGAAGTTAAGCGAATGCCAGGGCGTACTACCACCGTCGACATCGATCCCGCTGAAGTTGAGCGACAGATTGTTGCCGAGACCTGCGCCAAGCGAGCACGGATAGACGACCTGCGCGAAACGGGTCGTCAGTTTCACGAACAAGGTTGGTCGCTTGGCACGAGCAGCAACTACAGCGTGGTAGTTGAAAAGGATCCGCTGGAGTTGCTGCTGACCGCCAGCGGAAAAGACAAGGGACGCCTTACCCAGCACGATTTCGTGCGAGTCGATGGCTCGGGAGTCCGCATCGACCACCCCGACGACGGATTCGCGGCGTCGAACAAACCATCGGCCGAAACCCTGTTGCACGTCGCCCTGGCCGAGTTGCCCGACGTCGGGGCCGTGTTGCACACCCATTCGGTGTGGGGCACCTTGCTCTCAGACCATTACTTTGAGAGCGGTGGGCTGGAAATTGCGGACTTCGAGATGCTCAAGGGCCTCGAAGGCATTACGACGCACGAAACAAAGATCTGGGTGCCGATATTCGACAACACCCAGGACATTGCCACGCTGGCCGACGATTTGCGCGCTCGGCTAAACGACCCGCGCCAGCCGATTGAGCACGGATTCTTGATTCGAAAGCATGGGCTGTACGCATGGGGTCGCGACCTGGCTGCGGCGCGTCGCCACATCGAGATCTTCGAGTTTCTGTTCGAGTGCGTGGGACGCACGGAATTTGGCCAGACTAACTAACCCTTGTTTACGGACGATTGACCATGGCTACGATTACCGTGACCGACACTGCCCGTCGCATCGACGACGCCAATGAAGTGAGTCAGTTTCTTGCGCCGCTTGGCATATGGTACGAACACTGGCCTGTGGAAGGGCGGCTCGCCACGGAATCAACCGCTGAGGACATACTGGCGGAGTACAAACCCGAAATCGAGCGGCTCAAGCAGCGTGGAGGGTATGTCACGGCCGACGTGATCAACGTATCGCCCGATACGCCGAATCTCGACGAAATGCTCGCGAAGTTCGACAAAGAGCATACGCACAGTGAAGACGAAGTGCGTTTCACGGTCGAAGGTCGCGGGGTGTTTTGGATTCACCCCGATGACGCGCCCGTATTCTCGATTCAGGTGGAAGCGGGTGACTTGATCAACGTACCGGCGGGCACCAAGCACTGGTTCCACCTATGCGACGATCGGCACATTCGCTGCATTCGGCTGTTCGAAGACGCCAGCGGTTGGACACCGCACTACGTCGAAGGCGCCGTGCACGACGCCCACCCACCCGTATGTTGGGGGCCGTCGTATGTCCCAGGCGAAACGAAAACCAAACCGGTAGTCGAACTGTGATCGTGTTTGGCGGGGTTGGCATTCTGCTCGATGTCGAGGGCACTACCTCGGCCATATCCTACGTGTACGATGTGATGTTTCCGTTCGCCCGCAACGGAATGGCGTCCTATCTCGACGACCACTGGGATTCGCCGGCACTCGACGACGTTCGTAAACAGGTGGCAACCGACTCCGGACAACCCGCCGCCGAAGCGGAGCAGGCCGTATTCGAATCGGAAGTCATCGCGCTGATGGATGCCGACGTGAAAGCAACCGGCCTGAAGCAACTGCAGGGACTCATTTGGGAGTCGGGTTTCGACAGCGGCGAACTCGTCGCTCACGTATTCGACGACGTCGCCCCGGCGCTCCACCGCTGGCAACAGCTGGGGGTGGACCTGCGGATTTACTCATCCGGCAGCGTACACGCCCAGCAGTTGTTCTTTGGCCACACCACGTCGGGCGATTTGCTGCATTTCTTTACAGGTCATTACGACACCAAGATCGGAAGCAAGCGGGAAGCGGCAAGCTATACGCGACTAGCGGACGATTGGGGACTGGCGCCGGGGGAGATCCTGTTCCTTAGCGACGTGGTCGCCGAACTCGACGCTGCCAAATCGGCCGGTATGCAAACAGGACTGTGTGTGCGGCCGGGCAATGCCGAGGTGGATTCTGGACACGGGCACCAAGTGGTGCAGTCGCTTGCTGAGGTAACGACTTAGCGGAATTGCGGGACGCTTGGGCCCAAGGTGGTTAAAGGAATGTCGGGCGGGTAGAATACGGGACTCTCCGCAACGCTCTGCTGACGGCAAGGAATGGCATGCCTCAATTCCAGCTTACCTCTGAATTCGATCCAGCCGGCGACCAACCCGAGGCGATTCGCCAGTTGGTCGATGGGCTCCAAGACAGCCGCCGCGAGCAAGTGCTAATGGGCGTCACCGGGTCCGGCAAGACGTTCACCATGGCCAACATCATTCAGCAGGTGCAGCGGCCCACCCTGGTGCTTTCGCACAACAAAACTCTGGCGGCCCAACTTTACGGCGAGTTCAAAGAGTTCTTCCCGCACAACGCGGTGAGCTACTTTGTGAGCTACTACGACTACTATCAGCCGGAAGCCTACATCCCCCAGCGCGACATCTACATCGAAAAAGATGCTTCGATCAACGAGGAAATCGACCGCATGCGACTGGCTACTACCAGCTCGCTGGTGAGCCGTCGCGACGTGATTGTGGTAGCCAGTGTCAGTTGCATCTACGGCCTGGGTTCGCCGGACGACTACAAGCAGATGATGATCGGCCTCGCGGTGGGGCAAGTCGTGGAGCGCGATGACGTGCTCGCCAAGCTGATCGATATCCAGTACGAGCGGAAGGATTTTGATCCCGAGCGCGGTAAGTTTCGCGTGCGCGGCGACTCGGTCGAGATTTGGCCAAGTTACGAAGAGTTCGCCTACCGAATCGAGCTCTGGGGTGACGAAGTCGAAGCACTCTCGATTATCGACCCTACCAGCGGCACGGTGATCGACAAGTTGCGGCAGATTTACGTTTACCCGGCAAAGCATTTTGTGCTTCCGGAGGAACGCATCGAAAACGCGGTCGATCAAATTCGCAAAGAGCTTACGGGCCGCCTAACGCTGTTCAAAGAACAGGGCAAGATGCTCGAAGCGCAGCGGCTCAATGCCCGCACACGGTACGACATCGAGATGATGCTCGAGATGGGCTACTGCCCCGGCATCGAGAACTACAGCCAACCGCTTAGCGGCCGTCCGCCCGGCTCGCCGCCGAACACGCTGTTCGACTTCTTCCCCGACGATTATCTGTTATTCATCGACGAGTCGCATGCCACGATTCCACAGATCGGCGCCATGTATAATGGCGATCGGGCGCGTAAGACCACGCTCGTCGAACACGGGTTCCGACTGCCTAGCGCTCTCGACAATCGCCCGCTCAAGTTCGACGAGTGGCACGAGCGGGCCAAGCAAGTGGTTTACGTATCGGCGACGCCTGGCCCGTGGGAACTCGAACGAACCGGCGGCGAGGTCGTCGAGCAGGTCGTTCGTCCAACCGGGCTGTTGGATCCCGTGATCGAAGTGGTGCCAGCCCGCGGCCAGGTTCCACATTTGCTCGAACAAATCAAAGAGCGGGCATCCATTGGCGAGCGGGTGCTCGTGACCACTCTCACCAAGCGATTGGCCGAGGACCTGTCGACTTACTTGTGTGAGCAGGGCGTGCTGTGCAAGTGGCTGCACAGCGAGCTGGATGCGTTCGAGCGCGTGGAACTGCTGCGAGATCTCAGGCAAGGCCGTTTCGAAGCGCTAGTGGGCGTCAACCTGCTTCGTGAGGGACTCGACTTGCCTGAAGTATCGCTGGTGACGATTCTCGACGCCGACAAGGAAGGCTTCCTCCGCAGCGAAACCTCGCTGATGCAAACAATCGGTCGAGCCGCGCGAAATGTGAACTCAAAAGTCATCCTTTACGCCGACAAGGTGACCGACAGCATGCAGCGGTCGATCGACGAAACCGAGCGGCGTCGCAAACTCCAGCAAGAGTACAACCAGGCCCACGGCATCACGCCACAAACCGTCACCAAGGCCATCCGCGCCGGTATCGAAGCCGAGCAAGAGGCTCACGCCGCCGCCAACGCAGCGGTAGGCCGCGGCGACGAGACGCAGTACATCACCGAGGAGTACATTGCCGAACTCGAAAAGGAGATGTACGAAGCAGCCGAGGCGATGGAGTTCGAACGCGCCGCGGCCATTCGCGACCGCATCGGCCAGATGCGCGACAGCGTCGGCCAACCGGTCGACTCGGTGAAGGAGCGCAAAGGCAAAGTCAAACGCGGCCGCCGCGGCGCGAAGCAGCGCAATTTGGACGACGGCGACGGCGGCTCGCGTAGGGCGACAGGGCGGATTCCGAAGCCTAAGCGTGGGGTGTGATCATTGATTCGCATGATTGCACGATTGCAAGCCGCCATTTAGGATATTGCCATCCAGACCGTCGCCCCCGACCGACCAACTCGCGATACAAGCATGATCCAACTTCGAGTACTCTTGCTGTTCTTAGCGTTGGTGTTGCCTGTCGCGGCCATAGCCCAAGACAGCTGGGAACTTACCAAGGACTCGTTTTCGACGACGTTTGTCATAGATGACTTTCCGAACCGACACATAGGGCTCGACGGCGCCGTGATTTCAGACACACTGATAGACGGTTCTGGTGGAACGATTCGTTGGTACTATTCGCATGAGAATCCGAGATACCGTGGACGAGGTGTAGACCTCGGTGCTATTGCGCATTACCGCTCACTCGTTTCGGTCGAACACGACGTAGAGGATCCGGCGTACTTGCGGATTTCTAGCCCAGAGGGTTATCCGGTTCCCCACGTTGACTTGGAGGTGCAACTTCTCGGTGGGCTGGAAGGACTAGGCGACACGACGGCAGTTGTCCACGCATCGTTAACCATGGGATTGAGCGATTCTGGGTTGCCGCGACGTGTTGGTGAGGAGCCGACGGATCCCCTTCCGCTAGCGATTTGGACAGCGGTCGATGCCGACTTGCCATATACAGCGTTTGACGAAGTTGCAACGTACGATCCAAGAACACGTGTATTGCATGCAACCCGGCGTGTAAACTCCCTACTTGTCGCCACCGTCGCTTCCACAGCGGATTTGGACGGGATTCATGTATTTGAAGCTCGGCAGTGGGATGGAAGTGCCGCACCGTTTTTCCTAGACAACACATCTGCGACCGGTGATGTCCAGTTGGTCACAGGGTATTATTTTCCAGAGCTACAGGTTGGTGAAACACGAACCATTGACTTCTACTACCTATTCGCGACCAATCTCGACCATGTCCCCTCCGAGTTTGCTAGGCTGATTCCAGAGCCGCCGTCGGTTGGGCTGACGTCGATATTCGCCATTTCCATATTGGCGTTTCTGGGTTTGAAGAAGCGCGCGGTGGAAATCTGAACGATCTAGGCAAGAGCCTTTGGCTCACGTCCGCCGTACCCACCGCCGAAACAAATACCGTTCCTCGTCCCGCTCCTCGGTCACCTTCCAATCGAAGGGATCGAACTCGGGGAAATAAGTGTCGCCTCGCCAGTCGCCTTTGATGGTCGAGAGCAGCATTTCGGCCGCCAGCGGGATGGTTTGTGCGTAAACCTTAGCGCCGCCACCACTGAAAATGGGTTTGCCGAACGCAGCAGCCGCGTCTAAAGCGGCCGCGAGCGTTCGACAAACTGTCGCGCCGGCGACCGGCTGAGGCGACCGGCTGAGAACGATCAGGTTGTCTGCAGTGCTGTCGCTGCCAAAAATTTCGTAGCTCCGCCGCCCCATCAGCAGGGTCGTGCCGCGGGTTAGTTCGAGGTACTGCTCATACTCCTCGGGCACGTCCCACGGCATACCGTCGCCATGCCCAATTACGCGGTCCTCGCTCATGGCTGCAATAATCTTCATGATGTTTTGCTGGCTTCCTGCGAACCTGAGGCGGATTTACAGAATCCACAGGATAACCAATGATCAAGCTTTGCTGAACATCGACGCGTTTCCAACTGCTCTCGAGTGCCCCCGGTGAATCTCAAGCTTTCAAAAATTGGCGAGCGACTATCGGGCCATAGCGGCATTGTGGAGCTGATGGACGACCTTGGGGCGGCGATGGCCGGGCCGGGCGAGATGCGCATGCTGGGCGGAGGAAATCCGGCTCACATCCCAGAGATACTGGGCGTGTGGCGGGAGCGCTTCCAGGCGATCGTCGACGACGAGGACCATTGCAACCGCATGCTGGCCAACTATGATGGACCGGCGGGCAGTCCCAAGTTTCGCGAGTCGTTTGCTGCAGCCTTGAACGACATTTATGGGTGGGATGTCGGCCCCGACAACATTGTCGTGACCAACGGTGGGCAAACGGCGTTCTTCTTCCTGTTCGCCCTGCTGGCCGGCGAGACGCCTAATGGCGGGCAGCGCCACGTGATGCTGCCGATTGTGCCCGAGTATATCGGCTATTCCGATCAAGGGCTTGCCGAGAACGTCTTTCGCAGCTTCCATCCGCGGATCGAGAAGCTCGATGAGCACACGTTCAAGTATCGAATCGATTTCGATGCGATCGAGGTCACCGACGACACCGCCGCGATCTGCGTTAGCCGTCCCACCAACCCTACCGGCAACGTCCTAACCGACGATGAGATCGCCCATCTCACCGCACTAGCTGCCGAGCGGGAAATCCCGCTACTGGTCGACAACGCCTATGGCGCCCCCTTTCCCGGCGCGGTGTTCGAGTCGATCGCGCCGGTGTGGAATCGCGGCATGGTCATGTCGTTTAGTTTGTCGAAGCTCGGGCTCCCGGGTACGCGGACCGGCATTGTGCTGGCCGACGAACAAATCGCCAGCCGCATTCGCTCGATGACCGGTATCGTCGGATTGGCGAACAACAACGTCGGGCAGGCGATCGTCGAGCCGCTGCTAGACAGCGGCGAGCTGCACCAACTCTCACGCGAAGTGATTCGGCCCTACTATCAGCAGAAGTCGCAATTCGCTCAGTCTTTGGTAGCGCAACACTTCGCAGACGACTTCCCATACTTGGTGCACCGCAGCGAGGGAGCCTTCTTCTTGTGGCTATGGTTCCCCGAGTTACCCATTCCCACGCGCGAGCTCTACGCCCGGCTCAAACAGCGCGGCGTGCTAATCGTGCCGGGCGAGTATTTCTTCTTCGGTCTCGATGCGCACGACGACTGGCCCCACCGCCGCCAGTGCATTCGCCTCACGTTTTCACAGTCCGAAGCGGTTGTGGATGAGGGCGTTCGCATCCTGGCCGATGAGCTGCGAAAGCTGCACGAATGACTAGAGCGTGCTTCGGCTAGCTGTAGCGATGTTGGCGCAAACGAGTCAAGTCTGGCAAAGCGGCCAAAGCAGGCGAATCTGCATGATTCGTCGATGCAGGCCAACGTAGCCAGATGCATACGCAGTAAGCGGGCACGCTACAGATAGGCGAAGGGCGCTCTATCGTTCGCGTCCGAGCAAGAAGGCTTGTAGCTCGCCAAGCTTGTCGGTATTGATGTGATCGACGCCCGCTGTGCGTAGCTCTTGCCATACGGCCGGCGACTCGGGCGTGGCCCAGAAGCGGATTCGGCGGCCAGCGGCGTGAGCTTGGTCGACTACTTCGTGGAGCTTGTCTCGCTGCTCGGCAGGAAATTCGCCCTCGCCGTTCCAGGTAAAGTGCGAACCCCAGCGGTCGCTGATGAGCGGCATCAAGTGCGCAGGTTTGTCGGATTCCAGGTCGCTCAGCCGGCCGTCGATGCCAACAAAGCGACGATTGTCGGCTTCAATCTCTTGCATGGGGCGCTCTCCGGAAACCACCACCTGAATGGCGCGTTCGGTGAATTCGCCGTCGATGACGCACGAAAGCATGTCGTCGTAGTTGGCAAGCACCTCGCGCAATCGGCTATAGGCTTTGGGCCCGTCGCGCTTGATGTCGACAAGCAGCGTGAACACGGGGCCATCCTGGAACACGCGGCCGTCGTTGGCTGCTACGCGCTTGGCAAGTGAGTCGAGGTACGTCGACTCTAGCGTTCGCCGCTCGTCCAACTCGAATAGGCTATGTCCGACCAACAACTTGCCGTCGATTAAGAAAACATCTGCCTCGACGCTACAGAAGCCGTGATCGAGCGCATCGAGCAATGGTCGAGCGTGGTAGTAATCGTTGTGAGCATGCGCATTGGCAAGTGGCGTCACTCCCGCATCGTTCGCTTCCCCGGTTGACCCCGGAATGCCAAGCACCAGAAGGACCCAAGTTGCCGCATGCACCATCCTTATCCTTTTCATCGTTCACCTGCATCGGGTGTTTTGCGACTGTCGCCTTGCAACTCAGGGTCGACGGACGCCGATCCACCGTCCTTCCCTAAACCGAAGTGGTGGGCGGCCATGCGAAACCCTTCCGTGTGGTGGATGTGCAACTTCTTTTTCAAGCTGGCAATGTGGTCGCGGGCGGTGGAAGACGTGATTCCAAGTGCCTCGGCGATTTGGGCTGGGCTGGCGCCGCCTGCTACCAGCACCAGCACGTGCCTCTCGCGAGCAGTCAATGTGCCCGTGAAAACACGCGTGTAGAGGACCAGCACCTGGCCTTGGTCGAGCGGAAACAGGTTAAACCTGATCGGATACGTATCGTCGTCTTGACGAATGGATACTTCAAATGGGCCCTGCGCGTTGCGAAACATGCATGCCTGCACGAAGCACTCGCGGCACCGCGCCCGATCGGTCTCGATGGCCCAATCCCACGGCTTGCTACCCACTAGCTCGGGGTAACGTGGGTGAAGGATCACAGTCCCTTCGCTGTCGACAACGACCGCGTAGGTGTCGGCGAAAACTTCCGGATTGTTGGCGTCGATGGGCATAGGACTCGGCATGAAGCGTAGGTTGCCCGCAGATCTGCACGCCGTGGCGGCGTGACGAAGACTCACCGGGCGTGATAATAGCTGGCCGGACGACGATCGACCAGTCCTGCGCGCGTTATGGCTGTTGCCGCGCATCTAGGCTGACTCGACCAGACCGCACGATGCGACACATTCCGGTACCAGCACAACTAGGGCATAATAGGTACTCGTTCTGCAACAAGTACTGCCTAGTGGCCGATTTCGATGTTTCGCGAAGCTATTCAACAGATGACCGCTTATGTGCCCGGTGAACAACCGCGGCGGACGAAGGTCATCAAGCTGAACACTAATGAGAATCCGTATCCTCCGTCGCCCCGTGTGGTCGAGGCTATTCGCCAAGCCGCGGGGGGAGGCTTACAGAAGTACCCCGACGCGACGGCCAATGCCTTTCGCGAGCGGGCCGCCGAGGTGCTCTCGGCCGACTTACCGCAAATCACGCCCGACTGGATTTTGTGTGGCAATGGGAGCGACGACCTGCTCACGATTCTCACAAGGACGTTCGTTGGCGAAGGCGATCGGCTGCGGTATCCCAACCCAAGCTACGTGCTGTACAAGACGCTTGCCGAGATTCAAGGCGCCGAGCCGGACGCGGTCGACTTCGATGAAGACTGGTCGCTCGGATCCAGGTTCGCCGCTGCTGCTGATCGGCTGCGCCTGGCGTTTGTTGCTAATCCCAACAGCCCGAGCGGCACGCTCGTTCCGCCCAACGACATGGCCCAACTGGCCGACGCCCTCTCCTGCCCTCTGGTGGTCGACGAGGCGTATGGCGACTTTGCCGACACCAATTGCTTGGCGCTGGTAGGAGCGAACGAGCGGGTGATTGTAACGCGTACGCTGAGTAAGTCGTATGCGCTCGCTGGCCTTCGGTTCGGTTTTTGCGTCGCCCAGCCACAGGTGATTGAGCAGTTGGCAAAGGTGAAGGATTCGTACAACTGCGATGCTTTGTCGATCGCCGCTGCCACTGCCGCCATCGACGACCAAGTGTGGCTGCATGACAATCGGGCAAAGATCGTCGCGACCCGCGCACGCCTGATGCAGGCGATGCGTGGCAAAGGATTCGCAGTAACCCAGTCGCACGCGAACTTCGTCTGGTGCATCGATGCCAACCGCGACTTGAAGCAATTGTACGAAGACCTGAAGGCCGAGGGCGTGTTTGTGCGTTATATGCCGTACCATGGGTGGCCCGAAGGCGTTCGCATCACGGTGGGCACCGACAACCAAATCGATGCGTGTTTGGCGCTAATCTAGAGCGGCCTTCGCCTATCTGTAGCCTGCCCGCTTACTGCGTTTGCACCTGGCTACGTTGGCGGCAATATCGCTACAGCTAGTCGAAGCACGCTCTAGTCGGCTGAATGCTAGCAGCGGTTGGCTTGGGCCAGAAAGTTTGCCGTTTCTAACGACCGTAGTGGCGTACGCCCCCCTCGCTGGTCGATTTCTCTTGCGTAAGCGGTGCAACGCTCGTGCGCGGTAAGCGCGCAGCGGCATCGAGCGTTGGGCGCACCGGCATCGGGGAATGCAGGCCGTGACCAACAGGGGGGGACGCAAAGCATGCTTCGGCGGAATCAAATGGTGCGCTCGTTGGTCGTCTTAAGTGTGGCAATCGCTGCCACGCAGTGCGCAATCGCTCAGACCACAATTTCGCAGCCAACCACCATGCTATTCGACGGCATTCCCGAGTCCGTCACGGGTGTTGGTAGCACCGCATATCCGGACGGCGACTACTACGAGCAGCTAAGTGCTGCCGGAGGCCAAGGCCCCATGTGCTGCGACGACGATTGGGGATGCGGCGGCTCGCCGTTTCGCACCGGGCCTGGATGCGGCGACCACTATCGTGTCGGTCCACGATGGCGGATTCTTCTTGATGGCTTGATGATGTACCGAGAGAAAACCGACCTCGCGCCGTTGGCTACAGCCATTGGCACCACACTAGACGACGCCGACCAATATGAGAACTTCGGACATGGCGGCGGTGTCCGCCTGCTGGCCACCGCGTTCTGGCCCCAGTGCAAGAACTACGAAGTGGCCATCGGGTATACCGGCGTCGAGGAGTGGAACGCCAACGTCGTCGCACCGGTAGTCGTTATCCCGCCGGTTGTGGGCCCGCCAGCTAGCGTCGCGGTCGACGAGCGACGCACGCTCAATTACAACTCGAGCCTCCACTCGTTGGAAGTCAACTTCCAAGCGGTGAACAACATCGTCTGGAAGCCGTACGCCGGAATTCGCTACTTCTCGTTCGACGAGAACATCCAAGACCTCACGCGGCAGTATCCCAGCGCGCCGCTCGTGGTTTCCGAGCAGTCGATTACCAATACACGGCTCCACGTTGCAGAGGTCGACAACAACCTCATCGGATTCCAGATCGGTGTGCGTCGCGACCTGTGGAAAGTGGCACGCAAGGTCTATATCCAGGGTTTCGCCAACGCCGGCATGTACTGCAACCTGATCAACCGCGACGACGTCATCCAATCGGCAACGACCAACACCGAAATACTTGAAGACGACCCCGACACCGGCGATATCGACGAAACGGGATTCGTGGAAAGCACCACCACCACTACCGGCAACCGAGTAAAAACTGAACGCACCCGGGTGTCATTTGCCGGAGAAGCGGCGCTTACACTCGTATGGAAATTCAATAACTGCTGCGCGCTTCGATCGGGCTACGAAGTGCTAGTCGTTAACGGCGTCGAACTCGCCGACGACGCCTTCTTAGGCAACGTCCAAAGCCGCGACATGGTATTCCACGGCGCGTTCGCGGGGTTTGAATACCGACGGTAGTAGGGGTTTAACGCTCCCAATCTTTGGTGGTCGGTCAAGACCTTTCTTGTTGGGTCGAGGCCCGCTGTGGCTCAGCCGCGGTTGCTTGGGGCAAGACGCGCCCCAATCACACCTCGTCCGCGGCGACCGACATTCCTGGCAACGACAGGAGCTTACCCAGGGTAGTCCTGGCTACGCTGGACAACCCTGGTATGAAAGACTCAACGCTGTTGGCGCATAGGAAGGGAGTGCGGTTGGCGGTTCACGCCGACCGACGTACGCCGAAGGCGTGCCTCTGCTTCATCGAGTTGTGCCGTTTGGGGGCTCCTGAAATCGACTAATTGTGGCCGAATTCTGGCGCGATTTTTGTAGAAAGTGAGCCACTCAATCTGTTAGGTTACAGGGGCAAACCGGTCGGTTGGTTGAGTAGCGGCCGCGTGGGCGGATTGTCTGGTACTGCATGTGTTTGTGGGATGTGTTGGCCAACGAGGGTAGGGCATTGCCCCCCTACCGAAACCTCAAGTGCATCCTTCCACCTGCCAGACGATTCTTGCTGCGCGGAGTTGAGCCACTCGCCACCCCGGCGGACGTCCGCCATTTTGTTGGGTGTTGGGTGTTGAGGCGCCTTCACCCCAGCCCTCTCCTGGACGGAGAGAGAACTACGAGAGAGTTTATTCCCAACCGGGAACGCACCCAGGAATTTACTTGGGAACTCAGGAAGTATGCCGAAGTCGCAACCGAAGATATGGCAACTACTTACGCGATTGCGATGCGAGGCTGGAGCCGGAGTTTTTGCACAGCGAATCGATTATGACATTTTCGGGAAAAAACGACCTGGGATCGGGTCGGGCGCAGCAGCGCCAATTCCCCTAATTCCAGGAGGGATCAGGAGGCAGGTCGTCTTTGGGGATGCCTGGCAGCATGATTTCCAGCGCGATTCGTTCGAGCACCCGTTGCCACAAGTGGTCGATTTCGTCGGCGGTGTTGAACACGTCGTGCGTGCAGGCGTCGGCGGTGTGCCAGCCGCCGGCTTTGAGTTCGTCTTCGAGTTGCCCGCCGCCCCAGCCGGAGTGGCCGCTGTAGAGTCGCAGACGCGTGTCGGGCGTGCGGACTAGCTGCTCGATCACGTCCTTTTGCACCGACATATAGACGCCGGGCATCACGGGTTTTTCGCCCAGCTCTTCGGTCGCATGCACCGCGATGATGGGACCGGGGACGGGGCCGCCGAGGAATACGGGATCGAGGTTGTCGACGGGATCCTCACCGAGCGACTGCCAGACATCGTCGACCGTCTTTGGCGACGGCCGGTTGAGCACCACGCCGAGCGCTCCTTCGTGCGAGTGCTCGAGCATGAGCACCACGGAGCGCGCGAAGTTTGGATCGCGGAGCGATCGGGCAGCGACCAAGAGTTTACCGGCGATGAATGACAAAGGAGTAAAGGGGGAATGACCAATGACGAAGGACCAATGACCAATTGCCTACTGTCTGCCCTCGGTGATTTCGATTGCCTTGAGCAGGCCGCGGGCTTTGTTGAGCGTTTCGTGGTACTCGGTTTCGGGGACACTATCGGCGACGATGCCGGCACCTGCTTGAACGTAGGCGTTGCCATCGGTGACCACCAACGTCCGCAACGCGATGCAGGTATCCATGTTGCCTGCAAAGTCAATATACCCAACGGCGCCGGCGTAGGGACCTCGGCGGTGGGGCTCGAGTTCGTCGATGATCTCCATGGCTCGCACCTTGGGCGCGCCCGACACAGTGCCGGCAGGCAGGCAGGCGGCCAGGGCGTCGAACGCGTCGCGATCGTCGGTGAGTTGGCCGGCGACATTCGACGTGATGTGCATTACGTGACTGTATCGTTCGATGACCATGACCTCGGAGATTTCGACCGAACCGTATTGCGCCACGCGGCCGACGTCGTTGCGACCGAGATCGACCAGCATCACGTGCTCGGCGCGTTCCTTAGGGTCGGCCAGCAACTCGTCGGCCAGTGCCTGATCTTCGGCTTCGGTCTTGCCGCGGACGCGGGTGCCGGCAAGTGGGCGAACGGTCACCTTGCCGTCGATCACGCGAACCATGATCTCCGGCGAACTACCGACCAATGTACAACTGGGTGTTCGCAGAAAGAACATGAACGGGCTGGGGTTAACCACCCGGAGCGTGCGATAGACTTCAAATGGATCGCTCGCGAGAGGCAACTCGAGTCGCTGGCTAATGACCACTTGAAAGATGTCGCCGGCGCGGATGTACTCCACGCATTGTTCAACCGCCGACTCGAACTCGGTTTGCGTGAAGTTCGCTCGGTAGTCGATATCGACGCCGCCGCTGGTTTCGATATCGACCGGGCTCAAGTCGGTGGGCGGCGTCGACAACTTGCCCACCAATCGATCGATGCGTCGACAGGCGTCGTCGTAGGCGAGCTGTTTGGCCTCTTTGGTATTGGCGTCTTTGACGTTGGCCAATGCCAAGACCAGCACGGTCTTGGTTACATTATCGAACACGACCATATGATCGAACAGCGCGAACGACAGATCGGGAATGCGGCGATCGTCCTCCGGGGCGTCGGGCAGGTGCTCGACATACCGCACCGTGTCGTAACCGGCATAGCCGACGGCCCCACCGACAAACGGGGGCAAACCCGGCACCTTGGCCACGCGCACCTCGGCAACGCGGCGGCGGAGTTCGTCGAGCGGATTGTCGCATTCGAACGACTCGCTACGGGGTGTTGCCGAATGGCTACCATCATCGAGTTCGGCAGGGCGACCAAACTCGGTCGCAGTCACGGTGGTGCGCGCCGCTTCGAGCAACAGGTAAGGCTCGCTGGCCAGAAAGCTGTAACGCCCCACTTTCTCGCCGCCAATCACGCTTTCGAACAAGCAGGCGGTCTTGCCATCGTCGATCGCCCGAAACCCGGTAACCGGCGTGAGCGAATCGCTGATCAACCTGCGGCAAACGGGAACGTAGTCGGCCACCTCGGCGAGTGGGGCGAAGCTATCGAAGTCGGGGAAGTGTGGCATAGTCGATCAGTTTCGAACGGGCGCCGACGAAAGGCCAATGCCGAGCGAGTTGCCTCCGGTTTACAACCACCACAGGTTGCTCAACCTTCGCCGACAAGTCCCCAGAGTAGACCAGCCGCCGCGCTGCTGCAAGCGTCGCGCGACCGGCCGTATGTTGTTGGCTGGCAACGGTTTGGTGCAAGCGGAAGGAGGCCGCACTCACCTTGACACTAAGGGGGTCACAGTTAGAATCCAATGCGTCGCAAGAGGTTCGCTCTTGCTTGTATCTTTGGCGTGAGTTTTGCCATCATGAAATGTCAAAAGTGCGATAAGCAGGCGACCTTTCACATCACCGACCTGGTTGATGGCGAACCCAACGAACTACACCTGTGCGAGGACTGCGCCCAGTCGTTCTTAGCTCCTCCTCCGGGCGAATCAAGCGACGTGATGCCTGCGATGGCAGGCCTTTTGGCCCAGCAACTGGCGGTGGGCGAGACCGCGGAGGAACTCGCACGGCTCGACAAGCAGGTCTGTCCGGTGTGTGGCATCAGTTTTCGCGAGTTTCGCAAGCAAGGTCGGCTGGGATGCCCTTACGACTATACCTGCTTTGCCGAGGAACTCGACCAACTGCTGTTGAACATCCACGACGAGACGCACCATGTTGGTAAGGTTCCCAAAGGCTTTGGTGCCGATGCGGAACAACAAACGCAGCTCATCCGGCTGCGCCGTGAAATGAAAGAGGCCGTGGCCAACGAAAACTACGAGGAAGCCTCGAGGCTGCGAGACGAAATCCGCGAAATCGAGAAGACCAGGGACGAAAGCCCATCGGTCGAGTCCGACTAGGCCCCCACCGCCCTACCCTGTCGTGCGTCGAATCCTGTTTCTCACTTGCGTTCTTATCGAATCACTATGCCACTGAACTTCGAGGAATTGGCGGGCGGCAGTGGCGAATGGCTCAAGGGCTCGGGCCCCGAGTCGGACATCGTGATCTCGAGTCGAATCCGGCTGGCACGCAACCTTGCCGAGTTCCCATTCATAGCCCGCGTAACCGATGCCGACCGGGCCGAGATCGAAAAAATCCTCCGCGCACGCATCGCCGCGTCGAACGACTCGAAGCGGTTTGCCAGCGAGTTGATCTATGTCGACGTCAGCCAGTTGCAAGAAGTCGATCGGGCGTTCCTGGTCGAGCGGCAACTCATCAGCCGCGAACTTTCGGAAAGCGAAGGCGCACGTGCGGTGGCCATCGACTCGTGCGAGCAGTACAGCGTCATGATCAACGAGGAAGACCACCTGCGCATTCAGGCGATGCATAGTGGGTTGGACCTCGACACCGTGTGGGAGCAAATCACCGCGCTCGACGATTTGATCGAAGAGCAAGTCACCTACGCTTACAACGAGAAGCTAGGCTACTTGACCGCTTGCCCCACCAACGTTGGCACTGGCATCCGAGTGAGTGTGATGTTGCACCTGCCGGCGCTGGTGATCACCCGCCAGATCGATAAGGTCTTCCGCAGTCTGCAGAAGATCAATTTGGCGGTGCGCGGCCTGTATGGCGAGGGCTCGCAGGCGATGGGCGACTTCTATCAGATCTCCAACCAAATCACGCTCGGCATGAGTGAGCAGGAACTGATCAAGAAGGTCGCCGACGTCGTGCCGGTGCTGATCGACTACGAGCGGCAGGCCCGCGAGTTCCTAGTCCGCGAAAGCCAAGAGACACTGCACGACCGCGTGAGCCGTGCGTACGGCATCCTGCGAAACGCTCAAACCATCAGCAGCGAAGAAACGTTGCATCTGTTGTCGAGCGTTCGCATGGGCGTGAACTTGGGTTTGATTGGCGACGTGGAGATTCCCACGGTCAATAAACTGTTCGTCCACACCCAACCGGCTCATTTACAGAAGCTCGCCGGCATGGAACTCGACTCGTCCGACCGCAACATCGAGCGTGCGACCTACCTCCGCCGACACCTGGGCGGCGACGGCCAGCAGGCGGAGCAAAACTGAGCCGCGAAGCGAAAAACTTGCGGCTTGCCCCGCTTGCGATTCACTCTGGGCAATTAAGTCTACTTGGGCGCCCCGGTTTACCGATTCTACGCGACCGGCAGGTTGACCGCAGGCGGTGCATGCTTACCATCTTATCCCTTTGAGCGCGGCTGTGCGGTACGGCTGGGCCTACGAGGCGTTTTTCTAGGTGGAGGCTTTGAATCCGATGGAAAAGAGAAGTATTGCGTGTGCTTGCATGGTGGTTTTGGCCGTTGCCACGACGACCGCGAGCGCCAACCCTTATGGCATCAAGCTCAATCCTGGCGAACGACTGATTGCCGTCGACGGCGTGCCAGTGAACTCCAGCCAAGCGTCGACTCCAGTTGCTAGCACCCAACCGAGCACCCCGTCGTCGCCGGGCGTTGCTGTTCGGACCATGAAGGTGGCGACTCATGCGACCAATATTGTGGGGAATCTGGTTCGGTCATCGCTACCGTTTAGTCATAGCGACGGCGCTACAGCGCTTGAGAAAGCCAACACCGAACGCGCCAAGCAAGGCTACGGGGCACTCATGCCCGATCCGGCCCTGCAGGAACTTGCCCTTCGCAAGGCGACCATCGCCGCACAGCGGGGTTACAAGAACCACATTGGCGGATCGCTCGGCGGAGCGGCGTGCGAAGGCGTTGGTCACACCAACGGACGCTTCCTCACCTGCTGCCTCGAC
Organism: Pirellulales bacterium; assembly: GCA_028279215.1. Taxonomy (GTDB): domain Bacteria; phylum Planctomycetota; class Planctomycetia; order Pirellulales; family Lacipirellulaceae; genus Aeoliella. The sequence goes on from JANQOF010000039.1 coordinate 26,803, forward strand.
GAACGCGGCACCTACGGCGGTGCCGCCATGGTGCAGGGTCGCGATGGCTGGTACTGCTGCCTGCTGGTGCGATAGAAGCACCGGTAGCAACGACTGGCATCCGAGCCGGGTGCTGCCTAGCGCACGGAGGGCTCGTTTTCGGCCGCAACGAAGTGGAGCACCTCGGACAGTCTGTCGATCAAGCCGGTGGGATTGGCTTGCTTGAGCAGCGTAGCGTTTTGCGCTCCGGTGGTCACGCCGAGGGACACTCCGCAACCAGCGTTGTGTCCCTCTTCGATGTCGATCTGCGAGTCGCCGACCTTTGCCACTTCTTGCGGCAACTCGACGCCTGTCAGTTCCATCGATAGGCGAATCATGTCCGGCGCGGGGCGCCCGTTGTCGACGTCGCTGGCGGTTACCAGTCCGTCGATCTCATTGCCAACGGCCCAACCGAGTCTGGCTACCAGGCTCTCGGCCGTTGCACGATCGTAACCAGTGTTAAGCACGACCTTGATGCCCCGTTCGTGCAACGATTCGAACAGCGCGGCGGCGCCTGGTTGCTCTTTCACGTCAAGGTCGCGATAGGTTTGAACCAATCGCTGCTTGAAATCGCCGAAAATGGCCACGACCTCGTCCTCCGTGTGAGGTTGGTCGTCGGTGGCCAGTACGTCGCGTATGGCTTGCGACTTCTCTTTGCCCGCGCCGAACTCCAGCACTTGCGGCAGGGAAAAACCGTATCCTGCCGCGTTGAGAGCCTCCTGCACGGTCTTGTAAACGACGTTGTCTTCGTCGACCGTCGTGCCGGCCATATCAAATACGACAAGCTTGATCATTCAAGATCTCCTTGAGATGTTGTTCGGCCCACCCTGCACTCACGGTCATTCCCTTTCCGCCAATGCCGGTTGCGATATGAATTCGCTCGTTAATCGTTTTCTTCAGCAAGCCGGATGGATGATTGATCTGCGCGTAGGCGCCGTACCACGAATTCTCTACTTCCCAAGACGGCAAGTCCATGATCTTCCGCGCCTCCGACAAAAAGTACTCGTTGATGTCGTTGCGTAGGTCGAAAGTCAGGTTATCGGCTTGGCAGGCCGGAGCGTACTCGTGGGAATCTCCCAGAACGATACTACCATCGATCTCCTGCTTAAACAGAATGTGAACGCCCCACTTTCGCCAGAAGCTATCCTCCGGCTCATTCGCGTGGATCTGCTCCCACGAAGGACATTCCTGAAAGCTCTCGTAGCGGCGAATGGTCAGTCCGGTGAGAATGTTGCCCGGCAGGGTCACTTCGGGTTGGGCCTTCAGTCGCATCATCTGCAACTTCACCGCCACCATCTCACTCGACTGCATAAGCTCAGGAAACAGCGTCTGAAACTCATTTCCGGAGCACAACACCACATTCTCTGCCGTAAAGCACTGCTCGTCGCTCGTAATTGCTGTCACGGGACTATTGCCACCACCGTGCAGTTGCGTAATGCAGACACCAAAGTGGCTTTCGAAATTGGGCTTGGTTTGTAAGAACCGGTGTACCCGATGAATCATCTGCCGTGGGTCTACCGATACCTCCCTTGGGAAGTACAAGCCGCCCACGCAGTAATCCGCTCGCAAATGCGGATATCGCTGACGACATGTCTCCGCGGTCCAAAGCTCCGACTCGTAGTCCGCTTCCTGATTAATCAGGTGCAACTCTTCAAGCAGCGTCTGCTCCTCTTCGTCCGAAGCGAGGTAGATACTTCCGAGCTGCCGAACGGTGAGATCGCAATGCAACTCGAGGTGATTGTAAATCTCCAGACTTCGAAGTCCGATTTGTTGCCAATGGCGATCTAGCCCCGAAGGTATCACCTGTCCAAAGTTGCGAACCGTAGCCCCACGCGGCGCGCTGTGTCTTTCGACGAGCGCCACGCTCAGGCCTTGCTCGACGGCGTGATAGGCATGAAAGGTGCCGAGTATTCCTCCCCCAATCACCAACAAGTCAACATGGTTTGTAGTATCTGTAATCATTGTCTTGGGCTGTCGCTATTCGGTTAACGCTACGATGGGGTGTTTATTCAGGTACAGGGTAGGCCAGACTACAGGTCATGTCTTTCGGCACGGTTCGATTGAAATGCACGAGCAGCAGTATCGCGATGACGGCAGATGCTACGGCTGCAATTGACGATGTCCCAACAAGCAAACCGAGGTAGTGGACATCGCTCTGGCGAGACTCGATCAGGTTGCGGGACACCAAGACCGCTACATATCCTAGGTAGCCCAAAGCGTCTGCCAGATACATCAAGTAGCCCAAGGTTCCCGTCTCGCGAAAAGCGGCGATCATCCTCTCGAATACGGTGGTATGAAAAGTAACATAGGGTATGTACATCCCCAATCCGAGCAGCACCATAAAGGCCATCGGCGACAGATTGCTCTGCTCTCTTGCCAATAGAGTGGCAAGCACTATGACGAAACCGGCACACAGCAGACCGATGGAGGAAAGGAAGGCTACGCGGTTGTTTCGTACGAGCATCGTCATGCCGCTGACGATCACCACGCCGATCGTCACCCAAAACTCCGACCAGGCGTAAACACTCGGCTCGTCTACGCCCAAGTCGCCCCAAATCTCGACCGCGAAGTCGTCACGAATGCTGCGAACAACGGTTAGCAGAATGTAAATAGCGATCAAACCGATCAGGCCCATGGCATGTCGGCGAAAGTAGTCCCAGCGTTGCACGCGGTTCATGTTGGTCCGCTTGGTTCGCGCCTCTTCGTCGGTTTGTGTTGGTGGCGGAATCTGTTCCAACATCCACACAAAAAACAGTAGGGGAATGACGAAGACCAAACCGGTCACAAATGGCATCCAGTACTGATCGACTTGGTAGTCTTGGATCAAACTACGACCCACAGATTTGACGAAACCCGACGCAAAGATGAAGCTCGCGCACAACCCGGCCGTAAGCGACTCGGTAACCTGCCGTCCTTCGAGAAAGCCGAGCACCAGACCAAACACCATGCCAAGGGGGAGTCCGTTCACGAATAGCCAAATCATGTTCCACGGTCGAGGCGTCATCGCGAACATGAACAATGCCAACTCGGCCACGGCAATCAGCACGACAACCAGTGCGGCTCGGTAACGCGAAGGCAGCTCCGACACCACTTTGATGCCGATGAACTTCGAAAGGGTGTATCCCGCCACTTGCGCCGAGATCAACAGTGTCTTGTAGCTGACGTTCCACCATTCGACGCCCTCGAAGGTCGCCGCGGTAAACGGCTTGCGAAACGCATACATGCAGAAGTAGGTGCCAAAGGCAGCCGCAATGCAGTAGGCGGAGAACACAGCCGGGTTCGCCGCCGAAAGCCAATCGCTTAACTGTCGAAACCGTGGCAGCATTGCGGGAAAACCGGGGCGAGGGCGCGAGGCTGAGGGCCCTCATAATGCAACAATGTTGTTTGCCAGTCAACAACCAGATGATCGGCGCACCTGCCGTTGTTTGCAGCATCTTCATGACCCCCTTTGAACATCGTGCAGCGCTTTGCAAACGGGAGTAAACACGAAAAAACACCGACCAATAAAGGGGTGCGGAGCCAGTTGCCGCACGTCGAAGATTGAGTGACACGACATCGCTTCCTGCGCTCATAGGCTTGTGCGATGCGCTGTGCGTCGCATCTCTGTTCGTGATGTAGGGAACTGACGCGAAACCAAGCATCCATCGTTGGCGAATCAAGCGTAACAGTCCAAAAAAGTAGGAGTCGACATCGCACACAGCAGCTTTGCGTGGATGGCAAGTTGGAACACCAATTGACCATTCCGCTCGATGACGCGACGCATATGATGTAGTTTTGCCGCACGGGGACGAAGGGAGATTGGCATGCGTCCGGTTGCTGTTGAGTTTGACGCCAAGAACCAGAAGTTCTCGCGACTCGAGCTCGCCAAACCGCAACTCGACGCCGGCGAGATTCTCATCCGCGTTACCTGCTGCACAATTTGCGGCAGCGACTTGCATACCGTCAGTGGGCGTCGCGCTGCGCCTGATCGGTGCGTGCTGGGGCACGAGATCATCGGTGAAGTCGAAGCCTGGCATTCGGGTGACCAACCAGTCGACTACCACGGTCGGCCGCTTCAAGTTGGGCAGCGAGTGACGTGGAGCATGCCCGTAGGATGTGGACGTTGTTACTACTGCCGCCATCATCTAGTCCAAAAATGCGAGTCGCTCTTTAAGTACGGGCACCAGCCGGGCAGCGATAAACCAACCGGCGGCCTGAGTACGCACTGCGTGCTTGTACCTGGAACGGTCGTCCTTCCCGTACCTGATTGCCTTCCCAACCATGTGGCTACTCCGGCGAACTGCGCAACGGCCACTGTAGCCGCCGCGCTGCGATTGGCTGAAGAGACGCACTCGATCAAATTGTCGTCGGTGTTGGTCATTGGTGCTGGGATGCTGGGGCTGACGGCTGCCGCTCAACTGACGACCAGTGAAGCAGGCAAAGTGATGGTGGCCGATGTGCACGCCGATCGGCTGGAACTGGCTCGGAAGTTTGGCGCCACCCACTGCGTCGACTCTGGAGACCCAAACCGCGTACGTGAGTTTGTTGCCAAGCAAACCGAAGGTCGTGGCGCGGACATTGTGTTCGAATTTGCAGGCGCCCAAGCGGCCATAGAAACGTCGTTGGCTGCGGTGCGCGTCGGCGGGTGTGTGCTGTGGGCCGGAGCTACGTTTAGCGGCTCCAGTGTTTCCATTGAGCCCGAATCCATTGTTCGCCGCATGCTAACGCTCCGGGGCCTGCACAACTATCTTCCCCGCGATCTGGCGCGCGGTCTCGAGTTTCTCGAGCAGCATTGCCAGCGTTTTCCATTTGTCGATTTGGTCGCTCGTACGTTTCCGCTGGAAGCCGTCGAAGCGGCCTTTGAGTTCGCCCGCACAAACCATCCTGTGCGAGTTGCGGTCGTGCCATAGCAAACAAGCATCGGAAGCTAGCAACTAGCGATCTTCGTCGGCACGGTCCTCCAAAATCGCGCCGGTTTGGCGAGCCTGGTATTCCAACACCGCGTCTAGCTTGGCGTCGCGAAGATCGACCAAGTAGAAGTCGACACCCTCGGTTTCGGCTCCCCTCAGGTCCGTACCACGGAGGTTGGCTTTGCGGATTTGCTCCGGCCGTTTGAAGTACAGATCTTCACGGTCGTCGGTGTAGAATCCGGTCATACTGCCTTGCATGGCGATCGGGCTGCCCACGAGTCCGCTTCGCGACGAGCCCATGTGGAACGACGCACCACGAAGATCGGCGCGACGCAAATCAGCACCCTCCCAGTCGATCTCGGCCAAATGGGCGTTCACCAATTTGGTATGCGACAAGTCGGCGTCGCGCATTCGCGACCCGGTCAGGTGAGCATAGCTGAGATTCGCATGGGCTAGCTGCCCTCCGTTTACTTGGGCATCCTCCAGTCGCACGTGGATCGCGTGGGCGTGCACGAATGTGGCGTCATCGAGCAGAGCTGTTGTCAGGTCCACATGATCCAACCTGGCGTGACTTAGATCGGTCGCGGTCAAGTCTGCTTCGTCCATTCGCGCGCCGGTCAGGTTGGTTTCGCGAAGATTGGCTTGCCGAAGACTGGCACGAGTCAGGTCGGCTGCCAGCAACTGCATCTTCGAGAGATCGGCGCCTTCGAGAATCGCGCGTTGCAGGTTGGCCCTGGAAAAGTTGCCCTGGCTGCAATTCGCGCCGGTGAGATCGGCAGCCGCAAAGGAAGCAAGGGCGCCGATCGCGTGCGGAAGCTGCGCGCCCACCAAGCTCGCTCCGTCGAGCGTCGCGGCGCTCAGAACAGCATTCGACAAGTTGGCCGCATCGAGTTGAGCACCCGCCAAGTCGCTCTTCGCAAGGTCGGCCCACGCCAGGCCAGTAGACTTCCAGCACGCACCAGCGAAGTGACCGCCGCCCAAGTTCCAGCGGCGCTGTTGTGGACCTTCGGGTCGCCACTCGCGATCGATCCGCAGAAAGATAGTTGCTGCCATCGCTTCGGCCTTCGGACAACGCTCTGATTCGATTAGGTCTTGCAATATCGGCTGTTGTTCGGGTCGGAACCGATATCGCTCGGCACAAGCCTCCACCAGATCGACTGGCATCGGGACCACCAACCGTTTGCCAAGCCTGCGGCGTGTTGGCGAACGCACAATCGACTCCGCAGCCAGCGGCAATTGCACCATGCGATGGCGTAGTAACGAACGCAGGTTTGGCGGCGCGTGCTGCTTGAATGGAACAAGCCACGAGAGGTGCCGCGATGTATTGAGCCCGCAAAGCAGCGCCAAGCTGGCCTTGCCGGCGTCGACAACACTCCGTTGAGTTCGCGATCGCTCAAGCACCTCTTGCAGCAGCGCTTCGGTTGGATCTTCGAGCGTCGAGTCGCTTGCAAAACGTTCGAGCACGACTTGCCCTAGTTCCGCAACGAGCGGTTTGTCGGCATGTGCCCCCAACCTTCGCATCACGTCCCTACAACAATCTGCGTGGCACGATAGCAAGTATTCGACCAGATCGTCGCGAATCCACGGCAGCAGTCGCAATGGCTTTTCTCCACGAGCCGCGCTGCTACTTGTCGCCAGCACCAGCCGCTCGCGGCCCAACTCTATCGCATTCAGCGATGCCGGTTCGTCTAGCCACGTGAACTCTTCGCCAAACAGAGTTTCCAGGTACGCTAGCGCGGTGGTCTTACCGCTACCGGGTCCGCCAACGACCCAAACGACGCCGGGCTCGCCTACCTCCAGTCGCTCGGCAACCGCATCTTCGAGTAGTTGAGCGCCGCCGTCGCCCGCCGAACGAACGCGCGGACGCACAAACGCCTTCGATGGATTCAGCGTCGGCATAATTCGATATCCTGTGGCTCCGACGTACCCGGACCGAACGCGATTATTGCGCTCGAGCGTTGCCGGTCAAAAAGCCGGCAGTCCCGCGAGTCTCCGCGCCCCTTGACCCAGCTTCGCGACCGCATCAGGATGCCGTTGGTCGAGATGAGCAACGGCAACCAACGCAGCTTGCCGGGCGAGCAGCGTGTAAGACTGCGGAGAAGCATGAGATTTCCTTGGGAAGCATGTCTGTTGGTGGGGTGCGGGGGATTCGCCGGCTCGGTCGCGCGGTATCTGTTGAGCCTCGCGTCGCAGCGGGTATCGATCGACTGGCCGCTCGGCACGTTTCTTGCCAATGTGCTGGGCTGCCTGGTGATTGGCATCGTCATGGCGCTCTCGGTGCGGGCCGAAACCGTAACGCCTGAGATTCGCTTGGCACTGGCCACCGGGTTTTGCGGCGGATTCACAACCATGTCCTCCATGATCTACGAAACGAGCGACATGGCGCGCGACAGCGAGTACCTGCACGCAACGCTGTATACGCTCGCATCAGTATTCGTCTCGTTGGTCGCGTTCTTTGTGGGAATCACCCTCGTACGTTTGCTTTTCAAAATGGGCGGTGGACTATGGAGCTAAAGTCGGCGTCGAAACTGCTCCGCATCTTCCTCGGCGAGGCCGATAAGGTCGCCCACAATACCCTGTACGAGGCGATCGTCCGCGAAGCCCGGCAGATGGAACTGGCCGGCGCCACCGCGTGGCGCGGGCTCATGGGTTTCGGCCACACCAGCCGAATTCGTACGACCAAAATTCTCGACCTCTCCAGCGACCTGCCCATCGTCGTCGAAATCGCCGACGAGCAGGACAAAATCGATCGCTTCTTGCCGGTGCTCCACGGCCTGTTCGAACAAGCGGGTTGCGGCGGCTTGGTGACCATCGAAAACGTCGAAGTCATCAAGTACGCCCACGGCAAGCAGTCGCCGGACGCAAGCGGCAGCTGACGCCACCTCGCTCGAGATTTTTTCCCATATCACACGAACACGATTCGCTGTGCATTTACTTCGATCATTCCGCCTAGCAGCGTTCACGTAACTTGTTGCTGCATATTTACTTACGACTCGGCAGGCCACATAAAATCTCGGAGTAAATTCACCCCAACTATCTCCGTTGTACAAATTGGGAAAAAACGATCTGGCAAGCACCAACCCCGCGCACAAGATCGCCACTCGGCCAACAGACCGGTTCACATCTCCAAGTTAACCGATTGGGTGGCCCATTTTCAAAGGAAAAATGGAGCGAATGCAAAGCCATCCAGAGCGGCTAAGAAACCCGCCAAGTAGAGCGAGCGACAGTATTGAAGAGTGCAATTGCCAAGAGCAACCCAACGCAACCATCCGGCTCCGGCACTGCCATCGCAAGCTGACTAACAGCTGCCAGCTCTGTCTGCCCAAAGTTCGTCTTCCAGACCGTGTAATCCAAGTTGTCGACCACGGCGTCGCCATTGCCATCGGCAGCGAGACCGGTGCCCATCTGGCCAAGCGTGTCTCGCCACACGGTGTAGTCGGCGACGTTCACGGTGCCGTCGTAGTTGTAGTCGCCGGCGAGCCCGACGACCGCCAGGCTCACGTCGTTGGCACCGTAACTGATATCGAACAACAGCCCGCCGCTCAGTTGAGGTAGAGCCTCCGTGGCAAACACACCTGATACGCCGCCGGTTGCGGTGAGGAGCGTGAAGGCATCGCCGACGGCGGGCGAGTACCCCTCGAGCAGTTGCACCACAATCTCGCCGCCCAGTTCGGCCTCGCCTGTGCCGATCAAATGGTCGATGCGATCATAGTCGCCATCGCCCAGGCCGCCGATCTCCATCTCCAGCACGCCTTGATAGCTAACGCTGCCGCGAACCACCGTAGCGGGCGAAAAACCAGGCGCGTCGGTGCCAGTGACTACGCAGTTGTCGCACGTGCCAACACCCTTCACGTAGCCTGTGAGGGTAATGGGATCGTCCATCGAGTCGCCCACAATACTTCCGTTGTTGATCGTCGGCCGCGTGGGGTCGTCGGCAGTTCTGAGGATACCGTTGCCAGTGATGTTGCCGCCAAAGTCGAGCGTGATCCCATTGGCGGCGATGATCTGGCCGGGCGCGTCGGGGCCGTCGCCGAGTGTGACTAGGGCGCCGGAATCGAACACCACCTGGTCCGCATCGCCTAGCGTGACGACGTTCGTGTGCACGTGGAGTTCGCCGCCGATGAACACGCCGTTGACCGCGGTGGCATCGCCCAGCTCCGTGTTTCCACCGGCGATGTTGATAACCGATCCGGTCGCCGCTTGCAAAGGACCGGAGACATCGAGCACGCCCAACTGATAGTCCACAACGCCGCCTGGCGAAATCGTGAGCCGGGACAGGTGGGCTTGGCCGAACACTGTCAGCGAGGCGCCCGGGGTGACCACCGTGCTTCCCGCCATGTGGAGAATGCGGTTGGTGTTGATGTTTGACGCATTCAGATCGAGTGTGCCGAGGTAGAGGCCGTCGGGGTTGGCGAGAAGCGTGGCACTCGGGTCATTGAGATGGAGCGTCCCAGCGGAGAAGACAAAAGTGCCGCCCTGGTCGATCACCGGGCCGTTGAGCGTCGCAGTTCCAAGATTCACCCTGAAGGTGCCGGTGTCGCGGAGCCAGAGGGGGCCATCGATCTGAACGTGGCCGCCGGCGTTCGCCCGGATTTCGCCCTCGCCCTCTGGCCCGGGCGGGGCGGTTATCAAATTGCCGAGTCTCACTTCGCCGGTGTTGTGCCAGTCTGCTCCTGCTCGCACGATCGCACTGGTGCCCAACACTCCGGTTCCGATGAAAGCGGTTTGGCTAGTCAGCATTGCTGAGTTGTCCAGTTCGAGGTCGGCGTCCGCAGTGAGTTCCAACGTGTCGGTAATATTCCAAACGCCGCTAGTGTCGATCAGTACTTGTCCACTACCAATCAGTGCGCTGGCGGTGTCGACGGTCGCGCTGGTGTTCACATTGAGCGTCGCGCCGCCGCTAACCGACAACACTCCGTCGTTGTCCCAATCGGACGACCCAGTTATGTCGAAAACCCTGTTCGATAACTCGGCCTCGTCGGTTAGCAAGGTCGCTTGATCGGAAACGTCGAAATTGCCGTATTGTCCCGTCAGGGTTCCCTGCACATCCCACATCGTGTTGTTTCCGGTGATCTCGAGAAAGGCCGACCATGGGCTAAAAACGGTCAATGAGCCAATGTCGACGTTGCCGCTGGAGACCTGGGCTCCCGCCTCGACACGCATGTCGGCGAACCGATTGGAGCCGCCGACTTGGACGTTGCCGGCGATATCGAACGTGGCGCCAGCGCCTAGGGTCAACACGGCTGGCGGATTGAAGAGGCCCGGTGACTCAGGGGCGCCTTCAAAGAAGAAGTCGCCGTTTGGTTCGAGCGCCGGCACGAACCCGCCCCCCTCGACCTTGATGTCTCCCGAGAAGGAAGTGATTTCGCCGTCGGAGTAGTCGAGGCCGCTACTAGCGTTCAGCGTACCGGCCACCGTGAGTTTGGCGCCCTCAGTGAAGGAGAGTGGGCCATTGGCGTTGAAAGTTCCCGCAGCACCTACCGTGAGCCTTCCGCCGGTACCGCGAAAGCGAACATTGCCCGTCCCTGAATGGAATACACCATTGGAGCCAATGGTGACATCCGCGGTGAGGTTCGGATTGTTCGCGACGCCGACCAGCAAACCAACAGCACCGGTCTGCGTCACCGTGGAGTCCTGGCCGCTCACCGTCAGCGATGCGGACTGACTTGCTGTGGTGGAGGTCGACTGACCGATGGCAATGCCGGCGGTGTCGATTTGTGCGGCGGTTTGGACCGAGAGGTGGCCCTCGGTGCCCGCGGTGCTGGTGAAGTTGATTAGCGTCAGGTCCTTGCCAAACGATCCGGTGGCGCCGTTTGCAAAAGTAAGGGTCGCCGAAGCGCCGTTCGCACCCAATACGCCAACACCGGTCATGTCGAGCGAATCCCCGGCGCCGTCAACGAGAACTACGTTGTTTCCGCCGCTTGTGCCCAGAAACAGATCCTCCCCGGCAAGGCTGCTGCCGTAGTCGACGGTTAGTGTCGAGCCGAAGTCGACCCGCAGATCGCTGGCCAAGTTGAGGTCGACCGGTAACCCAGGCTCACCCAAACGGAGTGTAGCCTCGGAAATCGCATTCGTTGCGAACAGCGCGCTGACGTTGTACTGAGCCGTCCCGGCAGCGAGACTGCGGAAGGTGTAGTCGCCCTTTTCGACAATGAGTTGGTCCGACTCGACCGCGGTCGCGGGATCGATCGTGACCGTGTGGATCCCGGCGTCGCCGAAACGAGCGTCGTCACCCGCGCCGGGCGGCCCACCCGCAGGCGACCAATTGGCCGCGTCTTCAAACGCGGCAACACCGCCGGGACCGATCCAGTCGAACGTGGTCGATTTTCCGTCGGCTGCAATCAACAGCACGAGGGCTGTGGTCACAAGAAAACAATAGATTCGCGCACGGACAAGCATCGCAACCTCCGGACTCGATCGAGCGGACAAGGGGAGCAAGCACTTGCCGCTAGTATAACTGCCGGACGAGGCGAACGTAGTTCACAGTTGGGGGAGTTGGCGGATTCGGCGGGAACTCGCCAAGGACCGTGCGAGAGCTACTTTCGCACTTGTAGACGTGCTTCGCGAGCGGCCATGCAAGTTCCTATTTTGTCTTTATCCACACCAAGTATTCTGGGACTTCAATGCCTGTATATGTGGGCGCACGTTCGGCTCGGGAGAATGTGTAGCCCGATAGCAGGTCGGATGGGAGGTCTTCCGCGGTTCCTCGTATCCATAACTCCTGAAGGTCATCGAGTTCACGGAGGGCTTGTATTTCCTTTCGAGTGAGGCGCCGGGTGTCTATCGCGAGCTTCCGCACGCGGTATAAACAGGTACGAAAGAACTCCGGACTTCCCGCAAGTCGTCGCAGCCAGTCTGGCCCGATGTAGCTCCACTGTGTCCCAGCGTACGCTACCATTCCCTCGCCACCCAAAATGGCGCCTCGGTCGATAGCACCGGGTGATTCTGACAGCACTTCAATTGCGTCTAGGTTCGCGCGGGTTTCCAGGTTGTTCCATCGCCACCACGAGATAGCTCCTGCGATCACACCAATAATCACAAAGAGGTCGAAGAGCTTGAAACGCCCCAGACCTCCTCGCGTTCGTAGCCAATACTCGCACACCACCGATGCTGCCGCGACTAGTGCAAGAGCTAAAAGAGCGTCGGCGAGAAGTGCAAAGGCGGTCCACTTGCTAGCGTCACTGTGCCCTGGCCAAGCGTCGGGAACCGACCACCAAACGACGATGCCCGCTTCACCAACCGTAAGTAACGGCTTGTCCCCAACACTCGCCTGCGTCCAGCCTTCTCCGCTAGAGCCCACAGAACGGCGCGCGTAAGTCCATGGCCAGCCATGTTCATACTCGGTCACCGAAAGCGGTCCATGTACCTGTGCGGGATCTTGCGGCATCATCCCCGCAGAACCCCCCAAGGCGACCGGCTGGGCCTTGAGCAGAGTCGGTTCAACCCAAGTGCCCGGTACAACAATGAGCACAACCACAAGCAGCACCAACCCACCGACGAGCCAGCTGCACCAATGTAGCCGTATGCGTGGAACGCTCATTGTAGGAGCACCCGCAGTAAGGTGATCGGAGCGTGACATCGCCTGTATTCTACCATCTACTATTGAGCAGGCGCAATCAGACAAAAAACCCCGCCGGGTCCGAAGACCCTAGCGGGGTTTTTCTGCATCTTCCCCAAGAGGGAAGAAAAAAACCTGGCGATACCTACTTTCGCACTGGTAGGCACTATCATCGGCACCGAAAGCTTGACTACTGTGTTCGGAATGGGAACAGGTATTTCCTTTCGGCTATGGTCGCCAGAAATCGACAGGTGGGCGGCGAAGCCACACCTGCCGTTTTGACTTGGTGATGGTGTTCCTTGCGGAACACCAAAGCAAGAGTGGATGGTGAAAGGGGAAAGTGGAATGCGGAAAGTGGAAATCACCACTTACCATCTACCACTCACCAACTTCACCCTCTTTGGCCTTAACTTGTTTTCGCTTGCTGTTTCTTTCGAAACGGCGCAAGAGCGAAAGATTAATGTGGCCAAGCGTTCGTCCGTTAGTATCGGTTAGCTGAATACATTACTGCACTTACACATCCGACCTATCAACCTGGTCGTCTTCCAGGGGACTTTCGGGCATTGCCCAACGAAACCTCATCTTGGAGCGGGCTTCACGCTTAGATGCCTTCAGCGTTTATCCGTTCCGACCTTAGCTACCCTGCCGTGCCGCTAGCGCGACAACAGGAACACCAGAGGGTCGTCCATCTAAATCCTCTCGTACTAAAGATGAACCTCCTCAAGTTTCGTACGCCCACAGTAGATAGGGACCGACCTGTCTCACGACGGTCTGAACCCAGCTCACGTACCACTTTCATTGGCGAACAGCCAAACCCTTGGGAGCTTCTCCACCCCCAGGATGTGATGAGCCGACATCGAGGTGCCAAACCGCT
>JANQOF010000045.1 GCA_028279215.1 Pirellulales bacterium
TTCGGCTAGCTGTAGCGATGTTGGCGCCAACGAGTCAAGCATGGCAAGGCGGCCGAAGCAGGCGAATCTGCATGATTCGTCGATGCAGGCCAACGTAGCTAGGTGCAGACGCAGTAAGCCAGCACGCTACAGATAGGCGAAGGGTGCTCTATGGGAACTGTCTAGGTAAGCACCAACTGTCAGGGCTTTCAGCCATGGATTTTGATCCGAGCGATTACGGGGAGACATTTGCGGAACTGCTGACGACCGATCGAAATCGGCCGCTCGACGAAGGCCACGCGGATTCGGCCATCTGGAGCCGGCTCAGTGGGCTCACCACCGACGTGGCCTTTGAGCACACAACTGTGTCGGACGCGGCGATGGCTTCAGCGTGCATCGCCGGCATTTGGCTGCTGTACGACCATCTGGACGACTCGCACCGAATCAGCCAGGGCATCTCGAACCCAACGGGGAGCTTTTGGCATGGCATCATGCATCGCCGCGAGGGCGACTACTCAAACGCCAAGTATTGGTTCCACAACGTGGGCCGGCATGGTGGGTACACGGCGCTGGCGGCGACCGCAGACGATTTGGCCACCCGTCATCGAGCGTTAGGGGTGCTTCCCGCGGGCGACTGGGACCCGATGGCATTTGTTGACGCATGCCAGGAGGCGTTCCACGGCGGAAGCGAGTATGGAGCTTTCTGCCGCGATGTGCAGCAAGCGGAATGGGAAGTGTTGTTCGACTACAGCTACCGGTACGCAATCGCCTAGCCCTCGCGCCCTTGCCAGCATGCGTTGAGTAGCGCGATACTGACACCTCTGGTTCACGCTTACCGGCGGGTTTCCACTCCCGCCCGAAGCCCATTCATTCCCTATAGTTCACAAAGGAGCGGCGTATGTCGCGCACCGGAGCGATCACATTCAAGGGCAATCCTATGACGCTTGCTGGCGAGGCCGTCACGGTAGGCGCGGCTGCACCAGAGTTCACCCTGCACCACTTCGAAGGGGGCATGCAGACGCTAGCGCTTGCCGATCTCAAAGGCAAACCCACCTTGCTGAGCGTTGTGCCTTCGCTCGACACCGGCGTGTGTGCTATCCAGACCAAGAAGTTCAACGAAGAACTAGGCGGCATGGGCGATTCAATTAACGCGGTGACTGTGAGCATGGATCTGCCGTTTGCCATGAACCGCTTTTGCGGGGCTGAGGAAATCACGAATTTGAAGGTCGGCAGCGACTATCAGGATCGCAATTTTGGCAACTCGTGGGGTACCTTGATTGAGGAGCTCAAGATTCTGTGCCGCGCGTGCTTTGTGCTCGACAGTGAAGGCAAGGTCGTGCATGCCGAATATGTGTCGGAAGTGACCAACGAGCCCGACTACGATGCAGCCCTGGCTGCACTTAGAGCGGCCAGCTAGCCAGTCCGCCCGATAGACCATCGCAGAGAAGAGATACGTCGAATGCCAGCCGTTGCGAGCAGAATTACTGCAGCAATGCTGCTGATGTTGGTAGTGGCGCGTTGGGGGGTGGGCGACTCTTCATCGTCCGCACTTGAGCGCGAGGTCGTTGTGCTCGGTTCGGATGAGTTGGTCGATGGCATTCCTGGCGACGGAGTGCTGACCCTGGCAGAAATCGAGACGTGGCTGAGCGATCGTCGCAATCACGTAGAACTTGATCCGCGCCTACCGATCGGCCTCGCTCCTGGCGCGGTCGAAATCGAGGGACTTCGTGGCAACCCTCTCACGCGGGCAAAGATCGAACTGGGCCGGCAACTCTACTTCGATTCGCGGTTGTCGCGTGACCACACCGTCAGTTGTGCTACCTGCCATAACCCGAATCACGGTTTCGCCGATGATTCTAAGGTGAGCCTTGGTGTCGACAACCAGGCGGGCGGACGGAATTCGCCGGTGGCCTACAACCGAATCTTCAGTGCGAATCAGTTTTGGGACGGCCGTGCGGCCACGCTTGAAGAGCAGGCCTTGGGACCGATTGCCAACCCGGTAGAAATGGCCAACACGCTCCAGGCGTGCGTTGATCAACTGGCGACCATCAATGGGTATCACCTGCAGTTTGAGCGGATATTCCCCGATGGGTTGACGATCGAGAATGTGGCGAAGGCCATTGCCTGTTTCGAGCGCTCGTTGGTGACAGAAACCGCTCCATGGGATCACTACGCCCGACTGACCAGCTTCAAGGACGCGTACGCCGACGACTTGGAGTACCTCGATGAACTCAAAGTGGACGACCCCGAACTCTTTGAGGAATACCAACAACTAGTCGCGGCCAGTGAAACGAACCCGATTAGCGATTCAGCCATCCGGGGTAGCGAGGTGTTCTTTGGTAAGGCGAATTGTTCGGTGTGCCACAACGGGGCGAATTTCACCGACGAGCTCTATCACAATCTGGGCGTTGGGTTCGATGGCGATGAGCCTGACTGGGGGCGGTTTGAGCTGAGCGAAGCAGAAGCTGATCGTGGAGCGTTCAAGACGCCCACCTTGCGTAACGTCGAGCAGACTGCGCCTTACATGCACGACGGTTCGCTGGCCACATTGGCAGGAGTTGTCGACTGGTACGACGAGGGTGGCCACCACAACGAGTGGTTGTCGGAAGAGATTGAGCCGCTTGAACTTTCCGATCGCGAAAAGGCCGATCTGGTGGAGTTCATCAAGGCCCTCACCGGACGCCTGCCCAACGTTGAACGGGGACGTCTGCCTGAATGAATGCTACTCGACGACCCGCGTCTCAATCACTTCAGCGTCGATAATCTCATCATGAGGCGTCGGCGCACTTTGGCCATTCCAATACTGCTGCGATGTGTTTGTTGTGCGGATTTCGATGTTCCGCTTCGCCCAACTCCGTAGCATCGACTTTACCACGTTTCGGATGTGCGGAATCAGTAGTCCAAAGCCCATCAGATCGGTCAAGATTCCCGGCGTCACCAGAACGACTCCCGCGACCAGAATCAATACTCCATCGAATAGTTCATCGGCTGGCAACTGCCCACGACCAATTCGCCGCTGCACTCGCAGGATGGCTTTGACACCCTGCCAGCGTGCCAGCGCGGCTCCGACGAAACCTGTCAGCAGAACCAGGGCTACGGTCTCCCACCAGCCGATGTGCGTTCCCAGGTAGAACAACAGCGTCAACTCGATGAGTGGACCCACCGTGAACAGCAGGAATAAGTACAGCAATAGCATACGGCAATTGTAGGGGAAGGCGCCGAATCGAATAACCCATCCACCACTCTGCTTGTGATGCCATAGTACGATTCGGAGCGTCCACATTGGACGTTTGATACGCTTCTGACGACTTTGCCGGCAGGTTCGCCACCGGTGAAACACCGGCGGCCCATTCCCGCTGTCTTGCTGGAATCAGGTTGATTAGAATGGGTGAAGCGGCGAACAGATTGCACCCGGCACGCCCTGCGGTCTTGTTCGACGACGATTGTATTCCTTCATCCTGTCCACCGATCACCGCACTCGCCCAGGATTTTCGTACAATGGCCCTGGTCGTCCTTCGCGTTGTGTTTTTGATGGTCGCCATCGCCTTGGGCGTTCAGGTGGTTCGCTCGGACTTGTGGGAGAGCACCAATAGTTTTCTTCCCTGGTTGGCGTTCTTGGGGGTGATGTTTGGCGCGGCGTGCGTCTTGGTGGCCGACATCGCGATACGCCGCAAGCGGTTAGACGTGATCACCGCTGTCTACTTCGGTGCAGTCATCGGGCTGTTTCTCAGCTACGTCTTGCAGCTTGGGCTCACGCCGCTGATGGACCAATTGCGAAATCCCGACGTCGGCGAGTGGGTCAAGTTGACCATCGCCGCCATTACCTGCTATGCGTCAATCAGCGTGCTGTTGCAAACCCGCGACGACTTCCGCTTCATTATTCCCTACGTCGAATTCGCCAAGGAAATGAAGGGCATCAAGCCGCTGGTGCTTGATACAAGTGTCGTTATCGATGGTCGCATTGCCGATTTGATCGAAACTCAAGCAATCGACAACCAACTCATCATGCCGCAATTCGTTATTGCCGAGTTGCAGGGAATCGCCGACTCGAGCGACAAACTCAAGCGCGGCCGAGGCCGGCGCGGACTCGATATTCTCAATCGACTGCAGAGCAATCCCAAAGCCGAACTGGTAATCTTCGATCGCGAATTGCCGGAGTTCCTCAATCAGCCCGTCGATCAAAAGCTCGTGCTCCTGGCAAGACATTTGGAAGGCAAAGTCGTTACCAACGACTACAACTTGAATAAAGTGGCCAAGCTTCACAATGTGGGAGTGGTCAATCTCAACGACATTGCCAATTCGCTCAAGCCGATCTTTTTGCCTGGTGAGTCGCTCGACGTACGACTCATTAAGCCAGGCGAGGACGTTCGTCAGGGTGTGGGTTACCTCGACGACGGAACCATGGTAGTGATCGAAGGGGGGCGCCAGCATGTGGGTGAAGTGGTTAAAGCCACGGTGACCAGCGTACTGCAAACCAGCGCCGGTCGCATGGTATTCGGCAAGTACGAGTCGTCGGCGAGTGGAAACGGCAACCCTCGGCAGTAGCTTTGTTGCGCTAGGTCACTCCACTAATTCCAGCGTTGCCCAGCAACTCGGGTCTTCGCCGAATGGAAACGCAGGCCCAGTAGCAAAGGTCGAGAGTCCCAATTCGCGATCGATTACCGCGTAGGTAAATCCCAGCGATCGATGGTTGGTGGGGTCGTAACCTCCCAAGGACACCGCTGGTATGAACGCAGTCAGGTTGTATCCATCTTTCGTTACTTTGCTGATGGCTTGAAGCTCGCGTGGCCGAACGGGGCGAGCATTTTCGCGCGCACGGTTGATAAGCAGTTGATCGGCAAGAGCCTCGGTCGAGTCGTGCCCTCCGCCCGCTGGCAGGAAGACGAACGAGTGGCAGTACTTGCTTGCCCGATGGATGTTGTGCGTCGCCCGCGTGTCGATCCACACCACGAGGCCGTCACTATCTTCCAGTCGCGACTCGCGGCACCATACCGGTTGCTTCTTACCGGTGATGCTCAAACTCAGCGCTAAACCTTCGGTATCCCACGCCATGCGCATGTCGGCGAACGAAGGTTCATGGTTTGCGGTCCCTACATCGAGCGACGCCAAGTCAGGCAGCTTGTGTTGCTCGGCAAGTTTCACGCCCGAGGCGCCCCATATTGGCTTCTTGCGGTGTAGGGGAACCGCAAAACGAAACAAGAACCGCGGCGCCAGTAACGAATTGAGCTGTTCTTCCGATTCCATCAAGTTCCAAAGGTAGCAACAAGGATCGCCCGCACTGCGGGCATGTTGGTGATGTCGCACTAAGCCGCAAAGCGATCGTTGAATTCCAAGTCGAATGTTTCGGCCACCGCCTGATTGGTCACCGTGCCCTTAAACATGTTGACCGCGCTTGCGACCGGTGGCAGCTCGTAGGCGGCTGTTTCGAGCCCACGGTCAGCAATCTCCAGCACCCAGCGAAGTGTGGCATTGCAGAGAGCAAATGTGCTAGTTCGTCCCACAGCGCCCGGCATGTTCGTCACACAATAGTGCACAACGTCGTGCACGATGTAGGTGGGGTCGGCGTGCGAGGTCGGTCTGCTTGTGGCGATACAGCCGCCCTGGTCGATCGCTACGTCGATAATCACACTACCAGGCTGCATAAATTTCAAATTGCCTTCTTCCACTAGTCGCGGTGCTTTCGCGCCGGGGATCAGCACGGCGCCAACCACAAGATCGGCCCGTTCGAGCTGACGACGAATCGTGTGTCGGTCGCTGAACAGGCAGGTAACATTGGCCGGCATGACGTCGTCTAGGTATCGGAGTCGGTCGAGGTTGATATCGAGAATCGCGACACTCGCCTGGAAGCCGGCAGCAATGCGAGCCGCATTGGCGCCGACGACCCCACCACCCAAGATGGTGATATGTGCCGGCGGTACACCCGGGACTCCGCCTAGCAGAATACCGCGGCCCATTTGTGGCTTCTCCAAGTACTTGGCGCCCTCTTGTATACTCATTCGCCCTGCCACCTCACTCATGGGCGTTAACAGCGGTAGCAGTCCGTTGCCGTCCGACAGTGTTTCGTAGGCCACGGCATTCGCTCCGCTGGCCAGCACGGCTTCAGTTAGCCGACGGTCGGCGGCAAAGTGAAAGTAGGTGAACACCACCTGCCCAGGGCGCAACAATTTCCATTCGCTTGGTTGAGGCTCCTTAACCTTGACCACCATGTCGGCCTTGCCGAACACGTCGGCTGGCGAGGCCACCATTTCGGCGCCAGCACGCAGGTAGTCGTGATCGGCAAGGCCCGAACCCAGGCCGGCACCTGCTTCCATCACCACTTGATGCCCGCGTCGCGTGAGTTCCTCAACCCCCACGGGCAACATGGCCACACGGTACTCGTCGGGTTTGATTTCTCTGGGGACGCCTACAATCATGGATTGGTTCCTGCAGACAACCTAGCTACCCCATCAAGTCTAGAGGGCGTCCATTCCAGCGGCTAGAGCGTACACGTTGGTGTTCGTTGGTAGATAGCAATCAGCCGGATTCGGCTTCCTGACAGCGACCCAACACACCTGCTCCAAAACAGCAAGCGAACCTCCAACCAACGCCCCCAGTAAATTCCACCCCGTGAAAAAACCAATTCGCGCAACTTGCTGCACCACAACGCCTTGGAGTAAATTCGAAGCGCGCCCCCGCAACCTAACG
>JANQOF010000058.1 GCA_028279215.1 Pirellulales bacterium
CGGGCGACGAAGTTTGGCGCACGAGTCTCGGCGAGTTCTGCGGCGGGCATGGCTTCGCTGCCTCGCCGGTCGTCGTCGACGACATGGTCTGCCTGCAAGGCGACACGGAGCAGGGCGGCTACCTGGTATCGCTCGACTGCCGCACCGGCGACGAGAACTGGCGCAGCAGTCGGGCGCCGGGCAAGGAGTCGTACGCAACTCCGGCGGTGCTGGAACTCGGCAACCGGCAGGCGATCGTCGCAACGAGCATGACAGGAGGCATTCGTGCCATCGATCCGGCGACCGGCGAAGACCTCTGGCGAGTGGCCGACGCCTTGCCCGCGCGAACAGTTAGTTCGCCAATCGTGGCCGACAACCTTGTCATGGCGGCGTGTGGTGGTGGCGGAAATGGAAAACAACTTGTCGCGGTGCGAGCTAGCGACACGGCGGAGCCGGAGGAAGCATTCACTCTGACGCGAAACGTACCGTACGTTCCGACCAGTATCGTTTACGGGGACTTGCTATTCCTTTGGCACGAGCGTGGTACGTTAACTTGCTACGATCTGACGACCCGCGAGCCACTATGGACCAAGCGCGTCGGTGGCAGCTATTTCGGGTCGCCAATTTGCCTGGGCGACCGGCTGTTGGCGTTGTCGAAGGAAGGAGAGGCGGTTATGCTCGCCGCCGGCCGGGAATTTGAGGTGCTTGGCCGCACCGACTTGGGCGAACCAACGCAAGCAACGCCTGCGGTCGCCGATGGGCGGCTCTTCTTGCGAACCGAGTCGAAGTTGATGTGTCTGGCTGAGTAAAGGTTCGCAACGAAAGGCAAGCACGCTCGACATCATGCTCACTCCCGAAGAGCGACGACAAACCGAGTCGCTAAGCCGTCACGAAATCGAATCGTTTCAGCTCGAGCAGTTCAATCAACTGCTTGCGGCAATTCTGCCGGAGAATCAGTTCTACGCCCGAAAACTCTCGGGCATGCCCCCCCGGTTGGAGAATCTCAACGAGCTCGCGGGCTTTCCCTTCACCACAAAGGACGAACTGCTACCGTCGGGCGAACCGCCGCTGACGCCGGAGAACCTAACGTATTCGCTCGACAATTACGTTCGCTTCCATCAAACGTCCGGCACGCGGGGTCGACCGTTGTCGGTGTTCGACACCGCGGCCGATTGGCAGTGGTGGCTCGAGAGTTGGCAGTATGTGCTCGATGCGGCGGAAGTC
The DNA here is from genome assembly GCA_028279215.1 of Pirellulales bacterium. Lineage (GTDB taxonomy): Bacteria > Planctomycetota > Planctomycetia > Pirellulales > Lacipirellulaceae > Aeoliella. The sequence goes on from JANQOF010000058.1 coordinate 1,204, forward strand.
ACCGCCAGCGATCGGGCCATGTTGGCGTTCTCGTTTGGACCGTTCATTGGTTTCTGGACCGCCTTCGACGCGCTGAATGCTCGCGGCGCATTAGTCGCGCCAGGCGGGGGGCTGAGTTCGCTTGCGCGAATCGATCTCATGGAGCGGCTGCAAACCACCGCGCTATTCTGTACGCCCACCTACGCGCTCCATCTAGCCGAGGTTGCGGAGAAGAATCAGATTGCACTCGATCATTTGCCCGTCGAGAAGATCATAGTGGCGGGCGAGCCGGGCGGGTCGTTGCCAGCGGTCCGCGAGCGGATCGAATCGACGTGGAACGCCAAGCTGGTCGACCACGCTGGTGCCAGCGAGATCGGTGCCTGGGGATACGGCGACCGCGAAGCCCGCGGGTTGCACATCGTCGAGTCGCACTTCATCGCCGAGTTCATCAGCGTCGACACGGGCCAAACCGCCACGAGTGGCGAGCTATCGCACCTAGTGCTTACGACACTGGGCCGCGCTGGCGCGCCACTCATCCGCTACCGCACCGGCGACCTGGTACGCCCGGTGTGGGACGCCTACAACGACAACCACTTCGTGTTGCTCGACGGCGGCGTGCTCGGGCGCAATGACGACATGATGGTTATCCGCGGCGTGAACGTTTATCCGTCGAGCATCGAACAGATTCTCCGTAGCTTTCCCGAAGTGGTCGAGTACCGCTTGACGGCCAAGAAAAAAGGCGAAATGGACTCCGTCGTGATCGAGGTGGAAGATCGACTCGAAGCCACCAACCGCATCGCCACTGAACTTCAAAAACAACTGGGCCTGACGATCGAAGTTCGACTCGTTCCGATGATGACCCTGCCGAGGTTCGAGGGGAAGGGGAACCGGTTTATTGATGAGCGGTGAGTTTGAACGGGAGGGAACGGAGATGGACAGCTCGTTTGGATCGCGGTTGTTGGCTTTGTTGCACGCTTCGATGAAGGCCCCGATTGCGTCAAGTAGGTCCTGGTAAATTCACATATTTCCTAATCCTCTCGCTTTAGTGCCGTTCGCGAAGGGTGATCTAGCTTTTCCAGCTTGAGCAGTTGCCTTTGTCCTTTAGTAGAGATGTTCGTACCCTCAACCGAGAGCAACTTGATGTCTTGCCATTGAAGTAGGAGTCTGACCGAGTTGTCGGTAATCCCAGGCCATTTCGGAGGCGTGCCAGCGGTGCGTGAGCCTGTTCCAAAGAGAACCCATGAGACACCATTGGATTGTGCATCGTCGTGAATCAAGTTAGCCAGTTCAGCGAGTCTTTTGTCATCGAAAGTTCTGTCACACACAGAAATTGTTAGAGAACCATCGCTTCCGAAGCCCAAATACCCGTCTGGTCCAAGGATATGCGCAACTTTCTGCTGCAACTGTTCGCGATGGCGGAACTCAGCACGTCTCTGGCTGTAGTCTGCCCCGCTAAGCCCCATGGATACTGCTAATCCGGTGGCTATTACGAACAGTTCTGCCAAAGAAAAGCGGTACCATCGGAACGAGCCGTCAGCCTGTTTCTTCAGCTTCCTCCACCAAACAAGACCCATGATTGTGAGTATCCATATCATTTGTCCAACAAGAAGCAATGGTCGAATTTTTTGCCCCAACCACCATGCGGGTACCATACTTGCTCCCGCATAGATGCAACAGAATACGAGGAGGGATAGCGATATGCTACGCCAGCCGGTTGGCACAGGTGCGATAGAAGGGGGCGTTTCAAGTTCTTGCCGTTTATCGTGCAAAATGATGTTCCAATTCGCTTCCTATTGCCAAAAACTCGCTTCCAACCTAACCATTCTTCTATCAGAGCGTTAAGCGCAGGTGAGTGATTCGAGATAGGTGACGACGCTGCCTCATCTTAGTCCGTATGAGCAAATCACGTGGCTAGTGTACTTGCGGGTGTCCTTCGTTTTTCTTCTCGCGCTTCCTACGCTTGTGTGCTGTCCAATCGCCCTGGTTGTGCTGATACTTCATTCGGATCTTTGGCCAGACCATCGGCTTGCCGTCATCCTGCTCCAGACGTTCTTGACCGCAAACACCATGCTTGCGCTGCTCCCCGCTGTGCAGTGATTACTCGATCAGATTCCAGCAATGATCAGCGTTCATTAGTGTTCTAAGAATCTCCGTTTCCTCCTGTTCAAATCCCATCGGCGACCTGATCAATCGTCTCCGCACCAACCGCCAGCATCATTAAGCGATCAATACCGAGCGCCACTCCGGTACATGGCGGCAACCTGGGGTCTTCCATGGCCGCCAGCAGTTTCTCGGGCAACGGCAGGGCAGGGCGGTTGTCGGCGACGCGCTGATGGTTGGCTACTTCAAGCCGCTGGCGGAGTTCTACCGGGTCGGCAAGTTCGTGGTAGCCGTTGGCGAGTTCTATCCCGCGGTAGTACAGCTCGAAACGCTCGGCGACTGGTGTGCCGCGTGCGTCGGTGGTCGTTGTTGCCAGCGCAGCCTGGTTCGCCGGATAGTGGTAGAGAATCTCAGGGGTGTCGATACCAAGCGTCGACTCCACCTTCTCGGCGAGCTGTAAGTTTAGCCAGTCGTGGCTGCGCGGCGTCGCGGTATCAAAGGGGTCGACACCTATAGCCCTGTCGAAGGCTTCGGCGTAGCTCGTGCGTTTCGCCGCGGGCCACCCGGCGACCACGTGCATGAACTCTTCAAGTAGCGCCATCCCCTTCTGCATGTCGTCGCTCGGCCGGTACCATTCGATCATCGTGAACTCCGGCCGGTGCAACTTGCCTCGTTCTCCTTTTCGAAAGCACTTGGCGATTTCGAAAATCGGTCCGCTGCCGGCGCACAAAAGCCGCTTCATGTGCATTTCGGGCGAGGCCTGCAAGTAGCCGAGCCCGGGCACTTCGAACGGATCGATGTGTGCTTCGGGAATGATCTCCTTGTCGACTTTCGGCGTGGAGACTTCGGTAAAGCTGCGCGAGGTAAAGAAGCGCCGGATGCTGGCTAGTAACTCGGCCCGGCGACCGAGGATCGACTCGCTCATTCGTGCGACGCTCCTTGAAACGCGGGGGTAGGCGCGACGGGCTGCCCGGCGATTAGCGGCGGCACCGGGCAATCGAGTAGGTCGGCGATACCTCGTAGCAATTCGGCCTCGGGCACCTTCACTTCACCGTCGGCGCAGATCACCTCGGCGCACGCATCGAGCAATCGCCCGCGATGCCGCTCGGCGACGCGCGACAGTGTGTCGAGCGATTCTTTCAACTTCGCCAGGCTACATTGTTCGCGAGTGAGCCACGTGAGTTTCACATTAGGCAGCAGCGGCTCGGCGGCGCGAAACGCGGCTTCCGCTTGCCGATCGGTGTGGCCCAGGTGGGCCAATGTCGCCAACAACATCGAGCACTCGTCGCCCAATCGTTGCAAGCTGTAGTACAAAGTCGTGACGCGCCGCTGCCGGCGGTACTCCGGCTCTAGATGCCGGTCGATCATCCGGCCCAGCGTCCACTCGAACAGTCCCAGGCTACCGTCGGCGGCGACCATCGCGTGTACGCATTTTGAGAAGTTGTCGAATTGGGCGGTCGACATGTGGCGCAACGCCGGCAGGCACATGTCGACTAGCGGCAGGCGCCCACGTTCGTCGACCTTGGCGACTTCCGATTGCAGCTTGCTGGCAAACTGTAGCACGGCTGGATCGGCATGCTGGCGCAACGCCTCGACCTGCTTCTTACGAACCTCGGCACGCGAGTCGAGCAGCAGACAGTACACCACCGCTCGCGCTTCGTAAGGATCGTGCGCCGCGTCGCGAACCGCGGCGGGTAGCTCGGCGATCACTTCGACCGCGTATTGGCGGTGCAGCTCTCGCGGCTCGCCCACCTGCTGTACCGCATCGTCGACCACTTGCAGATCGACCACATCCGAATCGAATTGCTCGTCGCCAGCGAGCGCCGCCATGCCGGCCACTCTACCCGCGCTAGTCGTTGCGGCACCGGCGTGTGACTTCGGGTAGGTCCCATCCCAGTCTGGCTCAATCGCGAGGATGCGTTTGCGAAGCGGCGGGTGTGTGGCCATTAGGCCGCTGAATCCTTCGAACACCCCTTGCGCGAAGAACATGTGGCTGGCTTCCGCCGCGGCAGGCGCCTTCACGCGCGAACCGGCCATCGCTCCACCAATGCGCTTGAGCGCGCCGGCGATGCCGCCCGGGTTGCGCGTGAATTGCACGGCCGACGCATCGGCCAGATACTCGCGTTGCCGCGATACGGCTGCTTTCATGAGCCCGCCAATGAACGTTCCCACGAAGCCCAACACAATCAGCGCGAGCCCCACCGCAAGAATCACAAGCACGCCGTTGCCGCGTTCACGACTACGGCCGCCGCCGCTGAATGCCATCGACCTCAATAGAACCTGTCCCGTGAGTCCCAGCAGCAATATGCCATGCAAGATGCCGATGAGCCGAATGCTCAGCCGCATGTCGCCATTGAGAATGTGGCTGAACTCGTGGGCGATGACGCCTTGTAGTTCTTCCCGCGACAGTTGTTCGACGGCTCCGCGCGTGACACCAATCACCGCGTCGCTCGGCGAGTAACCGGCGGCGAATGCGTTGATTCCCGATTCTTCGAGCAGATATACCGGCGGCACCGGCACACCCGATGCGATAGCCATTTCCTCCACGACGTTCAGAAGCCGGCGTTCGGTCGCTTGCTTCGAGTTGCCGTCGAGCCGCTTGCCGCCCAGCCGCGACGCTACGCCGGTTCCGCCGCCGGCCCGCAGTTCGACGATCTTGAACAGCGTTCCGCCCAGCACCATGGCGAGCGCTCCGCCCGCTGCTAAGAGTGGAATCTCGAGCGGCGGAGTTTGCTCGCCTGTAAGTGCCTGGGACGGCGCGGCGAGCTGGCTCGTCGCAAACAGCGCGACGAGAAACGTGGAACCGACAATCGCCACGGTGGCCAACACGAACATGGCGACGAGCCAAGCGGTGTTCTGACGCGCTGCAGATTGCCGGTCGAAAAAGTCGGTGGCCATGGCAGGGCTTTGGAACTGCGTGAACCGCGCCGGCTAGCTGAATGAGACCTTGGGCGCCTCGGAGATGGCCGCTGAATCGAATTGCAACAGCTCGGCGTTCTCGGTGTGGCCGAACATGCTCGCGAACATCACAGGCGGGAACGATTCGCGGTATGTGTTGTACGCGGTCACCGAGTCGTTGTAGTGCTGCCTAGCGAAGCTCACCTTGTTTTCGGTAGCGGTGAGCTCTTCGGTAAGCTGCATCATGTTGTGGTTGGCTTTGAGGTCGGGATACGCCTCGGCCACGGCAAACAGTCGACCGAGCACTCCACTCAAACCTTTCTCGGCACTTGCCAAATCGGCCATCGCAGTCGCCGCACCCGGATGTTCAGCGGCAGCTTTCAGGCTACCAAGCGCCTGGTTTCGCGCGGAAATTACTGCCTCGAGTGTTTCGCGCTCGTGCGACATGTAGCCCTTGGCGGTTTCCACCAGATTCGGAATCAAATCGTACCGCCGCTGCAGTTGCACTTCGATTTGCGAAAACGCATTCTCGTAGCGGTTCTCAAGCGACACCAAGCGGTTGTAGATACCGATACCGATGACGACCGCTAAGACCCCCAAGCCAATCGCTACGACGGTAAGGGCAAGCCAAGGTTCCATGTGTTTGCTCCGTGTGAAAGAATGTGTTCGGCGCTAATAGGTATTCGCCAGCGGCGATGGAATCTTGGTGGGCCAAATCTGGCTTACTCCGAGTCGGGCGCGGTGGTTCGTTCGATGTATTCGCCGGTCCGTGTGTCGACACGTAGCCAGTCGCCAGTGTTAATGAACGCGGGGGCGAGGATTTCCGCACCTGTCTCAAGCTGCACTGGTTTCTGAACGTTGGTGGCCGTGTTGCCTTTGGCCGCGGGTTCGGCGTACTCGACTTGCAGGATCACGTGGTTGGGGGGCGTCACGGCGATCGGCTGGTTGTTGAACGTCATGAGCTGGCAGTCGAGGCCCTCCTTTAGGAACCTCGCATACTCGCCCACTTGCTCCTCGCTTAATTCGTATTGCTCATAGTCGCTGTTGTTCATGAACACATAACCGTCGGCCTGGCGATAGAGGTACTGGGCGGTGAACTCGGTTACGTCGGCCGCCTCAAGCGTTTGGCCGGCTCGGTAGGTGCGATCGACCACCGTGTTTCGAAGCAAGTTCTTCAGCTTGCACTCGTACAGCGCGGTGCCTTTGCCCGGCTTGCGAAAGTTCATTTCCACCATCAAGTAGGGGACGCCGTCGATCTGAATCTTCAGCCCCTTGCGAAAATCGCTCGTGTTGTAAGTGCTTGGCACTGCTTCGTTCCGTTTCCAAGTTGGTTGTCTATAGAGTACTGTATGGCTATCGGCCAAACCTTGTCAGGCCGATACCTGACAGCCTATAGCCGAACACCCTTCAAATATCGAGTTCGCCATTTTAACCGCCACGCCCCAGCCTGTCCGCCCCACTTCCACTCGCACCAGCGGCGACTGGCGCGATGCGCTTCGCACCGCGATTCGTACTCCAGCGGAGCTGTGCGACGCAGTCGATTTGCCTCACGAATTGGCCGCCGAAGCGGGTACGTTTCGCGTGTTGGTGCCCCACGGCTACGTGGCGCGGATGCGGCCGGGCGACCCGCACGATCCGTTGCTCCGCCAAGTGCTTCCCGTTGCGAGCGAGCACACCCCAGCCGACGGTTTCGTTGCCGATCCAGTGGGCGACCTCGCGGCCGAGAGCCGCCCCGGCTTGTTACACAAATACGACGGCCGCGTGCTGTTGGTGCTCACTGGTGCGTGCGCGGTGAACTGCCGCTACTGTTTCCGCCGCCATTTTCCCTACGAATCATCGACCGCCGGCCCGCGCGAGTGGCAACCAGCACTCGATACGATTGCCGCCGACGAGTCGATCACCGAGGTAATCCTATCGGGCGGCGATCCACTCATGCTCGACGATGCGCTGCTGGCCGAGTGCACCGCCGCCATCGAACGCATCGCCCACGTGCGCCGTCTGCGAATCCACACGCGGCTGCCGATCGTCATTCCCGAGCGCATCACCGACGCCCTAGCGGTCATGCTCAACACTCGCCGGCTCCAAACGGTCGTCGTACTGCACGCGAACCATGCGAACGAACTCGATACCACGGTCGCTTCGGCCATCGCGCGGCTCGCCCACGCGGGTTCGCTACTGCTTAACCAGGCGGTCCTGCTCCTCGGCGTGAACGACTCGGTTGCGGCGCAGCGAGAGCTGAGCGAGCGATTGATTGATCTCAATGTCATGCCTTATTACTTACATCAACTCGATCGAGTTGCCGGCGCCGCGCATTTTGAAGTGCCTGTTGCCGAGGGATTGGAAATCGTACGCCAATTGCGGGCGGAACTGCCGGGGTACGCGGTTCCTCGATACGTGCAGGAAGTGGCCGGCGAACCGAACAAGCGAGTGCTCGCATGACCGATCGCATCTCGCTGCACGACAGCGTCGGCGTCGATTTGCTGCGCCGCGAACTCGGCATCGACCCGCACATAGTGCATCGTGTGCGGACGGTGTTCTTCAAGAAGTTTCGAGGGCGCGAAGCTGCGATCACCGAATTGCCATGCGGCGTCCGCAATGTGTTTGCCGAGCGGATTCAGTTTTATCCTTTGACGCTCGACGCGCGGCTCGACTCCGAGCAGGATGGCGCCACCAAATTGGTGTTCGCCACCACCAGCGGTAAGCGCATCGAATCGGTGCTGCTCCGCGCCGGTACTGGCCGCACCGCCCTGTGTATATCGAGCCAAGTGGGCTGTGCCGCGAACTGCGACTTCTGCGCAACCGGAAAAATGGGTTTTCATTCGAACCTCACAGCCGCCGAAATGCTCGATCAGGTGGTGCAAGCCAACGAGCAGATTGCCGGCGAAAATCGCTCCGTTCGCAACATCGTGTTCATGGGCATGGGCGAGCCGTTTCATAACGAGTCGGAACTGTACGACGCGCTCGACACGCTCGTCGACGGGCGCGGCTTCAATCATCCGGCCAACCGAATCCTCATATCCACGGTTGGCATTCCCGACGCCATGCTCCGCTGCGCCCGCCGTTATCCGACGGTCAACCAGGCGCTCAGTTTGCACTCGGTGCGGGATGATATCCGTGAGTCGATCATTCCGCTCGCCCGCAAGTATTCAATCGACGAACTCCGCGCGACAATCCTGCACCTCAACGCGCTGCAACCGTCGACGGTGATGATCGAGTACCTGATGCTCGCCAGCGTGAACGACTCGCTTCGCGACGCGGCCGAGCTGGCCGAGTTCCTCACTGGTTTGCGTGTGCATGTGAATCTAATCCCCTACAACGCCATCGAAGGCGCTCCGCACCTGGTGGGCTCGAGCCGTAACGTGCGCGATGCGTTCGCCGCCGCGCTCAAGGCGGCAGGCCTCACTACCACCATTCGCTACTCGATGGGCGCCGACATCGAGGCAGCGTGCGGGCAACTAGTGCAAAAAATGGAGCGAGGCCGCCTGGCGCGCGCTACCTGAGATTCAATTCTGTTTCGTGCCGATCCGTCAGGTCGACTTTGAGCGGCGCCCGGTATTCGTGGCTGGGTAGTTCACTCTCGAGGATTACCGCGAAACCGGTCGTCTTGCTCTTACTTGCCGGAGCAGTCGCGTGCACGGCCAAACGTTTGCCAAGGTCGAGCGCTTCGCCAACGAATAGCGGCACGCGGCCCGCACCGGTTAACAGGTACACACCTGCTTGGCCAGCTAGCTTTTCGGCGGCGCGAGTGGTGAGCTTGCGCGGGGTGGCGAAGTCGCGCGTGGCGAACACGTAATCGAACTCTTTCGCTTCGGCGGCCAATGCGTGACGGCTCTTGCGAAAATCGAGGGCCGCCCAGCGGTAGTCGGCCGCTTCGAACCCGGGAGCAAATCGCGCCGCTTGGCGATCGAAGTACTTGGCGTATTCTGGCGAGATGAAGATCTCGTCGATTGACTCCACGCCAAACTTTGCGGCCGTCAGTTGCCACGCGATCTCCGCGGCGAACTGGTATTCGTCGAGTTGAGCGGTGGTAACGGGTTCGTTCTTCGCTTTGGGCCCCTTGGGCAACTTGCCCGACTTTCGCAGCCGCACGAGTTCATGATTCCAAATCGCCGCGTCGCCAAGCAGTCCGGCTGAGTCGCAGGCCTGGTGGAACTTCTCCTGCAACGTCGGGCAGGCGAGCAGTCGATCGACCGATTGTCCCTCGGCCGCGCTCAAAAACGCCTTGCCGATCGCGAGCCGTTGCAACTTGCGAAGATTCACCTTCACCGGTGCAGGCGGCTTCGGCGATTCCTGGGCCGGCGCTGGCTCCGCGGCTGCTTCTGGCGGTGCCGCGAAGTCGGCTGGCTGGAAGCTGGGTAGTAGTGGTTGATCCTTCAGTCGCCGCCCGTTGGCCGTGTTGGGAGCGCTGGCAATCGCGTCAGCTGGGCCATCGAGCGGATCGTTCTCGTTCACCGTGTCAAGCCGTTCGCTGGCGTAGCGGACGTACTCGTCCGATAGCTCGCACCCAGCGAATCGCCTGCCCAGCTTCTTGGCTACCGCCAAAGTCGTCCCGCTCCCGGCGAACGGATCGAACACGACGTCATCTTCATTCGAGCTGACCCGAACGATCCGCCCGAGCAACTGCTCGGGCATTTGGCAGCCGTGAAACCCTTGCCGCTCTTTGAACGTGCCGGCCACCCGGGCGAAGTACCAGGTGTCGTCCATCGCGTCGAAACCGTAACGATCCGACTGAAAGTCTTGTGGCCGAAGAATCCACGTATCGTCTGGCAGTCGCCCAGTCGGGTTGGCCCGCTTGTCGCCGTACACCAGTGCCCGGGCCGAGGGAACTCGCACCGCCGGGTCGTCGGCGTTGAACGTGAACTTATCGGGGTCCTTCACAAAGTGAAACAAATGCACGTGCGAGCGGCTGAACTTTCGCTTGCAGTTCACTCCAAACGTGTAGTACCAAATCACCCAACTTCGCGTTGTGAAGCCGATTTGGCGTTCGGCAATCACTTTGAGATCGGCCGCATACTCGTCGCCAATCGCCAGCCAGAAGGTTCCCGTCGGCGTCAGCAGCCGGTGAATCTCTTCCATCCAAGCCCGCGACCAATCGAGATAATCGTCGTCCGACTGCTCGTCGTGGTACTTGTCGTACTCGTAACCAATATTGAACGGCGGATCGGCAAACGCGAGATCAATCGAACCGGTGTCCATCTCGCGCATCAACTCAATGCAATCTCCCTTACGAATCGCGGTATCCACAGCGGGCATCGTGTACGAATCCTTGGCGAAGAGTGACGGTTGCGAACTCGCTACCCTAGCTTCGCGTGCCGCTTTTTTCAAGGATTTGAAAGTTTCCAATCGGCTAAACACTGCACGCTGCGCGTCTACGGAAGTAGGCCAGCGCCCTATTCTTTTCGCCAATTGATACGGCTTTCCAGTTATCACGGTCATCACGCGCCGTAGGGTGGGCTAATGCGCAGCGACAGCCCACCAATTTGCTCGGCAGTAGGCCGCAGGCGGTAGGCTGTAGAAGCGAGAGTTGCTCGTTGGTTTTGCCCCAATTCGCGAAGAAACGATTCATTGGGGCAAAACCCACCTCGTTTTCCGAGCGGCCGATTCCATAAGTCCCTCTCAAGCAGTGGCTTATGGAATCACACGACCACCAGCGCCACGGAGTTTTGCCCCAGGGTTTCCCGCAACTGAGGCAAAACCCGCCTAGATGGAGAAGGGGGAACAACGAGCAGCCGGTTGGCTC
>JANQOF010000066.1 GCA_028279215.1 Pirellulales bacterium
CTCACCGAATCTCCCGTTGGGTCCAAGCAAAACTAATGATTAACGCAATACGCCAAAAACTAATGCCACTCCCGACGACAGCAACTGCATAATGTTGCAGAGGGAGAGGGGAATCGGGTTGACCAAATTCAATGGCGCCCTCAATTGTCCCTTCGCCACGCATCAACGGACAAAATGGACATTTCAACTCCTCTTGGGAAATGAAAAAACACCTAGAAAAACAGAGGAAAACGAACTTCGAAGGGGATGATGGGGGGCGAATAAAGTCGCCTAGAATCGTTTTTCGGTATTAGGGGACAAAATGGACTTTTGCGGGGAGCTGGGCAGTCCAAGCAAGTCAGAGTTGTCGCTTGCGACCGTCTACCGCCCGCCCACTTCGCGCTTTGCTACCCGAGTGCCAACCAGGTTTTCGCACCCGAGTTGAAGGATCACCCATAGTGCGGCGGCGGCTTCGCGGTAGTTGATTTTCGATTCGCCGAAGCGGCGGTTGTCGAACGTGATGGGCACTTCAGCGAAGCGGCAACCGGTGCGACGGCAACGATAGAGCAATTCCTGCAACACGGCGTAGCCGCGAGCTTTAACCAACGTCAAATCCAAGTCGGCTAACTTCGCCACGCGATAACATCGGAAGCTGCCGCTGGTGTCGTGCACCGGCAGCCGGAGCAACGTGCGGGCGTACGTGTTGATGCCCCAACTCATGAGCTGCCGCGTGAGCCCCCAATCGTCAGCGCTACCACCAACCACATAACGGGAACCAATAGCAACGTCGGCATGATTCATCGCGGCCAGCAAGTCGGGAATGTAGCTTGGGCGATGGCTGAAGTCGGCGTCGAGATTCAGCAGCAAGTCGTAGCGGTGTTCGATCGCGTAGTTGACGGCTGCGAGCAAAGCGGTGCCGAGCCCCATCTTTTGCGGGCGGTGCAGCACGCGTATTCGGGCATCGGATGTGGCAAGTTGATCGGCGAGTTGGCCGGTTCCGTCGGGCGAACCATCGTCAACGACGAGCACATGAGCTTCGGGCGCGTGCTCGTGAATCGCAATGATAAGGGGCCCGAGATTCTCACGCTCGTTGTAAGTGCAAAGCGAGACCAGCAGCGAGGAACTCGGAGCGGGGGACGATGAGGACAAGTTACTGTTTGCCGGGGCAGGTCAATTGGGACGGTCGAAGAAGCGACCGACATGATAGCCAATCGACGACGCAATTCCCTAGCCCAACCACCATCGCAGAGATTCGCGACGCGTCAAACAATCACGCTGGTGAGCATTTGGAACTCGGGATCGTCGCGGAGGGCGTCGAAGTCGGGTTCGTACGGCACCAGGTCGAGGTAGTTGCAATCCATATCGAGTGCTCGGCTCAAACAACGCAACGCGCGGCGTCGCTGACCAGCGAGACTCCAATAACATGCCAGGTTGTAATGCAGGATGGCTTCGTGTGGTTCGCTATGGATTGCCTGTTCGAGGGCTTGGATGGCCAACTCCAACCGCCCCGTGCGCTTGTAACACCATGCCAACGCCAAATGAACATGCAGATCGCCCGGCAGAAGTTCCATGGCTCGCTGCAACGGCGGGGCCGCTTCGTGGTAGCGTTCCGACTCGCGGAGCGCTTCGCCGAGCAAATAGCTTGCGCGGCCACTCTGCTGGACGAGCGCCGCTCGGCGCTTCAGGCAATCGCCCGCTTGTTCGGGCAGCCCAAGTTCCAAGTAGCCTTCCGCTTCGCGGATGACGCGGCTGATACGAGAATTAGGTTTGGCCATAAGAATCAATCGCACGCTCGTTGGGCAGAGTCTTACATGGGCCGGTCGTATCCTTCGTCGCGGCACGCATGTCTCGATGTGCATGCATTCTACGCACAACCTGCGGCGCGCCAAAGTGCGTGGGAAAAAGTCGCGCCGCAAGTGTTTGTCAGGACTAGACTAAGTGCCCCAATTTCGAGTTTTGCGGCGATGCCGGCTGTGCGCGACCGGCAATCTGTGGCGCGCTGGACACTCACGCCGTCTCGTCGGTCGAATTGCGGCCGCGATGCCCGCCTTTGAGGACGTGTATCGCCTTTTGGCCACATGATGCGAAGCGGGAACACGCGGGCCGCGCTTGTGGCGAAATCACAACACGGACATCCTGAAGGCTGGTGCCCCAGTATCGACCTAAGTACCTATGCTGATGGGTTTTAAGTCACCTGTGAAGCTATACGCGACGGCGACGGCGCGATGCTTGCATTTGCCAGTGCCAGCATCCTCCCAGTCCTGCCGGTGCTGCCCTGGTCCCCTCGGGGCAGCACCCAATGGACCTCTCCTCCCCCCGCTCGTCGCTCGCCTCCTTGCGAACCATTCTGCTCATTTCGACGCTGCTTTTGGCGGTCGGATCGTTTGCCGCGGTCGTCGATCCCAAGCGGCCCGCCGCTGCTGGTCGATTGCCGACCACCCAGTTGGAATGGGTTCGCACCGTCGACGGCTGGGAGCGCCCGGGCCGATGGCAACCGCCCGTCTCCCCTTCCAAGCCGTTGCATCCTGCTGTGGTAGCGGGACTTTTGGCGATGGCGGCGGTAGGCGGCCTGGTGGGTCCAACGGTGCCGGCGCCGCCATCGAGCAACGAGAATCTCTGAGATCCGTCGATTTTTCGGCACGGATCCTCTGCTCCACCGCCACTAATATTGATAGATCGGCCAGTAGCGATCACGGCCGCAAGTGTCTCAAGCACAACTTCAGCCCCTAAGTTCCGCCATGCGCCTTACTCTCCGCACGCTGCTCGCCTACATGGATGACATCCTCGATCCCGCCGATCAGGAGGATTTGGCGCGTCAGGTGGAAGCAAGCGAGAACGCGACCGAGTTGATTCACCGTACCCGCGACGCGACACGACGCCTGCGCCTGGGTGCGCCGCCCGTTATTGGTGAGGGCATGGAACTCGACCCGAACTATGTGGCCGAGTACCTGGACAACACTATGTCGGCCGAAGACATGACGGAGTTTCAACAGATTTGCTTGGACTCGGACGTCCATCTGGCCGAAGTGGCGTCGTGCCACCACGTTCTGACGATGGTGCTGGGCGAGCCGGCGGAGATTGATGCCGACATGCGGCAGCGCATGTACGGAGTGCCCGGGCAAATGGACGAGTTGCGGCAACGTAGGCTTGACGGTCCGCATCGCGTGGCCTCAACAGCCGATAACGCGCCACAGCAAAAATCGGACTCTGGTGCGGTGGAACCGGTCACTGAAGTACCCGATTATCTGAAGGCTGGCGAATCGTCGGTTGTCGGCCGACTGGCTTTGGCATTCGCTGCTGCATTGGTTCTCGGTTTTGGGGCATTCATATTGTTTGGCCCCGGTGGCATGCTGCGCGACGACCCACAGCTTGCCCAAAACGGAGAGGCCGCGGAGCAGTCCGTAGACGATTCAACTGGCGGAACGGTGGAAGACGCCGGCCCGAACGTAGCGCCGCCCGATGCACTCGCGCCGGACGAAGGCTCCGATACAATGGCTCCCGACGCCAACGACGAAGCGGCGGCTGTCGGCGGTGCACCCCCGGACTTTGCAAACAGCGAAGACGCTACGGATGCTAGCGCACTGCCGGAACTCGCGGCAGGCGATCCAGAGTTGCCCGCAACCCAGCCCGAAGATGAATCGCCCATGGTGCTGCCAGAGGTTACGCCTGATGCAGCGAGCGACGACGCGGGCGGTAGCGCAGAGGAAGTTTCGGACGCCATCGGCATCGAGGCTGCGACCGCAGGTGCTGGCGAAGCAGCCGCACCGGACAAGCGACTAGCGATGAACACCATAGATCGCACCGACGTCGTGCCAGACGCACTGCCCAACTCGGAAGATCCCGATTTGGTCGTCGACGATGAAGCGGCAACGGAAGTTGCGCCACCGGACGCTGCCCCGATGGGCACATTGGTGGCGGTCGATCAAGTGCTGCTGCGGTGGGACCCAGAGGCCGGCCAATGGCTGAGAATGCCGTCCCGCTCGAGCATCCTGGCGGGCGAACAACTACTGTCGCTTCCCACCTACCGACCCTCGCTCGCGCTGGTGTCGGGCTTGCGTGTGGAGTTTTCCGATGGCGCCAACATGGTGCTTGATCTCGCGGATGGAGGCGATGCCATTCGCCTGGAGGCTGCCTACGGTCGCTTCCTGCTGCACAACACCAACATGGAACCAATCGAAGTGCACATCGTGGTTGGCGATGAAACTCGTCAAGTGATTCTTGAATCAACTGCTGTATTGGGAGTCGACGTCGACCGTCCGTTCGTGCCCGGCGCCGACGTCGAAGAATCGGTCGGCATGTTCGTCGCAGAGTTCTACGCACCCGAAGGCAAGGTAACCTGGGCCACCGTGGGTGGCCCTATGCCGGTCGATGAATCATCTCAATGGTCATGGAACGATACGGCTCCCCAATCGTTGACCGACGACGTCGAGTGGCTCAATGGCCAGTCGCTCGACTTCTTGCTGCAAAACGTCTCGCGCGACTTCGAGCGACATTTCGACACCGATCGGCCGGCGAGGCTGCAACTGCTCGAAATGTATGAGTCGTCGAAACGCCGTGAGGAAAAGTCGCTGGCGGCCCAGTGTGGCACCCACGTTGGGCAGTTCGTGCCATTGGTGCAGGCGCTCGCCGATACCCAGCAGCAGTCGAATTGGGATGAACACATTGCCGAACTGCGGCGTGCGATGTCGCGCAGCACGCAGACCGCCACGCTGGTGCATGATACGCTCACCGAGCAGCGCGGCGCAGCGCTGGCCGACGATCTGTTCGCCATGCTACGTGGCTACTCGCCTGAGGAGATTGGCACCACCCGCGACGAGATCGGCTCGGGGGTAACCAAGCAGTTGATCGACTGGCTGGAACACGATCGGCTGGAATACCGCGTGTTGGCGATTCACAACCTGAAGCAGATCTACGGTGGCAAGACCCTTGGTTACAATCCGGTGATCACCGAACCAAGCCGTCAGCAACGTGCCGTAAAACTGTGGCGAACTCGGCTCACTAACAACGAATTGGTGCCCACCTATCTGCAATAAAGTGATGCGTGGCCGCGATGGCCGTTGCACCATTTCGGGGGGCATACACTATTGCGGGATTGTTACCGAGCGACCAAATGGGAGTGGGGAAAGTCGCGCAAGCGTTTTCTGCCTCGCCGTTCGGCATTCCTCACTTTCGTTCGTACTGCCGATCGACTCGGCGACGTAGCCGGCCTGGCGACAAAGGGAATCGACTAAGGGGAATACGTTTTGCGGTATTTCTTCGCCGCAATTGCTCGGTTCCCTGAAATCGTCGCAGTTGGTAGACTAGAGCGTCTGCCGCGGCGGTCACTAGCTTGGCTGGTAGCGGGCGTTTCCCCGGGCCGACTGCCGGGACACCTTGTTAGCGATGATCGACAGAATTAGGGGTGCCATCTGTGCAAGTCCGAGTTTCGACCCGCCACGGGCATTTGAGTGAAGCAAGCCAAGAGAAAATCACGGCTAAGGCAGAGAAACTGCTACGCATATTCGACCGGCTCACCGAAATTGCGATTGTCGTCGACTTGAAGGACGAGCAAAACCCGAAGGTAGACATCCAGGTCTCGGCCGAGCATAAGCACGACTTCGTGGCAAGCGAGCAATCGACCGAAATGATGGCCGCTGTCGACAACGCAATTCACAAAGTCGAGCAGCAACTTCGCAAGTACAAGGAAAAGGTGGTAGAGCGCCACCGCGACCGCGGACGAGAGGTACGGCAGGTGGAAGCGGAGTACAACGTGGACGTCGATAACGAGTAGTCCGACGATGCTAGCATAGTAACCACCTATACGGGCCGAGCTACTGAACGGTCGGCCGTCCCTTAAACCGATCCCCGTATTGGCGCAATGTCGCGCGTACCGAAACAAGGAATCGCATGGAATGAAATTCTCTGAGTTTATATCGAAAGATGCTATCCGTACTGACTTGGAGGCGACGGACAAAGAAACTGTAATTCGCGAGATGACTTCCTCGCTCCAAGAAGCGCATTCCATTGGCGACGATCAATTTGAGAGCGTCGTGGAAGCCATCCTCAAACGCGAGGAACTTGGTAGCACCGGCATCGGTCGCGGCGTGGCCGTACCTCACACCAAGCACCCCACCGTCGACAAGCTGTGTGGCGCGGTTGGTGTAAGTACCGCAGGCGTCGAGTTCGATAGCCTGGACGGCGAAAAGGTCCACTTACTGTTTTTGTTGGTCTCACCACCCGACAGGCCGGGTGACCATTTGCGGGCACTGGAAAACATATCACGACAACTTCGAAACGACACCTTTTGCCGCTTCCTGAAACAATCCAAGACCGCCGACGATGTTTGGACGCTCCTGGAAGAAGCCGATAACAACCAATTCGGTTCGTAGCATCGGTTCGCTCCGACACCCCTACTAACTATCCGACGTAGTTAGCAAGCACACGAAGCGATGGCAGAAGTATTTGTAACCCAAACATTTGTAGTTTCCACTGAGAACGGACTGCATATTCGCCCGGCTGAGCAGTTGGCTCGGTTGGCCAACCGATTTGCCTCGCAAATCGGACTGATTTACGAGAGTCAGCGTGTCGACGCCAAGAGCATCATGGAGATGCTGACGTTGGGAGCCGCGCATGGCTCCAACGTCGTGATCGAGGCCCGAGGTGTCGATGCACGAGAGGCGGTAGATGCGATTTTGGCCCTGGTCGACAGCGAGTTTTCGTCGGCCAGCGACCCCGAAAGTGCCGCGAACGGCCCTTCGTCGTAGGTGTATTCGGAATGCCGAACCAAACCGTCGCCGGTGCGTAGAACTAGAACTACCCGTCTGTGGCAAGAGAATTAGTTAACCACTTAGAGTCGATTTCGAGCGATTGGCCGGCGGCTGGACGAGAGGGCCATTTATGTTCCGCTCTGGGGAGCAAGGCACACGTCCGCCGAGCCGACGCCCACACTTACTACTAACATTTTAGGCACCACCAGGGCTGACCACCACCGACGTAACCAACGTACCGCCGAGTGGAAGCCATGCGGGAACGCCACAAGCGAGTGGCTCGCGACCGACGTGAGCCGACGAGCGCAACCACACTCTTGAGCGAGCGAATGGTCTACCAAGAACGACGTTCACTCCTTCCAGCGAGTTGCCCGCCGCTTACCGCGATCCGCAGCCAACCAACCTGTCCGTGTTTACTCGCATTGCCCCGCTAGCCGGCCCTATCGTCCAACCACGATAACCCGCACGAGCAATTCTCAGCACGTGGCAGCTCTGGTCGCCTCGACGAGAGCGGCATGCAGCGTTTGCAAGGCATAGCAGTTTCGCCGGGAGTTGCGATTGGCGAAGCGGTGATCTTCGGCAACGAAGGTTTTCGCATCTCGCGACGGTTTCTTTCGCGGAACGCGGTAAACGACGAAATCCGGCGGCTCGACGAGGCGATCGCCGCGGCGGCCAAGGAAATCGACGTCAACCGGCAACGCGTTGCCGAGCAACTGGGAGACGAGTACGCGGCGATCTTCTCGGCTCACCTGCAAATGCTGCAGGACCCCAAGCTTCGCGACGAGCTCGACCAGATGATCCGCGACCGACATTACTCGCCGGAGTACTCGGTCAGCCGCGCGCTACGTCGCTATGCCAAGGTGTTTCTTTCGCTCGAAGGCGACACCATGGCCGAGCGGGCAAACGACGTGTTCGATATCGAAAAGCGTTTGCTACGCCACCTACTCGGCCAGCGGCGCGAAGGCTTGGGTGAACTGACCAGCGAGGTGCTGATTCTCGCCCACAATCTCACGCCGAGTGAAACGGCCAATTTGAATCCTGAGTTCGTCAAAGGGTTCGTCACCGAGATCGGTGGCCCTGGCAGCCACACCGCCATTGTCGCCGAGGCCCTCGACATTCCGGCCGTCGTCGGAACCGGACCGTTCCTGACCGAAGTGTCTGGCGGCGAAACAGTGATTATCGATGGCGACCACGGGTTAGTGATTCTGCAGCCCGACGAAGAGACGGTCGCCCGATACCGCCACGAAGTCGCCGAACAGCGAGATCTGGCAGCCAAGCTGGAAACGCTTCGCGACCTGCCTGCCGTAACACTCGATGGCGAACATGTAACCATGCTGGGCAACATCGAGTTTCCCGGCGAAGTCAAGCACTGTCGCGAACGAGGAGCCGACGGGATTGGCCTGTACCGGACCGAGTTCCTCTTTCTCACGCACGAAGTGCAACCGAGCGAAGAAGAGCACTTGGCCGCCTATCGCGAGGTGATCGAAGCGGTCGACGGCCAACCGGTGGTAATGCGAACGCTCGATCTTGGGGCCGACAAGATCCCCAACTTCCCTATGCCTGACGACGAGCGCAACCCGTTCCTCGGTTTGCGAAGTATTCGCTTGGCGTTGAAGCATGTGGACATGTTCCGTATCCAATTGCGCGCCATGTTGCGGGCGGGTCTTGGCGGGAACATGAAGATCATGTTTCCGCTGATCACCAACCTCATCGAACTGCGTCGTGCGAAAATGGTACTGAGCGACGCGATGGAAGACCTCGAAGAAGACGGTTTCGAGTTCAACCGCGACATCGAAGTTGGGATGATGGTCGAGGTTCCCTCGGCGGTATTGATGATGGATCACTTTGTCGAGGAAGTCGACTTTTTCAGCATCGGCACGAACGACCTGATTCAATACACGCTGGCAGTCGACCGAAGTAACAAGGACGTGGCATCGCTGTACACCGGTAGCGACCCGGCGATTCTGCGACTGATTCAAATGGCCATCGACACGGCCGGCCAGCACAACAAGCCAATTAGCATGTGCGGCCAAATGTGCGGCAACCCCATTTACACCATGGTATTGCTTGGACTGGGGCTGCGAACTTTTAGCGCGGTGCCGGCGGCCATTCCCGAAATCAAGCGGGTATGCCGATCGGTATCCATTTCGCAATGCCAGGAGCTGGCGGCGAGGATCCTATCGCTCGAGAGCGCGCGCGACGTGAGAACGGCGCTGCGCGAGGAGCTGATCAAGGTGCTACCCGATCAGCCCGTTTGACAACACTCACTCGTTCAACAAAAGCGAACACCACATGTCTACTGATTCTTCAACCACACCCACCGATCTAGAACCAGACGATCCAGGCGGGCTCAGAGCTGTAACCGATAGCTCGAGCGACACGGCGCCACCGAAGCGCCGTCGACGGCGCGGGGCCAGAAAGAAAAAGAAGGTCGCCGGCACGCGACGAGTGGCCGACGAGCCCGACGCACGCCCGTCGATCAAGCAAGAAATGCTGATCAATGTTGCCCAACCCGAAGAGTGCCGCATTGGAATTCTTGAGGAAGGCGTGCTCGAAGAACTGTACGTCGAACGGAGCAGCCAAGACAATTACGTTGGCAACATCTATAAGGGCCGCATCGTTAATCTCGAGCCGAGCATTCAGGCGGCGTTCGTTGACTTCGGCGTCGGACGCAATGGGTTCCTACACATTAGCGACGTCGAGCCACAGTATTTTCGCCAAGGTGGCTTCGATCCTGATAAACCAATCCTGCCGAATGGTACGCAAATTCAGGACACCCCGCCAGCGGAAGATGTGGATGAAGCGACCGATGATGAAGACGTCGACGAGTCGGGGCCGCGCGGACCGCGGCGTGGCCAACGTCGCCGGCCTGGCGTCCGTCCGCGGGTCAAACCGCCGATTCAAGACATCTTCCAGCGCGGCGACGAGGTGGTAGTGCAGGTCATTAAGGAAGGCATCGGCACCAAAGGGCCGACGCTATCGACTTACATCAGCATCCCAGGCAGGTACGTTGTACTGATGCCTGCCCTGGGACGCATTGGCGTCTCGCGGAAGATCGAAAGCGAAGAGGATCGCCGCCGACTGCGCGACATCCTCCGCGAGCTTAATCCCCCCAAAGGCTTGGGATTCATCGTGCGCACGGCCGGCACCGACCGTACCAAGAAGGAAATCTCGCGCGACCTGGCCTACCTGCTACGGCTGTGGAAGACGATCGTCCGTCGTATTAAGAGTGCCGAGTCGCCAAGCGACATCTATGAAGAAAGCGACATGATCATTCGCACGATCCGCGACATCTTCACCGCGGACGTCGACTCAATTCACATCGACGAACCAAAAGCCTTCGAAAGGGCGAAGGAATTTCTGCAAATCGTGATGCCGCGATACGTCAATCGGTTGCATCTCTATGAAGGCCGAGAGCCACTGTTCCACAAGTACAACATCGACGAAGAGATCGCACGCATCAATCAACGGAAGGTGCCGCTTCGAGGTGGCGGTTCGCTCGTGATCGATCAGACCGAAGCGCTGGTTGCCATCGATGTCAACAGCGGCAGCTTTCGCACCGATGGCTCTGCCGAGGAATCGGCGTTCCAGCTCAACCAAATTGCGGCCCGCGAGATTGCCCGGCAGCTCCGCCTGCGCGACTTGGGTGGAGTGGTGGTGAACGACTTTATCGATATGCGAAAAGACCGCCATCGTCGAGTGATCGAACGGACACTGCGCGACGCAGTAAAACGCGATCGAGCACGAACGAAGATCCTGCGGATTAGCCCGTTTGGACTAATCGAGATGACGCGCCAGCGCATCCGTCCCAGCCTCAAGCGGAGCGTTTTCAAGGAATGCCCGAGTTGCGGTGGTGCGGGCTTAGTAAAAAGTGCCGAGAGCATGGCGATCGAGGTAGTCCGCAAATTGATGATGGCCTCGCATGGCGATCGGGTGGAGAAAATCACAGTGACGGTGGAAGAGGAAGTGGCCACCTATCTGAACAACCGAAAACGCAGAGAGTTGGCCAAACTGGAGGATGACTACGACGTGACCCTCATCGTCATCGGCCGCGAGGGAATTTCGCCAGAGCACTTGGAAATCGTCTGCGAAGACGAGGCCGGCCGGGTCGTAATGGTTGAAGGAATCTAGCGATGGGGGCTACGCTGCCCCTTCCACTTTGGGCAACAACCGTCTATATTTCGGAACTCTCAAGTAGTCACTAGCGACCTGTTCGTGGGACCCATTGCGATGTACGCCATAATCGCCGACGGTAGTCGGCAGTTGAAAGTCGAAGAAGGGCAAGAGATCGATTTGGCCTATCGCGACGTGGCCAAGGGCGAAAAGCTCACTTTCGATCGCGTGCTCGCCATCGGCGGCTCCGACGACGTCAAGCTAGGCACCCCCATCGTGGATGGTGCAAGCGTGACGGCTGAAATCCTTGGCACAACCCAAGGTGCGAAGGTAGACGTGCAGAAAATTCGCCGCCGAAAGAACAGCCGCCGGCACACAGGGCACCGGGCCATGTTCACCCGGGTGAAGATCGAGAAGATCGCCAGCTAGCTGCGACTTACAATCGGCCATTCCGCGCCACGGTTTACGCTTCTCCGACCGCGGCGTTTGTACGCGTCAGGTCGCAGTCGACCTTTCCCCTTGCGCATAATTGTGCATGCTGAACCGTAGCGGTGGTCGGGCCCGCACGTTCCTGGATACCCATATATGAAACCCTACGCCGTGCCTGTCGGCATCATTCGCGTTGCGTTGGTGCTCCTCTGGCTGACGCTGCCGGCGCTATGCTCCAACGCCCAGCAGTTCACAAGCGGATCACAGCGCAATCCGCTACGCGACGAGCCGGCTGGTGATACTTCGTCGACCATCAATGACGCCCGCAAAGTGGAGACCCAAGCAACGGCGGGTGCGAATGGATCGGAAGTGCCTCAAGAGTATACCCAGGAGCAAATCGACGAAATGCGCAGTCGCGTCGGTGAGCTTCCGATCTCCGAAGCGGAAAAGGCCGACGCGAATAAGTTCTACCAGGACGCCCTCAACTCAACGACCGCGCTCGACGCCACCCGCGACTCGATCCGAAAACTGAATACGGAGTACGATCCTGTTGAAGATCCGGAGCATCCCAATAGCCCCGAGATGTACTCCAAACAGTGGTACGAGTACATGCTGTCGTTGCCGATTACTCAGGTTATCGATCTGCAACCGGTGGATTTGAAAGCCGACGAGACGGATTATCTGGAGGAACAAGCCGCAAAGTGCGACGAGGAAGCGAAGGCATGGAATCGATTCGTTAGCGACCTACAGGCCGAACCGAGTGCTCGAAAGCAGTTTCTCGCCAGTCTTCCCAGTGCCCGGCAGACGATCGGCGAGCGGCTCAGTGAAACCACCGAGGCCCTCGAGGCGATTACGACAGACGGCGTCAAGAATCAGGTAACCGAGGCGCGGCGTGTCGCGCTGGTGCAGCAAGCAGCGAAACTAAACGCCGACCTGCAAGAGTTGGAAGCTAGGCAAGGCGCGTACGAACGGGCCGAGTTGGTCTACGACGTAGAACTCGAACTCGCCAAGCGCAAAGCGGCGGCGTACAGCGAATCGCTGACGGCTATCCGAGCAGAACTCGCGGAACGCCGTCGTCGCGTTGCAAGCGAGCAAGCACAAGCCGCCGAACAAGAAGCAAGACGTAACCGTGCGCTCATCGAGCGAAACCCTAACTCGCTCGGCGCCCTCGCCCACTCGAATCAAGCGCTCACCAAAGAACTGCAAGAATTGGTAGATGAGTTGGCCCAACTACCCCGGGCAACCGACGCGCAAATCAGACAGAGCAACACGATCGATGCCGACCTTAAACAGTTCAAAGAGGAATATGGCGACGATTCGAATCTGTCGCAGGCCAGCGGCGAATTGCTCCGCGACCAACGCGCCAAACTGCCTCGACGAACGCCTCTGCGGGCCGAGATTCTCCGCAGGACGAACCAAAAGCGCGACATTAGCTCGCGCCGGTTTGTAGCAAATCAACGGATAAACGAGCTAGAGAATCTAGACGCGGAAGTCGCCAGAGTCTTGTCTGACGTGCGAGCCGACGACCGGGCCGCAGCGCAGTCTGCGGTTCAGAAACTCCTGGCGAGCAGGCAGAAGTACCTTAAGAACTACGTCGAGCATCTGGACAAGCTCGAGGTAGAAATCGGCAAGCTGATCGGGGCCAAGGAGCAACTGCTAAGGAACACACAACAGTTTCTCGACTTTATCGCGGAGCGCGATCTCTGGATTCGTAGTTGCATGCCGCTGTGGGCGCGAAAGGTGGAACCTGGACAACAATCCCACTTCTGGCGGCCGTTCTACTATGATCCTGCCTTGGGCGCGTTTGCATGGAGCTTTCGTCCAGAAAACTGGGTCGCGGCGGCAAGCGACTTGAAGGCGGGTGTGGCCCGCGAGCCGCTGTTGGCCGCCATGTTGCTGGCGACGTTCCTGCTGCTGATTTACGCCCAGCGAAAAGCAAGAAAACAAATCCAAACACTGGGCGATGAAGCAACCAAAAAAACCTGTACTGAGTTCGTGCCATCGCTACGAACGCTTTGGCTGACTATCGTGGTTTCGCTGCCTTGGCCCCTCTTCTTGTGGGGAATTGGCTGGATGCTCGACGGGCTCCCCAACGAGGCGGAGTTCACGCGAGCCCAATCGACGGCAATCCGCGAAGCAGCGTGGCTGCTGCTATTGGCGGAGTTCATGCGGCAATGCTGCCGCATGAATGGGCTGGCCGACGCGCACCTAGGATGGCCACGCGCAGCGCTCGCGCAATTACGAAGGCACCTGCGGTGGGTGCCTGTGTTTGTGATGCCTCTGGTATTCTGGCTGGTTGCGTTGGACGTCCAGTCGACACAGCCGCTGTGGAGCGCCTCGCTCGGACGGGTGCTGTACCTAATGGTCATGGCGTACTCTGCCGTCGCTTTGTGGCGACTCTTGATGACCAAGTCGAGCGCCATCTATCAGGCGCTCGACCGCGGTAGCGAAAACTGGTTGCTCAGATTGCACCGCGGTTGGCGTCCGATATTGGTCGTGCTGCCGATTGCTCTAGCCGCGATGGCGACGCTGGGCTACTACTACACCGCACAGCAACTAACGCAGCGCGTGCTGAGTACGGCTGCCATGCTGCTGAGCTTGATGATTGCCGGCGGATTGTTGCGGCGATGGGTACTGTTGAATCGCCGGCACCTTGCTCGCGAGCAGGCACGCCAACGTCGTGCCCAAGCACAAGCACAAGCGACGGATGCTGAAGGCGAACACGCCTTTTCGCTTGTCGACGTGCCGGAAGAGGTCGTTGATCTCACAGCACTGAGCGAAGCAACGCGAAAACTGTTGCGCTTCCTGCTCTTGGTCGTCGGTGTAATAGGCACGGCCATGATATGGCAAGATGTGTTCCCGGCTTTGGCATGGCTCGATAAGAATGCGTTGCCATGGCTCAGTGGCGACGATCCGGCAACCTGGGGAAGTTTGCTCCGCGCCACCGTGGCACTGCTAATTACCTACGTCGCGGTGCGCGACCTGCCCAGTTTGCTGGAGTTGGTGGTACTGCAGCATTTGCCGATCGATCAGGGCGTACGCTACGCGACTTCGACGCTGGTGCGGTACTCGCTGCTCGGTATCGGTATTGTCGTGGCCGCGAATCTTATCGGCATTTCGGCGACCAGCATTAGTTGGCTCGTCGCGGCCATGGGAGTGGGACTCGGCTTTGGCTTGCAAGAGATCTTTGCCAACTTTGTCTCTGGCGTCATTCTGTTATTTGAGCGCCCCATTCGCGTCGGCGATATCATCACGCTTGGCGACACCACCGGCGTCGTGAATCGTATCCGCATGCGGGCGACGACTATTGTCGACTGGGATCGTAAAGAGTACGTAGTTCCCAATAAGGACTTGGTCACAGGGCGTCTGCTAAATTGGACGCTCACCGATCAGACCAATCGGATTGTGATCCCGGTGGGCGTCGCTTACGGCACCGACACCGATCGAGCATGCAGCGTGTTGCGTCAGGCGATTCACGAGCATCCCCATGTTCTCGAAGATCCCGCGCCGCTGATCACGTTCGAGGGCTTCGGCGATAACACGCTGAATCTAATTGTTCGTTGTTACTTGCCGAACCTTGATAACCGCCTTTCGACAATTCACGAACTGCACACGAACATCCATCGGGCATTCAACGACGCTGGAATCGAGATCGCCTTCCCTCAACGCGATCTGCACATCCGCAGCATGCCGCCGGGGTGGGAATTGCGAGCGCCGGCCAACAAAGCAGCTACCAATAGTTCGCACGAGCAGCCGCAGCGAAAAGAATCGAACAATTAGGGATTTGAAAAGGAGTACACAGAGAAAACGGAGTTTCGCATTCCAAGGCGAAACTTCGTCCAAGAATTCTGGGTACCATTGCTGGATAAGTGTACTCGGCTTAGGTCTCTGCTCTCTCCTGTTCAACAATGTACCCCCGACTGCGCATCGATATATCGTGGAGCGAGTTGGCGCGGGCCGTTGGGTACTGCGTTTGGGCCGGCGACGACTCGCCTGCGGCTCTCAGCACAACCGACGCTGGCGAGGAAGTCATCACCCTGTCGGTTCGATCGGCCTTCGACGTATTGCTAGCCGTGCTTGAGTTGCCCGAGGGGAGCGAACTGCTGCTAAGTGAAATCACCGTGCCACACATGGCGACCATCGCCCGCGAGCACGGCTGTGCGCCGGTAGGCGTGCCGGTCGACCCGCGCACCTTGGCGGTCGACCCCCAAGAGGTCAAGTCGCGACTGACTCCACAAACTAAGATGCTCGTGGTAGCCCACCTGTTCGGCTCGCGAATGCCGCTTGAGGAATTGGGTACGCTGTGTCGTCAGCGGGGTATTCTGCTCGTCGAAGATTGTGCGCAGGCTCTAACCTCCCGCAATCTCGATCGCCATGCGACGGCCGATGTGAGCCTCTATAGTTTTGGACCGATCAAGACAGCGACGGCGCTGGGAGGAGGTATCGCACTGGTTCGTGATTCCGATCTTCGCAACCGTATCGAGGCTTTCGCGGCCGAGTGGCCCCCACAATCGTCGATGTCGTACCTGTTTCGAGTCCTTAAGGCCGGTGGACTGAAACTGCTTTCGGCCCCTTGGTTGTTGACTCCACTTGTACGGTGCATCAACGCCTGTGGCGGTGACTCCGACGCGTTCGTCGGCCATTCGGCGCGCGGGTTTCCAGACGACCGGTTGTTCGAACTCCTACGACAACGCCCTTGCCCTGCACTTCGAAAGCTCATCGCGTATCGATTGTCGCACGTCGACAAATCGAGCATGTGCCAGCGCATCCGGCGCGGCCAGCAACTTGCTGGGTGCTTGCCCGACGGGTTCTTCGTAGCTGGCTGCGACAATCCTACGCATACGTTCTGGGTATTTCCACTCGTATGCGATCGCCCGGTGGATATCGTTTCAGTTCTAAGAAGCGCTGGTTTCGACGCCTCCCAGATTTCGGGGCTCACCATACTGGGTGACGACTCGCCCGATCATTGGTTTCGGCGAACGGTGTTTGTGCCGTGTGGGGTTCAGGTTCCGCCGAAAGCGCTACACCGCGGTATGGACCTTATTCGGTCGTCGACTCGATGTTCGACGAGTCGTGGAGCGTTTCTGCCGTAGGCTGATTACTATCGGCAAACGGCTCAACGCGTAGCGTATCCATGAAGTCGATCTCGAAAACCCGATCGCCGGCATCGGTTTCCGACTCCGATTCGGCCACCGTCTTGTTAGGCGTGGTTGGTTTCGAAGGTGCGAAGCGCGGCTCTGGCAGCGGCTCGCCGCCAATACCCGCATAGGTCAATACACGCGTTCCGGCAAGCGGAGGATCGGCCGGCGTGGGCATGAAGTCTTCGAAGTCGGGATCAGGGGGACTAATCGGAGGACAGTGCCGCTCTCGCTCGTAAGCACGGCCGAAGAATGAAAGTCCAACGCTATAGAATAGGAAATCGTCGTCGCGACCTTGGTTGGTAACGTAGTATGTTACCGAGGTAGTAATGCGTGTGCGGTGACTTAGCCAGAAATGTGTGCCAATTTCGGGAAACACAGCCAAGGCGAATGCGCTATCGTTCTCGCCGGGCTCGTCTACGAAAGTGTCGTCGTCGTTGTCGATCCCATCGTCCTCGGCACTCTCCAGCCCCGCCCAACCTCCGTACACGCCTAGTCCCACGAATGGCGCGAAACGCGATGGTACTTGCAGCCGAGCGCTCCCGATCATGCCTCCCGATAGCGGGTGGTCGCCCGTTTCGTGTACAAGCCCCGAGAATCCGGCACGGTATTCACACCACGGCTCGGCATATCCGAATACACCTGCTTCGGCACCAGCCGCGACAGGATCGTCTCGCCCCGCACCGGCAATGTAGAGGCCCGTCTTGCCACGTACGTGCCGAGCGTCCACCGCCTGCTTGATCGTCTTGGCAACGTTGTTGGTGTGCTTTGAGTACTTGTGACGATAGTCGGCGTCGCGCTTTGCCCAACGCGATCCATGGCAGCCATTTGCCAGGAGAGCTAGCAGCAACAAAAATGCGCAATCATGAATTCGCATGAAGCAAGAGCCAGCAAAGCATCGAAGTCGACAAGGCGGTTAGAGTAGTAGTTTGGCAGAACTGCCGCTAGATCGAAGATGCTGTCGATGCTTCAAACCACGCCTCTAAACAGCTTCGCTGCTTACCGAGTCAAAATAGCGGTGGCACCAAAAGATGGCTCCCACCATGCCGATCATTAGAAGCGTGGCCAGAGTTGATGGCTCGGTTGTCCATACAGCAAATGCAGCCCAACTAGCGAGCACCGTCACGCCCACGGCAGCCATCCCACTGTAGATGACCATTCGCCTCCACGTACTAGCTTCCATCCCGCGCATTGGGTCGTCTCCCGGACGATTGAACGACGCTAGGTGATTCGCCGCACCGGCGTCTACATCCAGTCAATCAACAAGCGAGCGTAGGACCCGCCTCGGATTTGCAGATGTCGGTTGCATCTGGGCGAAAGACGGCGCGGTCGGTTGATCGATCTCGTCGGAGGTGCGGCTGCAGTTTTACTTCGGAAAAGTTTTGGTGCATCGGGCGACGAGTGTTTTGAGCATTCAAATTCACACAAACCTTTGATCCAAAACGACTTACGCCCTTAACAATCGCTTCATGCTAGCTACTTCGGCTCTTCACACATCGCCACAACCTGTTGTATGCTAGCGACTTAGGGAATACAAAGAATTGGATTGACGGCGGCGGCGCGGTGAGTATGATTTTCCCTTCAGCAGCCCAAATGTTGTAGGAAAAAGGGCATCGGGTACAATATATTGGGCCGACTAGATTACTGACACCCGTAACCTCCGGGTTTTGAGGTCGAAGCTTCTACATGTGGTAGGACCTCGCAATAAGTCGGGACGTGGCAATCTGTTAAGGCAGGCAAGCTACAGCTCGGCGGCCAAGCTGGCCGATGATTTGGCTGGCGGGTGGTGTACAATTGTACCTCAGCGATCTAAGCTCGTTCGTTGCGGTTGGACACGCCCAAATTTAGCGGACATGGATGCCCCGTCTTACTGAAAAGAATAGGAGATTCTCTCATGGCGACTGTCGACACTGGTGTTTCTTCCACCGCCGCTTCGGCTCCCAAGAAGTTCCACGGCCGGTTGAAAATCGACGCGACGTTTTACGACGAAGGCGTGGCCGATGTGTTCGACACGGTAAACTGGGAGGTTCGCACTTCACAGATCAAAGGCGAGAATGGGGAGGTCCTGTTCGAGCAGGATAACTGCGAGGTTCCCAGCTTCTGGAGCCAGTTGGCAACCAACGTTATCTGCAGCAAGTACTTCTACGGCGAGATTGGCACCGACGAGCGTGAGTACAGCGTCCGCCAGTTGGTGCATCGCGTCACGCGAACCATCACCGACTGGGGTCTGGAAGACGGCTACTTCGCTTCGCCCGCTGATGGCGAGCGGTTCTACCGCGACCTGTCGTGGCTCTGTTTGCACCAACACGGGGCGTTCAACTCGCCCGTGTGGTTCAACGTGGGCTTGTATCACCAATACGGCGTGCGCGGCGACAAGTGTAACTGGCGGTGGGACCCGACCACGCAAGATGTCGTGCAGCCCGAGAACCCGTATGAGTATCCTCAAGGCTCAGCCTGCTTCATCCAGCATGTGTCAGACAACATGGAAGACATCATGCGGCTGGCCACCAGCGAGGCCATGTTGTTCAAGTTTGGCTCGGGCACCGGTACCGATCTTTCGACCCTACGATCGCATCGCGAAAAGCTATCGGGCGGCGGACGCCCAAGCGGGCCACTTTCGTTTATGCGAGTGTATGACCAGATCGCCGCGGTGGTGAAAAGCGGCGGCAAGACTCGGCGGGCCGCCAAGATGCAATCGATCAAGGTCTGGCACCCAGACGTCATGGAGTTCATCGAGTGCAAGTGGAAGGAAGAGCAAAAAGCTCAAACGCTGATCGCCAGCGGCAAGTATGAATCGAACTTCAACGGCGAGGCGTACAGCTCGGTGATGTTCCAAAACGCCAACCTTTCGGTTCGCGTGACGGACGACTTTATGCAAGCTGTCGATAAGGGCGAGAAGTGGACCACCCGCTGGGTGACCGACGGCAAGCATGAGGGTCCGACGTACCAGGCCCGCGAAGTGCTCGACCGCATGGCCGATTGTGCGTGGCACTGCGGCGACCCCGGTGTGCAATACGATACGACGATTAACAACTGGCATACCTGCCCCAATAGCGGACGTATTAACGCCAGCAATCCGTGCAGCGAGTACATGTTCCTCGACGACACGGCCTGCAACCTGGCAAGCATCAACTTGATGAAGTTCCGCAATGACGACGGCTCGTTCGACGCCGAACGGTTCAAGGCCGCCTGCCGGTTGTACTTCATCGCCCAGGAGATTCTGGTCGACCACGCCAGCTATCCAACGGCCAACATCGCCCGCAACAGTCACTTGTTCCGTCCGCTCGGATTGGGCTACTCCAACCTGGGTGCCCTGTTGATGTCGGGCGGTACGGCTTACGACTCCGACGAAGGCCGAGGCGTATGCGGCGCGATCACCAGCCTGCTTCACGGAGCCGCGAATCTGGCCAGCGCCGAGTTGGCCGAGGCGGTTGGTCCGTTCGAGTGCTACGAAGAGAACGCAGAGCCAATGCTTCGCGTTATGCAAATGCATCGCGATGCGGTGGAGAACGTCGACTCGTCCTGCCCTGATTATCTGGTTGGCGCGGCTCGCACAGTGTGGGACGACGTACTCGCCGCCGGCACGGTGCACGGCTTCCGCAACGCCCAGGCGACGGTGCTCGCCCCCACAGGCACCATCAGCTTCATGATGGACTGCGACACCACGGGCATCGAGCCCGACATCGCGCTAGTGAAGTACAAGCAGTTGGCGGGCGGTGGGATGTTAAAAATCGTCAATCGCACGGTGCCGTTGGCACTCGAAACGCTTGGCTACAGCCAAGGCGAAATCGAGTCGATCACCGGGCACATCGACCGCGAGGACACCATCGAAGGAGCGGTGGACCTCAAGGAAGAGCACCTACACGTGTTCGATTGTGCGTTTACACCGGCCGGCGGTACGCGAAGCATTGCGTGGAAGGCCCACGTCACGATGATGGCCGCCGCACAGCCGTTCCTATCGGGTGCAATCAGCAAGACGGTGAACATGCCTCGTGATACGACGCCTAAAGAAATCGCCGAGGCGTACTACGATGGCTGGCGATTGGGCCTCAAGGCCCTGGCCATCTATCGCGACGGCTCGAAAGATAGTCAGCCGCTCAACACCAAGCGTGACGGCAAAGGCGGCAAGGAGGAAGAAGCGACCATCGGCAAGCCACGCCGTGAACGCTTGCCCGACACTCGCGAGAGCGTGACGCACAAGTTCAGCGTCGCCGGCCACGAGGGCTACATCACCGTCGGCATGTTCGAAGACCGTCGCCCGGGCGAGTTGTTCATCACCATGGCCAAAGAGGGTTCGACCATCGGCGGCCTGATGGATGCATTTGGCACGAGCGTGTCGATGAGTCTGCAATACGGCGTGCCGCTGGAAGACTACGTGCGAAAGTTCTCGCACATGCGATTCGAACCGCAGGGCCACACAAAGAACCCTGATATTCGCATCGCCAAGAGTTTGATCGACTACATCTTCCGTTGGCTTGGCATCACTTTCCTACCTGGATACAAAGAGGCCTCTCAAGGCCAGATCGCTCAATATGCAGCGCCGGGTGACAGCGGGACAGGTGGAAAGTCTGCCGGGCCGAAGAAATCGGACGACGAGCCAACCGAGACCAAGCCCGTCTCCCCAACTCAATCAAGGAAGAGCGGGGACGGCGGGCAAGCTGCGGGCACCGAAGTCCAAACCTCAGTGAAGAATGGCCACGCCAATGGACACAAGAACGGCCATTCGAATGGCGCTAATGGTGCGACCGCCAAGGTGATCGACGACCTGAGCGAACGCCTGCTCGAACGAGCCGGCGCCGTGATGGCCGACGACCCTGAGCAGCATGGCACCCGAAGCGAACAGTTCGCCGGCTTCCAAGTCGACGCACCCGCGTGCGACAACTGCGGCAGCATCACCGTTCGCAACGGCAATTGCTACTTGTGCCACAACTGTGGAAACTCGATGGGATGTTCATGAAAGGGGGCTCAGAACTTGGGATTAGGGACGAGGGAAAACAGAATCGGCGAAGCCGATCCCATCCCTGCCCCCTGAATCCTGTCCCCTCAATAATTCACCCGGCTGCTGGTAACGCAGGATGTGTTGGGCAGTGAGGCCCACCAGCAGCCCGTTTTAAACCCAAGGCGAAGCCCCCTAACGCACCGCCCACCGAGCCGCAACGGACGTGGCTCTGGGCGGTGCGTTCTTTTTGCGGTTGAGGATTCGCCACCGATGGACACAGATTAACGTTGATGGCCAAATTGCTAGAGGACACCAACAAGTTGATCCAAACTGGTGTCCAACAACTTGCCTTGAATAGATGATGTACGACGCAAAAGATCTTGAAAAGTTAATGAAGCAAGTCAGAGCGGCTTGCAAGGCGAAGGCAGACTTGCGCCAACTAACCCCGGAGAAACGCGCTCAAGCATTACAACTCGCTTGCCACACCGCCGCAGAGTTTGACGCTGCGCGACTTGCCGCTGGACTACCGCCGTGGAAGCCGGCGATGCCGCCTGAATCTACCTGGGAATTCCTCCACGAAGACGCCTCTAAGCCTCACTGCGAATCCGACGAAACGGAAAGTTTGGCTACCGAATCCTGAATCGCAAGGTCGGACGCGATCGCCATTGGCGTCAATTAGCGTTCCGTCTACTCGCCGTCCACACCAACCCAACCCCGCGGCAGAAACCCGCACACCCTAGGCGTAAGAGGGATACCCGCCCTACCCATCAGGGCTATGATGTCGTGAGAACAGCTTGGCACGGGGAGGTGCCGGCAAGCGGCCGTGATTCAACTCAACCGTGGCACCGGGGATACCACCGGACCGACCTCTCGCTTGCGATTGGCGAACCTCAAGGCTGGCAATCGAAATCGCCAACCTGCGGCGAGCGGTCCGATTACCGCTACGAGTATGCCCACCGGAACAAAGACCGATTGCGGGTTTGTTTGCCCAAGCGTCGACAGCGGTGCGGGGCAACACAGCAGAATGGCAACCCCGGCGGCCACCCACTTGAGACGGGTGGTTCGGCAACGTTTTACGTCCATGACTTTCGCCCACAGCGCCTGTAGTGGTCGCCTGCTAGTACCTATGGCTAATCGATCCATCGGTCGCAAATCAATAGCAACTGCAGCGAAACGCGCTTTTAGTTTTTTCTTTTTTTATCGATGCACAAACGGCTAGGAGACTCCACATGGCAACGCTATCCACTCACACCCATCGAATCGCTCGCACGGTTGCCTTGATTGTGGTGCTACAAGTCGCATGTCGGCCTGCGGCTGGCTGTACCGGAATTACCCTCACCGCCGAGGATGGCGCGGTTGTGTTCGGCCGCACGCTGGAGTGGGGAACGTTCGACCTCGAATCGCGTTTGGTCATTGTGCCGCGTGGTTACGAATACACGAGCCACCTCGAGAATGGGCAAACCGGATTCTCGTGGAAGACGATCTACGGCGCCGTGGGCATCGATGGTCTGGAGAAGGATCTGCTAGTCGACGGCATGAATGAGAAGGGCCTGTTGGTCAACGTGTTCTATCATCCGGGCTTTGCCGAATACGCACCGTTCGATCCTGCCGAAGCCCATAAGTCGATTAACTCGCTTGACGTGTGCCAGTACTTGTTGACGACGTGCAGCACGTTGGACGAAGTGCACGAAGCGCTCGACAAGGTTCGTGTGGTTGGCGTGCTGGAACCATCGATCGGCATCCCCGCGCCGATACATTTGATCGCCACCGAGCCGAGCGGCAAAGCGATTGTGATTGAATTCCTCAAAGGCAAAGTCGTCGTGTACGACGCCCCGCTTGGCTGCGTCACTAACTCGCCAACGTACGACTGGCACGTGACGAATCTTCGCAACTATCTCAACCTCTCACCCGTGGCGCTGCCATCGAAGGAAATTGAGGAGATGGATTTTGCGCCGCTGGGTGGCGGGTCCGGCATGATTGGATTGCCGGGCGATTTTACTCCGCCATCGCGGTTTGTCCGCGCCGTCGCCTTTAGCCAAACGGCGCGCCCCACGGCCACCGGCAACGAAACCAAGTATGAGGTGTTTCGCATCCTCGACAATTTCAACGTCCCCCTCGGGGCCGCCGAAGGTGAGGGCGACACTGCTACCAAAGGCATGCGAAGCTCGACGATTTGGACGACTGTCTACGATACGAAGAATCGGACCATGCAGTACCACACCATGCACAACCGACGGGTTCGACAGGTCGACTTAGAGTCCATCGACTTTGAAAAACCAAGCAAGCTGCTCTACATTCCGCTCGATCGCGAAAAGCGTCAGGATGTGCAACATATCACCCCGCTGCCGTGACGCTCGAACCGCTGCAGACACATTTGCTATCTCCTAGAGGTCCTAGGGACTATGATGAATTGGAGGCGGAATTGAGCGAATCTCCTTCAACCTACGCGACCGATGTCCGAACCAGCCGAGAACTCTTCTGCCAACCAAACGGCCGACGATCGTCGGTACGCGGCCACCCAATTGTTCGAGCCTGAGGAGGCGCACTCGCGCCAGGAGGAGGACATCGCCTTAGCCGCGGAACTCGTGCAGTCGGGCATGGCCACAGAGCGGGAAATTACTGCCGCCATTTCCGATTGGTCGGTGCATGGTAGTGTTTCGCTTGCGGAACACCTCGCGAAGCGTTCGCTACTTTCGACAGAACAGATCGCCTCACTACGAAAGCGGGCGATGACCCGTGTCGATCGCGCCCGCCAAAGCGCCGCCGGCGCTTCGGATATGCCGACGCCCGGTGAAAGCATGTTGTTGGCGACGCTCGAACGTTTGGATGGCTCGGGCCGCGTTGCCAAGATGTTGGGTGTGACGGTCGCCGCCCGCGGCGGTGGTCGCGATGCCCGAGTCGCCGAAGGTCGCTATGAGCTGATCCGCAAACTGGGCCAGGGTGGATTGGGGCGCGTTTGGCTGGCTCGCGACGTCAACCTGAATCGTTACGTCGCGCTAAAAGAAATCAGCCACGCCTCCGGCGGCAGCAGCAAGACGATCGAGCGTTTCAAGCACGAGGCCGAAGTGACCGGCCGCCTGGATCATCCCAGCATTGTTCCCATTTATCAGTTGGGCGAAGATATCGAAACCGGCCGCGTTTTCTACGCGATGCGATTCCTCGGTCGATCAACTTTGCAGGACTCGATTGTCGAGTACCACGAGCGGCGCGAAGATGGCGATGAAGATCCGATGCTGTTGCGGCACCTGCTTACCGCGTTCGTGAACGTTTGCCACGCGATAGGCTACGCGCATTCGCGGAAGGTGATTCACCGCGATCTGAAGCCCGAAAACGTGGTGATCGACAGCTTCGGCCAGGTGATTGTGATCGACTGGGGACTAGCGAAGGTGGTGGACGAAACATCCGTCGAAAGCTTGATGGACTCCGTGTCGCTGGGAAGCGGCGACCGGACTTTGGAAGGGCAGGTGCTTGGCACTCCTCTCTACATGGCGCCCGAACAAGCGGCGGGCCGTCTCGACGAGTTGGACTATCGCACCGATATCTACGGACTGGGCGCCATTCTGTTTGCGATCGTCACTGGCTATGCGCCTCACGAACGAACCCAAAAGAACTCGGCGGATTCCGGCCACGGGCCGCGTGGCATGATTAGCGCCATCGCGAGTGGGCCGACGCCTTCAGCACTCGACGTGCATCCCGAGGCCGACCCCGCCTTGAATGCGATTTGCCATAAGGCGATGGCGCGACGGCGATATTCGCGTTACGAAGAGGCGACCGAGTTGGCCGAGGATGTCCAGCGCTGGATGGCGGGCGAGCCCGTCGAGGCGTACCAAGAGACGTTTTGGCGTCGCGTTGGCCGCTGGAAGGCCCGGCACGAGCGACTCACCCAAGCGCTGATCGGAGCTACGATGGTGGTGCTGGTCGCCCTTACCACGCTGGCGATGGCCGCGCGGCAGAACCACCTTGATGTCCTGCACGATCGATACGCGGAGATGAACGGCGATCTAAGGGAGGTGGAGCTTCAGATCCGAGGTAACGCCACGGAACTTTCGAAGGACGCTCGGTTTATCGCCTCGCTGCCGCCGATCAACGGCATCATCAATGCCCGCGCGGGAAAGGACGGGGAAGACGAAGACGTATGGCGCGACCGCCTTCAGACGATCTTCATCGGTATGCTGCGCTCGAATCCCAACTATCTTTCGCTTGCATTCGAAGCGAAGGAAAACAGCGAAGCGGTGGACATCGTCCGCGCCGAGCGCAACCCTGCTGATCCCTCGTTGGTCCGCGCACTTCCCAAAAGCCGCTTACGCACGGTCGAAGCCGATCCACTCCTTGTCGACGTGGAAACTCTCGAACCTGGCGACGTGAGGTTCTCGCTCGCCGAACGTGTGGTTGATGATGGCGGCCCGTCAGACTTCGAACGGCTGGCGGTAGCCACGCCGGTGTTTAGCGACATCTCCGGAGATTGCTTTGGAATGGCGGTGATTGAGGCCGATTTATCGACTCGGGTCACCGATGCGCTCACGGCGCTGGGAACGGTGCAATACGAGATCTATATTGCCCTCGGCACGGGCCAGGTATTGGCCATCGCCGACCCACAACACGGTGTCCGCGCCGCTCTGCCGGGACAAGAGATACCGAATCTGCCGCCGGAAGTCGCTGAGCGACTCGGTAAGCCGAGCGAACCCTTTGAAATTGAAGAAGAGGACGAGTATATTGCCCGTCGTTTCTTCGTCGACCCATCCGGCCGCGGCACCCTCATCTTTGGTCGATTGGATGGGCGGTAGAGCGTGGCTACTGCCTGCGACGAAACTCTCTCGACATGGTAGCGGAGGCTCGTAATGCTCGCAGGGGCGATGCTGGTGTGGTTTGTGCTGAACGGCCTCAGCCTGGCATTCCTGATCTGGGATTCGATCACTAACGCCCCCACAAGTTGGGTGCAGCGCACGGCTTGGATTCTGGTCGTGTTCTACACCGGCGTGGTGGGGCTGGTGTTGTACCTGCTCACGTGTCGGCGCCCCTTTCCCGGCGGGCACGACGAGTTCACCAAGGCCACGTGGAAACAAGGAGTCAACAGCGAGATGCATTGCCTGGCGGGCGACGCAACGGGCATTGTGATTGCCGCGTCGATTGTGCCGACTCTCGGACTCGCCAATGGTTGGGACATTACGATCGAGTACTTGGCGGGATTCGTTAGCGGCTTGTTCATCTTTCAAGCGATGATGATGATCGGCATGTACGGTGGCGACTACTTTAAGGCCGTTCGCAAGACGTTTTTTGCCGAAACGGTTTCGATGAATATGGTCATGGCCGGCATGATTCCCACCATGGTCGTACTCACCTCGCTTTGGCCCAGCTCCGAGTCGCCCACGTCGCCGGCGTTCTGGTTCCGGATGGGCTTGGCCACGATCGTTGGCGGCGTCATCGCCTACCCCATGAACTATTGGCTAGTGAAGAATCACCTCAAGCATGGCTGCATGACGCTACCTGGACTCGATGCTCCGGCTCCGTGCCTTGGCCACTGTTCGATGGAGTGCCGCCCAGCCGACGAACAAGAAATGGACATGGGCGGAGTGGAGATGCCTGCGGGCCACGAAGGTCATGGAATGATGATGCGTGAGTTGCCGTTTGCAAGAGCGGCAGGCATCGTATTGCTAACCTTTGCCTTTCTAGCCGGAGCGATTGCCGTCACGAATCAATTCGTGCCGATCGAGTTTTAGCCGGCGACCATGGCCCGATTTGGTGCAGCGGTGCTCGACATCTAACGGACCGGCTGCGGCGCCGGTGGCGTCCAGTTGCCTTCGAGAATCTGCCACCCCGGCAGATAACAGCGGACGATGTAGTTCCAGCCGTCGGTAATTGGCAGGTAGTTCGCCGCCTTTGGGTCGCCGCCGAAGTGGATCGTTACCGAGCCATTGGCGTTGGTCTTGGAGGTGACGCTATTGTATGAGTAGGCATTCAGATCGTTGGGAGTGAAGAACCCCTCGCTGTTGTAGACGGTGACCGACCAGAAAGCCTCGACAGGCACGTCCTTCGGCATGGTAAGCGTATAAGCGGTCTTGCCGTCGTTGTTCTTCGCCACGCCGCTAAAGTACATGGCTCCACGCGGGGGATTGCCGCCCCAGCCAAATGCGGCGCCCAGCAAATGCTGGATTGGGTCGACTTCGCCGCGGCGTCCAAACGCATCGGAAAAAGTCGTCACGCTGGCAGCCAACTCGTTGAGTTGCGTCCGCATCGCGACCAACGAATCTTTGTCCCAGTCGGGCAGTTCCAGCTTGCCAGGCGAAGCCTGCTTCACCACGATCGCGTCCTGCGCGGTGTGTGCCTTCTTCATGTCCTCAGGGCTGTTCGGGTCGGCGAAGGTTCGGACTAGCGCCATCACATACCGCGTACCGACTGAGTCGATGCTAAGCGTTACCTCGCCTGCACCATTCTTGAGCACGGGGTTGTACTCGTCTTGGTCGATCACCAAGAGCGACTGAAACCGGCCGCCAGAATCGGGCATGACGATCGTCACCGGCGACACCAAGTCGTACACGCCCATCGAATACAACGTGTCGCGATTGCCACGGATGGTCGTTTGGTCGTTTACCGAATAGGGCTCGCGCATGTGCGCAAGCTTCCCTACGCCCCCGGCCTTCGCCGCGTAGCCCTTGAACTGCAAATCGGACTCGGCGCGGACGTAATTCAGCACGGTAACCGGCTCGCCGGCAAGCGAACTGATGGATGGTAGGCAGAAAGCCAAAACGGCGGTGAATCGAACAAGTGACATCGTAGACCTCCGGAACGCGCCGAGCTAAGAAAAGTGGGCAAGTGATCCGAAAGTATAGGCCATTGATGGTAGTACCGTCACCTACTCACTTCCACCAAGATCTGGCGAGATTCTCAAGAATCCCCCCTTGCCGCTTAATTAGTTGATATGTAAACTTCCTGAGTCACCGAAACCGGGTGAGAGCTATACCAGTGGTACTACAGCAAGAAATCAAGAA
Organism: Pirellulales bacterium; assembly: GCA_028279215.1. Lineage (GTDB taxonomy): Bacteria > Planctomycetota > Planctomycetia > Pirellulales > Lacipirellulaceae > Aeoliella. Next base: position 28,331 of record JANQOF010000066.1, read on the forward strand.
GAAAAAGGCGTTCGCCTCCGTCGAACAGGAGGCGACCCTCAACATCCTGCGCACCAGCGACGAGTTGCAGAATCGCATGGGCAGGCTGTTTCGGGAATATGGCCTGACGACTTCTCAGTACAACGTGCTGCGAATCCTACGCGGCGAGGGGAAGCCACTACCCTCGCTGGAGATTGCCAGCCGCACCATCCAAGTCGTCCCAGCAATCACCGGACTGATTGATCGCCTCGAAAAACAAGGGTTGGTCGAGCGCAAGCGTTGTACCGAGGACCGACGCGTCGTGTATGTGAGTATCACCGCCAAGGCGCTGCAAATCTTGAAGAAGGTCGACAAACCGCTGACGCAACTGCACAAAGACATGTTCCGTCACGTAAGCAAGAAGGAGGCGATCGAAATCGTCCGCTTGATGGAGAAGGTGCGATCGGTGGCAACATGATCGCTTGACAGCCTTACAAAATTTTTTGGACACATACTTTATATGTAAACTATCAACCAGGTAAGTATGGGGTCGCCATTATGCTTCAGATCAGACGAGCCGCGGATCGTGGGCACGCCAACCACGGTTGGCTCGATACGAACCACACGTTCTCCTTTGGCAGCTATTATCACCCGGAGCATATGGGCTTTCGTTCGCTTCGCGTCATGAACGAAGATCGGGTCGCGCCAGGCCAGGGCTTTGGTACGCATGAGCATCGCGACATGGAGATCGTTTCCTACGTGCTTGAAGGAGCGCTGGAGCACAAAGACTCGATGGGCAATGGCCAAGTGCTCAAGCCGGGCGAATTCCAACGCATTAGTGCAGGAACCGGCATCACCCACAGCGAGTTCAATCCCTCCACCAACCACACGACGCACTTCTACCAAATTTGGCTGCTGCCCGAGAGCAAAGGCATTCGGCCCAGCTACGAGCAGAAAACGTTAGACGCAACCGGTCGGCGGAATCGCCTGCAACTGGTCGCTTCACCTGACGCCGAGGGCGGATCGCTAGTCGTTCACCAAGATGCCCGGGTGTATCTGGCGAGCCTGGACTCGGAGTCGCAGGTCGCGCACCTACTGGAAGACGGCCGCTACGCTTGGCTCCAAGTGCTGCGCGGCGCTGTGCAACTGCAGGGTCAGTCGCTAGAAACCAGTGACGGCGCGGCTATAAGCGACGAGTCTGAATTGCTGATTCGCTCCGACGACGACGCGGAGGTGATGCTGTTTGATTTGGGGTGAGCAGCCGACGCCATCGCCGCGCCATAGTCCACAGGGACGAGTATTTCCCTTCGTATTCACCACCATCCACCAGATTTCAAGGAAGCCTACCCATGAAAGCCATCGATGCAATCTACAATCGGCGGGCTGTGAAACATTTTGATCCAGAGCATCGTTTGCCCCCCGAGGACGAGCAACAGTTGTTCGACGCGTTGATCCACTCGCCCACCAGCTTCAACATCCAGCATTGGCGGTTTGTCGTGCTTCGCGATCCAGAGCTTCGAGCGAAGATTCGCAAGGAGTTTGGCAACGACCAAGCGCAAATGACCGATGCATCTCTATTGGTGCTGTTCACTGCCGACGTGAAAGCGTGGCAAAAGAAGCCCGAGCGTTATTGGAAGAACGCTCCACAGGAAGTATCGGACCTGCTCGTCGGTTGGATGGGGCCGTTTCACCAGGGGCGCGAATGGCTACAGCGCGACGAGGCCCAGCGTTCGATCGGCATGGCCATGCAGACACTAATGCTCGCCGCCCAGCAACTTGGCTACCAGTCGTGCCCGATGATTGGGTTCGACATCGAGAAGGTCGCCGAGTTGGTGAATCTTCCCGACGACCATGTGATGGGCCCGATGGTGGCGGTCGGCAAAGGCACCAAGGAACCGTGGCCCAAGCCGGGGCAGCTACCACTGGAAGAGGTATTAATCGAGAACCACTTCTGACACCTAGCAACGGTACTCCGTCCCCAAATCCCGAAGCACAAGCAGAGGAACTTCCTATGAGCCAGGTAGTGTGGCCCGAGTTGTCGATCGCCAGTTGGAAAGACACATGCGCAACGTTGCACATGTGGACGCAAATCGTCGGCAAGATACGTACGACCCAAATGCCATGGGCCAATCACTCGTGGAACTGCACGTTGTACGTCACGCCGCGGGGTTTGACGACGCTGGCGATGCCTCATGGACAACGGACGTTTCAGATTGATTTCGATTTCGTCGATCATCGCTTGCTGATCGCGTCGAGCAACGGCGCGGTCGATCATCTCGAATTGGCACCGATGAGTGTTGCGGATTTCTACGCGCGGCTGATGCAAAAGCTGTCGGAAATGAACTTGCCTGTGGAGATTCATGCGAGTCCGAACGAAGTCGATCCAGCGATACCGTTCGAACAGGACCAGGAACATGCGTCGTACGACGCCGACAGCGTGGATCGATTCAGGCAAGCGATCGTGCAAGTCGACCGAGTGATGAAGCAGTTCCGGGCGGGCTTTCGAGGGAAATGCAGCCCCGTCCATTTTTTCTGGGGCAGCTTTGATCTGGCCGTCACCAGGTTCTCGGGCCGAACCGCGCCCGAACACCCGGGCGGCTTCCCCCACATGCCCGACTGGATCACGCGCGATGCCTACTCGCACGAGGTCTCGAGTTGCGGCTTCTGGCCCGGCGGCGGTGAGCAGGAGGCGATCTTCTATTCCTACGCCTATCCGACGCCCGATGGATTTGCCGAATCTCCCGCGAAGCCACACGCGGCAGTCTACAGCAAAGACCTGGGCGAGTTTGTGCTTCCCTACGACGCGATTCGACAGTCGAAATCGCCCGACGCCGATCTGCTCGACTTCTTTCAGTCGATGTACGACGCGGCTGCGGAGAAGGCTGGTTGGGATCGCGGGGCGCTGGAGTGGGATGGGCCGGAGCGGTTGTGAAATCTGATTCGACGCAAAGGCGCTAAGAGGAGGAAGACGCGCGGAGAACGGTTGCAGGTCGATGAAGTTGAGGTAGATTGTACTGGAAAGCCACGATGCACAGGTGAGGCACTCATTTGCACTTACGAGCAGCCAAGAATTAGAAAACAAACAAGGAAAGGCAAGTCCTCAGAGGATTTTTTCTGACCAGATTTGGCGATACGTTGGGAACTAATCTGCGATAACGAATCTCTAAGGATTTGGCAGTTGATTCGATCCGATGGAGCCACCAGTGCGATGTGGAAGTGCGTGTTTAACTGTGCCGCAGCAGTTTCGTTAGCCGTGTGCCTGGTGACGGCTGGACTATGGGCAAGAAGCCTCGGGCACTTCGAGCAAATTACCCTAAGACGTACAAGCAGGCCTAATTTGCACAAAGCCTACACAAGCATCTTGCAAGTCAGATGGTATTTAAACACTCTTCGATTGCACATTACGTACTCGCCGCTGCCAGCGAGTTACGTCGAGAAGCATGGAGAAGGTGTGCTAGAACGTGCTCGCAATACGCCTAGCTACCGCACTGGATGGAAGTGTTCCTTTACCGGCGATGATAATACGCGATTAATGGAAGCTCCTACTCCAGGATTTGGATTCCGTCATCAGTCAGGAGGTAGCGGCAAATGGTTTTTGACGCTCTCAGTTCGCCCTTGGCTGCCTACGTTGATCGCATCCGTATTGCCTCTTGCCTGGTACTTCCGTTTTCGTAGAGCCAATCGCTCCTCTCACTTCTGGCAATTCAGCCTTCGTGAGATGCTTGTAATGGTGACTGTTTTTCCATTGCTCTTTGGCGTAGCTATCTGGCTGAAGAATTAGAGACCAGGGACCTAAGGCAGCCACCAAGGTTTCGCAGCATGGAGCATCAAGAACATTCAGCCCCCTTCCTAACTGCGTAAGGATGCGTCGTCCTGTGTCACAAGCGGTCATCCGCTAACCTGCCCAAACGTGATACGCCTGGGCGGTGCAGCGGTCCGAATTGGACGCTTGCCAGTTGTCATTGCGTTCCAGTGGGCCGGCCAAATTTCGTTGTGGAAATCGATTCTTGATTTGATCTAATGGAATTGCCGTACGATGTAGCGGTGGGTGTTTGGCAATCTGGTTTAGTGGCGAGTGCTAGTGGCAAGTGGCGATCGCTTGCGCGGCACTCCAATTCCCCTTTGGATGGGTTTTGCCCCAATTGCGGGAAACCCTGGGGCAAAACTCATGGTGCGTGGCAGAGTGGCGACTGCTTAACTCGTTGATTGCAAAGAGCTTATGGAATCGGTCGCTCGCGAAGCGAGGTGAGTTTTGCCCCAACGAATCGGGTGTCGCCCGCGAGAGCTGGGGCAAAAACGTAGCGCGTTGTGGTTCAAACAGTTAGGGATACAGGTTTTGCCCCCTTGGGGACCAACCGGGGCGTATCCAACAACGGGCACTGTTTAGAGACAGCTTAACGCACCATGTTGGTTGCCACGCGGTCTTCGAGGTTGGGGCGGAAGACCATGAGCAAGAACAGTGGAAGGTACCAGGCGAGCGCCAGGCCGCCGGTGTGGGCGTGCCAGAATTGTACGCCGAGCATGACCGCCGCCGAGCACGAAAGGAGCGACGCCAGAGTTTTGGGTGAGGGCCACAACGGGAAGGTCAGCAGACTCATGCCGAGAAACGCGGCCAGAATGGGATAGCGGAACACAGGGTACCAAAACGCCCACGCGCCCGACAGGTTTTCCATTTGTGGCCAGTGGATGCCAAACATCTGCTGTACCCGGCCGGCGAACATGGCAAAGTCGCTGCTGGTGGCGATTTCGGTGATCACCAGGGCGCTGATGGCAATGCCGATGCCAATCAGCAGACGCCACAGCCCCCGCTTCCAATAAAAACTGAGCCAAAGCGGTAATAGAAACACAGGGTAGTACACGGTACCAAACGCGAGCCCCAACAACACGCCGGCGAGGAGTGGGGTTCGATAGTTGAACACGGCCCACACCAACAAGGCGGCCGGCAGCAAGTGCGTCACGCTGCCGGTCCACATGGCTGTGTATGGCAACAACAAGTACAGCATGGCCGCGGCGCAGCCCATCGTGAGGTTTTCGAAATGACGGAGCCCAATCAGCACCATTCCAAGGACGATCATCGCCTGGCTGATGATCGCTGCAACCTTCGCGGTGACCACCTGGCCGGTGGTGAACTGTGCGGATGGAGTTTCGTCGGTTTTGTTTGAGTCGTCGTCGGTAGCTTCACTTTCGCCGTTGGTCGACGGTTCGACGTTGGCGGGTTGGTCGCCCTCCTCGCCAAGCACTCGCGACGTGGGAATCGCGGGCAAGGAGAACATCAGTGGGAAGCCAGGCCCGTGGGTTTCGAGCGAAATGGCCTCGACTTGCGAAGCTTGACGATCGCTCAACATCTGGGCGCGTTGGGCCGAGAGCAAATCGCTTTGGTCGGTGCTTCCGGTGATTACATTAGCCATCAGAAACAAGAACAGTGCTGACGCCAGGAACAATAGGCCCGAGGCGTTCATGTTTGGATCGAGCAACGGGCGCCGCACCATGGCCGAGTCCCACAACGCACGCAGCAAGAGCAGCGAGTTGACGCCGAACAGCCACCAGTAACCAAACAACTCGACACCCGACGAACCATTCTCGATGCCTAGCCGCACACACAAGAGACCCGGCGCGAGCGCCAAGAGCAGCAGCAAGTCGAGATTACGGATGCTGAGAATGCGATTGAATTTGAAGAACAGCGCGATGATCAGAATGGCCGACAGGTAAGCCCACGTGGTGGGCTCCAGCCGTTCGTATCCCGAGAGGATTTCGTTCATCGCCAGACGCGGTTATAGGAGAAACGGTTGATGAGCCAGGGCGCCAAGCGCACCAGCGCCAGCTTGCAGAATAGGCGAACGGAGCAGGTTTTCAATGGTTTTGGCGGCTAGCCGGCGCGCCCCGCTTCGCGGGGGTTTGGATGGTAGCGATTACAAGGAGCTTACCGGCCTGCGAGGGTCATCCCAGCCATGCAGCCGCTTTGTCGAGCAGTCGCAGCACGCTCGCCTCGCTGGTGAGTTGCCGAACGTTTGCCATGTCGAACCAACGCACTTCGTACGATTCGTGGCTGGTAGCGAGCGTTTGCTCGCTAGTTACAAACAAGAAGCGGATGTCGTGATGCTCGTGAGCGTCTTCAATCAATTCACCATCTTCGCCGTAGCGTGGGGGAATCTCATGTACGTCGACGTCGAGCGGCACCAGCGTGCCGCCGGTGTCGATCATGGTGAGATGGCTGAGTCCGGTTTCTTCAGTGGCTTCCTTCCACGCCACGCCGGCCACATCGCCATCGCCGTCGGCATGTCCACCAGGTTGGAGCCATCGCCCGAGCTTTCGATGATGCACGAGCACTACGCGACGCTGATCGTCGGACACCACCCACGCGGCCCCAGTGATATGCCCGGGTCGGCAGGTGCGCTCAAAGCAGTCGGCGTGGCCCTCAACCAGCGCTGCGATTCGCGCCACGACCGGTTGCTCGCTTGGGTAGATTTCCAAGTAGCGGTCGAGCATTTGCAGCAGGTAGTAGCGATCCATTCCGAGCACGAGGTTCACCTAGAGAGGTTCCAATCGTCGGTCGAGTATCGCGACGCGAGTAATTCACTGGTGCGATCTTGCGGCCAACTACTTAGATTGTCGCCCGCGCCCCAAGCTCTCGCAATAGCGCGTTTGAGATGCTCGCGATCGATCGGCAAATTGGCGACGAACTCGCCATGCTGCCGGTCGGAGCGATACTTGGGCGCCCGTGGCGGTTGTTTGAGATAACGGGAAATCAAACTCAAGTTGAAATTGTAAAGCAGCGTTCCGTGATACAAATAGACTCCGCGAGCGATCCGCAAACTGTTGCCGGACACCTTGCGCAGCGGTCCGTTGCTACCCGGCATGGCGAGATCGCTTGTACCGGCGGCTTGCACCTCGAGCCCAGTTTCGCGGAGGCCGGCAACCATGGTGGCGAGCACGTGGCGATGCACCAGGTCGATACCTGCTTTGGTGGTCGGGGGCCGGTTGACCACGGCATACATCAGGCAGCCGGGCCCCGTGACGATCGACATGCCACCGCTTACGCGTCGGAGCACGGTTACCCCGTCGCGCTTGCATGCGGCGAGATCGACTTCGGCGGCCAAACGGGTTCCGCGTCCCACGACCACGACCGGCTTGGTGGTCTCCCAAAAACGGAGTACGCCGGTCGGCAACGCCGCCGACCGCACCGCTTCGAGCAATGCCTCGTCGAGCGCGAGGTTGGCGGCGGGCGGGTCGAGAGTTAGATCAAGGAGATACATGCAATCGAGAGAACATCGCCAAGGCGAACCTACCATGATCGGCACGACCGGCGAATCGTTGCCACCCATTTAAGTTGTAGCGGTTGTGTCAATTGCACGGACGCACCACTTGAAATTGCCCCCGACAAACATGACTTGCGTATTGCTTGAGTGTCAGATGTCGCCGCACAATGACGGTGGCTTAAGATTTTTTTCGTGACGGAAGTGCAAATGAGCTTAAAACTTCCTGGCTTGCTAGCACTTAAAACGGTCGGTATTGATTTGCCGCGCGGCAATTTGTCAGCCACACTTCCCTAGCGAGGTCTATCTCCAGCGATAGACGATTTTAACAGTTATGCGCCGCCAGGAGGAAGTCGGTGCGTTGGGTACAGCCGGTAAGGTCTCGGTGATTGAGGCCGGCAACACGACAAGGAGGTTGCATTCGGGGTGATAAACGTTGGGTGAGATTCAAAATATGTCCTCTTCTATCTTCGTGCGTTACGCCCTCGCTGGCGTCGTAGTACTTGGTTCGCTTCCCATCGCTCCGGCTAGTTCGCAAGGCGGGTGCGACACCTGTTGTGGCTGCACCTACCGACTGCAGTGCCAGACCATTTATGAGGAGCAGCAAGTCACCTGCTACCGCACGGTGTGCGAAACGGCCTACGAAGAGAGGGAAATCACGCGCCAGGTGCCCGTGTACGAAACACAGCGACGGGAGCGGCGCTACACGGTTCTGCGGCCGGTGCGAGAGACCTCGACGCGACAGGAACGCTACACCGTCCAGCGCCCGGTGGTCGAAACCCAATATCGCGACGCGAGCTACAACCGCGTGCGAAACATCGTCGAGACACACTGCCGTGAGGAACGCTACACCGTGCAGCGACCCGTTGTGGAAACTCAAACTCGGCAAGAGCGCTACTGCGTTCAGCGGCCCGTGGTCGAGACCCAATACCGCGATCAATGCCGCACCGTCATGCGACCCGTCACCACATGCCGAACGCAGTACGTCGACCAAGGTTGTTACGTCAATCAGGTTGTGGGCGTACAACCAGGAGTGGCCAGCGGCCCGCAACTGCGTTGGATGCCAGCCACGCAATCGGTGAACCCGGCGACTGGCGTGGTGCAAACGTCGCGCCCCGGCTTAGCCTGGGTCACTCAGCAAACTCCTCCACGCCAGGTTGTCCAAGCGGTGTGGAAGCCAAACATGGTTGCCGTACAGACGCCCGTAACGCAAATGGTCCCCGAGCAGGTGGTCGAGAAGGTGTCGGTTCAAGTCACGCGGATGGTCACCGAGCAACGCACCCGCGAAGTGCCGGTGCAAGTTTGCCGCATGGTGTGCGAAGAGCGGGTGCGCAAGGTGCCCTACCAAACCTGCCGGCGGGTGGTCGAACGCGTCGAGCGCCAAGTGCCGGTGAAGGTTTGCCGCATGGTGTGCGAAGAGCGCGTGCGTGAGGTGCCTGTCACAACTTGTCGTATGGTTCGCGAAGAGAAGGTCGAGCCGTACACCGTCCAAGTCTGCAAGTACGAGACACGCGTCGAGAAGGTGCAGGTGCCGCACACCGTGCGAAAGCAAGTGCCCTACACCAAGACCATCCGCGTACCCAAGACTGTCATGGTCCGAGTGCCGGTTGACCGGTGCGACACGTGTGCGGGCTAGGGAGCCGAGCAAACAAAGCCGCGAGCATTGGTCCGCGGCTTTGTTCGATTTAGGTTGTCACGCGAGCGTGGGTCACCAAGGACCGCGTACCGAGTAGACGCCAAAGTTGGTGGTATCGTGCGGCCAGCGCGGCGTCATCATGAATCCACTTCCGAACGGCCCAGGGCCGGGATAGTTGCGGCCGAACTGGTGGTCGATTCGCGATATTCGCGAGCTGCCGACGCCCCAACCCCAATTGGTTTGCAAGTTGGCGGTTGGCGGAACCACGAGCGCCACGGGTTGGCCGAATGCGGAGTGGGCATAGTTGCCGTGCCACGGATACCATTGGGCACGCTCGGCTGGCGACATGCCGCATAAACAGCAGGTACCTTTGCCAACCGTTGCATTGGGCGACGCGCCGTAGCAGCATTGATCGGCGGTGGCGCGGCCGGCTGCCAGCGTCGCGCCGGCAAGTGTAATTGCCAGGGCGGCAAGCTTGGTGGTATTGAACATGAGCGGGGCTCCGGGGGTAGATGGTAACGTTGGATGTTGTTGAACTGCACCTTGCTCCGCAAGGTTAGGCGATGGCCTATGGAAAGCAGTCGTTCAACAGGCATCCAAGGTCGTAATAGCAACAGGCCTGTCGGCAAATCTCAGGCTTCCACCAGCAGCAGTTGGTGCGGTAGCGAGCATTCGTCCGCGTCCAACCCGCGCCTGGGTGGTAGTTGTAGTACGACCGCGTATGGGGATAGAGGTATTCGTTCGGATAGAACGGCTGGTAGGTGTTGTAGGTGTGGCCAACACGCTCGGGCACAGGCAGCGGCGAGACATACATCTCGGCGGCCGCACGACCTGGCCCAGGTCCAACGTACTGGTTGTAGAATAAGTCTTTGGAGTGCTGATAGCTGATTCGTCGACGGCCGTTCCAGCCGTAGGAAGCTTCGCCCGCGAACGTAGTCGTGGGCAGGCTTTGCCAAGCGGCCATCGCAAGCGCGACGGTGCAAAGTAGTTGTTGTAAGCGACGCATGGTAGGCGGTGCTCCTTTTCCAGGTTGGGGCTCCGGCTCCGGCCGAGCTTGGAGGAAAGGGGGCCGCCGCGGGGGGTGTCGACGCGCAGGCTTGGCACACTCATCGGGTGGTGCCACGTCGACCGGCGGTTGGGGACGCGATCTCTTGGAGGTGGGTTGGGCGATTGGCTCACGCGGCAGCCGGGGCCGCGCGGCGAAATCTAATTGGCAGGCGAAGCAAACAGTGTCGCTCCGTAGGGCAACAAATCGGACAGTAGTGGCCCCGCGGGTGAATCTTTATTTGACAACCCTAACAGTTGAACACATCGTGCTGATTTCACCGTCGCAAGTCGGGTGGGAGAGCCCCAAGGCGGCCGCTATAATCAGCACACCCCGCAAATTTTCACACGCCGGCTCTCCGCACTCGCCGAATCGAATCCCCACTTATCCGCACCTTGGAGCAGTTTCCCTTGGCCGCCTCTTCCCGGAAGAAGAAACCCGCGACGCGCAAATCCCGCAGCGAGTCGAACGGTAGCGCGTCGTCGAACGACGCCGCGCCGCGCAAAGCCGCCAAGCGCCGTAGCACCGCCCAGGCGATGGCTGCCAGCCAAAAAGAAATCTCGGTCAGCGAGTTCTTCGCCAAGAACCGTCACCTCCTGGGCTTCGACAATCCGCGCAAGGCGCTACTGACTACTGTGAAGGAAGCGGTCGATAACTCGCTCGACGCGTGCGAAGAGGCGGGCATCCTGCCCGAGATTTGGGTGCATATCGAACAGACTGGCGCCGGACGCTACAAGGTCGGCATTCAAGACAACGGACCGGGCATCCTTAAGAAGCAAATCCCGCTGATCTTCGGCAAGCTGCTCTACGGATCCAAGTTCCATCGCCTTCGTCAGAGCCGTGGGCAGCAAGGGATCGGCATCTCAGCTGCCGGCATGTACGGAGTGCAAACCACCGGCAAGCCGGTGAAGATCATCTCCAAGGTCTCACCGCGCAAGCCGGCGCACTATTACGAAATCCAGATCGATACCAAGAAGAATCAACCTAAAATCCTCAACGGTCGTGGCGATGGCGTCGACATCCCACCTGGCGAAAAAGGCGCCAGCGTCATCGAGAAGCATGGTATCGAATGGGTCGATCAACCGCACGGCACCCGAGTGACCATCGAGCTGGAAGCTAAGTTCGTACGCGGTCGCGGAAGTGTTGACGAGTACCTGCAGCAGACGGCCATCGCCAACCCGCACGTAACGCTGCACTATCTCGACCCGGAAGACTATGAGTACGATTACGCGCGCAGCGCCGAAGTGCTTCCTCACGAGCCGAAGGAAATCAAACCGCACCCCTACGGCGTCGAGGTCGGTCGGCTAGCGCAGATGATCGAAGAGTCGGACTCGATGACCATGGGCGAGTTCTTCCGCACCAAGTTCTCGCGGATCACTCCCGCCATTGGCCGCAAACTGTGCGGAGCAGCGAAGATCACCGTCCGCACCAACGTCCGCAAGCTCAACCGATCGCACGCCGACAACATCTACCAGGCGATTCAAACCATCAAGATCTCGCCACCCGCAACCGATTGCATCTGTCCGATCGGCGAGGACCTCATTCTCAAGGGCTTGCACCAAGTTGTGCCCGGCGAGTTCTATGCCGCCGCCACACGACCGCCAGGAGTGTATCGCGGCAACCCATTCCAAATCGAAGTAGGCCTGGCGTACGGTGGATCGGCACCGACTCAGAACGTCACCATGGAGCTATTGCTTGAGCTGCTCGAAGAGACGGATACGCGGACCGTTCGGCAGTTCCTCATCCACACCTTCAATGGCCTAGGCGGCGATGGTGCCGACAAAATCGTCAAGGTGGCAGGCCTAAAGACGCGTCAGAATCCCACGGCTCTCAAGCCGAAGGATCGCGAAAAATTGTTCAACGCGATGAAAGATGTCAACGTCGCCGAAGGACAGCAAATGGAAGTGATGCGTTACGCCAACCGGGTACCGCTACAGTTTCAGCAAGCAGCCTGCGCCATCACACAAACCGTTCTCGGCACCAACTGGCGTGGTTACGGGCTGAGTCAATCGCGAGGAGCGATGCCCAAGGGGCCCGTAAGCATCATGGTGCACATCGCCAGCGTGTGGGTGCCATTCACCAGTGAGAGCAAGGAAGCGATCGCCAGCTACCCAGAGATCCAAAAGGAAATCCGCTTGGGACTGCAAGCTGTTGGTCGCAAGCTTGGCATGTACCTTCGTCGGCGCATGAAGGTCAAACAGCAAAGCGATCGTCGCGAAGTATTCATGCGTTACCTAAAGGAAGTCTCCGGCGCAGTGAGCGTGATCAACGGCGCCAAACAAGACGAACTCTACGACAAGCTCCTGAGAGTCGCCCGCAAGGTGACAAGCGAAGCCGACGTGAAACTCGACGACCGTGGCCGCCCAATCGAGGAAGATCCGACCGAAATGGACTTAGGCGAGAACGTGCTGATTGTCGATCCATCGGCGCACGAAGCAGCGATTAATCGCGTGGAGATGGTGGAAGAAGACGAGGAGTAAGTCGACCGGATGACAGGATTAGCAGGATGTACAGGAAAGGAGCAACGATGACACGTATCGCGTACGTGATCGTACCATTGTTGATGATCGCATTCGCTATCTCCAACGCGCAAGTGGCCTTGGAGCAAAAGATGCCAACGCGATTGATTGACAGTCTGGACAACGCGGTCGGGCGGGAGGTGATTGTCGAAGGACTGGCCTGGGGCTATATGAATAAAGGACTCTCGAATTGGGTGATGACAGGCCAAGGCCAGCGGCTGTACATCTCCGGTATCGATTTTGAACAGCTCAACGGGCGCTTGGTTCGTCTCACCGGAACGTTGCGGAAAAAGCGAATGGAAGCCGCTCCGCCCGGCGCACAAGGGTACGGACGGGCGTTTGAGTACTTTACGATTGAGGTGACAAGTGCAGAGGTGATCGACCAGGTTAGTGTTGGCCATCTACAGGTTAAAGAGCTGGCTGCGAAGTCTTCGCAACCCTGATTACGTACAATCAAGAATGGATGTCGCTCACTGAATTACCGAGTTCCTGCCATGGTTCAAATTACGATCGACGAAGAACTGCAACGGCGACTACTTTTTTCGGAAGAGATCGTCGAATTGTACGACGAGACGGGAAATCGCCTTGGCTACTTGTTACAACCTACCCACGAAAGAGATATCTGGAAAGCTCTTTGCCCGAAGTTGACGGAACAAGAAATCGAGAGCAAGGTTGGATGATGATAGTTCCAACCTTACGGCTCGACAGGTGGCGGAATACTTGCGATTGCACCCTTAACTGCAATCAGCAGTGCCATCACCTAGATCCCGTTATCCTGTCCAGTATTTCACGGTTGATTGAACACCATGGCAAAGAAAAGCCCCGCCCGTAAGACGCCCGCCAAGGCACCTGTTAAGCTCTCGCCCCGCGACAAGAAGACGATGGCGTCGCTGACCGGCCTGGCCGATGGTGTAGTGAAGGCTGCCAACGCCCGGCGCGATCCGTTCGTCGACATTCCCAGCCGTACGCTCTCGAATGTTCGCTACAGTGCTCGTAAACGAATCATCGAAATGGGCACAGGAAAAAACCGCCGGCAGTTGTTTGACCTATCACAGGCGAAGTCGTACATGCGGACGATGTTAGTCGCCAGCGGCTGCAAGCGGCTTCTCGACGAGGGCAAGACAACGAGCCTTCGGGGACTGTTCTACATGCTGAAGCATACGATCGAAAAGACGAAGGAGAATACCTTCGACGATCAGAACGAGTGCGACACCATCATCGAGGACGTTGAGGTGCTCATCAACTCGATTCGAGAGGAGTTGCATCTTTACGCAGAGAACCGTGGCGCCATGGTTGGCAACATCACAATTGTCGATCGAGGCGACACGATCGATTGCAGTCGTATGGGCTCCGGCGGTTATGCAATTCCATCGATCGTTGAGCCGGAAGTCATCGAACTGAATCGAAAGAAGTGTGATGCCAATTTCATTCTACACGTCGAAAAAGGAACGGTTTGGCAACGGTTCAATGAAGATCGATTTTGGGAAACCCACAACTGCATCCTGACCCACGGGGCGGGCCAGCCCCCGCGTGGCGTGCGCCGACTGCTACATCGAATGCACAACGAACTAAAACTACCCGTGTATTGCGTGCTCGATAACGATCCCTGGGGATACTACATCTACAGCGTGCTGAAACAGGGGTCAATCAATTTGGCTTTCGAGTCGCAACGTATGGCCATTCCCGAAGCAAAATACCTCGGACTTCGCAGCATCGACTTCGACCGCTGCGATTTATCGGACAGCGTAAAAATCGCGCTGTCCGATTCAGACAAGAAACGGGCAAATCAAATCGCCAAGTATCCCTGGTTCGAGAAGAAGCGCCCCTGGCAATCAGAGATTCAGCGGATGCTTAAGAACGACTTCAAGCTGGAGGTCGAGTCGCTGATTTCTAAAGACATAAGTTACGTCACCGAAGTGTACGTGCCGGAGCGGTTGGAAGAGCAAGACTGGCTGGACTAGAATGGTAAGAGAGCGTGCCACCGCACGCCAATTACGCAAGTGGAACGATTGACATGCTGCCCGACACCTCACCTGATTGGTCGCAAGCCTATCCGCCCGGCGTCGAACCTGCGTGGGAGGTCGCCCTGCTGTTTCCGCCTCAAGGAGACTGGACCGTTGGCGACTACTTCGAGCTTACCGAGCGGACGCATCAATTGGTAGAGTACACGAAGGGGAAGATTGAGGTGCTGGAGATGCCCACGATCGAGCATCAGCGGATCATCATGTACTTGCTAGCATTGCTCCGAGAGGCAGGAGTTGACGGTGAACGCGGGATGGCGCTAATGGCACCCCACCAGACTACGATCATGCCGGATGTGATCCGCGAACCTGATATCGTCTTTAAGTTGCGAGAGAACTTACCGCCTGACGATGTCGACTACTTTACAGGGGCCGATTTGGTGATGGAGGTGGTCAGCCCCGACAAGAGCAGCCACAAGCGCGACTATGAAACAAAGGTGGAAGACTACGCGAAGGCTCGCATACCAGAATACTGGATCGTTGATCCGCAGCAGCAGCAGATACGCGTGCTTGCGCTCGACGGCGAAAAGTACGTTGAGCATTGCGTCGCCAGACCGGGAGACACAGCGTCGTCCGTATTGCTGGATGGTTTTTCGGTGGATGTCGCCACAGTGTTTGCTGCGGGGAAGAAGCGGTAGGCAGTCAGCTCACCAACACCATCACGCCCACCACACTCGCTCCAATTGCCGTCACCAGCACCGCCCCGCTGGCGATATCGAGTGCGTCGCGAATCGCGGGATTCTCGTCGCGAGTTACTGCGCGGGCCAAGTGCTCAATAGCAGAGTTGAATAGCTCGGCCGCAAGCACGATGGTGATGCACAGAATGAGTGCCAACCATTCGGCATTGGACACTTCAAGCAACGCGGCGGCGACGCAGACGACAACCGCAGCAGGCAGGTGAACATAGAAACTGTCTTGTCCGCGAACCCCAGCGACGATGCCACGAGCCGCGCAGGCGAACTTCCGCGGCCACCTGGCGAACGGCGAATCAGGGTCTTGAGTTGGTGGCTCGCTGTCCATCTCACTATTCTAATCCGCTGGCACCGACGGGTGGGATGTTGATACCAGTAGTCCGCGTGAGATTGAGCGTGGGCAAGAACCGTGGCTCGACCAGGAAGTTGAACCCTACGTTGTCCTTCGATTGATCGTAGTTCGCACCCACCGATACAACGAGCGATTCGCCAATGCGGCTGAAGGTGATCGATTGGCCGATATTGCCGGCGTCGCTGAAGTCGACCACCCCGGCGGCTGATGCCACCCATTTGGGACCCATCCGATAGTTAACGGTGGCCGTAAGCACGTCGGCCGAGAAAGGTCCGCGGAGCGCTCGGTAGCCAAGGTATAGATTCCCTCGCGAAGGGCGATTGACGAACATGCCTGTCGACAGCGTCTTGAATCCTTCGCCGAAGAAGTCGGCGTAGCCGTCGGAGACTAATGTGAAGCGGTCGCCGAGATGCCAACGAAAATCGTAGTCGGCCAGGCCTAGCGGCGTACCTACGTTGTCACGGTTTTCGTCTGGGAACCAGGAAATGTTGGAGTCCAAGGTCATCCAATCCACCAAGTGCTGGTGTCCAGGTACCCCGCGCTTCGTTTGCAGCCGGTGCCGCATGCCGAAGCGAACCAAGGTCAGGTCGTCGACTACCTCCATCGTGGGCGAAGTTACCCAGCCTTGTGTATTCGTCCGTAGCAAATAGAAACGTGGGTCGAACTTGGGATCGATCGTTGTTGGAGAGGTCGTAGGATCGTAGAACGTCCCTGCCAGTTGGCCACCGAATGGCGAGAAGAACAGCCGTCGGCGAATCTCCTCGAATACGTTGTCGTCGATTTCGTCGTAGAGCGGGAAGTCCGTCATGTCGCGGTTGGAGTCGGAAATCGACGCCTCCATGTCGAACACCACTTTGTGGGCGAGCCCGTTGAGATTGAACACAGGGTCTTGAATCCGCGGATTCACTGTCCAGAACGGAATGCTCGCCCGCACACCTGTTTGAAAGTACGCCCGCTGGATGTCATTCCCATCCAGGTCCGATCCCCAGTGCCCCAACTCGCCCATGGCATAAGGTACGACCTTGAACGGCTCAAGATTGAGCGGTAGGGCGAGTTGGTTGCGTGAGATCAGCCGTTCGCCCTCCGGATTGGCACGGTCGCCGGCCGAGTCTTGTTCCCACGGCAAGAGTGTCCACGCTCCGGCAAGTTGCGGATTCGAAGGCTCGCCCGCAATGTTCTGGTTGGCGTACGCCAGGCTCGTCTTAGAATGCCAAGTGAGCGACTCGTCGAGCAAATCTTGTCCCAGCAGGTAGTGATCGAGCCGCGGTAGCCACTGGGTCTCCGTGAAGAATCCATTGAGTTGCCCATTGGATTCGATCAACAGCGACCGGTTATCTCGTATACGCCTCAGCCGGAACCCGGTCGCTTGATCCTTGCGGTCGTCCCATTCCTGCTCGTAATACTGCTCGAGGAATGTTCGGTCGCTGATCCAGCCCACTTCGGCCTGGGCCGTCCAACCTTCGAACCACCCAGCGGCGATCTTCTGTTGGTGATTCCAAAACGCGCGACCGCGATACGACTGCTCGGGCACGATGTTGCGGCGGCCGAAACCAAGATTGTCGAGGCCGCCGTCGTCGATAAACCACGCGTCCACCAGCCCGCTTGTGGGACCTATGACACCAAAGAAGCTATCGCGGTCGTACTCGATTTCGGTGCCGTACCCGAAGCCGCGTTGACTCAAGTAGTCGAGACTAAGATCCCAGTCCGTACCAGCCGGCTTGTCGGCAATCCCCAGCAACTGAAACATGTCGAAATCGAGTAACGTCTGGAAACCAAAAATCTGGTCGTTGCGAATGCGAATGTTGTTGATGTAGTAGCTCGACTCTTCCAGATTCGTAGCGATCGTTGGCCAGTAGAACACGGGTATGTTTCCAACGTATAGGAAATTGTTTTGACTTTGTGCGAGGCTGGCCGATTGAAATTCCGGTTCGAGGGTGACGGGGTCGACTGCCGGGGCGCCCGTGTAGGGGTTGATTAGCGGTTGTTGGACGTTTTCGAAAGTGATCGTCTCGGAACCCAAATGATAGCTTGGCACTTCCAGTCGACTGGTAGTCAGTAGTGCGTCGTGGGCCACGAACCGCGCCGCGTCTAGTTGGTCGATCACTTCGGCCTTTAGACGCACGTAGCCGTCGTAATCGAGACCTTTGAAGTCCGTTAGAGGAGTGAGCAGTTCGGCGTTGATGATCGTGCCTACCTTTCGGCGCACGTCGTAGTACATGCGATCGGCGAAAACCGTTCGGTTGCCCTGACGGAACACAATGTTGCCTTCCAAGTAGATTTCGAGCGGAACGTCGTTGCTCTGTTCGAACGTTCCCATCAGGATCGACCCGGCCGACCAAATCACGGCCCGGTCGGCCTGGATGTCGAGCTTGTCGACTGGCCCAAGCACATCGGGGAGTCCCTCGGCATTCAAGCCTTCAACAATCACCTGCACGCCGCCGGTGATCGTGGTAGCCGACTCGCCCGAAGGGAGAACGCTTGCTTCGAATTGGTATGGCACCGCGCTGCGCTTGCCGATCCGAATCCGCCGAAAGCCGAGGCGATTCGACACGATGGGCGCGGGCGGCGGTACGAACTCCTGGAATTGGGCAAGTTGCACTTCGTTGGCGGCTGCGGAAACGACTGGCGCGGTGGCCTGAAGCTGTGCGGTGGCACGCGTGTGAATGGGCGGAGGGATGGGGGGAGCGGCGAGTTGCTTGCCAATTCGCCAGGCAACACCCGGCTTGGTCAACCAACGCCCAAACCACTGCGGCGTCGTTTGCCGCGACGCACGCCCGTCGCCATCGCGATAGCTCATCACCACCGCCTTACCTGCTGACTGTTCGGCGTAGATGATCACCTTCGTCGGTTGGTCGAGTTGATCGGCAGCGGGCGACTCGACCCACACGATCGCTTCGCCGGCCTGAACAACGCTGTCGCCCTGCGCGAACGAGCACTGGCCCACCAGATGCCATACGTCGTAAACGCCTTCGCGCCAACGCACGGCTTGCTGAGCGCCAATAGCTATCGCCGGATGGTCCGCCGGCCGCGGCAGGAAGACCTCCGCACGAACTCGCTTCGCGCCCACCATGGCCAGCGCGCATATTGCGACCATGGGTAGCGCGCAGGCCCGCGCGCACACCGAAGTGCGATTCGTTCTACGTAGCGACTTGGCGATCGACGAGGCTTCCTTGCCAGGAAATTCAACGAGGAGTGTACCCTCCGGCGGACTCCATTCCGCACAGATAGAGAGGCGGCGGAGTATACGGCCGCCAGGCGTGGGGGGTCAAGGCACGTTACACGCGGGTTCATCGAACGCAAGCTGTTGCCGCACAATAGTTTGTGACACACGATAGCCGCAGGTTTCGGTTGCCCTGGGGGACCCTCTCTTTCAACCCAGATAGGGCAGATTTCTGAGGCGATTTTTGTAGAAAGTGGGCCACCAAATGTGATACTGTACATCCATACCGTTAGGCTAAGGTGATGGCATGTGGCAAGTGGCACCGGCGGATGGCTTGCGGTCTTCCACTAGCCACCACCAATTGTCCCTTCTGGCACTCCAAAATGGACTTTTTGGCGTTTCGAACGAGCCCAAGTAAATCAAAAAACACCTGCAAACACAGAGAAAATGAAACTCGACAGGGGCAATCGGAGGTAAGTAGAGTCGCCTAGAATCGTTTTTCGGCAAGCGGGACAAAATGGACTTTTTCGTCTAGGTAGCATGCGGTGGACAGTACGAAGTAAGGACGCTTGCACAGCACCGCAGCGGTTCGGCAAATACGCTGTCCACGACCAATCGGCCTCTTATGATAAGGGGTCTGTACCCCCCATCCCACCACTGACATACGACGGATCCCAGGTTCAATATGCGATTTTTTGCCCGCCATCTCGCCACGGTATTGCTAGCACTTGAGGTCTTCGTAAGCGCGAGTTTGGCGACCTCGGCATCGGTAAGCGGCGCGATATCGATCGGTGACTTCCAACTGCCGGACCACTTGGGCAAGACGCATCTATTGAGCGACTACGACGACCACGAGATCGTCGTCGTTGCCTTCCTCGGTACCGAATGCCCGCTGGCGAAACTGTATGCCGGTCGGCTGCAAGCGATTGCCGACGAGTATGGCGATCGCGGTGTGGCAGTGCTGGCGATCGATTCCAATCGTCAAGACTCGCTGCGAGAATTGGCGGCGTTTGTTCGCTGGCATGAGCTAGAGTATCCCGTGCTGAAGGACCAAGCAAACAGGGTAGCCGACATGTTCGGTGCCGAGCGGACGCCGCAGGTGTTTGTGCTGGATAGCAAACGAACCGTGCGCTACCAAGGTCGCGTCGACGATCAGTACGTGGTGGGCATCGTTCGCGACCACGCCAGCCGAGAAGATCTTCGCGTCGCGCTCGACGAATTGCTTGCCGGCCGCGACGTGTCAAAGCCCGAAACCAAAGCCCTCGGTTGCATCATTGGACGAGTTCGATCGCCCGACGAAACTTCGCTTGTGAACTACAGTCGCGACATCGCTCCAATTCTGCAAGCGAGATGTGTGGATTGCCACCGCGAAGGCGAGATTGGTCCATTCGAACTCACCAATTACGACGAAGTTGCCGGCTGGGGCGAGATGATTGCCGAAGTGGTTCGCGACCGGCGGATGCCGCCGTGGCATGCAAATCCATCTCATGGCCAATTCGCAAACGATCGCAGCATGCCGGACGACGAGAAGCAATTGATCTACAAGTGGGTCGATGCCGGCTGCCCCGAGGGCGACGAGGCCGACTTGCCTGCGCCACGCGATTACACCAAAGGCTGGATGATGCCGCGCCAGCCTGACCTTGTATTTGCCATGCCCGAGCCATTCGAAGTACCGGCCGATGCCGGCTCCGAGGGCGTGCCGTACCAGTACTTCAAGGTGCCGACCAATTTCGAGAACAACACCTGGATCGAGGCCACCGAAGTGCAACCAGGCAATCCGTCGGTCGTGCACCACACGATTGTTTATGCACAGCCACCTGGAGGCCGCCGACACCGCGACTGGATCTTCCTGTCCGCCTACGTTCCAGGTTTGCGATTCGATGCGTTGCCGGCTGCATCAGCCAAACTGGTGCCCGCGGGTTCGGACCTAATCTTTGAAATGCACTACACCCCGGTCGGATCGGTTCAGACCGACGTCACGAAGCTCGGCGTCCTGCTCGCCGACGAGAACCAGATCGAAGACGAGGTAGTCACCACTGAAATCGCCAACACGCGGTTTGAGATTCCCCCAGGCGACTCCGCTCATGTGGTGACCGCGACAAGTCGTCCGCTCAAGCGTGATGTTACGATGCTCTCGATGTCGCCGCATATGCATCTGCGGGGCAAGTCGTTCCGCTACGAGTTGGTTACGCCCGATGGCAACCGCGAGATACTGCTCGACGTACCTGCCTACGACTTCAACTGGCAAACGCGGTATCTGCTCGAGACGCCACGCGAGCTTCCCGCAGGAAGCGTGATTCACTGCCGAGCGGTATTCGATAACTCGAATGGGAACTTGGCGAATCCCGACCCAACAGCCGCCGTCCATTGGGGCGACCAATCGTGGGACGAAATGATGCTCGGCTACTTCGACGTCATCCTGCCGCGTGACGACCAGCGCCGCGCCGGAACCAAGCCTATCAAGACCGGTCTTGACCTGGTGGGCATGTTCGACACAGCCGACGCCGATGGCAACCTTGGTCTGGCTAGACCCGAAGCAATGGCCCACCCACTGATCACGCAGCACTTCGACCGCATCGACCAAAGCGGCGACGGTTTGCTGCAACTTGAGGAGATCCTGGTAGCGGTGGAGAAGATGAGCAATTAGGAGGATGGAGCGCGGTGTTACGGATGCAGCGTATACATAATCACATTTACGCCCAACCTCGCAGCGGACTTCTGCGTGTATCCGCGGCACTCGACTGCTTCGTGTTTTTCAAGGGCGCAGCTCATGTCGAGTGGCGAAAAGATCACCGCCCAACGGTCGCCTACTTTGATGCCTTCGAGTTGCGGTTCGATCTGCCGCACTCGCGCCGCCAGCGGACGATCGTCGGCGGCTGGTTGCGGGTCGCGGACGTCAACCAAATGCAAGTCGTATCCGCCATGCTGGGTAGTAAGCAAGCTATCGGTGCCCGGAATTCGCATGAGTGACTGGTCGGGGAAGACCTCTGTCATCTCGCGGCGAAACGCCTTAGTGAACGCACTGCTTGCGCAAATTGAATCGGCTAGTAAGGTGCCGCCTCGCTCAAGAAAGGTACGCAAATTGTTTCGCTCTGCTGGCGTAAAGCGGAAATCGTGTCGGCCGTGCATGAACACCATGTGGTGACGAAACAGTTCCTCGCCGCCAGCGCCGATCAAGCGGTCCTTCGTTGAGACGCGCAGTTTGATCTGCCCCTGCGACGCGGTACGCAACAGATTAGCCAGGGCGCCAGGCGCGTCGTCGCATCCGCCACCATGCCGTAGCTTGGCGACTTCGATCACGCCCCGTCCGCCAAGTTGGTTGTTGGTGTCGGCGGCAAAATCATCGACGAAGCTCTGTTCCTTTCCGCGCGGCTCGCGATTGGTCGCGTACGTCAACACGTTGATACCAATCGTGAGTGCGTCGTCGATGTGCTGCTGGACCACCTTAGGATAGCTATCCATTTGCCCCGGACGATAGAGTTCCCAGTAGCACGACAAGTCTTCCTCGCACAACACGACGCAAGTTCGGCAACCGTACTCCACCGCCCACAGCTTGCCAATATATGGCGAGTCGGGCCGGACGAGCTTCTCCATACGCCATATCGGATGACTTGGCCGAAGCTGGCGCAGGCGGAACTCAGGCTCGGGGAACATCTTCGCCACCAACTTGCGAAACCCCTTGTTGAATGCCGCTGGATTACGACAACACGACTCGGCAAACAGAAATCCACCTCGATCGATGTAGTCGCGCAGCTTTCGCGCTTGGGCGTCGAGCTTGGGCACCTGATTGCCGCTTACATACAGCACAGGGGTTTGCAGCAGATCCTCCACGTCCGACTCGGCTGGGTTAACCACCTGCCAGGTCAAGTCGAGGTCCCATTGCTTCTCGGCGAACGCCGTGAGGTTGGCCGCGTCGCGACGGTGGTTATTCCAATCTTTACCGCTGCCATGCCGAACCTTTCCGATCACGACCGGCCAGCGACCTTTCGACAGAAACAGCAAGGCCATGGCGGTGGTAATGTGTGGGTTGCTTTGCTCGAGTTGGCTGCTCCCCTTCCAGTAATGGGCCAGCGGATCTTGATGATTCACCAGGTACTCGGCACCCTCGCGATACCAATCGCTCTTTCCGATCAATCGCCGCGCCGTGAGCCGCCCTACCCGCTCGACACCATACAGATAGTAGTAGTGCCACACCGGACCGTATTCGAGTGCGCCAGGATTTCGCTCGACGGAGAAGTGTCGCCCAAGCCATTGGATGCCTGCCTCGATGCCTTCGTCGTCGCCGTGTGGCTGGCAACAGAGTACCCGACCACGTTCGACCCGCGCGTCGCCCTCGCTGAGGGCCAGCGATGTGACCATCAACGCGCCAATGCCGGCGCATGTCATGCTGCCAGATGGGCCAGGGTTCGGAGCGTATTCCCAAGAGCCGTCTGGATTTTGCGTGCGTCGCCAGTATGCAGCGGCACGCTTCCAAACTTCCTGATTGACCTTCACGCCGGCCCGCTGCGCTTCGTAGAGCGCGAGTACCGCAAACTGCGAGTTGCTCTTGTCGCCTCCCGCGCCGGGATAACTCCAAGCGCCCACGTTCTCACCGTCTTTTACCTGGTTTCTCTCAAGCCATTCGACACAACGCTCAATCAGCAACCGGTCTCGTTTCGGCTCGGCCGTGCTAAGCACCATGGTTTGGAGGGCGACCGAGTAGGTCCGTTCGAACTTCTGACTTCGCAGAAATACCAGCGAACGCTGGATGGCCGGATGAGTCGGTTCAAGGCCAGAGTTCAGCAGCGCCAAGGTGACCAGCGCGGTCACTCCACCGGGCGAGACCGCCAAATCGTCCCAGGTGCCCCGTGGCGATTGCTCGCGTATCAAGTAGTCGCGGCCACGGTCGATCGCCGCAGTCACGTCGGCAGCAGTGATGGCCGCCTGCACGCGGCTACTCAACGGTGCAATCGTGACGATTGCCGCAAGCGTACCGATTGTCGAATATCGCAGGCTTCGCATTGCGAACTCCTTGGAGGGACGGTGCGCGCTACGGCGTCTAGGTATCGTACGCCAAGGAACTTACTACGGCCATTGGGCTAACTATTGCAGATTGTCGGCTCGAGTAGACACCTATAGAATGATGTTTTGGCCCTGCGGCGGCTGACGCTCGCGGTGTACCCGGGTCACCTAGCTGCAAAGGAATCGACGTTTGAGCACAGCAACGCCACCGGGCAAGTCGCGCAACTTGGGCGACATTTTGCAGGAGTTTCGGCAGCACCGCATGGTGATGCAGAAGGAACTGCAAAAGATCATCATTGGTCAGGACGTGGTTATCGAGCAGTTGTTCGCCGCCATCTTCACCCGCGGCCATTGCCTGCTCGAAGGCGTGCCCGGCTTGGCCAAAACGCTGATGGTCAGTACGTTGTCTCAGATCCTCGATTTGGAATTCAAACGCATCCAGTTCACGCCCGACTTGATGCCTTCGGACATTACCGGCACGAACGTGCTGGAGGAAGACGCCGATGGCAAGCGGAGCTTCCGGTTTGTCGAGGGGCCGATCTTTACGAACATCCTGCTCGCCGACGAAATCAACCGTACGCCGCCCAAAACACAAGCAGCGCTGCTGCAAGCCATGCAAGAACGAGAAGTGAGTGTGGGGCAAGAAACCTACAACTTGCCCGATCCATTCTTCACCATCGCTACGCAAAACCCGATCGAACAAGAAGGCACTTACCCGCTACCCGAGGCGCAGCTCGACCGGTTCATGTTCAATATCAAGATCGACTACCCTTCGCTCGACGAAGAGCAACGCATTCTGGCCGCCACGACGCGTGGCGAAAAGCAAGAGCCGACCAAGGTGCTTTCCGCCCGCGCTATCTTGAACCTGCAAAAGCTCGTCAGCAGCGTGGCAGTGAGCGAGTACATCATCAAGTACGTCGCGTCGATCGTCCGCGCCACGCGCCCGCGCGACCCCTCGGCGCCGGAGTTCGTAAAGGAACTCGTCGAGTGGGGTGCCGGTCCCCGCGCGGGGCAATTCCTCATCCACGGTGGCAAAGCCCTGGCCGCCATGGACGGCCGATTCAGCGTCGCGATCGAAGACATCCAAAAATGCGCCATCCCTGTGTTGCGCCACCGAGTAAGCACCAACTTCCAAGCCCAAGCCGAAGGCATGACGAACGAAGACGTGGTCAACCGATTGGTAGAGGAAATACCGACGCCGGAGATACCAAAGTTCGCGGAAAAGGGTTAGGCATGGAGGACACCAGATAAGAAGTCAGTCGCGGATGTACGCGGTTTGGGCAGGATGAAAGCGGATAATAGGAAAGCAAGACAACAAACAGTGCGATGGACGCCTTCCGCGCCTTCGATAACCGCATCTTGGTTCGAGGAAAACGGAAAACAAAATGAGAAGTTGGTTGTGTTCTTCTGGGCCGCGTGGAGCGGCTACGAACGCCGGTACGAAAAGACGCTCAATAGCGTTCGTAATCGGCTTGCTGGTTGGGTAGATGTCCGATCCTGCGAGTTCGATGCACCACAAAACCAAGCGTGGTCCGAAAGCTTGGGAGTTACGACGGAGCCAACTCTTGTTGTCTTCGTGAACGGTAGCACTAGAAGACTGCTAGTTGGCATGCCAGACGAACAAACCTTGGTTCGTGAAATACTCAACGCCTTACACACAGAGAAGTAGGCCAAAAGAATATACAAACTTTCCTCCGCGTTCCTGAAATTAAAATCCGCGAACGTCCGCCCAACTCTGCGCTAATCTGCGACTCATTCCTCTCCGAGTGCTCCGTGCCTTTGTGGTTGATCACCTCGCTCGCTGACGTTCACGGCTCTGACCGCTGACTACATGGCCACTGTCGAACAATATCTGAAGCCCGCTGTGATTCAGCAGATCAAGCGGCTTGATTTGCGCGCGCAGTTTATTGTGAAGGGCTTTCTGCAGGGACTTCACGCTAGTCCGTTTCACGGGTTTTCTGTCGAGTTCAGCGAGCATCGCAAGTACACTCCGGGCGACAACCCGCAGGACATCGACTGGCTTGTGTACGCCAAGACCGACAAATACTACACCAAAAAATTCGAAGCCGAGACCAACATCACGGGCTATCTGGTGATGGATCAGAGTCGGAGCATGGCATACACCTATCGCCAGGATATGACCAAGTTCGACTACGCCATTTGTATCGCCGCAGCGCTCTGTTACCTGATGGTGCTGCAAAACGACCCCGTGGGCTTGGTAACCTTTGGCGAGAAAATCGACAAGTTCCTTCCCCCCAAAAGTAAACGCCAGCAAATCGGCAACGTGTTAAGCGTGCTCGCCAAACTCGAACCAACGGGCGAAACCGACGTAGGAAAAAGCCTGACCCAATTGGCTGCCATGATCAAGCACGCCAGTTTGGTCATGGTGTTCTCCGACCTGTTGGGCGATCCGGACGCGACCATAGCGTCGTTGCGACGTTTGCGACACGGTGGAAATGACGTGATTCTGTTCCATGTGCTCGACGAAGCGGAGGTCGACTTCCCTTTTCACGGTTTGATGGAGCTGGAAGACCCCGAGTCGCACCAGAAACTGGAAGTCGACGCCGACAACTTCCGCAGCGATTACGCTGAAGAACTCAAGGCCTTCCGCGACACGTACAGCGCCGAGTGCTTCAAGAGCGGAATCGACTACGTGCCACTCGACACGAGCATGCAGTTCGATCGGGCGTTGATGGAGTATTTGGTGACTCGTCGGCAAAGGGCTTAGGGGCTGTGGGCTATAGGCTGTAAGCTCCCAGCGACTGACGTCTCTGGCAATTCCACGCGGCACTCAAAGGGGATAACTAATGCAGGATTTCAAGAATCTACAGGTTTGGCAGATGTCTCATCGAATGACCCTCGACATTTACTCGGCTACGCGTGACTTTCCATTAGATGAACGATTTGGTTTGGCGTCTCAGCTGCGCCGAGCATCTGCTTCAATCGCTGCGAACCTGTCGGAAGGCTGCGGCCGTGGCAGCGATAGCGATTTCGCGCGATTCGTTCAGATCGCCACCGGATCAGCAAGCGAAGTCAACTATCACCTCTTGCTTGCCAAAGACCTCGGCTATCTCGACGCTCAGACATATGGTGAGCTCACGACCAACGGAGAATCTGTCAAACGAATGCTGATAGCACTGCTAAAACGCCTCCGTCCCGATTCATAAACAATGCAATTAGAAAGCCTATAGCCTACAGCTTATAGCTTACAGCCCAACGCATGTCCTTCCTTGCACCCACGCTCCTCGCCGGCACAGCCCTCGTCGCGCTGCCGATCATTCTGCATCTCGTCATGCGGCGGGAGCCTAAACGGGTGGAGTTTCCGGCGCTGCGGTTTGTTCGCAAGCGGCAGAGTACGAATCAAACGCGATTGCGGCTGCGGCATTGGATACTGCTTGCGCTGCGATGTGTATTCATCTTACTGCTCGTCGCCGCGCTTGCGCGGCCGGTGCTTCGCGGATCGGGGCTCTTGGGCGAGGGCTCGGCAGGGCTTGCGGCCGCGGTCGTAGTCGACACGTCGCCACGTATGGGCTATTTAGTGGAGAACGAAACGCGACTTGCTGCCGCGCAAGAAATGGCCACTTGGCTACTCGAACAATTGCCGGCCGATAGTGAAGTGGCGCTCGTCGAACCGGGCCGAGCGCGAAGGGCGAAACTAGGTGGTCGCGATGCGGCCATCTTGCGCACCAGCCGGCTCCGGACTTCGGCGGCCGGTGCTCCGCTGGCCGAAGCGGTCGTAGAGGCGGTCAACCTTGTCGGCGACCAACGCGATCATCGACGCGAGGTGTACGTGTTTACCGATCTAGCCGCCGTGGAATGGGGCGACGCAGCCATTGCGTCGATCGGCGAAGCGCTTGATGCGAGCGAAGGCACTAAACTCTACCTTGTCGATGTCGGCGTGCCGAAGCCCGTCAATGCGGGGCTTGCCGCATTGGATCTATCCACGGCCCACTTAGCCGAGGGCGAAGTGGTAACGCTGCGCACCGAAGCGTTGTCGACCGAGAGCCTAGAGGGCAAGAATCGCACAGTGGAAGTCTGGATCACCAACGCCGGCGCGAAGCCAACCAAGCGCGGCGAACTTCAAGTGGAGTTGGCTGCCGGACCAACGCCCGTCGAGCTGCCGATCGCCGGACTTGGCAGCGGCGTGCACCAAGGGTTCGTCCGCATGGAGGGTAACGACCCGCTTGTGATCGATAACACTCGGTACTTCACCGTGAGCGTCAGTTCACCACCGCGCGTGTTGCTGCTGGCTGAGTCGGTAGGCGACGCTGATTTGCTTGCCGAGGCGCTTGCGCCGACAGCGCTGTCGCAGACGGCAGCCTCTCGTTTTGCGGTCGAGCGACTTGCGTTCGACGACCTTGATCGCGCGCAGCTCGCGACGTACGACGCGGTGATGGTACTCGATCCCCCGCCGCTCTCGAGCGAACAGTGGCGTAAGCTCAGCGACTTTGTGCAATCGGGTGGCGGGCTGGCCGTGTTCTTGGGCCGCAACGCGGTGGGGCACCTCGACGCCTTCAACACCCCTGCGCCGCGCCTCTTACTGCCCGCCGAGCTGCGTTGGGTCTCCAGCACGGCGCGCTACCTCCAACCGATCAACTACGGCCATCCAGTGCTCAAAGAACTGAGCGACATCGGCGAGGCGACACCTTGGCCCGCGTTCCCTGTGCTCGAATCGTGGGCGGTGGGCAACCTCGACGATATTGCCAGCGTCGTCGCGACTTTTGCCGATGGGTCGCCGGCGATCATCGAAGGAATGTTTGGGTCTGGAAGGTTACTAATGATGACAACCCCTGTATCTGATCGCGCCGGTGACGAACCCTGGAACTTGCTGCCTACGAATCCAGAACCCTGGCCGTTCCTCGCATTGGTCGAGGGCATGACAGACTTCTTGGTTGGGGCCGACATTCGGCCGCTGAACTATCAAGCTGGACAAGTTGTTTCGCTACCAATGCCCCGGCGGAACGACTTGGCCACGTACGTCCTTCAGCCACCCTCGGGCGATCCACTCCCTCAAACCAGATCGCCGGGACAGCAGGAGATTGTGATTTCCAATACCGACGAGGTCGGCAATTACCGCGTTCGGTCGGGCGGTGAACAAGTGCGACTCGACCGAGGTTTTAGTGTCAACGCCGGCGGAAATGTCGGTCGTCTCGCCCGCGCTGATTTCAGCGACATCGCGGAGAGCCTAGGCAGCGATCGAGTGGAACTCGC
The DNA here is from genome assembly GCA_028279215.1 of Pirellulales bacterium. Classification (GTDB taxonomy): domain Bacteria; phylum Planctomycetota; class Planctomycetia; order Pirellulales; family Lacipirellulaceae; genus Aeoliella. Next base: position 57,179 of record JANQOF010000066.1, read on the forward strand.
CACCAGCCGCCGAAACCTGTCGAAGTCCATCGACCTGGGCACAGTAGGCCGAGAACTGTTCCCCTGGCTCATCGCCCTAGTGGCCATCGCCTTGGGGTGCGAACAATGGTTAGCCGACAGATTCTACAAGAGTGGATAGGCGCTTGGTGTCACCACTCACCACTTACCAGTCACACCGCACCACCACCCCATGTCCCTCACGCTCCATCCTGTCGGCGGTTACTGGCTTGTGGTGGTGACTGCTGCGCTATTGCTGGGGCTACTCGCGCGGGTGGCGCCGCGCCATATCGACGTGCCGTTCGGTCGTCTGCTGGCACTCAAGGGGTTGCGGCTGGTCGCCATTCTGCTGTTGCTGTTCGCTATGTTGCGCCCGACGCTGCAGTTTACCCGCAGCACGCCGGAGGAAGCGACGCTACTCGTGTTGGCCGATCGATCGCGAAGCATGCAGGTGGAAGACTCGCTCGATAATCGTAGCCGTTTCGATACAGTGAAGTTGGTGCTCGATGAGTCAGCCGACGACCTCCGCCGTCTGGAGGACAATTGGAACGTTCGCGCTTACACGTTCGCCGATACGCTGGTATCAGTCGACATCAGCGACGGAAAGCTAGGACTCCCAGACGAAGCTACGGGCGATCAATCGGCCCTCGGGGCCGCTCTGCAAGAACTACTGGAGCGCGAGGGCGACGAACGGCTCAAAGGCGTGTTCGTATTGAGCGACGGGGCTCAGCGGGCGGTGCCACCGCTCGACGCGGCACCGCAGTTGGTTGCTCGACAATTCGCCGCCGAGGGCATCCCGCTCTACACGTTCTACTTTGGCAAACCGGGCCGCAGCGATCGCTCGGATTTGGCGATTGAAGACTTGCTTGTAAGTGGCACGGTATTCGCCAACGCCCCCGCGCGAGTTGGCGGACAGTTGCGCGCCGAGGGCTATGCCAATCGCGATATCCGCGTGCAGTTGTTGTGGGAGAACATCGACTCTGATGGCAACAACGAAATGGAGGTGGTCGATACTACTATGCAACCAGTGGTTACCGCCGATAGTCGCACGCCGTTAGCCCTCAGCTACATGCCCACCACGCCAGGCGAATACAAGGTAACGCTACGAGCCGAGAGTCCCGAAGGCGAACTCATTGGCACCAACAATGAAGCGAGTACCTTTGTTACCGTTCGCGAAGGGGGCATCAAGGTGCTCTATCTGTACGGGGCCTCGCGAATCGGCGGCGCTGCGGGACAGGAATCGGCCTTCGTGCCGCGGACGATCGACGAGTCGCCCGACATCATTGTATCGCGTAAGCTGTTCAACTATGCCCGACCTGGCGAGGATCTGCGCCGAGAGTTGCAGCCCGGCAGCTACGACGTGGTGGTGCTGGCAAACGTCGACAAGGACGCCCTCAACGGTGAAAGCTGGAAAGCCCTGGCCGACATGGTTCGCAGCGGCACCGGGCTGTTAATGACCGGCGGTTATCACAGTTTTGGGCCGGGAGGCTTTCGCACCACTTCGCTCTCTCGCGTGCTGCCGATCGAGATTGGCCTGGCCGAACGGCAAAACTTCCGCGAGCCGCTCCGCGAAGATGTGCACGTTGCCGGTCCGCTCAACATGAAACCTGCTGGCGCAGTTGGAGCTGCGCATCCGATCATGCAGGTCGCGCCCAGTGGCGACCTTGAAGAAGCGTGGGAGACGATTCCGCCGCTCGATGGCATCAACCTGCTACCGCGCAACCGGCTTAAACCGAACGCTCAAATCATCGCCGAGTCGGCCGACAACGCGCGGCACCCGATTCTCATCGCAGGGCAGACGGGCAACGGTCGCACGCTGGCGTTCGCCGGCGACTCAACTTGGCGCTGGCAAATGGAAGGACACGGCGACGAGTTCCGACGCTTTTGGCGGCAAATGATACTCTGGCTCGCTAAGAAAGACGCATCGCCAACGGGCCAAGTTTGGATCGACTTGGCATCGCGACGCATCAGCCGCGGCGGCCGACTGGATATTGAAGTCGGCGCGACGCCAGGCGATGACGACGATCCGAACGAACCGATCGATTTCCAAGTGACCATTACCCGGCCCAACGGCGAGAAGCAAGAACTGGCCACGGTGGCAGTCGACACCGGTCGCCGCTCGGGCACGTTCGCCGCGACCGACCAGGCTGGCGACTACGTAGCCGAGGTGACTGCGACAATCGACGGTAGCGTACTCGGCACCACCAAAGCACGCTTCCTCGTCCCGACCCAGGACCTTGAACTCGACCGCCCTGGCGCTGAACCTTCGCTACTCGCGGGCCTGGCGAAGCTCACCGAAGCGGCCGGCGGCGAGACGCTTGCGCCCGAAGAGCTCCCTGCATTAGTGCGTAAGCTTGCACAACAGGAACCAGAAATGAAAACCGAGGTGATCGAACGCCGTACTTACTGGGACAAGTGGCCGTTCTTGCTGTTATTTGTTGGCGTGGTGGGCTTAGAATGGTTCTTGCGCAAGCGATGGGGGTTGGTGTGAAACCTGAGATCGGTAGACAGAGGGCAAAGCACCGCGAAGCAATCGTGCGATTCGACGTTCGGGCGATACTTGTGCTTATGGCGTTCGTGGCCCTCGCCTGCGCCGCGTTTGCAACTGGTGCCCAAGGATGGGTGTACGTATTTGATGGGTTAACGTTGCTTCTATTAGGTGGGAGCCTGATAGCGGCGGTGGTTTCCCACGAAAGTCGACGGGCGTTTTGGTTTGCCTTCTTCGTCTTTGCTACGCTATACCTAGCCACAACCTACAATTCGCTTAAGTTTCTTGGCATCGATGACGGATTGCCAACCAATAAATGGGTCTATGGGATTGTGCACCAGGTCTATCCACCCATGGGAGAGCCCACTAGTTTTTCGGGTACAACACCATTTTATCTGCACGATCCGAGGGCAAGCGTGACCTCGCAGGTAGCCCACCAATCAATCGCAATCCTGGTTGGCATCGTAGCCGCCTACGTCTCCAGAGCGATGTACGTGATTTCGGAAAGGCGACGAAAAGGCAGAAGAGCAGCAGAGGGCGGTGATGGAACCGCTAGACGTGACTAATTCACCACACACTTCCCATCGCTACAACGCCCTGTCAGTCGCAACCGGTTGCGCGCAAACACTCCGTACGCAACGTCGAGCAGTTGCCGCACCACTGGCAGCCGCGTGGCAGCGACAGGCAGCTTCCAACCCACCGCGTCGTACATCCGCCGGAACACCTCCACACCCGAAACTATGCTGCCATCGGGCAACCGTCCGTGGATTCGGGCCATGAGTGTCTGTTGGTCGACTCCTGTCGAGCGCGGATCGAAGCGCTCGCTCGCGATGTCGGTAAACTCGATTCGCCCGTGCTTATCCTTGCGACGTAGCCAATCGATTTCCCGTACGCACAGCGGACAATCCCCGTCGTAGAATACCTCAATGTCGCGATGCGTCGGCACCTTGTCTGATCGTTCAATCATCTGGCTGTTCCAAGCTCTTTATTTGTTTCAACACTTCCTCAGCTTCGGACATCTTCAGGTCGCTGGCTGCCCGATCGCTGTGCGAAAGGCGGTGCGATTCGGCCAGAAGCTTCGTGTATTTCTTTTCGAGCTTCGTCTTTTTGTCGGTAAACAAGCCTAGCATGGGATGGCTCCAGAGTTCGAAAGTTGCCCGTTTACAGACTATAGCGCCGTTGCAAAAGGCGACTACCGCCGGCACGACGGCTGGCCGCAAACTTCCGACCAGCCACAAACCCATATCTCCGTGTCGTCGGCCTAAGGAAACGATGTCGCCGACATCGCTCAACACGCGGTTAAACCTCCACCACGATCTTCCCTTGCAGCGTTCCCGCTTGGTGCAAAGTGTTGTCTTCCTGCAACTGGTGGGCGGCAGCCACCCGGTCGAGTGGGAATGTCGCGCCAATGGGCACTGTGAGACTGCCGGACGCAAGCCAGTTGTTGATGTCGCCCGCGCACTTTTGTTGCTCGGCCGGCGGCGCGTTGAACATGACGAAGCCAATCAACCGGCATTCCTTTACATAGAACGGCCCTACCGGGAATTCGGGCCGCGCGTCGCGACCGGCCATCACGATCATCTTGCCACGCGGCGCCAGCAGCTCAATCGTGCGATCGAAGTCGGGCATGCGAAGTGTCTCCCACCAAAGGTCAACGCCCTCCGGCGCAAACTTCCTAACGCCCTCAAGCACATCGTCCGTATTGTAGTTCAACACTAAGTCTGCGCCGTAGCCAAAGCACATTTCAGCCTTCTCGGCGGTTCCAGCAGTTGTAATCACCCGCGCGCCCAGCAGTTTCGACATTTGCACGACCATCGATCCGACTCCGCCCGAACCACCGTTGATGAACAACAATTCGCCAGGCTGGAGCTGCGCCTCGCGAACGAGTCCAAGGTGCGCGGTGATTGCCACGAGCGCTGCGGCGGCTGCCTGCGCGTCGGTCACATTGTCTGGCGTCGGGTAGAGTAAATCGGCGTCTGCCACTAAGTACTCGGCAAAAGTCCCCTGGCGGCCAAGCAAGCCTTGATTGCTACCCCACACTCGCTGGCCAATCGAAAAGTGTTGCACGTCGTCGCCGATCGCATCGACAACGCCGGCAAAGTCGCAACCCACGATAAACGGTGTCGGCAAATCCGCCGCGACCACACCGCTACGAATGTACGTATCGATGGGGTTTACTGAAGCTGCTGACACTCGAACCCGCACCTGGCCCGGGCCAGGTTTCGGTGTGGGTAGCTCCCCGAATTGGATGACTTCGGGCGGCCCAGTCCGTTCGATATAGGCAGCTTTCATAATCGCTCCGCCGGTGAATCTTTCGCCGATACAACCGCTACAAGCCAACCACCGCAATCGCCGAGCCTGTGCCCAAAGTCTATACTGAATCACAGTTCCTCGCCTACTGTCCGCGCACGCATGACAACTCGCACCAACACTTATCGATTCATCTTGCTCGGCGTCTTGGCCGTCGCGGCGTACTTTGCCATCACGTTGCCACCGAAGGTGATCGAGCAGTACAACTCCGCCATGGAGCAAAGCCGCTTTGTCGGTTGGGCGTACCTGGCCGTCGTTGGGCTCGGCGCAGCGGTGCTTGTCGGCCTGACCGTTTGGACGCTGTGGACTGTGTGGCGGAACACTCGCACGAGACAGCGCGATGAGCGACGCCGGGCGAAAAATCCGAGTCAACTGTCGGCCGCCGAACGCCGTGCCGAGCTTCAAGGCAACATCGAAGCTGGTCGCAACTACGCCGCCACCGGTGGCATCAGCGACATCGTGCGAGCCGAAATCGAGCGAGCTGTCGCCGAGATGGAAGAGAAGCACGAAGCGAAGCAAATCGAAATCGTTGCGTTTGGCGCCATTTCAAGCGGGAAAAGTTCGCTCTTGAATGCACTGGCTGGCCGAGACGTGTTTCGCACCGGCGTGGTTGGCGGAACCACCACGACTCACAGTCAAATTGAGTGGCCAGGAAACGACCGCGTGGTGCTCACCGATACACCTGGCCTGGCCGAAGTGGCTGGCGAAGTCCGATCCCGCACTGCGGCTGAAGCCGCAAAGAACGCCGACTTGGTGCTGATGGTCATCGACGGTCCGATTCGTGATTACGAACACGAATTGCTCGAAACGCTCGCCGAAATGGGCAAACGCTTGGTCGTTTGCCTAAACAAGGCCGATTGGTTCACGCCCAATGAGCGGGCCGAGCTTTGCGACCAAGTTGCCTCGCAAGCGAAAGGGCTGGTTGCACCCGAAGATGTGGTGAGCGTTCGCTCGCGGCCCGTTGAGCGCCCCATTGTCCGCGTGCTTGCCGACGGCACGCAGAAAGATGGCACCGTGACCGAGCCGCCCGACATTCAGCCGCTTGCCGACCAATTACTCAAGATTGTAAGCAGAGAGGGCGATACCCTGCTGCTAGCGAACCTGTTAATGCAGTCGCGCGGACTGGTCGACGACGCCAAGGAGCGCGTGCTCACCGCGCTCGATGACGAAGCAAAGCGGGTGATCGACCGGTACATGTGGGCTGCCGCCGGCGTCACCGGCGCCAATCCCGTCCCATTGCTCGACATAGCCGGCGGTACCGCGGTGACCGTCAAGATGGTGATGGACCTGGCCGCCATCTACAAGCAGAAGATCGACTCGGAAACCATCGTCGAGCTACTTAGCCAGCTCACCAAGAGTCTGGTCGCTATGCTTGGTGCTAGCGCGGCGGCGCCCGCCTTGGCCAGCGGCGTGGCGACGCTCCTCAAAACGATTCCCGGCGTCGGCACGATTGCCGGCGGGCTGCTCCAAGGGCTCGTTCAGGCGCTGGTCACTCGCTGGATTGGTCGTGTGTTTATGCAGTACTTCCGTAACGAAATGCATACCCCCCAAGGCGGCATTGCCGAACTCGCCCGCCGTCAATGGGACGAAATAACCTCGCCCGACCAATTGCGAAAGCTGATCGTAATGGGTAGGCAGAAGTTGGAGGAATGAACCGCTAATGTACGCCGATTCACGCTGAGCAGAAGTCGAACATCATTAGCGGTTCACAACAATGGATAACGTCGAAACAACTACACCGACCGTAACCGACTACCAGCTCGACGACGCATTGAGTGCCGTGGAGCATGCGCTAGCCCAGTTGGACGATTGTACGGACGAAGAGAAGAAAGCGCTCGCGACCGACATTCGTAGTCTACGCGACATGCTGGGCAAGTTGCGGAGCGGCCGGGTGGAGATCGTTGTTTTTGGTGAAATCTCCACTGGCAAGAGCGCGCTCATCAACGCATTGGTCGGAAAGGACGTGGCCGATGTTAGCATCCGAGGCGGCTGGACCAAGGACGTGTGGGACGTGCCATGGGAAGCCGATGGCTATGAAGTGCCGGGCTTCGAGGACTCGCGCGTGGTGCTGCTCGACACACCGGGCCTTAATGAAGTCGACGGCGCGGCCCGCACCGCTATGGCCCGCGACACGGCCGAGCGTGCCGACTTGGTGCTATTTGTGACCGACTCAGACCTCAACGAGACCGAGTACTCGGCGCTCGTCGAACTGGCGACGGGCCACAAGCCAATCATTTTGGTGCTCAACAAAGTCGACCTCTACACACCCGAACAGCTTAACGACTTGCTCGAGCTATTCCGCGGGCCACGGCTTAAGGGCATCGTCGAACCCGAGAACATCGTCTGTACGGCAGCCGACCCGCGGCCAGTGGAGTATCACGTCGAATCGCCCGACGGCAGCGTTCGCAAGGAATGGCGCGAGCCCGAGCCAGACGTCGACGACCTTCGCACCCGCATTCTAGAAGTCCTACAACACGATGGCTCCGACCTCATCGCACTGAATGCTTCGATGTTCGCCGCTGACCGTAGCGACCGCGTCGGCGCGTTGCGAGTGAAGATGCGGGCCGATCGCGCCAACGGCATTATTTGGAGCTACGCCGCGGTAAAGTCAATTGCAGTTGCCATCAACCAATTCCCCGTGCTCGACGTACTGGGCGGCACGGCGGTCGACGTCGCCATGGTCGTGACGCTCGGCAAGGTGTATGGCATCGAGATCACCACCGACAACGCCAAGGCACTCGTCACGTCGATTCTCAAAGCGGCAGGTTGGGTGATGGCGGGCGAGGCGGTGGTGAGCTATTTGTCGAGCTTCTTCAAAGGCCTCACCTGGGGCGCAAGCACCGCCATTAGCGCCCTGCCTCAGGGCGCCGCAGCCGGCTACGGCTCGTACATCGTCGGCCAAGCCGCTCGGTACTACTTCGAACACGGTGCCAGCTGGGGAGAAAAAGGCCCCAAACGCGTCGTCGCCCGCATCCTAGAAAACACCGACAAGCAATCGGTCATCGAACACCTCAAGAGCGAGATTCAAGCCAAGTTGTCGAAGAATCGGTACTCGGAGAAAGAGTGAAATCGCTGAGTTTTCTTGCGAGCTGGCAAATGAGTATAATCGATGCAAGGACGTGAACCATGCTGCCCAATATCCGGAGCCATCGATGACCCATATCACCGTCGAGGCCGTGCAGGCTCAACTGATCCTTAACTCCGGCGAGAGCATCGAAATCCGCTACGAACAAGGACGTCGTCTTGGATTCGTGACTCACGGTTTTTCCGACGACGACGTAGCCGCCGCTGCTGATCGGGCTGCATCAGACGAAACTCGCTACGCGACCGAGGGAGTGCTCAAGCACCTCAAGTCGCTGGCAGACGACTGACACGCTACACCGTGGTGTGGATCGAAAGCGCCCGCAACGAACTGGCAGAATTGCGGATGAGCCAACCGCTTCGTCGATCGGTGGCGCGAGCCGCAGACGAAGTCGATCGCGAGCTTGCCGACGATACACCTAGCAAAGGCTGCGAGCTCCGCGACGGCTGTCGATTTGTCGCCGTGTTTCCCATCAAAATCCTGTACCGCGTGCGGGAGGATGATCGGATTGCTGAAGTGTTGAAGGTGGCGGATATTTATCCCAGGGTGAATGTGATGTCTAGATCTCCCGCCGCACCACCGCCACCGGCAAACGATCAATCCGCTCCGACTGAGAATGATTCAATACCCGATACACTGCCCCGTCGCCCGCAACAATTCGGTGGTTGTGGTCGAGCGGTGTATCGTCGTCAAGCAGGATGCGATAGGTGGCGATCGACGTAGCTGGGTCAGTTGTTTCATCAACGATAGTCTCGGCAGGTTGGATGCAAGCATGAACTGCCGGTCGGTAGGTGGTCCAACTGTTGATGGCTCCCGCATCCCAAACCGCCCGCTCGACGTCGATCAGGCAATCGAGGCCGTGGGCAATGCGTAGGGCCCGTGTTTCGCATCGTAATCGGGTGTTGCCCTGTAAACGGTTCACCGCCAAGATTGTGTAACACTCGCCCGACGTATCTCGAACTCGATCACCGATCTGCGGTGACTTCGTCGCGGCGCCCCACTCGAATTGCCACTCCACGTCCGCTTGCACCGCAAAGCCACCGGCGGGCACCGCTTCGCTGTGGCGGTCGATGTACCGCCATGCAGTTGCAATTGCCACATGGTCGGCCGAGCCGCGGCGCAAAAGTGTGACCGGCTCGGCGCCATCGACGATGGTTGCAAAGTCGCCTGCAAAATCGATATCGATTGGCATCAGCTAGTCCCTCGTGATCGAATCTCAAACAACTCGGTTTCCACGATCTTCTGGTCGCACCAGTCGACCGTGGCCTGCAGCGATTCTACGTACTCCTGCCAATGCACCCGTTGGCCATCGAGCCAGTACGTTGGTTTAGGGTCGGCGCGAATGTCGTCGATCTGCGCGAGCGTGTTAGCGCGGATCGTTTCTAGTTGCTGGGTATCGGACATTTTGTGAGGTAGAGTTCAGAGGTCGGGGATCAGGGAAATCGTTCAGAACCTCAACGAAGTGAGGGAGCAGCAACGAATGTTGTCAAATGCACGTTACCAAGAACCGAAACACGGTCTTCTGCCCACTCACGGGCACCGCTTCGTAACGCACCAAATAGCGGGCTCCGGCGACGGGAAAGGCTTCGTCGCCGCTTACATCGACTTCGTGCAGGAAGTTGTAACCGGTCGCATCGACCGACCACGGCCCGCCGGTTTGCAAACTGTCGTAGAAGACGTCGCCGACGGTTAGTTGCACGTTGTCGTGGCCAGCGACTGGTGTCAGCGCGTCGGGATCACAAGGATCAATCTCCAGCACGCTGTAGTTCAGACTCGATATGTCGGTTGTCGCCACCGGATCTCCTTCGGGGCCCACGACGCGGGCCAACAGTACGGCCGATCCGTTCTTGAACACGGTGCCGCGAATGTCTGCTGCAATCGCCATCAGTTGTAAACCTCTCCTGTTGGAGTCAGTGCTCCGGATGCGGCACCCGAAACGAAAACAGTGCCTACTTCGTTGCCGGGAACAACCGCGTCGCCGGTAGTCGCTCGGTGCGGACCAACAACGAGTGATTGCGCGGGGCTAACGTGAGGAACACAGTCGTGGGGGACAAAAGTTCGCGGATGCTCCGCATTCGCAAACGTCCCGCCGCTAGTCGCGGCTGGTCCGATACCCGGCCGGTTGAGCCCGCGAATCAAGTCGCAATGCACTACCAAACGGTCGAACACCGGCAACATAAGCGGCGAGAAACCCGCCGCCAGGTTCGCGATCTGCGCCGACTCAAGTGCCTCATTCCAAATTGCAAAGTCAGCCATCGCGCCGAGCAACTGTACGCTGGCCGAATTGAAGCCGAGGTACACGTCGGTGGAGTCCGCAACCAGGTTAGAGTGCCCGATCGTGCTGACAGAGTATGGATCGAGTACTCCATCGATATACATTCGTAAACCGGACGATGTGTTCGCCTCGAAAACCATCGCCACATGGTGCCACGAGGTGTCGTTGAGTGCATTGGCAGCCGACTCGAATCGCAATCGGCCAATATCGGTATTCACATGACCAGCTAGCGTGTTGTTACGACCGGATACGTGCGCCACGTCGTCGCGATACAGCGCCCAGGCGGCCGAGGAATCGAACGCCGCACCGCGGACAGCAACGGCCGCGTCGGCGTCGATGTCGTCGAAGCGAACCCACGTGGCCACCGTGGCCGCCGTAGCGCTTTCAATCTCGACAATGCGACCCACCACCACATGCGGCACGCCACTCACAAACTGCAAGGCCATGTCCGACTACACCTCCCGCAGTTCGACGGCAACCAGTTCTGCGTCGCCGATCATTGTGTCGCTAGCATCGGTCGCCAGGCGAGATACACGTAGCCGAAACGACTCGCCACCTTGTGGAGAATCGGCTGCCGTAGAAGCAATGGCAATCGGCGTGCGGACGATCTCTCCGCTACTCGACGCCGCGGCGCCCGTCGCCGTGGCTCCCGTACCGAAGTCGTCGGCGTCCAGGTCGTGCGTGCCGTGCGTGGCATCGCCAATCGGGTGCCGCTCGAACTCGGCCTGCCACACAACACTGCCCGACGTAGCCAAGGTCGCCGCCCAGGTGACAACGACTTCCAAGTCGCTACCCGCGTAAGCTCGTGGCAACACGGCGACAAAGTCAATCGACTCGTTGGCTGTATCATCGAAGTCGAGCAAAATGTTGTGGTTGCGCAAATCGAGCTGGGCATAGCCTGTCGCCGGCGGCCGCCCGGCGACGGCATCGAACACGCAAAGAGTCTTGGAGGTAGGCATGGTTGGGTGGGATTTGGGGGCCAGGGAATAGGTTATGGGCCGGAGAGCAATGCCCAATGCCCCCTCTCCCCCAAGGCAACATTATGCAGTTGCTAGCAGTCGTGGAGTTACAAAAAGGAGTTCGCGTTCATACTTGTTTCTTTTGGGACCAACCATCGGAGACAAGCCATGGA
>JANQOF010000068.1 GCA_028279215.1 Pirellulales bacterium
CTCACCGAATCTCCCGTTGGGTCCAAGCAAAACTAATGATTAACGCAATACGCCAAAAACTAATGCCACTCCCGACGACAGCAACTGCATAATGTTGCAAAGGGAGAGGGACATATTATTTGGCTTCCAATCAATCCAGGGCAACCGCCACTAAATCATAATCACTGCGGGCCACCACTTCACACTTTACAATCTGCCCGGCAGCCAAGCCATCGCCTGTAACGTACACCACGCAGTCGACATCGGGCGCGTCGGCAACGGTCCGACCAATCCAAGCCGTTGGCTCATCAGGCACAGGCGTGTCGATAATCACATCTTGCTGTGTGCCAATCTGCCGGTCGGCAAACTCAAATGCCACTTGTTGCTGCAGAGCCATCAACTCATCGCGTCGCCGCTCTTTGGCCGCTTCGTCGATATGATTCGGCAAGCGGGCTGCGGGCGTATCGGGTTCGAGCGAGTACGTGAACACGCCTAGCCGTTCAAAACGCTGCTCGTCGACGTAGTCCAACAACTCGGCGAACTCCTCATCCGTCTCGCCGGGAAAACCGGTGATCATCGTCGACCGCATCACCAAGCCCGGCACCCGCTCGCGCAGCTTGCCAACCAACACGTCGGTCTCGGCACGATTCACCCGGCGTTGCATCCGCCGCAGCATGCGATCGTTGATATGCTGCAGTGGCATGTCGAGATACGGCAAGATGTTCCGCGAATCTGCAATGGTGTCGATTAACTCATCAGTGAAGTACATTGGGTAGAGATACATCAACCGAATCCACTCGATGCCATCCACTGTGTCCAACTCGCGAAGCAGCTCGACCAGCCGGGGCTCGCCGTACAAGTCTTTGCCGTAGTAGGTCGTATCCTGGGCGACGATCACGAGTTCCTTCACCCCATCGTCCGCCAGCTCGCGGGCCTCGGCGATGACTTCCTCGATTGGTTTGGTTGCGTGCTTGCCGCGCATTTTGGGAATCGCGCAAAACGTGCAGAGCCGGTCGCAGCCTTCGGAGATTTTTAAGTAAGCGAAGTGTCGCGGAGTGACGCGCATTCGCTGGGTATCGTCGAGCGCCCGCACGGGTGCAGGGCGAAACACGAGCCGCTGCTCGTCGAGCCCCGCAATCAGGCGATCGGCAACCTTGGTGACCTCTTCCCGGCCAAACACGCCGACCAAATGATCGATGTCAGGCCGCTCGACCAGCAGTTCCTCTTGTTGCCGCTCGGCAAGGCAGCCACTTACGATCACGCCACGGAGCAACCCTTGGCGCTTGCGCTCGAGCATTTCGTCGATCGCCGCAAACGATTCGGTACGGGCCGACTCGATGAAGCCGCACGTGTTCACAATCGCAAAGTCTGCATCGTCGGCCGACGGCACCAACTCATACCCATCAAGCTGCAGCAGCCCGAGCATCCGCTCGCTGTCGACCAGATTTTTGGGACAGCCGAGACTAACAAACGCATATCGACCCTTATTGCCCGCGGTTCCGGTGGCAACTTCGGTAGGTCGGGTGGAGGCGATAGGTAGCGATTCCATCCTCTAAAGGTATGCCAACGAGCCACTTATGGCCAGACGGTGAAGTAAGAAGTAACAGGTGACCGGGTAGCCGTGACAATACCCAATTTCTTGCTCCATTTCTTCCTGGAAACTAGGCCACCCATATGGTACTGTACATCCATACCGGTGGTCCGCGCACGCTTTGCGCCAGGCGAGTCGGGCTGTGATCCGTGAGTTTGAAGAGCGGTTGGTAGCTACGGGCATGGCGGCTGAGATCGTCATGTTTTCAGGGGGCCGCTCCTGCTCCGTACGGCCCAGGTTCTTGTCTGGCGACGCACGCGGAGCGGCCGGCGGACGTGTGCCATTTTGAGGGGTAAGGGATCAGGGGTCAGGGACTCTTGGTTAACGGTTAACGCCAAGTCGGAGGTGTAGGGTATCTGGAGCACCAGCGCAACGCACCATGTCTCGTTGCCAAAGGTGCGTTGGGCTGCCGCTCAAGGCACCCTCCGAGTCTTCGTCATTGGACATTTCGAGTTCAATTGTCCCTTCGCAGCTCAAGAACGGACAATTTGGACAGTGCATACACCCCAGTAGAAATGAAACACCTCTAGAAAAACAGAGAAAAACGAAAGTCGACGGGGGATGATGAGAGACGAATAGAGTCCCCTTAAATCGTTTTCCGGTATCCGGGACAAAATGGACATTTGCGGTGCTTGCGATGGTGGCGAACAGAGGCATAGTGCACGCCTGAGCACTCACCCGATGAGGTTGCAATCCGATGCTGCCCGACATTCCTTACCAAGACTGGTCCGACGCGATCGACGTGGCTGTTGAGGAGTTGCTGTGGGAGGCTGGCGTGGCCGAACCGCCGGTCGATGCGTTTTATGTGGCCCGCGAGTTGGGGTTGGTGGTCACTCAAGACGCCCAACTTCCGGCGCGGGCACAGTTGGTGCGGGTGGCGGGAACCGCCGAGGCGGTCGAGCAGCCAACCATTGTGCTGGGCGACGACGAGCGATTCGAGCGGCGGCAGTTCGCCGTGGCGCACGAACTGGGTGAGTTCGCGGCGGCACGGGTGTTCGAGTATCTGGCGGTGGATCCACACGAGGCGCCGTTCGGAAGCCGCGAGCGGGTGGCGAACGCCCTAGCGGGTCGGCTATTGTTGCCGCGGCGATGGATTCACAAGGTGGGAATCGAATGCGCCTGGGACCTCGGCACATTGAAAGATCGGTTTTGGACGGCCAGCCATGAGCTGATCGCCCGACGGATGCTCGACATGCCGCCATGCGTGGTGGTGACGGTTCTGGACCAAGGGGAGATCACTTGGCGGCAAGGCAACTTCGCGGCACCGCCGGTGGCCATGCACGAGGCCGAACACAAAGCGTGGCGTGAATGCCACACCACGGGCGCTCCGGCGTCAGCCACAATGCACACCGACTCAGCGACCATTACCGTACGCTGCTGGCCGGTGCACGAGCCCGGCTGGCGGCGAGAGATTGTGCGAACGGAGGTGGGGGATGGGTGGTGACGGCTGGCTGCTTTCGCCCCTCCCTAAGTCCCTCCCCGTCAAGGGGAGGGATCATGGTGGTGGTCTTCCCTTGAGAGGAGGGAAAAGCAATACGGCCTCCCCGTCGAGGGAGGCACGTACGTGCCTTAGCGGAACAAGCCCATGAAGCCGCGGTTGCTGTACTTTCCGTGTTCGTCTTTTTGGGGTTTGGTAATCGGAAAGGTAGGAACGCGCTGGCCCTTTTTGCGGTAGATGCCGGCGACGGTTTGCCCGGCGGGTGGGCGTACGAAGATCTTGGGGTCGTCGATCACCCACGGTGTGCTCCACGAGCGGCCGTTATCCATGTTGGCCACGTTGAAGAAGAAATTACGCATGCACAGACATCGGTAGCTGTAAGGATAGTTCGATGCGAGGTAGTCGTCTTCGGTCAGGTCGTCGACACCCGGGCTGGCGTAGTAGTGCACCATGCCATCGGCCGAGAAACTCAGGCCCATCGTCCACCAACCGGGCTCGGCGATGGACAAGCTGCGAATATCCTGCCCGCGGCGGTTGGAGCGAATGGAGATTTGAGCGTAGTCTTGGTCGATCTTGCGAGACGTTTCGCTGCGAAACAGCAGGAACATGCCCGGCCAATAGGCGTCGGTTTCTCCCTTGGGCGTGCGGCCACGGCAGTCGGCCCGCATGCCAAAAGATGCGCCGGTACGATTTTCCCACTTGTCGAATTCGGGCAAGTAAACACGCACGGTGCAGCTTGGTTGCCACTTCACGGGAATCGAACGCCCGAGCTTGCGATCGAACTTCAAGAGAAGGTCATCCTGCATTTGTTCGTTGGTGATACGGCCGGGCATGCCGGAGTTTTTGGTTTGGAACAAGAGCGCTCCGACGCTGCCGTCGATGCCGCCGGGCGGAGTGGCGATTCGCTTCACCACGTCGGGCGTTCCGCGCTTGGCGCCTTCGTGCCAGAGACCGTTCTTGGAGATTCCACCAGGCCCGCGTTGGCGATCGTCCTGCTCAAAGCTGCTCTTGGGCAGCCGAAGGGAGTAGCCCCAGCCTTCGTTTTCGAAGTCGTCGCTACAGTTTTCCAGCCACTCGCCGTTGCCTGGCACGAATGCGGTGGGCGGTGCGACTGGGCGCTGCGGTTCGGGCGGGGTCTCTACTTCCTCGGCGACCAGCGCTTCGGCTTCCGCGTCGGACTCCTGTGCGACAACCGATTGGGCAACGAGCAGCGCAAGTGCAAGCGAACCAGCGATGGCGAAATAGCGACGCATAATGGCATTCCTTTGCCAGGCGAGAATTGCAAACCAAGCCGAAGACGCCGGCGCTCACAAGCTCGGAGCTGTGAACGTCGGGCAAATCCGGTTATGAGAGATACGACAGTTAGACTATCGACAAGATCGCGAGGTCAGTTAATCCTCATCGACAACTATGCCGCCCTTGCTAGCGAGGCTGGCACCGTGGTTGTTCGTCGCACAGGTCGCACGTGGGTCCATCGTTGGCCTGCGCCGCGAGGCAAGTGGCAATTCGCTCAACCATGACATCGGCAATGAACTCATGCACGCCAAGTGGCGCGGTAACGAGGTATTCGACGCCCGGATGTGCCGAAGCGGCTTCGGCGGCCAGACGAGGAATATCCTCCGACCAGTGTCGGCCAGGTGCGAGAAAATACGGAAACACGGCAACTGTCTGTGCACCCAGCTCGACGCATCGCGTAAAGGCGTCGGCGATGGTGGGATCGGCTAGCTCCATGTGCGCCGGTTCGACGATCTCCAGCCCACTGCGGCGACGAAACATGGCCACCACTGCTAGCAGCAGGTCGTTGCTTTCGGCGCGACGCGAGCCGTGGTCGACGACTACGATGCCCACCGGCCCGCGACCGCTGGAGAGCATTTGGGCAAGTTTGGACGCGAAGTTATCACCCATCATGTTTACCCGGAGAATCCGCAGCGATCGAGACCGCGATACGTGTAGGCACGGTCGAAGAACTTTGGTAAATACCGCCGCTGCAAGCTGAATGCGTCGCACGTTTCCCCCATCATATCAACGGACAATCCATGTTGCTAACCGAGCTGTTTCCGTTTCGCCGCGATGCTCCCGCCGATGTGGAGGAGTTTGGCTACCAGCTCAAGTCGTTCGACCTCAAGCACGACGGACGCGTGGAATACGCGCAGTGGCAGCATCCGAAGGAAACCGCAAAGTCGATCACGCAACCAATGGTCGACGTGGTGCGGGAGTTCGTCAGCCCTGGCGATTTGGTGATCGACATCGGGGCACACACCGGCGATACCACGGTACCGATGGCGCTAGCTGCCGGACCAACCGGCCTGACGATCGCACTCGAGCCGAACCCGTTCGTATTCAAAATCCTGGCGAAGAACGCATCGCTGAATCCCGACAAGACAAGGATCAAGGCGCTCAACGTTGCCGCGACGGCCGAAGATGGCCAATTTACGTTTCACTACACCGACGGCATGTACTGCAACGGCGGCTTCAAGACGCAACAAAAGTGGCCACTGTTCCGTCGTAGGCATCCGCTGCTTGTGCAAGGTCGCGACTTGTACTACGTGCTGAAGACCCAATATCCGGAGTGGCTGAGCAAGTTTACGTACGTGAAGATCGACGCCGAAGGTTACGACCTGAAAATCCTGCGAACGCTGGCGCCGATCCTCAGCGAACGCCGCCCGGTGATCCGCTGCGAGGTGTTCCGCAAGCTCGTGGCGAGCGAACGCCACGCCCTGCACGATTTCCTTACCCACATGCGATACGACGTGCGGCGCTACCGTGGTGTCGAACAAGGCCCTGGCGACCGCGTGGAGCGCGGCGACATGACAGCCACCAAGCATTTCGACATCATCGCGCAACCCAAAGCACTGAAACTGCGCCGCGCTGCATAGATGCGCGCTACGCCAAGTCGCCAACCGATTCCAGCGGGCCAACGGTGACCGTGGCGTGCTTCGAGAGTGGGAACTTCTCGAGTACCGACATGATGTCGGCAACAGTCACCGAGTCGACCGACTCGAGGTCGTCGGTCAGCGAGCGATACTCGCGCCGCTGCAACCAGTTGCCGCCGACGTTAAACAACCGACTGCGAGGGCGTTCGTTGCCGAGCACCACACGTGCCTTGAGCTTGTTCTTGGCCTGGGCAAGCTCCTCGTCGCCGATGCCGGACCGCTCAACCGCTTCGAACAACTGCTGCAACCGCGAGAGATTGTCGACCATGTCGTCCGGCTCGCAAGCCAACCAGGTGTAGAACATTCCCAGCCCTTGATACTCATAGTGCCCAAGACTTGCCGACTCGACCAAACCCGAATCGACCAGATCCCAGTACATCCGGCTGCCGGAATCGTCGCCGACAATGGTGGTGAGCAACTTGGCGGCGAAGCGGTCGGCATGCTCGGCGGCGGGCGCGTCGCGAAGCAAGAGAACATATTGTTGAGTGGAAACCGCGTGCGGCTTGACTTCGACGGCCGGCTCCATCACCACAGGCGGCGTCGCTCGACTGGCGCCCGTTGGTTCCCACTCGCCGCAAAGCTGCTCGGCTTGGGTGACGAGCGCATCGAAGTCGACGTTGCCCGCGGCGGCAATAAACAGGTTGTCGGCCGAGTAGCGGTCGCGATGGTAATGCAACATCTGCTCAGGCACAAGAGCTGTAACGCTTGCCTCGCTTCCAATCACACTGTTAGCAATCGGATGACTGCCGAAACACAACTGCTTGATGCGATCGTCCATGCCGTAAGGAGGTTGGTCGAGGTACATTTGAATCTCCTCGACGATCACCTTTTTCTCCATTTCGAAGTCGCTCTCGCGCAGGCTAGGCCGCATGATGTCGGCCAGGATATCCAGCGCGTGCGATTGATACTCGGGCAGCAGCGAAGCGTAGTACACGGTGCTCTCTTCGCTGGTGAACGCATTGTAGTGCGCGCCGATTTCGTCGAACTCGCGATTCACGTCTTCGGCGGAGCGACGGGGCGTGCCTTTGAACGCCATGTGCTCGAGGAAGTGACTGATGCCAGCCAACTCGGTCGCTTCATCGCGCGAGCCTGTGCGAACAAAAAAACCAACGCCCATCGTGTGCGCCGCTGGGTTGCATTCGGCGACAATCTCCAATCCGTTGGCCAGGCGATGACTACGAAACTGCATCGGGAAACTCCAACGGCTGTCGACCGAGGGTCATGGCCGTGAACGATTGTGGGGGATTCTCGGCCAAGAACGCATTGATGCTCGCGGCGGTGAGCGCGTCGATCTTCGCTGCGACTTCCTCCACGGGACGTACACGCCCCAAATGATACCAATCGCGAGCAAGCGAACCCGCCCGAGCCGAGGTCGACTCTTGCTGCATGATCAAGCTACTCTTGATGCGGGCCTTAAGGCGAGCAAGCTCGTCGTCGCTCACTCCCTCGCCCAACCGCACCAACTCGCGAAAGGTTACGTCGAGTGTTTCCTGGGCACGCTCGGCGGTGGTGCCAGCATAGCAGAACACGGCCGCCCGGTCGCGCTGGGTATGAAGCGTAGCGTAGACGGTGTAACAGAGTCCTCGCTTTTCGCGAACCTCGCTGAACAGCCGCGAACTCATACCGCCCGAAAGCACCCCAACTGCCGACCAAGCTTCGAAGTAGCGCGGATGCCGGTAGGGAATGGAAGCAAACGCGATTCCGATGTGCGATTGGTTCGATTCGTACGACAAGTGCGAATCGGTGCGACCTTCGACTTCTTCCACACTATCGTCACTCGGCTGTATTGGCCAGTCACCGAACAACTGCTCCACCGAGTCACATACTTGCTGCCAATCGAACTTACCTGCAACGCCAAGAATCGCGCCATTTGGCCCGTAGCGCGCCGCGTGGAAACGCTCGACGTCTGCGATCGCAAGGCTCTCGATCGCTTCGGCCGTGCCATGACTCGACCGACCCCATGGATCGGGATAGTAGCGGCGACGCAGCTCGGTCATCAACTTCTGCCCTGGCTCGTCCTCCACGCCGCGCAACTCCTGAAGGCAAACAGCGCGGCCAGCTTCGAGTTGGTCGCCGGGCAATTGTGGTCGACGGACAATATCGGCGTAGATCGTCAGGGCCGGCAGCAGACTCTTGGAGATGGTCGAACCGCCGTAACTAGCTTGCGACACGCCAACCGACTCGCCCCGCTCGACGCCCAAGTTCTCCAGATCGGTAATCAGCTTTCGGCCGTCACGGTCGCCAGCACCTCGCAGCATCATCTCGCACGTCAGGCCCGCGAGTCCCGCGTGAGCCGGCTGGTCGTACCTGCATCCGGCGGGGACCAACAGCGAAAATGCTGCCGATTGGAATGCTGCGCTTGGCTCGCCGACGAGGGTCAAACCATTGTCGAGTTGGTAGACGTATTCGGCAGACACCGGCAAGATCTGCTGCGGAGACGAAGGATAGCCACACAGGTCGAACCCGATAATGTCGGCTATCTCCACCGTTTAGACAAGTGCAACACACATTTGCAGGCGTGCGGCAACGAACTGGAAGAACGGGACCGCTCCCACCGGAACCAATGAACCTACGTGGTTTTTGGTTCGTCAAGCAAGCCGCGAATCCACTCTAGGGCTGCGGCAAATCCCATGACATGGCCCAACGGTGCGGCCGAGGTGACGCCCATGACGTCGAAAACCCGCCGACGACGCTGTTCGATTGTGCGGAGACTTACGCCATGCTCCGCGGCAATCCACTTGTTGAGCTTGCCTTCACATACTTCCCGAAGAACGACCTGCTGGGCCTCCGACAATCGATCGACGACACACCGATGGCTAGCCAGATGCTGCTTGATCGCACGCAAGGCGCCGCGAAGCTGCACGCTGCGGCAAAGCAGCGACCCAAGTTGCGATGCGTCCATCGAAGGGCCGACCACACGGATAGCCTGCGTGAAATCCTCGGGCAGGTCGATGCTCTGGCTGCGTCCCGCCAACCCAACGACTAAGTTGATATCATCAGCAGCTATCAAGTTGCAACGTAAGACCGTGCGGTTGACGAACTCGGCTCTCCCGTGGATCAAGACGACATCAGGCGTTACTGCTGCGAGAGCCGCGAGCAGGTCTTCCTCTTCGACGCAAGTGATGGCCTGCACCCCGCTAGCCATCGTTTGTTTAGAGACTTGTTCCGCAAAGTCGGGATCCGACGCACAGATGATCGATGGTCGCAATAGGAGTTCTGGCTCTGCAAACGGGAAATCTCGTGGGGCATCGTCCACCGTGCGAATGGATCCGTTCACGGGAGTCGACTTCCCCGCGACCGGCTGCTGCGAGAGTTGCATGGAAAACCTTGTTGGAGTCTCCCCCTCCAAATGCACCGTTGTTTGCGACAATTCCTATCGACGATCAGCCGATAAGACTCTGTCAACCTTCAGTATCGGACTTAGCAATGCAACAGGTCAATCGACACGAACTCGACAGGTCAACAAGTTATCCGCAACTTACTCGACGACACGTCGACTTCCACAACTTGGTAATCGACTCCGTGTGGAATCCCGATTCGGGTCCCGGAAAGTGTTCGCCTACAGCGCGAGCAAGTGCAGTCACAGCTGGCACGATCGCCGTATCGAGTGCCTGGCACAGGGTGGCAGCGCCATAAGAGATGTCGAGTCGGAAATCAGCCGTATGCCATTTCGACCGACTTGTAGATTGTCTTCGTACGGCGGAAGCCTAAACGTTGGTAGAGCTGCACGGCGCTGCGGTTTTGAACAGTCACTTCCAAATAGGCCCGGGCCAGCCCCACTTGCTGAAAGCCCAACAGCGCCGCCGAAACCAGCGCGGCTCCCACGCCTTGTCCTCGGTGCGGAAGCACGACACCAACGTTTTGAATGGCGCCGCAGCGTGGACTCGCCTTTACTCCCTGAATCGTCCCGCAAGACTCGGCTTCGCCAAATTCGTTCTCTGTTTCCACTAACCACGTCGCCTCCGGCACGAATCCTTCACCCGAAGAGATACCCGCCATTAACTCGTGGCACCCATGTGGCTCGCTTAACGAGTGAAAGATGCCGGCGTCAATTTCGCCACGGAAGCTGTGGTACTTCGTTTCGGCATGGGCGTCGACCAGCGCGGGCGACCAAGGCACCAGCCGATACCCCAGTGGCAACCGAACCGGCGCGATACGCCGACGGTAGAGGTTGACCTCCATTCGGTAGCGTTTGAAGTAAGTCACACTCATGAAATCAAGACCACTGCCGCCAAGTAGCGAAAACGGCCAATAGGACTGCAGAGGGCGAAGACGGGTGGAGAACATGTGACCCAATCCGTCTTGGTCTGCCGAAGCACATGCAATCTACCGTTGCGTTATTTGTGCGTCAAACTTTTGCTGTCGCGATCAGCCCAAAGCGATGAGAGTAGGGCAGCTTGAATTGGTTGCGGCAACTGACCGTCTTACGACGGTCAGCGCGACACAACACAGCGTGCTACAGCTTCGCCTTGACTGCGACGTGCCGAGCAACTAGATTTTGATTAGTCAAAAACGGGCAAGTTTCGGCGTGGAAACGATTTAGTGTAATGCACATTGCGGTCGACCAATGGCGAAGACTCAAGTCCGCGTGCGTCGTCGCGATGCTCGTAGGGCTAACGGGTTGTCCCAATAGCGAACACCATAAGCAAGCGATTAGCGCGTCGCCGGCGGAATTTCGTCACACTGGAGACACTCCTCTCGCGGTTTTCTGCACTACGGGGCAAGTCGCGGATATGGTGCGGAACATCGCTGGTCCGCACGCGGAGGTCGTCGCGTTGATGGGCCCAGGAATTGACCCGCATCAATTCCGCCCCAAACCTTCGGATGTGCTTCGTCTACGACAGGCTGACATCGTATTCTACAACGGACTGCACCTCGAAGGGCGAATCGCTGAGACTTTGGAAAAGCTTGGTGAGCGGAAGGCCGTTGTGGCCGTCACTGATGGTCTCGTGGCTTCCGACGATCCTCGCTTGTTAAAGCCCACTGAGTTCGAAGGATACTACGACCCGCACGTATGGCACGACGTCGAGCTGTGGTCGAGCTGCGTTGATTACGCGGCCGAACAACTGGCCGAGTTCGATCCCGAACGCGCCGACGACTATCGCGCCAACGCGAAGGCGTACAGGCAGCAGCTTGCTGAGTTAGACGCGGAATGTCGCACCATGCTCAAATCGATCCCGAAAGAGCGCCGGTTGCTAGTAACCGCGCACGATGCTTTCTGCTACTTCAGCAAAGCGTACGACTTGGAGACGATTGGTCTCAAGGGAATCAGCACCGAAGATGAAGCTGATTTTGAACATCTTGATGAAGTCCGCCGCACAATCGTCGAGAGGAAGGTTCCGGCGGTATTTGTTGAGTCGTCGACGTCGCCTCGGTTGGTCAATCAACTTATCGAAGAATGCCGCGCTGCGGGGCACGAAGTTCACATTGGCGACGAACTCTACTCCGATGCGATGGGACCAGCAGGCTCCGGAGCCGAATACTACTCGGGAATGATTCGGGCGAATGTTGCGGCAATCGCTGATGGGCTGGGTGGAGACTAAGCGTAGTGGACGCCCGGGCAAGTGACACCGAAAAAGTGAACCAGGCGTCCACCACAGCGCTCGAAATCCATGACATGACCGTCGCCTACCGTCGCAAGCCCGTGTTGTGGGACATCGACCTTGAGGTGCCAGAGCGAAAGTTAGTGGGCATTGTCGGGCCAAACGGGGCGGGCAAGTCGACGCTCATTAAGGCCATCCTTGGTCTCGTGCCGCTGGCAAGCGGAAAGGTGGAGATCTATGGAAAGCCGTACAATCAACAACGGCGGATCGTCGGCTACGTCCCCCAACGCGAAACGGTGGACTGGGATTTCCCCGTTACCGCGCTCGACGTGGTGTTGATGGGCACTTACGGCAAGCTTGGTTGGTTTCGCCGGCCTGGCCACCGTGAACGGCAGGTCGCCCTCGACTGCCTAGCCCAGGTTGAGTTGGCCGGCTTCGCCAACCGCCAAATCCGCCAACTCTCGGGAGGACAGCAGCAGCGAATATTCTTGGCCAGGGCGCTTGCCCAGGACGCCAGCGTTTACTTCATGGACGAGCCATTTGCAGGTGTCGACGCAGCTACGGAGGCCGCCATTCTGCGATTGCTGCAGAGTCTTCGCTCGGCGGGAAAAACAGTTTTCGTGGTACATCACGACTTACAGACCACCGAGGACTACTTCGACTGGGTGATCCTGCTCAACATGCGGCTGTTGGCCTGCGGCCCGATTGAGACGACGTTCACGCCCGAGATTCTGCAGAAAACCTACGGTGGCCGCCTGACCATCCTCGACCAAGCAGCCGAAGCGGTGCGTCGCCGCACTCCGGACTGATGCACGCAGTTTAGCCGACTGTCAGCACAGTTTTTTCGTAGTTCTGGCGTTGCGGCGCGTTTTTTCCTCCGTGTTGGCATCGAGCACCGAGTTGCGGTATGATGTAGGCCAGCGAAAGTCGAAGTTTTCGCTAGATTGCAACGCTTCTATACTGCCCCATAGGCGTGGCAAACTCCCTCCACACGCGCTGACAGTGCTACCGTCGCGCTGCTGTTATTCGAGCGATATAGGGCGTACTAGTAGTGAAGAACGGTTACCGTATTGGCTCCTGGACTGTACTCTGGCTCGTTGCACTGCGGGTACTCATCGGCTTGCAGTTCCTCGCTGCGGGGCTGGAGAAACTCGATCCGAGTTTTTCCTCGGCGGGCTTCTTGCGTTCGGCAAACGGACCGCTTGCCGAGTTTTACCAGGGCATGGCGCCACTGCCGCATCGTTGGGACGTATTGGCCGACCGGCCGCTGCCAGCCGCTACGAAGTTCGAGGGTGACCGTCGTTATTTGGGAGACGATGGAGAACTCCAAGACAAAGCTTCAAGGAAAGATCGTGTGGGGCACATTCCGTTCCCGACTGCGGCCCATGGCCCCTGGGCGAGCCAGGTGGCCAAAGACTGGCAAGACACCGTGGAGCGGGTAAAGCGCGTTGCAACGTTGACCGAAGAGCAATGCGAAGCAGCCGACGCCATTTTGGCTGATAAGCTAACACGGCTCGCACGGTACTTCGAAGAGCAGCGTGGGGCCCTTGAAGAATATCAACACGAAGTCAACGCTCGCCTCAACGAAATGCTCAGTAGCGACGCCCGCGGAGAGTTGCCCTACGTCGACGAGCGAATCGCCAAGAAGAAGTCGGAAGTTATGGGCTTAGTGCGGCCCCTGGTAGCCGATATCGAGGCTGAGGAAAACCAGCTCAAGAGTCAGCTCCACAACCTTCTTACCAACGAGCAGAAGGAGTCCAAGTTGGTCAAGGAACAGTGGACGCAGGCTATTCGTCCGACTACTCAGCTCGACAGCATCGACCTGGCCGTTACGGTAGTCACGCTGGCGGTTGGCGGATTGCTGATTGCTGGGTTGTTTACCCGGCTGGCGGCCTTAGTAGGTGCCGGATTCCTGCTCTCGGTCATGTCGACCCAACCACCCTGGGCCGAGGGCGTAGCGCAAACCGCCAAGCTGCTGGCGGCGTACCAAGGTATAGAGGTGGTTGCCCTGCTACTGCTAGCCGCCATTGGCGCCGGAATGTGGGCAGGGCTCGACGGGCTGTTGTGGCGACGCGCCGAGTAACAACTTTCCTATTAATTCGTCTCGGCACTCGGTGCGTGCCGACGCTTCCAATCGCTGGAGACCACGGGCAATGCAATTGACCGACGAACAGAAAAAAGAAGCCAAGCAAAATTACGAGGACACGGTTAAGGTCACTCGTCGCGGCTTCCTCAGTACATTGCCGGCAGCCGTGGTTGCCGGTGGCGGATTGGGTGCAGCGTACTTTGGCTACAAGCAAATCGAAGACCCGCTACGAGTCGGCATCATCGGTACTGGCGACGAAGGCAACGTGCTGATTGGCGCGCTCAATCCCGACTTCATTGAAGTCAAAGCGATCTGCGACATCCGGCCCTCGAGCATTCACCGCGCCTTTAATGGCGACTGGCCCTCGAGCAAGATGCAACCGGCGCGCCCTGGACTAGTCAACGTTTATGGAGAAAAGAAGGGCTGGAAGACGGAATCCGACGCCCGTAAGGACGTGAGGGTCTACACCAACGGCTACGACGAACTGCTCGACGACGACGAGATCGAGGCGGTGATCATTGCCCTGCCCCTGTGGCAACACGCTCCGTGTGCCATCGATTCAATGCTCGCTGGCAAGCACGTACTAACCGAGAAGCTAATGGCCCACAGCGTCGGCGAGTGCAAGGAAATGGGCCGCGTCGCAAAGAAGACCGGCAAGCTCCTAGCGACCGGCCACCAGCGTCACTACAGCGTGCTGTACGCAAACGCCGTGGATACTATCAAGCAAGGCGTTATCGGCGACATCCACCATATTCGCGCCCAATGGCACCGGACGGCCGACAGTTGGCGTCCGCCATTGCCGGACAGCGATGGCTACGACTTGGCGGCATTTAACGCGGATATTCGCGAACTCGATATCAAGCGTAGAGATGGCAAGCTATCCACCGACGACTACAAAGAGGCCCGCGCCGCGCTCGACGCCGAACACGGCGTATTGTCGAAGCTGCGAAGCGTGAAGGGACGCGCAAGTAACCCTTCTATAAAAGGCAAGGAACATGAGGGTTGGGTCAAGTGCATGGAACAACTTGAGCAACTTGTCAAAGACGGCGCCGTACCCGCCGCGGCTTACGGTTACCGGCCACACACAGTGACCGAGAGCAACTACAAGTGCACGCCGCTGGAAGAATTGATTCGCTGGCGGCTGTGGAATCGCACCGGCGGAGGTCTTATGGCCGAGCTCGGTAGCCACCAACTCGACGCCTCGGGCATCTTCATTTCCGCCCAGTTCGACGGACACGCGAAGGTAAATCCGCTGAGCGTCACCGGCGTGGGCGGACGCCATCTGTACGAGGCCAACCGCGACATCGACGATCACGTCTATTGCAGCTTCGAGTACCCTGGCAAGGGTTACTTCGTCGACGACGATCCCTCCAAGGCCGTCGCCGACCCCAACAAGAAGGTGGTAGTCACCTATTCGTCGATCAACGGCAATGGCTACGGCGGCTACGGCGAAATCGTGATGGGCACCGATGGCACGCTCATCCTCGAACGCGAAAGCGAGACCTACTTGATCGGCGGCAACAAGAAGACTGCGGTGAATGTCGAGAAGGACGCCGACAAGGACACCTACGAGACCGGAGGCGGCGCCGCCGTTGCGGCACAGGTGCCTACCGAGAATGTCAGTCGCGGCTATCGTGAGGAGATCGAGCACTGGGCTTGGTGTATCCGCAACGACCAGAAGCCCGAGACGCTTCACTGTCACCCGAAGGTGGCGATGGCCGACGCGGTGATCGCGCTAACGAGTAACTTGGCCATGGATCGGAACGAGCGAATCGAATTTAAAGACGAATGGTTCGATATCGACTCCGACGAAGTCCCGGCGGGCGAGCCCCCGCGCGACGTCAACTCGATTGGCCGATCGAAGTTTGGCGCCCCGCAGCCATCGGGCGACGCGGAAATGACGACGTAGCGAGCTGGCTGACTCCTATCACGGTTGCCCAATCAGCTTGAGGAAGAACTCCTTCGCTGCAGCGTCTACGCCGCGCACGTCGATTACGTGCTCACCGTAGCCAAATTGGGCCAGAACGTAGTGCCCGACGCCCATTTGAGCAACAGCGACATGGCCGCTATAGACGAACTGCCCAACGCCCACGGCGACAGCCAGGGCCGCCTGGCCAATGGCGAGCACGCCAGTGGATGCTTGGCCGAGCCCGAAGAGCACACCGAGGGCTAGCTGTCCAATGGCCACCAGGCCGACGGCCATCTGTCCGATGGCGATAACGCCGGTCGCCCGACGGCCCATGGCGATGACGCCCACAGCCGGAATTCGCCGACCTGTCTCGGGGCACTTCCCCCAGGTGATATGGACCAGGGGAATTCCAGCGGCCGTGGCGTGCGAAGCATACTCGGCAAACATCGACCCGTCCGAGTAGAGGTACCGGCGCCACGAACCGAGCGCCGTTTCGGTCCACTCATAGTCGATCTCCTGGTTCAGCAGATTGCTAGCGGTTGTTGGCGCCTGGGTGGCCACGATCGCGCTCCTCAAACGCACGGAGTACTGTAGGAACGCTCGCCTAGAAAGGCACGGCGGCTACTTGGCGTCCCACCACCAACTTTGTTCGCTTGCCAAACGAGGTTCTTGGTCGGCAATCGCGTCAATCCTGGCGACGCTTTCGCTCTGGCCAAGCACTTCGCCAGGAGCGATCTGCACTCCGCCCGAGGCGCTGACCAACCACTGCCCGCCCTGGCGGATGAAAGTGGTTTGCGTGGCTACCTGCCTGGGAGCATTGAACTCGTCCACTTCGAACTTGCCGGCCAGCCAAGGCATGTCGAGCCCAACCTGTTCGGCCATCCCTTCGTGAACGATCAAGGTGGTTGCGACTGCTAGATCGATGGCGTTGCGAAGGTGGCCAAAACTCGAGTCGTGATTCGCCAGGTCCTCAAATCGCTCGGTGAATGTGTCGGCCCATTGTTGCGCCGCGGCGCCGGCCTTGGCGGTGCGGGTCTTTTCGCCGGCCGCGTTTACGAAGTCTTCCTCCGTCAGGCATCTGACGCCCTGGCCACGGAGTTCCCAAGCCAACCCGGCTTCGTCGCGTAGAAGCGGCTCGTAGCTGGGTGCGAGCCACCAACGGGGCAGCATGTTTTGAGTCACTTTGCCGCGACGCTTGCCAAGTATCTCAAGATAGCTTGGCATGCCGTCTATGGGAGCCTCTTCAAAACCCATGGCCAGTCGTTTCATGCGGAAGTCGGCCGCAACCATGCTACGGGCAAAGTGCGATGTTACGGGAACACCTGTCACCGAGATGTTTTGGTACCCCAACGCTTGGGCGATCATCTCAGCCGCCCGCTGCGGGCGGATGTTAGGCTTGAACTTCCGCGACACTTGCTGCACTCTGGCGAGTCCGTCGGCGGTGGGGTCGATCGAGCAGCTCATGCCGGCGCCAGGCTGCGCCATGGCCGCTCGCAGCGCAACCATGAAGTCGTCGAGCGCCACCACTGGGCGTCCGGTGGTCTGGCCCACGATGTTTCCAAGCGCGTCAGCCCTCCAGCCCTCCGCTGGTCCAGCGATCACAATGTCGCGCTGCTCGGGGTAGACCAGCACGTACTGCACGCGCTGAATCCCACCCATTAGCATTACCTCATCGGGCACCGGCACCCCGGCAGCCATCTTCTCAGCGATGATTTCCTCAACCCTTCGAAGCGAGACAAAGCGCAGATCGCTAGCCTTGGTTAGTTCGCCCGGCACGGGGTCGAGGCCGTTCTCCCAGGCGGTCTTGAGCTGCTCTGGATCACCAACCTCGGGATTCGATAGCACGCCTTGGGCATCGATCGAAACGCCGCCCACCGCATTCTGGCGAAGGAATCCCCCGGCTAAGGCCGTTTGGCTCAGCACAGCCATCACAGTGATCGCGGCGACAGAGCTTCGTGAGACCAATTGCATGCTCGTCTCTCCCAGTTCGCAAAGGTGGTTGGGGCGGCCGGTCGGCGGAATGCCCGGTAGGTGAATGGTTAGAACTCGTGGCGGTCCACCACGGGAACCTTGGCATTGTTAGAATAATCGCCAAGAGCTCTCCCGGCTATTCCAAAATAATCCCTAAGTCTCGCCCTCGCAAATGGTTTCGTTCACCGAAGAGGTCAATTATCGCCATCGGTGGCCCGAACGCCAGCATCGCCTAACATTTTCGGAGATACTCTATCGTTGAACAACCAGCTTTGAATCATCGTAAGTGGCGTTCCCCAGAGTATTTCCGATCAACGTGGCTTGATGAGTTGGGTATAGTAAGAATAGGCTGGACTACAAGAGGACTCCACACCAAGTTCCACCCTAAGGCAGCATTTCTGATACTGTCGATGCCGACACCCAAGGAGCGAAACTCCCGATTCGATGACGTCCTACCTGGTTATCCGCGAAGGGTCGAAATGGACCGACGTATTCCGATTAGTCGAGGGTGAGTCGGTAACCATTGGGCGGGCGCCGACCAATGCCATTGTGGTGAAGGACGAACGCTGCAGCCGCAACCACGCGGAGATATTTCAGGTCCAGCACCAATGGACACTCCGCGACCTCGATAGCCGCAATGGCACCCAGGTAGATGGCGAGCCAGTCTCGTCCGACTACTCCCTCGAGCCTGGCGATATCATCCGCATCGGAAACTCGCACTTAGCGTTCGTCGACAATCTGTCACACGCATTCCCAGACCCTTCGAGCGTGCTGCGCAGTTCGCGGCCTGTGGACGATGACGACGATCAGGTGCTGATTGACGAAGACGATGAGAGCGTCTTCGAGCCTGTCGAACCGACTCAGATTACGCACCGCCGCGGCCAGAGCCGCTTCCTCAAAGCTACCGACGATGACGAAGAAGAGGAAACCTCGGCACCCAAAGTCGGCCGCGCGGCAACCAAGCTGTGCCGGCTGGCGTTTGAGTTAGCCAAGACCACTAATGTGGTGTCGCTTGCCAACTCGGCACTCGGCGCTCTGTTCGAAAGCACGCAAATCGACGCTGGCGGGCTATTGCTCCGCGGACGCGATGCCCGAGGTGGCCGCACACTCGACACGCTTGAAGTCATTGCGTCGCGCAGCGAATCAGCCCATCGTTATCATCGCGTCAGCCAGTTTCTCGCGTCCACCGTAATGCGCGATGGACAGGGCGTGCTCGCCCGCAATGTGATGGACGATAGCCAGCTTGGCGCCCGCGATTCTAGTGGCGACATCCTGGCGACCAGCGTTATCTGTGCCCCGATTCGCCAGGACGGTACGGTGCTGGGCATCCTGCACCTGTACTCGACCGACGCAGCCCGACCGCTCGACCCCGACGACCTTGAGTTTTCGCTCGCCGTGGCCGACACGGTGTCGATGACGCTGCAAAATCTCGACCGCCGTCAGGAACTCGCCGAAAACCTCAACCTGATGCGGGACGAAAACGTGCAGTTGCGCGAGCAACTGGGCGTACAGAGCGAGATCGTCGGCAGCAGTGAGGCGATGGATCGGGTGACTCAACAAATCGCCCGCGCCGCGCCCACGAGTGCCACCGTGCTGATCCGCGGCGAAAGTGGCGTGGGCAAAGAACTGGTCGCCCGCGCGGTTCACTTCTCGAGCCCTCGCAAGAAGGGGCCGTTCGTTTGCCTCAACTGCGCGGCGTTGTCCGAAACGCTCCTCGAGAGCGAATTGTTTGGGCACGAAAAGGGAGCGTTCACCGGCGCTACGCACCGGAAGATTGGCAAGTTCGAGCAGGCCAATAAAGGCACGCTGATGCTCGACGAGATCGGCGAAATGAGCCCGACGATTCAGGCCAAGTTCCTCCGCGTGCTCGAAGGGCATCCGTTCGAGCGCGTCGGCGGCTCCGAGGCCATCAAGGCCGACGTGCGCGTGATCGCCGCGACGAATCGCGACTTGGAGAAGGAAGTCGCCGAGGGCCGCTTCCGTCGCGACCTCTATTTCCGCTTGCACGTCCTCGAAATCGTGGTTCCATCGCTCCGCAAGCGGCCCGAAGACGTTCCGGAGCTCGCCAAGTACTTCTTGCACCGTTACAACGCGGAAACGGGTCGAAAAATCCGCGACTTCACGCCGCGGGCTTTAGAGGAGCTGCAACAGTATCGCTGGCCAGGCAACGTTCGTGAGATGAAGAACGTCATCGAGCGCGCGGTGGTGCTCGCCCGGGGTGAGTACATCGACCACGACGATCTGATTCTCTCGACACTCAAGACGGCCGGCGATACCGAAACCGGCGGCAGCGTGTCGGGCGACAGTTTTGTTCCATGCTCGCTTGCCGAGATGGAACAACAGCACATTCAGGCGACACTCGAATCGACCGGCTGGAACAAGAGCCGAAGCGCATCGATCCTTGGCATCGAACGCTCGACGCTCGATCGAAAGATCCAGCGCTATGGACTCAAACCGCCGCACGCGGTGAAGCGTTAGCGAGCTCTAACTCGCAAACAGCTGCGCTTCGATGTCACGGAACGCCTTAAACTCAAGTGCGTTCCCGCTAGGGTCGCAGAAAAACATCGTGGATTGTTCACCCGGTTGTCTAGCAAATCTCGTGGTCGGTTCAATCAAGAAGTCGACGTTGGTCACCAACCTCTCGGCCAACTCCTGCCACTGTTCGATCGAGAGTACCACTCCGAAGTGTGGAACAGGCACTTGATGCGCATCAACGGGATTGTGGTAGCGCGTTGCTGTGTAACCGGGCACTTCGTGCACGACAAATTGGTGCCCGTACAGGTTGAAGTCCACCCACGACTCGCTGCTGCGGCCTTCTTCGCAACCCAACACGTCGCCGTAGAACTCTCTCGCTGCGACAAGGTTACCAACCGGCATCGCGAGGTGAAATGGCTGCATGATCTGAAGCCCGCTCTCGCTTATTCGTCGACCGCTCGCAACCAGGCGGCAATCGTCGGGTCGTGGTCGATCAACTCCTCCGGCTTGAAGTAGAGGGCGATCTCGCGTTTGGCCGCCTCCGGGCCATCGGAGCCATGCACCAGGTTCATTTGGCGGCTGGAGCTGTAGTCGCCACGGATGGTGCCGGGCGCGGCGCTCAGGCCGTTAGTAGCGCCGAGCATCTCGCGAACGACGGTAATCGCCTCCAGCCCTTCGAGCACGGCCGCCACGATCGGTCCGCCGGTGATGAACGACTCAAGGGTCGGGTACCACCCCTTCTTCACATGCTCCGCATAGTGCTCCTTGGCCAAGTCGGGCGTCACTTGCATGAGCTTCATGGCGACGAATGAGAGCCCTTTGTCTTCAAACCGCGTGATAATGCGACCCATCAACCGGCGTTGGACACAATCGGGCTTCAGCAAAATGAGCGTACGCTGCATGGGGATGTTCTCTACGTATTGATGATGGTGTAGGGTGTAGCCGGCGATTCTAGATTCAAAACTGGTGCAGTTCAACGGCCATTCACTGATGCCTCTACTCGGTGCCCACATGTCGATTGCTGGCGGTTATTATAAGGCCGTCGAAGCCGCTGCCGAGGCCGGATGCGACTGTGTGCAGTTGTTTACCAAGAACAACAATCAGTGGCGAGCCAAGGAACTTACCGAGGCCGACGCCGAGCGCTTCCAGGCGGCGCTCAAGGAACTGGGCATCTCGCACCCGATCGCGCACGATTCTTATCTGATCAATCTTGGTAGCCCGGAGGACGAGCTATGGAAGAAGTCGATCGACGCGCTGGTGGTCGAGCTGCAGCGGGCCGAGATGCTTGGCATTCCCTATGTGGTAGCGCACCCCGGTGCGTTCACGACCAGCAGCGAGAAGCAAGGGATTCGGCGAATCGCCAAGGGCCTGAACGAAGTGCACAAGCAGACTCGCGGAATCGACGCACAGGTGTTGCTCGAGACCACCGCCGGCCAGGGTTCAAACCTCGGCTGGCGATTCGAGCACCTGGCCGACATCATCGACAAGACAAGCAACCCGGACCGTCTGGGCGTCTGTTTCGACACGTGTCACGTGTTCGCGGCCGGGTATTCGATGGAGACCAAGAAAGACTACTTGGCAACCATCCGCGAACTTGACCGAACGGTGGGCCGGAAGCTCGTTAAAGCGTTTCACTTGAACGACAGCCTCAAGCCGCTCGGCTCGCGCGTCGACCGTCATGCCCACATCGGCGAGGGCGAAATGGGGCTCGAACCGTTTCGCCATCTATTGAACGACCGACGATTCGCCAAGGTGCCCATGTATCTTGAGACTCCCAAGGGCACCAGCGGTGCGGGCGAGGATTTTGACATAGTGAATCTGCGGATCCTCCGGGGGTTGGTGGGATGATCAGTGGCGGCTGAGATGTCGCAAGTTGTCAAGTTTTCGATTGAAACTGGGCCACGCATTTGATCGAATAGACGTTGGTTTGGGTGGGCCATATAGAGGCTTCGCAGGCAGTCTCCACGGGACCGGCGCGCCCTGCCAAGCTGTGATGATAATGGACGCGGAAGCCTGCGCTGGGCGAACCAGAAGCAATGCCTGGGAGCCGGTATTGCCCCAACTGCGGGAAACCCTGGGGCAAAACTATCGGAAGTGTGTGACGCAGCGACGCCCCAACTCATGGACTGGAAAGGGTTTAGAGCCTTGATGGCGCGCAACGCAAGTCGAGTTTTGCCCCAACGAATCGTGTTTTCGTCGAACTCAGCATGGGGCAAGATCCGAAGGCGTTACGCCTCCATAGGTTACGCAAACAGGTTTTGCCCCATTGGGGAACTACTGTGGCCAAGACGTCATGCGTTAGGGCCCCACCTCGACGAAGCTGTTCGTCCGG
The DNA here is from genome assembly GCA_028279215.1 of Pirellulales bacterium. Taxonomy (GTDB): domain Bacteria; phylum Planctomycetota; class Planctomycetia; order Pirellulales; family Lacipirellulaceae; genus Aeoliella. The sequence goes on from JANQOF010000068.1 coordinate 22,258, forward strand.
GTTCAGTTCGATGGATGCAATCCGCTTGAACACTGTTGAAATCGGATGCACGGGATACTGAGATACTTGAACCGCACCCACCTAAAGAAAGTCGTAGAGACTTGCGATACCCCAGCCGGCTGGTGGTTCGACTTTGCCATACAAGTATTGATTGTAGTTTCACTAATTAGCTTCTCAGTCTCCACAATACCTTCGATTTCTCCATACCTACAATGCCGCCTTCATGTTGTCGAAGTCGTAACCATCACGCTGTTTACCGCTGAGTATCTGCTGAGATTGTATGTTGCAGATAGCAAGACTAGGTACGTGTTTAGTTTCTTTGGGTTGATTGACCTGCTGTCGGTGGCACCGTTCTACCTGCCAGGCAGCGTTGACCTGCGGGCGCTTCGCTTGTTTCGGTTGTTTCGAGTTGTCCGACTCTTCAAACTTCTTCGATACAATCAAGCGATCAAGCGCTTTCATCTTGCGTTCATGATATCAAAGGAAGAACTGATTTTGTTCTTCGGTGTCACAACGATGTTGTTGTACGTGTCCGCCGTCGGCATTTACTACTTTGAGAATCGCGCACAACCGGAAGTGTTTACTTCGATCTTCAGCAGCCTATGGTGGGCGGTGGCCACACTAACCACCGTTGGCTACGGAGACATCTACCCGGTTACAGTGGGAGGCCGAGTCTTCACTTTCGTGGTTCTGATGATCGGGCTGGGAATTGTTGCGGTTCCATCCGGCCTCGTTGCTACGTCACTGGCTGAAGCTAGACGCATTATTGAACAGGATGCAGGCAAGAAGCCCGCTGCATGCTCGAATATGACGGAAGATGACTGAAGCAAGAACGAGCAATCAGGAATTCTCGCGCGAGATCGACCGCCTTGGGATCGTGGTAACTCTGGCGACGGTTGCAGCGCTGCTTGTGTGTTGGTTGGCTGAGTGGCAACTCGGCTTCTTATTGGCCGGTGGTACGATGATTGCCATCGTGATATGGCAGGCGTGCGATCCATTCGCTGAGGCTGCCCAGTGGATTGGCAACTCGCTGAACATCCCCGGTTCGGTGCGGGGAGCTACGCTCGACGCGATCGCCAGCAGCATGCCTGAGCTGTTTAGCGGCGTTTTCTTCGTCGTGGTTGCGGTAGCTGCCGCCGACCCCAACCAACTCTCCGAAGCGGGCGCCGAGGGCTACGGCGCAACGATCGCCACGTGCGCGGGCAGCGCCGTGTACAACATGATACTCATTCCAGCAACCGTGGCGCTAGTTGTCTCATTCTGCCGACCGGCGAAGCCATTCGTAGAGGTTGGCGACGACGTGCTGGCCCGCGACGGAGTTTGGTTTCTGGTGTGTCAGATGCTGCTCATCACCTTCTTGTACGAGCCCCGAATGCAGTGGTGGCACGCCTTCGTGTTCCTGGGTTTGTACCTCGTTTACTTACTACAACTAGCACGCGACACCCGAGTGCATCGTAGCAATCTCGCCGATCAGACTGATGAACTTGCGGAAGACGACAAAGAAGAAGTGCCCACGCATGCCAACTGCCTGTTCGGGCTGTTCCAAGTACCGATCGGCATGTTCAGCGCGTGGGTCATCATCGCGGTCGCAACAGTGATTGCCGCTATTGCCTGCTACTTCCTGGTAGCGATCACCCGCGACACCGCCGACCTGCTGGGCGTTCCGACGTTCTTTGTGGCGGTAATTCTGGCTGCAGCGGTGTCGAGTGTGCCTGACACATTCCTCTCGATTGGCGCGGCGATGCGGGGCGACGACTCAGGGGCGATTAGCAACGCATTTGGCTCCAATATCTTCGACATTTGCGTCTGCCTTTCGATACCGCTCCTGGTCAACTCGTATCTAGTTGGCTGGCAGCCGGTAGACCTTGTGCAAGATGGAAAGCCAATACCCGGTTTGGTGGGCTTGCGGGTATTGTTGTGGGTGCTTACGGCGGTGACGCTCGGTATCTTGTGGCACCGCCGCCAACTCGGCCGCGGCAAGGCACTGATCCTCGTCGTCTTGTATCTGATCTTTGTTGGTTACGCGGTGGTCGGATCGATAACGAGTTGAAATGTTCGCTATTCTGGGATCTCACGACCGTGCGGGTCTTCGGCGCCCTCGGGCAAACGTTCGGCTAGCTGTTCGCGCAGTTCCTCTCCCAGGAAGTGCTCCACGCGATGAGCCGGCTCGTGCACGTGGTCGAGCGGCAAGCCTAACTCGTCGACCAAGTAGGCTTCCCAAAGACGATGCGTGCGAACCAAAGTACTGGCTTGCTTGCGACCACCATCGGCGAGCGCCAACTCACCCTGCGCTTCGATCACGTCGCCCGATCGCATTAGCTGTCCTAACGCCAGCTTGGCGTTTCTGCCGCCGCCAACGGCTTCGATGGCGTTGGCTTTGGCCAAACGTTGGTTGGGATCGTGTTCCTCCACCCGATATAGCATCGCAAGGATGTCTTCGCGAACGATCCGCAGAGCGGTTTGATGATTGAACCAAGCCCGCGCCACGACGCCGCCAGTTGGCGAGAACACAGCTGCCAAGGTGTAGAGCACGCCAGCAAGGACTGCCATCGTGCCCGATGGCGATACATCGTACCGCACGGCCACCATGGTTCCCACGATGGCGATCACGATGCTAAACACACAAGCCAGCGCCACCAAGCGATGCAATCGCTCAACGCAAAGATGTGCGGCCGCCGCCGGCACAATGAGCATCGCAATTGTTAGGATGGAGCCAACTACTTGAAACGATGCGACTGCGGTGAGCGCCACCAACGTCATCAATGTGTAATGAACCAGTGGCGCCGAGATGCCCATGGCCGAGGCCAGCGACGAATCGAACGTCGTGAGCTTGAACTCTTTCCACAGCACGATCAACGCCGCAATATTCAGCAGCAGCACGGGCACAGCGACAAGAAACTGCCGAGGTACTTCGACGCCAGCTATGTCGACCGTGTGGAAAATCAGCAACAGCAGCGAACCCTCGTACACACAGGCGGTATCGAAGTGAAACTCGGAAACAAACAGCTTGAGTAGCACTACCCCAAGGGCGAACAGCGAGGTGAAAACCACACCCAGCGACGCATCGGGCGACAGGCGGCCGTACTGGTTCAGGGTTTGCGTGAGGAAAGTCGTCGCTACGCCGGCCGCCACGGCTCCAGCGAACAGCGGAAGAATGTTCAAAGTACCCGAGAATAGGAACCCAATCACGAGTCCCGGCAGTATCGCGTGCGATATCGCATCGCCCATCATGCTCATGCGTCGCAGCACCAGAAACGAACCCACCAGTGCGCACGAGATATTCACTAACATCGCGATCAGCATCACCAACAGCATGTCGGCCGAGAGCAGATTGTTGATAGCGATAGTCATTCCAGCACGTTTGTGGGAGAAAGCCTGGCGAGCTTACTCCTCGTTGGGCTTGATCGAATGCGGCGACGGCGGAACTGTGCCGACTGTCTCGGCCGGAAGCTTCCCTTGCAGCTTGAGCTGTGCTTCCAGATGTTCTAACACTTCGGCCGGCAACAGATGCTCAATCGCATCGGCGTCGTGGTGGACCTGCTCTGGCGACCGGTCGAGGTCCTCCAGCAGGTACAACTCCCAAAGTCGATGCGCCCGTACCAAATGCACGGCAGTATCGTATCCTTTGGGAGTAAACCTCACCCGGGTCTCCCGCCAATCGATGAGTCGCTGTCGAACGGCCAACCTCAGTTGGGCATCGAGCGCGGTGGAATTCCAATGTCCGTATTTCTCCAACGAGTTGGTGTCGATCCATGGGCAACTGTTTTCTGGAGCGGGAGTAAGTTCGTATATCGCACGGAGCAGGTGGTCCTGTGCGGCGCGGCGACGAAAGTCTCGCGCGCTCCAGAGTCGGGCGAGTATGCCGCGCTCGGGTGCGAAGAGCAGCGACACAATCAACAACACGGCCCCAGACAGCACGATCAGCGGCCCTGGAGGCAACGCTGTCCCTGAACCAAACGAGAGCCACCCAAAGCCTGCCGCTTGGAGTAGGCCTGGTGCTGCTAGCAAACATCCCCCAACCCCCGACAGCCCGCCTACTAGCGCCGCAATGGCAAGTAAGACACCAAGGCTATTCGTCCAGTATCGCGCCGCGGCAGCCGGAGTGATGAGCATGGCCGCCATCAACACCACCCCACAGATCGGCAAGCCGACTATGGTCACGACCGCCACGGCAGCCATGATCGAAACGTCGAGCCCAAACGTGGGCCATCCCTGTGCTCCAGCAAATCCAGTGTCGAACGACAACAGCTTGAGTTCCTTGTACATTGCCAACACAAGCAGCAATAGCACCACGGCTGTGATGCTGATGACGGCGATGTCGCGCGACCGGAGACCGGCGATCTCGCCGAACAGAAATGAGCTGAGCCCCGCTTTATCGCCTTGAGGATTAGACTGGAGGACCGTAAGTAGGACTATGCCCGCCCCAAAAAAGGTGCTGAGCACGATGCCAAGTGCAGCGTCCTCGCTAGTTCGGGTATACCGAGAGATAGCGGCAACGCACACAATCGCCAGCAGCCCACTCACGAGCGCGCCAACCGAAAGCGACAGAAAATCTCGCGTGCCGAACAGGATAAACACCGCAGCGATACCCGGCAGCGCGGCATGCGCCAGCATATCCCCCACCAACGACCGGCCACGTAGCACCGCGAATGTGCCGACGAAGCCGGCTGCAGCGCCGAGCAGCGATGCTCCCAGCATCACCTTCCATACCAGCGAGGTAGCGATAAGTGGGTACATAACAATGCCAGCTTGATCCCCTGTATGCGTAAGTGGTTCGAGATCATACTACCAAACTGTCGATCCTCGGTCCCCAGCCGCTCTCTACACAGTTCCAATCATCGTGAGAATAGTTCTTTGTTACCCCGTCGAATCCCAGCACCTAGCCCAAATCCAGGCTGCCGCTCCCGATTGGGAAGTGGTGGATGCAGGCCAAGAGCAGATTGCCGAGCAACTGCCGACGGCCGACATCTATTGTGGTCATGCCAAGGTGCCAGTGCCATGGGACGCAGTAGTCGCCGGTGGGCGGCTGAAGTGGATCCAGTCGTCCGCGGCCGGCATGGACCACTGCCTTGTGCCAGCAGTAATTGGCTCGGAGATTCTAGTCACCAGTGCGTCTGGAGTGTTGGCCAATCAGGTGGCCGACCACACCATGGCCCTGCTGGCGGGTTCGCTACGCCGACTGCCGGTGTTCTTTGACGCGATGAATCGCCGAGAATTCATTCGCCGACCGACGCAGGACCTACACCATGCGACGATTGGAATTGTGGGCTTGGGTGGGAATGGTCGGCGGCTCGCCGAGGTGCTCAGCGCGTTTAAACCCACTATTCTGGCGACCGACTGGTTCCCGGTAAATAAACCACCGCAGGTTGCCGAACTGCTAGCGGCGGACGAATTGGATGCAGTTCTGCCCCGCTGCGATGTAGTGATTCTGGCAGTGCCGCTCAACGAAACTACACGAGGAATGTTCGACGCTCGGCGGATCGCACAAATGAAGGAAGGTAGCGTGCTGGTGAACATGGCTCGCGGACCAATTGTGGTCGAAGACGCGCTGATCGATGCGCTGGAATCAGGCCACTTGTGGGGCGCCGGATTGGATGTGACCGAAACCGAACCCCTCCCGAAGGACAGCCGACTGTGGGACGCGCCCAATTTGATTCTCACACCCCACGTTGGCGGGCAGTGCAAGACACGAATCGATGACATGACCAATTTCTTCTGCGAAAACTTACGCCTCTACCGCGAAGGGAAACCGCTGAAGAACGTAACTGACAAAGTTCTTGGGTTTCCATTCCCAGACGCCGATTGAAGGAGTGCGTGCGGTTAGCTGAAAGACCTGCCACGAGATTGAAGTGAATGGCCCCGTGCGGCAAATGCTGCGGACATCATCAACTGGCGCATCTATCCATTAGGATTGGCGCTGTAATCTCAGGAAACGGCGCGCATTTGGGCGCGAACGTCCGGACGACATGCGTTGTCGTTCCGCACGGCGCCAGCTATTATATCCCGTTTGGGCGATCACGATTCTTCAACCAAACCCCACCTCGCCCCATGACCCGTTGGACCCACCATCTGGTACGCTATGGCACCCTTACGCTGGTAACGGTGTTCGCCATCGGCGTGATGGCCTACGTGAGCATGCGCGACGACGCGGCCGCCCAGCAAGCGTTACAGCAGGTGACGACTCCGGTACCCGTAGTGGCCCAGCCAAAACCGTTGGTTGCAGCCGAACGGGTTAAGGCTTCGCTCCACGAAGTAACCGCCAAGTTCAGCGGCAAGATTCGTCCGTGGGAAACCTACAGCGTTGGGTTCGAGCAACCGGGTCGCATCGTCGAACTGGGTGTCGGCGAACGGGGTGAACCGCTGGACGATGGAAGTCGGGTGAAACAAGGTCAAACACTCGCCCGCATCGACGATCGAATCCTTCGCGCCCGACTCGCCGAAGCCACTGCCAACCTAGAACAAGCATCGAGCGACCTTGAGCGCGCTCGCGAACTCCGTTCCGGCGCCTACGAGACGATCACCAAAGCGGAGTTCCAAGGATTTCTCACCGCCCACTCCTTGGCACAGGCAGCGCTCGCCATCGCCACGAAGAACCTAGAAGACGCCGAACTCAAGTCGCCAGTCAACGCCACGATCTCGCGTCGCATGGCCGAACCGGGCGAGGTCGTACCCGCCAATCAAACCGTGTTCGATCTGGTGCAGAACGATGACATGCTACTGGTGGTCGATGTGCCGGAGTCTCAGATACGCGAATTGCAAAGCCGAATGCGCGCAGTGCGCAGCGCGGAACAAACAGGCACAAACGATGCGGAATCGCGAGTGTTTCGGGCCCGTGTGAATTTGGAGTCACGTGACCGCTTCGGTCGCGAGCTACCACCCATTGATGCCGAGGTCTATCGCATCGCGGAACTCGCAGATCCGCGCACTGGGTTGTTTGAAGTTGAAATCCGTGTTCCGAACGAAACGCGCTTGTTGCGCGCCGGCATGGTAGCGACCGCCGATGTGGTGATCGACCGGATTAGCGCCTATCGCGTGCCGGAACTGGCTGTGCTATTTCGAGAAGATCAGACCTATCTGTTCGGGCTCGACGAAGTAGACGAGCCACTACAGGTGATGTTCTGGCAGGTAGATGAAGTGCCGGTCGCGACAGCCCGACGGATCGAGCTTTCCGACTGGATCGACCAGGGCGACTACCTGCTGGTGCCTTCGACAACGGCCAAGCTCGATCGCATTATCGTCCGTGGACAGCAGCGACTAAGCGACGGGCAGCACGTACGCGTCACCGATGAGTCGGCGGACACCAAACAGCAGTACGTGGCACCAGACGGCAAAGATGAGAAGGTCGCACAGCGCTCCAAGTCCTAGTGTGCAGTTGGTCAAGCACGTAGCCGTATTGAAGTCATCAGCGCGATGAAGATCAGCAATTACGCCATCGAACGGCCACGGCTCGTAACCGTGTGCACCGTGCTGGTCATGCTGATGGCCGTCTTTGCGTGCGTTTTCACGCCCGTTCAGCGATCGCCCGCCATTACGAAGGCCGTGGTGCTCGTGGCCATCCCGTACCCCGACTCGCAGCCGAGTGAATCGGAGAACGAGATCGCGCGCAAGGTGGAAGACGCACTAAACGAACTGCAAAGCGTCGACTACATTGCCTCGACCAACATGCGCGGTTCGTCGATCACCCAGGTGGTGTTTCTCGACGGTGTCGACCCGGATGATGCCCGACGTGAGGTCAAGGACCTGGTTGACCGGATTCGCAACGAACTGCCGACCGGACGCGAAGTTCAACCAGTCATCACCGACATCGACTTCGAAAACATGCCACTGATGTTGGTGAGCATCACCGCACCCGAGGCGGTCGACGATCGGACGCTGAAGGTGATCGCCGAGGCGGTCCAAGAACAGTTGGAAGAAGTGGAAGGCGTCGCCAATACGCAGCTGTTTGGCGGCAAGGAGCGGGAAATACATGTAAACGTGTTTCCCGACCGCATGGTTCAGTATGGTGTAACCTGGGGGCAGTTGCGCCAGGCGATGGCCGATTTTCACGCCGAGATTCCCGCCGGCGCCTTCACCACCGGCGAGTTCGACCGGCAAATCCGCAACGAGTCGAAACTGCGCGGCGTCGGCGACATTCGCGAAGCGATTGTAGCAAGCGAGCAAGGCCGTGTGATTCGCGTGCGCGACCTCGCCGACGTAGTCGACACACATCGCAAGATCAAGAATCTGGCCCAGCTTAATGGGCGCAAGTCGGCCACAGTCGTGGTGAACAAAGAGGCCGACATCAATACCCTGGGAACTGCTAAGAAGGTAAAGGCCGAGGTCGACGACTTACGCGCTCAGTATCCAGACCTCGAGTTCTATACATCCCGCGACGCATCCAATGAGATTTGGACGATGTTTCGCGTACTTGGATCGAGTGCGGTTTTCGGCGCTATGCTGGTTCTCATTATCCTGGGCTGGACAATGGGCCTGAGAATATCCCTTCTAGTGCTCTTGGCCATTCCGCTAAGCACGGCGATCGCGCTGGTGTTTCTGTTCTTCGTTGGCATCCCGATCTCGAACATGGTGGTGTTCAGCTTTATCCTCGTCCTGGGGATGGTGGTCGACGGAGCGATTATCGTGGCTGAGAACATTCATCGTCACATAGAGCGTGGTGAAGATCCGGTAGACGCAGCGAAAGTCGGTATCGAAGAAGTTGGACTCCCGGTGATTGCCGCCGACCTTACTACAATCGCAGCCTACTTACCGATGCTGATGGTGCCCGGCATCATGGGCGACTTTATGGGCGTCATGCCAAAAGTGGTCAGCGTGGCGCTATTCGGCTCAATCCTTGTCGATCACTTTGTGATTCCTACTCTAGCTGCCCGCTGGTATAGCAAACGCCAGCCGACGGCGGACGAGTCCGAGTCGTTCGCCAAACTCACAGCCACCCACGACACGCACGAGAGCAACAAAGCGGCCCGCGTTCGTCCCAATGCCGGCTTCTTTACCCGCGCCTATGCCTGGGTGTTGCGGCAGGCGCTGACGGGGGTGACGCCGCTGTTTGTAATCATGTGGTGCGGCGTCGCGGTATTCGGCGCGGGTAAGCTGATGGGGTACCTTGGCTTCAACTTCTTCCCTGCCAGCGATCGCGGACAATTCATCGTCAAGTACGAACTCCCGCTTGGGTTTAGCATTGAGGAAACCCTAGCAGCGTCGCGCGTCATTACCGACAAGCTCAAAGACTGGGAAGACACCGGCATACTCGTGAACTATGTCACGTCGGTTGGCTCCGCCTCTGGCATGGCTACTCGCGTCGACGACGATCCGGCAACCGGCCCAGAATTTGGTGAGGTCCAGGTGGAACTAGTACCACCTATGGATCGAAGCATTCACACCCGTGAGGTAATGAACTACTTGCGCCGCAACGTACAGTTGTTGCCGGGCATGAAGATGACGGTCGCCGAGGTTCAGGACGGCCCGCCGGGCGGTGCTAAGGTTTCTGTTCGATTCACAGGTAAGGACTTGGACCAACTGGGACGGATTGCTAAGGCAACTAGCGATCGGTTGGAGGACGTGGCGGGCACGGTGGACGTCACCACCGACTATCGCGACGACGCCCCTGTGCTCATCGTGGAACCTAAGTCCGATATTGTTGGCCTTGCAGGAATGACCGATATGCAGATCGCCCGCGCCGTGCAAACGGCACTGGCGGGCGATACGGCTATCCAGATCACGCTGGACGACGAAGACATCAACCTGCGTTTGCAGCTAGCCCCCGAGTACCAACGCCACCCAGAAGACTTGAAACGCATGCTGCTGGCTGGTCCTGACGGTCGGCGGGCATCGATTGGCTCGTTGGCCGACATCCGCCGCGACGTCGATTTGTATAGCGTCAATCGCTACGATCGCAATCGCGCCGTCGTGACCAAGAGCGACGTTGACGATTCGATTCAGCCAGCCAAGGTATTCGAGCAACTCGCCAAGGACATCCTGCCTGATCTCGGTTTTGTCCCAATTGAAGGGGGCGAGAAGACCGTGGAGGGATTCGCTAAGAACTTCGTCGGCGCCGCGGCAAGCGATGCCGACGGTGTTCACGCTGAGTTCGCCGGCGAGAACGATGAGCGGGACAAGAACTTTGGCTATCTGCTCCAAAGCATGATCATTGCGGTCGTACTGATTGCTGGCATCCTAGTAATGCAGTTCAACAGCTTCCGCCAGGCCGCCGTCGTGATGATGAGCGTTCCGCTTAGCTTCATTGGCGTCATTCTTGGCATGTGGATCACGGGCTTCCCATTCAGCTTGGCAACGTTCATCGGGCTGGTGAGCCTTACAGGCATTGTAGTAAACGATGCAATCGTGTTGGTCGATTTCGCCAATCAGGCCCGCGCCCGCGGCCTCGCTGTCCGACCCGCACTGGTCGAGGCCGGCGTGAACCGCCTTCGCCCCGTGCTGCTAACGACGGTAACCACTTGCGGTGGTTTGCTGCCGCTCATGCTCAACATCTCCGGCGGCGCTGAGTTTTGGCAACCGCTTACCGGTGCGATTGTATTCGGGCTGGCGTTCGCCACGGTGCTAACGCTGGTGGTAGTGCCGTGCGGGTACCTGCTCGCCTACCGCCTTCCGCAGTGGCTGCTGGTGTTCTGCGCAACGGCGGTTGTCTTCAGTATCATTGCATTTGGTTCGGCTTTCGTGATCCCAAGCGTCTACGTCGACACCATCAAGCCAGTAGGTCTGGTCGCGGCTGTTGGACTTGCGTGCTTCTCGGCAATCAATGCCTACAAGCGCGGAGAGTCCCTAATCTGGGTGGACGTCTAGGAGGGTCGCACGAAACCGCTGCGCCGTCGCATTCGTCGCAGAATTGAGTTAGATTGAAGCCATTTACTTAACAGATTCGGCACAGCCAGGAAGGGGACCGTCGCCCATGCAGCTCGGATTTGTTTCCGCCATCTTTGGTGACTTGACACTTGAGGAAGTTCTAAAATTTGCGGCGGGCGAGGGTTTCGACTGCGTAGAAGTCATGTGTTGGCCACCGGGTGGGCCTGACAGAAAGTACGGTGGCGTGTGTCACATCGACGTGTCCGACTTCACTCAGGCAATGGCCGACGACACGCGGGCCCTCGTCGAGCACCATGGCATTGCGATCTCTGCGCTTGGCTACTACTCCGTTCCGCTCTCAGCGCAAGAAGATCAAGCCACCGCGGCGATTGAACATTTGCATAAGGTGATCGACGCAGCGCCCATGCTTGGGCTCGCGAACGTCAACTCCTTCGTTGGTGCGAACCAGTACCAATCGCTCGACGAGAACCTGCAGAAGTTCGCCGAAGTATGGCCGCCATTCATCCAGCACGCCGAGCAGCGTGGAGTCTTCATCGGCATTGAGAATTGCCCGATGGTCTTCCCCAACACATGGCCTCAGGGGCTCAACATTGCCCGTACTCCGGCTATTTGGCGGCGGATGTTCGAGACTATCCCATCGGGTCATTTTGGCCTCAACTACGATCCATCACACCTTCGCATGCAACTGATGGACCCGATTGCGCCGATTCACGAATTCGGGCCTAGGATCTTTCACACGCATGCAAAGGACATGCGCATTGACCACGACCGGCTGAATGATGTCGGCACGTTGGCGCCACCTATGGATCGCTCAACGGCCAAAATACCGGGCCTAGGCGACATCGACTGGGGCAAGTGGATCGGTGCACTTAGTGACGCTGGATATCGAGGTCCAGTTTGCATTGAGGTAGAAGACGAAGCATTCAACGATAGCCTAGAGACCCGGCAGCAATCGCTTCGTATCAGCCGGAACGTCCTCCGCCCACTGATCGGGTAGCTAGCACAAACCCGATCTGCCGCGACAAGCGGTAATCGTTATAATGAGCGTATGGCGAGCTTCGATAAGTGGGTGTCTGACGCAAGTCCCGACATGGTGGTGGGCAACGTAGCCCGGCGCGCGCTCAAGTTGCGGCTTGGAAATGTGATTCACTTCTTGCCGTTGGCCGCCCATCTGGCAGACGAGAGCATTGAGTACGTGCATGCGGCACGCGTCGGCACGCGGCGTGCTCACACCGGCTTGCGACTGTTCGCCGACTTCGTCCCAGACAAACATCGCAAGACGATGAGTGCCGCGCTAAGGTCGATTCGACGTTCCATGGGCAATGCCCGCGATCTGGACGTCTACATCAAACGTTTCGGCCAGGCAAGCAGCGACGCCGAATCGTTTCTGAAACGGCTGAAACGGAAACGCCGTCGCGCGCAAATGCCGATCATCGAATGCGCCACTCCCTTGTTGTCCGGACAGCGGCTACGTCAACAGACCGCCAAACTCCTCAAGCAAGTACGCAGCCACGCGAAGAAGTCACTTCGCGAGCAGGCGTTCGGGCAATGGGCCAGCGGCAAGCTTAGGGAGGAGTGGCACAGCTTCCTCGAAGAAGTGCCCGACAGCAATCCGTCGGCTGGCGAGTTGCACCAATTTCGAATTGCAAGCAAGCGTTTTCGCTATGCGATCGAACTGCTGAGTAGCGGGCTACCCGCGCCGTTCCAGGAGGTCGTTTATCCGCAGGCGAAGCAACTGCAAGGGCAACTGGGCGAAATACAGGACCACGCGGTCGCAGCCGAGAAGCTAAACGCCTGCAAGAAGCAGGCTGATGGCCGAAGTGAAAGGGCGATGCTGGCCCAGTTCGAACAAGATGAACGCGATCAATACCATGGCAAGAGCGAAGCGTTCGCTCACTGGTGGCGTCGCGACCGGCTTAACGACTTGCGCACCGTGGTCGAGGGATCCTGGACAACGCGAAGTTGAGGTGTGATGCGCTAATCTCGCAGCGTTTGCGGATCACCTTCGAGTTGCCGGCCAAAGCTCACTGGTCGCTCAACCTCGACTGCAAGCCGCTGCAGATAGGTAGCCCGTGGAAGCGTGGTCGCCCCTAACCGCCCGGTGTGATGTGTCCATTGCTGCACGTCGAGCAGCCCATACCCACGCGCCTTGAGATGGGCGACTAGTACGGCTAGCGCCGCAGTCGACGCATCGCGCTGGCGATAGAACATACTCTCGGCGGCAAACAATCCGCCAATCGCAACCCCATACACTCCGCCCACAAGATGCCCTTCATGCCACGTCTCGACACTGTGAGCGTGTCCAAGTTGGTGCAAGTGCGTGTACGCCCGAATCATCTGCGGCGTGATCCATGTCCCTCCCTCACGTCCTGGCCCCATGGAGCAACCACGCATCACGCCGGTGAAATCTCTATCCATCGTGGCGGCGAACTGTCCCGACCGTAGCCGCCGGAGCGTCCGGCGGGACGGAGTAAACTTGGCAAACTCAATGATCGCCCGAGGATCGAGCGACCACCAAACCAAGGGCTCATCGTCGGAATGAGGCCAGGGAAAAATCCCGTGTGAATACGCGTCGAGCAAAAGTTCTGCATTCAATTCCCCACCGACCACCAGGGCACCCTCAGGCGTGGCCGTCTCGGCCGGTGGAAAATACCGCGGCCTTGAAGGTTGCGATTGCCTTGTCGGCTCGGTGCTCATTGCTGTAGCTTACCGATCCAGCGATCAACTCGAAAGCGTGGTTGAAACGCTTGCTACCAGGGAAGCTGCAGTTCCGGCATCAACTCCACCCATTCCATGTCGACTAGATGTCCGTCTCTGGTCTGCTCGGTGTACGAAACACGGCAAGGGAAACGCGGCTTCACCCAGGTGGCTACTTGGCCAGTTCGTACCAGCGGCGTTCCGGTACGCGACTGCCGTAGCTTCCTATGTAGCTCGAGTTTTTCTTCGGCTGGTAATTCCGGAACCAGCTTCCCCGCGTAAACCAGGCGCCCGCTAGCGTCGGTGGCGACCAACACCTCGGTAAATTCGCCGGCCTCGTTGGCCTTAAATCCGATGATTAGGCAATCGGTCTTCACACGTGGCTTGGGCTCTTCAGGCTTCTTGGGCTTTGCCGGTTTGGCATCTCTGGGCATCTGCTTTCCGGCGAAATCGACAACCGCGTCCTCTAGGTTGTCTTCTTTTGCAGGCCCATTGCCGGCTGCGGAGGTGATCGCGTCGACGAGGCTCGTCTTGGTTGGTGCTTCGATGCCCCAATCCCAGAGTCGGTGCCATGGAATGCCACCAACAATCAGCACTGCGGCAAGGGCCAGCGTAATGCCGTTGCTACCGCCAACTACCAGCCACAGTCTCTTTGGTAGGCGCGAGAAGGTGCGAAACCAGGCTTTCATCGGGCTTACGACAATGTCAACAATGCCCATGTCGGTGTCGCCTGAAGCGGTCATCACGTAGCACGTGATATGTATCACCACAACAAGCGCGAGGCCTAGCAGTAGCTGTGAAGTTCCCCAATATTCGAATAGCGCCGCATCGGCAGGCAAGAGCAGCCGTCCCACCAACGACACGGCCACGATTCCCACATTCGTACCAATGACGGGCCACGCCCATGACGGAATGGAGCTAATGAACTCCTCAAAGGCCGACTTGGGCTCGGCTGGCGCTGCTGGTTCCGTATTCATCGCGGCTTCCCATTCCGCGTCAAGGTCCACGGCAATTCCCAAGCTCGGGTAGAAACCACAACTACGGCAAACCATTTGGTCGGCCGCCATCGGGGCCTCGCACTTCGAGCAGCGGGGACCATCGGCAAAGGGAGTCACCTCGTCGGAGTCGACGACTGCCAGATTGGTGTCCTCGGGAACGTCGGTAGCAGGCATGGCAAGCTCAGAGTATATGCAGTTTTTGGGACGAATGCGTACGATCTTCCGTCAGGCAAACGTAGCTCGTCCTGCGCGATCCGGCCAGTTCGGAGAAAGTGCTCAGGACCGCAACGGAGTGTCGAATGCAAAGCTTGGAAGGATGGGGGAGATTATGCAGCCGGGACGGGTCTCCATTTTCATGGAGACATCCGAGTGATCGCCTTTGTTGCGGCGGCGCGCTATAATCGACCCTGTCGAGCAATTGCTCCTTCCATCCTCTGTTCGCCACTCGTCAAGCCAATATGTCGACCGGCCATCCACCAACAACGCCGCCAGAAGACAACTACGCCCCGCCTGCCGACACTCGTCAGCGACCCACGACGCCTGTTGTTAGGTCGTCAGGCTCGATGGTATTGCTCGTGACGCTGCTGGTTGTTTTGGTCGTCATCCTGGTCGGGCCGTTCCTGCTGTCGCGATTTCGTTACGCAGACACACACGCCCGTATGCAAGCGGAAGTCGACGTAGCCACCGAGGGTCTAACCCGCGTTAGCGCCAGTCTCAACGACTTTACACTCGCCTCGCGACTGGTGGCTAAGAGGGTATCGCCTAGCGTTGTGAGCATTCATCGTGCCGACATGGGCGGCAACGAAGGGCAAGGCTCCGGAGTCATTGTCGATGACGATGGATACATTGTTACCAACTACCATGTCGTGAATGGTGCGACGGGCTTGCACGTGATTCTGGCGGACGGACGCATCGACTACGAACCGATCGTGGTCGGTGGCGACATGCGAATTGACTTGGCGGTACTCAGAATCAACAAGCCTGATCTAATTGCAGCCGAGTGGGGCGATAGCGACACCCTGGAGGTGGGCGACCTGGTGTGGGCCGTTGGTAGCCCATTTGGATTGGAACACACGGTCACTTTCGGCATTGTTAGCGCCAAGCAGCGGCGGAGTATGACAGGAATCAATCGCAATCCGTTTCAAGAGTTTCTGCAGACCGACGTCGCGATCAATCCGGGAAATAGCGGTGGCCCGCTCGTGAATCTCGATGGCAAGGTAGTAGGAATCAATACGGCTATCGTAGGGCAGGTATACCAAGGCGTCAGCTTGGCGATTCCCAGTCAACTGGCACAGGACACGTACCAGAAACTCAGAGACGACGGGTGGATCGAACGCGGCTACCTGGGTGTTTCGCCACGCCCCGTGGGCGACCTACTGAGACGCCGTTTGAATCTCTTGCCAGGACAAGGAGTATTGGCGGCAACGGTGTCACCCTACACTCCTGCAGCTCGTGCGGGCTTGCAGCGCGGTGATGTGATCGTAAAGTGGAACGACCACAATGCCAGCGATCCCTTTCTGCTTACCCAGGTCATTGCCGACTCACCGGTTGGTTCCGCAGCGAAGGTGATCATACGCCGACTGGAACGAAACGAGCCGGTTGAACTTGAGGTGGAAGTAACCGTGGGAGCCGCGCCACGACTCGAAGGCGTAGCCGAGTAATAACCAATCCTCAAAGACTGACGGAACAGCGTAGTGGACTTTGGAGCGTCGCAGGACACGAAAGAACAAGTCCGCCAGTCCGTCGACATCGTCGAGCTGGTAGGCGGGTACTTGCAACTGCGGCGTCAGGGCCGCATTTACGTTGCGCATTGTCCCTGGCACGACGACAGCCGCCCCAGCCTGCAGGTGAATCCTGAAAGGCAAACATTTAAGTGCTGGGTGTGCGACATTGGCGGCGACATCTTCAGTTTCTTGATGCGGATGGAACGGCTAGAGTTTCGAGAAGCGCTCGAGATGCTTGCCGAACGAGCTGGCATTGCTCTGACTATGGCACCCAGTACGAAGGCAGAGCCCGGCAGCCCTGGCGACAAACGAACCCAACTCGCAGCCCTAGACTGGGCCACCAAGCTGTTCCATCGCCATCTGTTCGAGTCGCCTCACTCGCGGTCGGTGCTCGACTACCTTGCTGAGCGCGGCATAAATGACCAGATGCGCGAGCGGTTTCACATTGGATTCTCAGCACCGGACTGGGAGTGGATGGTTCGCGAAGCGCGAAATACGCCCTTCACACCCGCGGTGCTAGAGCGTGTTGGCCTCGTTGGCGCTCGCGACGGTGGCAGTCACTACGATCGGTTTCGCGGCCGGCTGATCTTTCCCATTCGCGACGTTCGCGGCCGACCGATTGCATTTGGTGGGCGTGTACTGCCTGAGTTTGCTGACGAGCGTTCCGCAAAATACGTCAACTCCCCCGAATCGCCGCTCTACAGCAAGAGCAATCAACTCTACGCCCTCGACGTGGCTCGCGATGCTGCGGCCGATGCCGGCAGTATAGTCGTCATGGAGGGCTACACCGATGTGATCATGGCCCACCAACACGGCATTACCAATGCGGTAGCGTGCTGTGGCACGGCTCTCGGCGAACGACATCTGCAGTTGCTACGCCGTTTCACCGATCAGGTGGTGTTAGTGCTCGATGGCGACGAAGCCGGCCAAAGGCGTACCGCCGAAGTACTCGAACTCTTTATCGCCAATCAAGTCGATTTGCGCATCCTTACGCTGCCCGATGGTTTCGACCCTTGCGATTTTCTGCGCGCCCACGGTAGCCAGGCGTGGCAATCGATGGTCTCGGGGGCGCGCGATGCACTAGAATACAAACTGGTGCAAGTCGAAGACCGCGTTGGCCCCAACCCACCAACCCACGTCGCAACTCAAGCCGTAGAAGAGCTGCTTAGCGTGCTCGCCAAGTTAGACGTGACTGCCGGAAAGACGGACTCAGCAGCATTGTTACGCGAAGCGCAGGTGCTTGGCCGCATGGCGCGCAAGTTTCATTTGCGTGACGAAGAACTTCGCGATCGGCTCAAAGCGATTCGCCGCAGCGTGTCGCGCATAAGTAGTGTATCGCGACCGATTGACACTGAAAGCGAGCCACCTTCCACCACGAGCGTGATAGCGACGCTATCACGCTGGGAGCGCGAAATCTTCGAATTGGTATTGTCCGATTCCGCCCTCGTGGGTCCAATCATCGAAACGATACCGCTAGAAGCGATGGTAAGTCGTCCCGCAATTTGGCTCTATGGGTATTGTCAAGAACTTCACTTCGCCCACCAACCTGTAACGTTTGACCGACTAATGGCTGCGGCCACCCTTGAGCAACAGCAGAAGTTGCTCATCGATCTCGACGAATCGGCAAACGAAAAGCACGAGAGCGATCACGACCAGCGTTTGCACGACTTGGTAGAACACTACCGCCAACACCACGACCAACAATCCCGTCGGGCCGATATCGCGAATCTACGCGAAGGAACGCTCGACAGCCATCAGGAGGAAGAATTACTTAGCAAATTGTTCGACAATCTGAAACGCCGGCAATCAGGGTCTCTCTCCACGGATGGTTAGAGTGATTGCCCGGCCAATGGCTCTTTAGTCCGCCCGCTGCGTGAAGGCTAGGAGCAGCCAACCCGTCACTTCCCTCAACTGTGTGCATGAGGCGCACAAGGAGTTCGACGATGACCCTGCAGGTCGATCAAGAGTTACGCGAACTACTCTCAGTTGCCAAAGAGCAAGGCTTTCTTACCTACGACCAAGTCGGCGGCTACCTGCCCGACGAAACACACGGCACCGAGCCCGTCGATCGGTTGCTCACGGCCCTCGATTCGATGGGCATCGAGATCGTCGACGATCCTGATATTCGCAAGTTCCCCACGGTCGACGACGCGGCTGACGTCGGTGTTGATGAACGAGCGAAGTTGCTTGCCGACGCAATGCCGAAGTACACAAGCGACCCCATTCGCATGTACTTGTCGCAAATGGCCGAGATTCCGCTCTTAACTCGCGAAGAAGAGATCGCCCTGGCGAAGAAGATCGAGCTGACTCGCAAGCGATTCCGACGCAATCTGCTCCGCTCTTTCTTCGCGCTAGAAGCAACCGTCAAGACGCTCGAACGGGTAGAGTCCGGCGAGTTGCCGTTCGACCGCACCATCAAAGTATCGCTGACTGAGCACCTGACCAAGGAGCAGGTACAGGCCCGAATGCCCGTCAATCTGCCGACGTTGCGGAGCCTGATGGCCGCACAAAAATCCGACTTTGCCCAACTGACACGTCGCGACCTGCCCGACGACGATCGCCACTCTGTCCAACGTCGCTTCCTGCGTCGCCGCGAGAAGATGCTGGTGCTGGTTGAGGAACTCAGCCTGCGTACTCGACGTGTTCAACCATTGATCAAGGAACTCGAGCAATTCAGCAATCGGATCGATGAAGTTCGAGACGAACTGCGCGAATTGAAAGAGCAACGCGCCCCAAGCGACAAGATCGCGTCGGTCAAGGCTGAACTCAAGCAACTGCTCAGCCATGTTCTCGAAAGCCCATCGACGTTGCGACGTCGTGTGGAAACTCTCAAGGCGCAGTTTCGATCCTTCGAGAACGTGAAGCGCGAGTTGTCCAGCGGCAACCTCCGGTTGGTGGTGTCGATCGCCAAGAAGTACCGCAATCGCGGACTCAGCTTCCTTGACCTGATCCAGGAAGGAAACACCGGCCTGATGCGAGCGGTCGACAAGTACGAGTATCGCCGCGGGTTCAAGTTCTCGACTTATGCCACTTGGTGGATTCGCCAAGCAATCACACGGGCAATCGCCGACCAAGCGCGGACGATTCGCATTCCGGTGCATATGATCGACGTACTCACAAAGCTGCGCAACACCTCGAAGATGCTGCAGCAGAAACTTGGCCGCGAGCCGTCGATCGAAGAAATCGCTACTGCGGCAGAAGTGCCGTTGGACGAGACTGAACGGGTGCTCGACATCGGTCGTCATCCCGTGAGCCTCGACCGCCCAATCGGCGATGGAGAAGACTGCAGCTTCGGCGAGTTTGTCGAAGATCAACACACCGAAAGCCCACACAAACTAGCGAACAACGGGTTGTTGCGCGACCAGATCGAGGAATTACTTAAGACGCTTACGTTCCGCGAGCGAGAGATTATCCGTCTGCGCTACGGGTTGGCGGACGGTTATAGCTACACGCTCGAAGAAGTAGGGCGAATCTTCAAGGTCACCCGGGAACGCGTGCGCCAGATCGAAGCCAAAGCAGTAGCCAAGCTGCAGCATCCGGTTCGCAGCCAGATGCTGGCGAACTTTGTGCCGCAACTGCCGGCGGCCGCCTGATCAACCAACACGTGTTCGAGACGTGATGTTCGAACGGTCGCGGGTCGCTGCCCCCCGCGGCTGTTTTTTGTTGTCTCGCGGCAATCGTGCCGCGATCCAGGCCCTTGGCAATACTGCGGCAAATCGAGATAACGGTGTTAGTTGATTCGACAAACGACTCCACACGTACGTACAGGCGGGTAATGGCCATCACTGCTGATACGCTTCGCACCCTGCATCGTTTGCACGAGCAACTTGCCGACCTGCGTCACCGGCTCGCCCGAGGACCCAAACAGGTGGTCCTGCGTGAACAAAACGTCAAGGCGCGAGAAGCCGATTTGGAGGAGGTTCGCGAAGCGGTAAAGCAAGCCAAACTCAAGGCCGATCGCCAGCAGCTCGACCTCAAGGCGTCGGAACAGCGAAACGTCGACTGGAACGCCAAGCTCAATACGTGCAGTAGCAACAAAGAATTCCAAACGCTCAAGGAACAGATCGCCGCCGCCGAGATGGCCAATAGCGTGCTGGCGGACGAGATTTTGGAGAGCCTCGAACGCATCGACGCAATGGGCGACAAGGTGAGTGAAGCGGAAGAAGCCGTCAAAGCCACGGCAGCGGAACTCGCCAAGGTGAAGGAGCAAATCAGCGCCGCGGCCGAGGTGATTCGCGGCGACATTGCCCGACTGGAGGCCGAGCTCGTCGACGCCGAAAAGGCCCTGCCTGTGGAGTTTCGCGGTGACTACGACCGGGTGGTCAACGTGAAAGGCGCCGACGGGATGAGCGAGGCCGAAGATGGCGTGTGCAACGGGTGCGGGCAAAAGATCACCCCCAACATGCAGAACGAGTTACTGATGCACCGTCCGACATTCTGCAAATCGTGCGGCAGGTTGTTGTACCTGCCAGAATGACCCACGGGCTGCGCCCCGGCGAACCGGGGTTTACACCAGATCGTCCGGCCATCAAAATTAAGGTTTGTTTAAGACGGGTTCCCCAAGGGGGGTGCCCGTCTTTGTTTTGTGACGCTGCCGCGAGCAGTTCGTGCTGACCTCGGGTGGATCCCGGCTCCAGCATCCTCGGCTCGTCGGCATGGTCGATGTCAAGAAACCCTCGTGTTTGGAAAGAGTTACCATGAGTGGTCGCGTTCCCATGACCCGTCAAGGTTACGAGAAGATCAAAGCCGAACTCGACGTGATGGAAAACGAGCAGATGCCCGCCATCGAAAAACGCATTGCCGAGGCACGCGCCGAGGGCGACCTGAAAGAGAACGCCGAGTACCACGGCGCACGCGAATCGCAAGGCATGCTGCAAGCCAAGATCAACCTGCTCAAGGGCAAACTCAACCGCGCCGACATCGTCGATACGTCGAAGCTCCCAAAGGATGAAGTCGTGTTTAGCTGCACGGTGGTTGTCAAAGATCTCGACTTTGGCGACAAGGAAGAGTTCACTCTCGTGGGCGAGGGCGACGAAGACTACGACAACGGCAAGATCAACGTCGCTAGCCCGCTGGGCCAAGGCCTTGTGGGCAAGAAAGTGGGCGAAACGGCGGAGGTCGAAGTCCCCGCCGGAACCAATCGGTTCGAAATCCTCGAAATTCGCTTCGACAACGAGTAGAAGCCGCAACGCCTTCGCGATACGGATGCTATTCATCGCGTCGAAGGTCGACATGAACCAATCGGGCTTGGGTTGCCAGCCACTTCTTCCATAAGTCTTCGTCGTAGCCAAAGTGCTCGCCGGTGAGGTTCACCAGCGCGGTGAGCACATCGGGGTTCTTGGCGGTGCCTTTAATCTCTTTCGGTCCGCCACCGCCAAACCCAAACCCGCCGGTGGATGGGCTGAATGAGTAAGTGTCGCCGCCACCGCTGCTACCAACCACTTTCTTGTGTTCAGTAATCAGTGAGTCGATGAGCGGGCCAATGGTCGACTCATCTTCTAACTTCGCAAGCGCCGCTGCGGCGCGATTGATCATGGCGTTGTCGTTGCTTCGCAGGGCTTTTACATAGGCCTCGGTCAGCCCTTGGCGATTCGCATCCATTAACCACTCCAGACAACTGAGCCGTAGATCTTCGTCTGGGTCGGTGAGCGACAAAGTCACCAGCGCATTCACGGTTGCTTGGTGTTCGATTCGCGACGCCGCCTTGGCCAACAGGCGACGCACCGCGGGATCGCTCTCGTCCTCCAACAAATCGACAATCGATGGTCCAGCCAGCGGGTCGTCGAGCGCGCTGAAGTTGGCGACGGCCTGATGCACCCGTTCTGGTTGACGGTCGCTCAGCCAACGCCGCCACATTTTGGTCTCGTTTTTCCAGTGCACCTTGGCCTGCTTGAGCTTCTCGGCACGTTCGCGGATGGCGATCTCCTGCCGGGTGCGGTACTTGCCTTCAAACCAAACCATGCCGCGCGACTCCATCACTTGCTCGCGGGTCATCCAATCGCCATCGACGTTTCGGAAGTTCAGCATCTGTCGAGCATCGGCGTTGGTGGGATCGAGCTCAATCACGCGGGCCGCATGCCGCGACGCCTCGGTACTCAAGTTGTGTTCCCGGCACCAGTTGGCCAGCGCCATCTGAGCCTCGACAGTGTCGGGCGCCGCGTGCACTCGGCGGGCATAGCTCTGCTGCTCAGCGGTCGTGCCAATAAATTTCTCCACCTGATTCCGCTTGATGGTCACCAGGGTTCCCATCGGCGTCGTGATCTGATAGCTGCCGTCGTCCAACCGGTTCACCTCGCCCGAGATGCGCCCGCCGGTCTTCAAAACCAGCTCGTCGCTAAGCGCGGCCGGCGCAATCAGGAACAGCAGATACAAGGCGAACAGGCGTATGGCCATCTGACTAATTCGTGGACACGTGGGATCGAACATTCGTTATTATAGATCGAGCATCCCAAGTCGTCCGAGCGGTCCGACGACGGTGCCTTACAGCCGCCCGCTGTACGCAACGCGTCCTCGGGATTTGACGGTTGTAGTGGTTTGCCCTTGTTCCTTGCTCGACGCTGGACACTCGGTTATCAATCGCACCTTTGGTTTGACACCGTAGTTCATGTCCCTTGCCGAACACCAAAAAGCAGGCGACCGCCCGGTATCGATCGCGGTACTCACGGTGAGCGATACGCGTACCCTCGAGACGGATCGGGGGGGCGAACTGATCGTCGAGGTCGTTACCGCCGCCGGGCATTCGGTCGCAGCTCGCGAGATTATTCCCGACGACCCCGGGCCGATGGCAGAGCTCATCCAAATGTGGGTTGGCAACGCGTCGATCGAGGCAGTGCTGGTCACTGGAGGCACCGGCATCTCTCGCCGCGACCAGACATTCGAAACCGTTAGTGCCCTGCTGACCAAGCCGCTGCCGGGCTACGGCGAACTGTTCCGTATGCTGAGCTACGACGATATTGGCCCGGCCGCTATGCTTAGCCGCGCCGTGGGCGGTGTGTGTGACGGCACCGTGGTACTGACCATGCCAGGTTCGACAGCAGCCGTGCGACTGGCGATGGAGAAGCTGATTTTGCCGGAGTTGGGGCACCTGGTGCATGAAGCAACTAAGGGTAGGCGGTGAGTGGTCAGTTGGCGTGGGCATGAAGTCGACTCCTCACCCTTGCGATCAACCAAACAATCACCAGGGTGTTGATTACCAGGAAGAGCGCAAAGACGCCAAAGCCTTGAAGTCTCGCGGCATTGATTGCCGCCTCAACGGCGGGCTCCCATTGATCGACCGTATGTAAGGCCACGTAGCGGCGAACCTCTCGTAGCACGGTTGCTGCAGCTATTGCCACGGCGATTCCGGCGGTTGCCCACCACAGCCAAACGGTGCTGAGCCGCCCGGTTCTGGCCATGTGCCCCCAAGCGGCGAGCATGACCACAAGCCCGGCAGCGGCGGTTGCGAGTACCACCAAGTGGGCAGGCTGCCTGATTGCCAACTTGGCTTCTGTGGGAAGCTCTGTCCAGTACCAAGCACCGGCCGCCGCGGCGCCTACGCCGCCAGTAATGCCGATTCCTGCAAGTCGCCGCACCACGGCCGTCGTTGTCCGACCCCGTAACTGCCATGCCAAAATTACTGACAGGGTGGCGAGTGCTCCAATGACCCACATGGCCAGCCGAGGCAAGAGTTCGCCGGAGCGATGCCAATTGCGCGCCGCCGAGTAGTGCTCTACCCACTCACCCTCTCCGGCAAGCGACAAGAGGTGATTCTCCGACCAACTCCAGGCAACGAACAGGAACATCCCTAACACGCCCAAGGCTACCAACGCACGCACGAAAGCCGCGCGCTGTTGGATCCAGTTCGTCTTCTGCAAGTACAGCAGGTAAAAGGCGGCGATGAGCACCGGCAGGATCGCCATCCAACGGTGAAACAGCAGCAGATTGGCGGTGTAGAAGGCATGCTTGTAAAGGAGTTGGATAAAGAGAATCGGCGCGACGCCTAACGTGATGGTCACGCCGAGCGCCAACGGCAACCAGTCGACGATCTTGTCGACAATTGCCTGGGTCGCGTCGCAATAGCCTCGAAATACCTTGAACACCGCGGCACCGGCCACCACCATGGCCCCGCCCACCACGTAGTTCATGGCCACCACGTGCAGCACCAGCGTGGCTAGGTACAACACAAGGTACAGCAGGTTGGCGGTAGGTAGTTCGAGGAGGAACATTTCGCGAGTTGGATTACGGGCGTGGAATCATCGACTGAGTGCCTGCTTTGGCCAACGAATCTGCGATGTGTCGCAACACCGTTTCGTCGTCCGACGTGTCCCATTCGCCAGGTCGCCCTTCATGTTCCCAGCGAACGAGCTGAACCAGCGCTTCGAGTTCCTCGGGCGTCCCAGCGAACGGCGGCATGAAGGGTTTTGTGTATTGGAGTTTGGCGATGTTGAGTCGCAACTGATCGATGCTCCACGTACCCGCCAGATGCATCACGCCGTTGGCCCCGTCCATCGTATGGCAGATGCTGCACTGCATGCGAAACACGCGGGCGCCAAGCACCAGTTGGTCTGTCGGATAACTGCTTGCATTGATTAGTGGATAGGGGTCGTTCGTCACGCAACCGACCTCTCTGAAGTAAGCCACTTCGTCGTTGGTAATGCTGTTGGAGTAGAGCGTGTGTCGCACCGTGTACGGCTTACGAACGCCCTCACGAACAAACTCGCCACCCGCCGTCGCGGCAAACGCCAGCACGCACAGCATCGCGGCGGTCGCGCCGTTGACGAACAGTTTCGGCCTGGCGAACATTGCAATGGCGTACGCGCCGATCAGCAGCGACGCGCCCGCACCAAGGGTGAAGAACAGCGTCATGGCGATGCTCCCGCCCATCACCCACCCTCGGCTGTCGGCCGGCAGCACGGCCAAGTACCAACCGCCTACGACCGGCATCAAAGCCATCGGAGCCAGAAACCAGAACACGCGGCGAACCAAAGTCCACCTTTCGTCGGCCGAAAAACCGCTTGCCACGTTCACCACCAACGCGGCAACCAGTCCAGCGATCGCCATCGACGCAAGCGTGCGATAAATGAGCGAAGGCCAGAACGTCGCGTTGAAGAACCCCGCCCAAATGCTGCGATCCTCCAACCACCCACCAGGCGTCAGTTGCCACGACAAGATGCCGTTGATCCAAAACAGGCTCATCCACGCCGCTACGGCGTAGATCTGTAGCAGCAACAGCCGCGTCTTTCCATCGAGTATTTTGGCATAGCGGTAGAACGCATATCCACTGGCAACCTCCACGCAAAAGAACGTCCACTCCGTGGCCCACAACCAGTGAAACTCGTCGACCATCAGCCCAATGGTGCGTGGGCTGATTTGAATCGTCGTGAGCCACATCGCAACGCCGGTGAGAGCCCCGGTCACAAAGCTCACCAGTACCAGCCAACGAAAGTAGCCGTCGACAAATCGGCGGGCGAGCCGGTCGCCGTACTTGTTGTCGCGCCACTGAAAGTAACATAGCAGCATCCCGCCCCCGATTGCGAATTGGGCGAGGAACACATGAAAAATACCCAACCCACCAATCACCATCCCCTTCATCACCGGGCCAAAGTCGTTGATGGGATAGTAAGGAAACATCTTTAGGGAGTAGGCTGTGGGCGGTCACCAATGCGTCCGTGAGTCGTAAGTTAAGTATGGTAACGTTGGGCAACCTTCGACATATGCGGCAATTCGTCGCACGACGCTCGCCGACTGGCCGCCATACGCGAGCCGGCGCCATCGAAGCGTGTATCGAATACCACAGCGCGCGGTTGGCGAGAGTTTCTCCCCGATTATTCCCCAATGGGGCAAAACCTGCTTTCCTAAGTCGTTGCTACTGCGGAGCTTGGGTTCTTCCCCGACGTCGATCGGGCGAAACGCGATTCGTTGGGGCAAAACTCGCCTCGGCCGACGCCAGGCCCAATCCCTAACCCGTTGACCGCCAAGGAGTTGCGGAACCGAGAGACCGTCAGCGTCACGAGGTTTTGCCCCAGGGTTTCCCACAGTTGGGGCAAAACCCACTCTTGAATGAACAATTGCAAAATACCCAATGACCAAACAGAGCGATCCGACGCCTCCAACTCGGCGTTGAACTAGGTCCCCCTGGCCCCCGACCCTAATCCCTGCCCCCTCTGAAAAGGCGGACGTCCGCCGGCGCCGCGAGTGGCGCGTGTTCCGCGAGCGCGAATCATTGGGCAGGTGGAAGGATGCACTCGAGGTTTCGATAGGGGTACAGAACCCTACCCTCGTTGGCCAACACATCCCACAAACACATGCGGTACCCAATAACCCGCGCACGCGGCCGCCACTCGACTAACCGAACGATTTGCTCATGTAACCTATCACAGTAGGTGGCCTACTTTCTACAAAAATCGCCCAAGAATTTACCCTCCCATGGGCGGGGGCAGACGCGCCAGCGTGTGGGAGAGGACTGCAACAGAAACGAGTCCTGACGCCCTCACCCACGATTTGCACTCTTTGCTCTCATCTATTTCCCCTTCTCCAGCCCCTTCAAAATCACTTCCATCCGCCTAACGTAACGCTGCTTGCGCTCCAAACGTTCAGCGAGATGCGGACTCGGATCGGTCGCTCGTTGTTGGGCCAGTTGGGCGATCTCGGCTTTAGTCTCTTCCAACTGGTCGGCCAATCGCATCAGCTTGCTGGCTCGCTCGGCGTCGGGGAAGAATACGTGATCCGCGGCCGTAGCCAACCCGAGTTCGCCGGTGCCGATATCATCGGGAATCACGGTAGCCTCTTCGGGCAATCTTCGCTGGTTCTGGTAGACCGGCGACACGACCTCGATGCCCGCACCATGTAGCATGTCGACTACCATCTTGCGGAGGTTCGACCTGGCGGTGACCATCGCGTTGACTTCCTCTAACACGCCAGCGATGCGGTAGGTGACGGAGTAATCACCCAACTCCGTGATCTGTACCCGCGGGTCGCGGAGTTCGGCCGCCAACGCGGCCATCTCGAGCACGCGTTCAACTTCGGCCCGCGACACGTCGTACGCAAGCGAAACGGTACAAGAAATGATCGTGCCCTCCACGTGAACGACCTTGACCGGCCGCGACACGATGTGGAAACTCGGCACCCGCATTAGGTCGCGGTCTTCGGTTTGTAGCTCGGTGTACAGGAGTCGCACCTGCGTGACACGGCCCGCGGTGTGGTCGAACTCGAGGATATCGCCCGGGCGGTAGGTCTCTTCGAACAACAACATGGCCCCAGCCATCACGTTGGACAGCAGCGGCGTCGACGCCAGCGCCAGGCCGCCGGATATGATAATGCCCACCACAGCCAGGAAGTGATGCTCCATGTCGAGCGTCGCCAGCGAGAGCGACACGCCCATCAAGCTCACGAGCGAGAGCACCGTGCGTCGCAACAGCCGCTGATCGTCGAGCTGCGGTACACTCCGCCCTTTTCGCAACCTATGCCGCACCACCAGCACAACGACAAGCGTGATGAGTAGGATCAAGCAAAAGGGCCAGCGACGGAGGAGCCATAGCTCGATCGCTTCGGCAGACATAAGATTACCGTGATTCAGGGAATTCTGGCGCCACTTCGAATACCAAGCCTACGCACTGATCCTCGTTTGGCAACTCATTCGCTCATCACATCCACAATGCTGCACGCTTGAATGGGATCGAAACCAAGCTCGCGGGCTCGTTCGATCACCTCGGGAGCATCGCTGCCAGGATTGAGCCACAGCTCCTTGCAGCCCTTGGCGGCAACTTCGTCGAGCACAGTCAGCCCAATCGCCGGTGGTAGATAAACACTAATGCGATCGAGTTCCGCGGGCACCTCGGTCAACGACGTGTAGACAGTTAGCCCTTCGATTTCGCCCCCCTTGGGATTCACCGGAAACACCTGATATCCCTGCTGAAGGTGCGCCTTGAGCGACTTGTAACCGAACTTCGACGGATCGGCGCTAGCACCGAGAATGGCGACGGTCGGCTTGGACATGCCTTATTCCTTTCTGGATTGGAACCGCCAAGACGCCAAGAGCGCCATGGAGAGAGGATGCGGCTGGCAACCGAGGTAGGACCCCAAAATCTGCAAGCACTTGCAGTTGAATGATACCATCGGGAGCCTTCGCTGAACAATCTGGCGCTTCGCTCTACCCGAATTGGTGCGTACCATCCGCGAACACACCCAATTCCCTCCTTGCAGCTCTGGCGTCTTGGTGGTTCAATCTGCCAGGGCCTGCGCCAGATCGTCACGCAAATCCTCGAATGCCTCCAAGCCAACGCTCAAGCGGATCATGCCATCGGTAATGCCGTGCTTGGCGCGGTCGGCGGCGTCGTAGCTGGCGTGAGACATGCTGGCGGGCTGTTCGATGAGCGATTCAACCGCCCCGAGGCTGACCGCCAGATGGAACAACTTGGTCGACTCGACTACTCGCTTGGCATCTTCGAACGAGCCGTCGACGTCGAACGACATCATGGCGCCGAATCCACCCTCCATCTGCCGAGCGGCGATCGCGTGCCCGGGATGCGTCGCAAGGCCCGGGTAGCGCACACACGCGACCTTTGGATGATCGACGAGCCACTCGGCGAGTTGCAGCGCGGTGCGGCATTGTTCGCGCACGCGAAGTTCCAAGGTCTTCAGCCCCCGCGCACATAGGAATGCCTCGAACGGCCCCATGATCGCGCCGGTGGCATTGGCGACAAAGTACAACTGGTCGTAGAGTTCCTTACTGGCCGCCACTAGCACGCCGCCCATCAGGTCGCTATGCCCGCCGATGTACTTGGTGGCTGAGTGCATCACAATGTCGGCGCCGAGTTCCACGGGCCGCGTCAGCACCGGCGTGGCGAACGTGCTGTCGACGCCCAGCAGCGCGCCGGCCTTGTGGGCCATTTCTGCGCAAGCGGCAATTTCGGTGATGGTCATCCGCGGATTTCCAGGCGACTCGATCCACACGAGTTTGGTGTTCGGCCGGATCGCCTCGGCAAACGCGTCGAGGTGAGTCGAATCCGCGAGCGTCGTCTCGATGCCTGCTCGGCTAGTAATATGGTGCAACAATCGATAGGTTCCGCCGTAGATGTCGCTACCCGCCAAAATGTGGTCGCCTGCGTTGAGCATCGAGGTCACGCAGTGCGTCGCCGCCATGCCCGAGGCAAAGGCAAGCCCACCGGCGCCGCCCTCGAGATTGGCAACCGTCTCTTGGAAACTGCTCCGCGTAGGATTGCCGCTCCGCGAGTAATCAAAATCCCGCCACTTCCCGGCCTCGAGCTGCATGAACGTGCTCGCCACATGAATCGGCCGAACGACTGCGCCAGTTTCCGGGCAGGGATCGTTGCCAACGTGAATTGCTCGGGTGCGAAAGTGCATTGTTTGTCAGTTGTTCGTTGTCAGTTGCGATTTGGCAAAGGCTACCAATGTCGGTCGCAGCACTACCACCCGGCTACCCCGCAGGCATCCTGCGCCCGTTCAAGCACGGTTCGAGCTTTCGCCCGCGCCTTCTCCGCACCTGCGGCCAGAATCTGGTACACTTCGTCCGGCGTGGCCGCCAACTCTTCGCGACGCTCGCGTACCTCGGCCCAATAGCGCTGGGCGGCATTGGCCAGCGCCTTCTTTACCTCGCCGTAGCCGAAGCCACCCTTGCGATAGATTTCGCGCATTGCCGCCACCTCGTCGTCGGGGGCCACCAGTTTGAAGAGGTCCATCAGCACGTCGCCATCGGGGTCCTTGGGTTCCTCCATTGGCCGGCTGTCGGTTTGGATTCGCATGATCTGCTTGCGCTGTTTCTTCTCCGTCTCAAACACCGCTAGCGTGTTGTTGTAGCTCTTGCTCATTTTTTCGCCGTCAGTACCAGGCACCTTGGCGGATTGGTCGAGCACTTTGCCCTTGGGCATAACGAACGTTTCACCGAAGTGATGGTTGAACGAACCAGCGATGTCGCGGCACACTTCGATGTGCTGCAGTTGATCTTCGCCCACCGGCACAACGTCGGCGTCGTAGGCCAAGATGTCGGCCGCCTGAAGGACGGGATACGTGAACAGCCCAGCGTCGGCCTTCAGCCCCTTGGCCAGCTTGTCCTTGTAGCTAACGCACCGCTCCAACAGTCCCATCGGCGTGCCGGTCATCAACAGCCAGCACAGCTCACTCACCTCGGGCACATCGCTCTGCACAAACAGCACGGCTTTTTCGGGATTGAGCCCGAGCGCCAAGAGGTCGATCGCCCCGTCGAACGTGTACTGGCGCAAGAGTTCCTTGTCTCGCACGGTCGTCAGCGCGTGCAGATTGGCGATGAAGTAATACGCCTCGTCGGCGGCATCTTGCAGCTCGATGTACTGCCGAATGGCGCCGAAGTAGTTACCCCAGTGAAACGGGCCAGTCGGTTGGATGCCAGAGAGTACGCGCATGCTGTGGGAGGGGTCGGGATTCAGGGGGCGGGGGTCAGGGTGTTTAGTGTACCGACGACGCCGTCGACCGAGGTCGCGTCAAGCTCGCCAAACGCCTCGGGCAAAGCATCCAACACTTCCATGGACGCCTTCGGATTGTAGAAGTTCACTGTGCCGAGTTGAACCGCTGTTGCGCCAGCGACGAGGAACTCCATCACGTCGTCGATGTTCGCGATCCCGCCTATGCCGACAATTGGCGTGTCGGTCGCCTGGCGGGCCTGGTAAACACATCGCAGCGCGATGGGCTTGATCGCTGGTCCGCTCAGTCCACCCACCACGTTGCCGAGCAGTGGTCGCCTGTTCCGCCAATCGACTGCCATGCCCAAGCACGTGTTGATAAGCGACAGCGCGTCGGCTCCACCGGCTGACGCAGCTTTGGCCATCGACGCGACGTTGGTCACGTTGGGGGTGAGCTTTGCCAGGATGGGCGTGTTCGTCGCTTGGCGGCAGCGTCGTACCAGATCCTCGCACATGCCTGGGTCGGTTCCAAAGTCGACTCCGCCCGATACGTTGGGGCATGAGATGTTCAACTCAACCGCCGCAACGCCTTCAACGTCGGCTAGCCGCTCGGTGAGTTCGACGAACTCGTCCGCCGTACGGCCTGCGACGCTCACCACGATCGGAACGCCAAGCGACGCCAGGAACGGCATGAGCTTCTCGATGAACGACTCAATGCCATCGTTATCGAGCCCGATCGAGTTGAGCATGCCGGCGGGTGTCTCGACGGTTCGCCAGGGAGCGTTACCCGCGCGTGGCTGCTTGGTGATCGTCTTGGGCAGGATGCCTCCCAGCCGCCCCAAGTTCACCAGCCCTTGCATCTCGCGTGCGTAGCCGAACGTGCCGGAGGCTACCAGAATCGGATTGGGCAGATGCAGGCGGCCGAGCGTTACGGAAAGGTCCACAAGCGAGTTCAATTTGCGCACTTACCGGCGGGGCTGTCTATGCCAAACCCGCACTATACCCCCACGGCACTCTCGTGACGAGTCGCAACGCTGGCGGTTCAGGATCGCATGCCCAAACCGCCAAACGTGTGGTCGACTAAATCACGCCACCATGCATCGGATGCGGTCGAAGGTGACTAGGCTGATCAAGGAACCAAATGCGTTCCCATTCGTCCAGGATCGCCGTAAAGTCCTCGGAAGTGAAGATCAACTCGCGGGCGCGGCGTGCCGGGTCGCCCGAGTACAGTGGGATCAGGCAGCCAACGTTGGTCGACAGGACGCAAGCCACTAGGCTCGCTAAAAACCACTTACGCATGGAACTGGTACTCCTCCTTGAGTAACCACCGAGTAGCAGAGGTGCGAAGCTTCTGCTGTTCGGGTGACGTGATTCTCGGTTTGCTGCCCGTATCCTTGGGACTCGCCTTGTTGCGGTAACACCGCGATATAGTGGGTAAGTGATTTGAGCCAAACGACTTGCGACTTAGGTTGCCTAATTCCGCAAGACCGATCCTACATCATCCTGTTAATCGTAACTGGTTTGGTCGCTTGGACTTCGCGCCTGCATTGCTCCGTGGTCGCCAGCTGCTGATCCGTTCGCGTTGGCCGCTTCGGCAGCCCGCTCCTTCGCTTCTCGCTCTGCAGCCGCACGACGCTCTAACTCGCGAACGCGTGCTTCCATCTCCTTACCTGGCTTAAAGGTTACGACGAATTTCTCCGGAACCGAAACCTTCTCACCAGTGCGTGGGTTCCGCGCTTTGCGGGCTGCACGCTTCTTCACCTCGAAGACGCCAAAGTTGCGAAGCTCGATCCGATGGTCCTCTACCAGCGTCTCGACGATCGCGTCGAAAGTCTTCTGGACGATCTCCTTGGTCTTGAGCTGGGTCAGCCCAATCTCATCGGAAATGGTCTTCACTATCTCTTTTTTGGTCACAACGAAAGTTCCCCGGCCGAAGAGCAGTTGGGACCACCAAAATGGTCCACTTAGCGACGCGGTGCATTGCTCCAAGTGTAATTGTAGCAAGCACTAGTGTCAAGATTGACGCGCGCCGACTGGCTACTCATACGGCCATTTGTCGGGGGCGGTTCGGCCATTCTGGCGACCGGAACCAACCTTCGATAAACACACTCAAACCCTTATCCTCAAACAACTTAGCACCCGTCAGGCGCTGCCGATTCGGCGTCGCGCCGAGCCAATTGGTCGCAAATCGTTGTCTCAAAACGCTTTGCGTCCGATTCGACCTGCCCGCATGCGCCATCCGCAGCGCAGCCCTCGGGACTCACAAGTTACTATCGACCCGCCCGTCGGCAGACTTCACCCAAACCTCAAAGTTTGTCGAACCGTCAAAATCCCTTAGCGCTTTGTACTATCAGCGACTTGCCGCATGGCGAATCCGCCGTTGCGGCCTGATTCACACACGAATCTTGCCGCGCTGCTCCTCGATTTGGTCGATGTCGTAGAGCTTCCCCTTGCCAGCACCTGGGCACTCCTGACATGTCGCCTCCCAGGCGTCCGGCGTCCGTAGATTCGAATCCCAGAATGGCCACGTGCGACACTGCCTCGGTCGGGCGGAGTAGACGTTGCACTTGCGCGACTGGTTGTCGAAGAACACGCAATCGCCGTTGGCGTACTCCTTGAGGCTCTTGCGAACGCCTACCTTGCGAACGTACTTCTGCTCGAACCTCTCAACGTCCATCTCCACCAACTCGGCGATGGCAGCAATCTCCGCCTTGTTCACCCACACATATCCGGGTGCCCCCGTGCAGCAGTCGCCACAGCCAGTGCAACTGAACCGCAGGCCGTCGGAGTACCAGGGGGATGGGTCTTTATTGGGCATTGTTTTTTGGTTGGAGGGTGAGTTCTTGATTTGCAGAATGATGAATGTACTCCGCACAGCTTCGCCGTAATAGCCAACTATCAATCCTCGTTCATCGCTCAAAGCTCATCGTTCCTCCCCCTACCCTCCTATTTGATACATGGCCCGCTGTGGCCGTAGGAATGCCTCGTTGTCGATCCCATGGCCGGGCTTCTTCGCTGCAATGCACTCTCGCACCAGTTGGAAGATTTCCTCGTCGGTGCCGCCGCTGCGGATGAGCTTACGCGCGTCCGCTTCGGTGGTGCTGAACAAACAGTTGCGCACCTGACCTTCGGCGGTCAATCGCAACCGATCACATGCCCCGCAGAACGGTTCGCTCACTGGGTTGATGAAGCCGACCGTGCCGCGACCTTCGACGAAACGATAGTCCACCGCCGGCTGACTTGGATCGCTTCGCTCGAGAGGTTCCAGGCGTCCGAGCGACTGCTCGATAATCTCGCGAATCCGCTCGCCCGTCAGCACCTGGTCGTCGGTCCACTGCGCGTCGGCATCGAGCGGCATGAACTCGATGAACCGCATCTGCAGCCCGCGCTCGATGGCGAACTCAACCATCGGCACCACTTCGTCCTCGGTTTGATGGCGGATGGCGAGTGCGTTCAGGCGAATCCGCGTGAAACCGGCATGCTGCGCCGCGTCGATGCCCGCGAGCACGCGATCGAGTCCTTGACGGCGAGTCATCTGTTCGAACTTTGCGGCATCGAGCGTGTCGAGGCTGATGTTCAACCGGTCGAGGCCAGCCTCTCTGAGCGGCGCTGCATGCTCGTCGAGCAGCATGCCGTTGGTCGTGAGCGCGACTTCCTCGACGCCCGAGACTGCCGCCAACTTGCCGACGAGCGTCGGCAATTCCGATCGCACCAATGGTTCGCCACCCGTAATGCGAACCCGCGACACACCCATCGCCGCGGTGACGCGGACAAATCGCTCGATCTCTTCGAACGAGAGAATCTCGCTCCGCGGCAGGAAGCGAACCTCCTTCGCGGGCATGCAGTAGAAGCACCGAATGTTGCACCGATCGGTCACACTCAACCTAAGACTGGTGTGCCGCCGGCCAAACGAGTCGAAGAGCGGTTCGTGTTGGCTAGGGTCATTGCTCACTTGAGGCTCTTATCTCTGCTCGCGCTTCGTTTCGCGGCGCGGCTTAAGCGTATGCACCCACTCAGCATTGCCATCGGCAAAATGTTCCTGCTTCCAAATTGGCACGTCTTGCTTGAGCGTATCGATCAGCCACTCGCCGGCTTCGAACGCGGTGCGCCGATGGGCGCTGCTCACCACCACGGCCACGCTCGCCTCCGACACCGGAACTTCGCCCAATCGATGGACAATCTGGCATTCCACCAAAGGCCACCGTTTGCGGGCGGCAGCTTCCAACTCGGCCAGTCCGAATTCGGCCATCGACTCGTACGCTTCGTACTCGAGCCGCTCGGTCTCTCGCTCGCCGGTGAACTGTCGTGTGACGCCGACAAACGCCACCACCGCCCCGGCCGCCGGCTGACTGGCAGCGGCAACTAGTTCGTTGACGTCGATCGGTTTTTGGGTGAGGGCGACCATTCTCGCTGAGTTTTTTCCCAAACTACGCACAAACGATTCGCTGTGCATTTACTCCGCTGGCCCGGACGGAGGCAATTCTAGTTTCTGTCGTGTTTTGCAGGCAAAAGCAATCGTGGCATGGATCGAACAGCTCGTCGTTTTTTCCTAGGTGTCGGAATCAGTGTGCAATTACTTGCGCCGCGCGCCATTGAACGCTGGGACTTGATGGGCTCCACGAAACGAGCCCACACCCCTTTGCGAACCACTATTAGATCATACTAAGCGACGTTTTCTACCGCGAAATTTGGCCGCGCTGGGGTTCGACACAAAAGCGCAGAGTGGCAAAGACGCGCGGGGGAGGAGCTCCGGAGCGCATCTTGGCAGTCACTCTGTGCGTCGCTACGCTAGCTTGACTTCCACTACGCCAGCCAAGCGACCAGTTGAGACGTTAGACACATGATCCGTCGCTTTCAACACGTTCACAACAAGCTTGGGTTCGGCGCTACATGGCGACTGTTGTTGCTTGCCGGAGGCATGATTGTTTTCTCCGCCACTGGCGTGTTGGCATTTCGGAGCTACCGAGAGGTCGTCGTGACCGTTGGGAGCCTTGCTGTTGGGTACTTGCTCCGTCATCGGATCAGCCCCTACATAGTGCGCCGCCCAAAGATTCTCAACTACTTACTAGTCGCTTACATGTTGTTACTGGGATTCTGTTGGTACAGCGATTGGTCGCCGCCGACCGAGCTGACTATCATCAATGCCGCGACAGCAATCCTCTTCAACCTTCAGTTTTGGACGTGGTCGGACCCGGCCGTTCAGCGCTTTGAGGATGTCCCGATTAAATGGCGGTAACGGTCGCAGTTTGTGAACAATTGCCTTCGAGATCGTCTAACCCCCGCTCACCGGCGGAATCAGCGCCACCTCACCGGCGACCTCTACTGGCGACTGCAAATCCACAAATTCCCCATCCACCGCCAAACGGCTTGAAGCAAGCGCTGCACTCGCGGTGGGAATCTCAACCTCAAGTGCAGCCAGCAAGCCGGCGTACGTAGCGCCGTCGGGCAGGTCGATCGTCACGCGATCGCTGTCCGCCGCCTCGCGGACGCCGGCGAAGAGGAGCACTTCAATCCTCATTTCGAGTGATCCAACATATGGGTCATCGCAGATTCGCTATTGGTCATCACCCGACAGCCGGCGCGTGCGGCGCGGCGTTGAATGGGACAGGTGGGGCCATCAAACCGTACGCCGCCGCCAGCACCTTAATCGGGTGCACCGTGGGCTTGTGCGTGCCACCGTCGATTTGCATGGCGCAGGTGCTGCACTCTGTCATCGCGGCATGGTAGGGGCCGTCGCGAACCTCGCTAATGAGTGGTAGCCCGATACGCAAACTGGTGCGGTAGTTGCGACGCTTGAGTCCCCAAGTGCCTGCCATACCACTGCAACCTTTCTCGATGCTGTGCACTTTGAGGCCCGGCACCAGTCGCAGCAAGTTGACGCTCGGCGTACCAACCTCGAGCGCCCGCAAGTGGCACGGAGTGTGGTGAGCGATTTCGTATTCTTGCGGTTGGAAGTCGAGTTGCAGCCCGCCTCGTTGGTGGAGCGTCCACAGGTAGTGGCAGGCGTCCATCGTATTCTCGGCCACCAGGCGAATGTC
This sequence comes from Pirellulales bacterium, assembly GCA_028279215.1. Classification (GTDB taxonomy): domain Bacteria; phylum Planctomycetota; class Planctomycetia; order Pirellulales; family Lacipirellulaceae; genus Aeoliella. The sequence goes on from JANQOF010000068.1 coordinate 58,905, forward strand.
TTCGTCGTCGCCAAGCATCGAAGGATACTCGCGGGTGATGGCCAAGACGGCGGTAGGCTCGGTGCAAACCACCTTAAATCCTAGTCGCACGGCTTCGACCAAAGACGCGACGTTGCGATGCGCGAGCCGTCGCGCGTGGTCGAGCGACCCGCCAACGATCAGCGGCATGCCCGAGTGCCGCTGACTGGGCGGCACGTACACTTCGACGCCATTGTGATCGAGCACCTTCAGCAGCGACTCAGCGAGCTCGGTATCGAATAAGTTGGCATAGGTGTCGACAAATACCGCCACCCGGTGCGGCGCGTCGGCATCGAGACGTTCAAGTTTGCCCCGTCCAACGGTGTTGAGGAACGGCCGCCGGGCAAGCTTGGGCAGCGCACGCGCTTGACTGATGCCCAATATCTTCTCCATCAGCCAGCGCGCCTGACGGTTCTTGAACAGCCAGTTCGACAATCGTGGCATACGCGAAGCCATGTGCGTTAGCATGTCGACCCGTGCATTCAGCCAATCGTGCACGTTGTGGCCGTTGTTGCCTACGTACTCGGCTTTGGCCTCGACCATGAGCCGCGGGATGTCGACGTTGGCGGGGCACTCGATGCGGCACATGTGGCAATGAAAGCAGAGGTCAGCCACTTCCTTCGACGCTTCCTGCAGCGTCGTGTCCGGCGGCAACTGCCCCGTGAGTACCGCCCGCATCAGATTGGCCTTGGCCCGGGGCGAAGCCTCCTCGCGCGGGGCGACGCGGTTCACAGGGCACATCCGGGTACCCACCGCACGGGTGCGACATGCCGCGCAACCGTTGCAAGTGCGGGCGGTATGGGCTACTTGATCGACGTCCCAATCGAGTTGCAACTCGACCAATTGCCCTGCCGCACTGGTTCGCGGTTCCGCTTCGTTTGGATCGCTGTTGTCCGAGGGCTGAGGACTGTCGACTTCGGGAACCACCTGCCGCATGTGGTGAATCATCCGCGCGCCGGCCTCTGGCACCACCTTGCCGGGATTGAGAACGCCTCCAGAATCGAAAACACGTTTGATCTCGCGGAACACATTGACCAGTGGGCCGTACTGCCCGGTGACAAACGGCGTGCGGCTGAGCCCATCGCCATGTTCGCCGCTAATCGTGCCGCCCAAGAGCCACACTTTTTCGTACAGCTCGCTGGCAATTCGTTCCATCCGGCCTTTCTCGTTGGGATTCGCCAAATCGAGGAACGGTCGGACGTGCAATTGCCCGTGACCCGCGTGCCCGAATACGCTGGCGATCACCTGTTCGCGCTTGAAGACCTCCTGCATATGACGGAAGAACACGGGAAGCGCGGCGACCGGCAACGCCATGTCCTCTACGAACGGAATCGGACGACGAACTCCCTGCAGCCGGTAAAGCGTAGGCACGAACCGTTTGGCAAGCTGCCAACAGAGTTCCGCATCGGCCGGGTCTTGCGCCACTTGCGCGCCGGCTGCCAATCGTGTAGTAACCGTGGCGTGCCGGACCGTGGTGCTGAGCTTGTTCTCGACTTCCTCTGCCGACTCGCCCGAGTGCTCGACCATGAGCACCGCCTCGGCAGCGCCTGGGATTAGTAGTTCGTACCGCACATCAAGCTCGCGGGCAAGACTTAGGTGCCGGCGATCCATCAGATCGCAAGCCGAGGGCTCGAACGTTAGCACTTCCTGCGCAGCGCGGGCGGCCTTATCGAGACTGTCGAAGATCAATAGCACCACGCCGGTATGCGCGGGCAGCGTGTCGGTGCCCACCACCAACTCGGTGGTGAGTGCCAATGTGCCTTCGCTGCCGACCAACAGCCTGGCTAGATCGAGTTGGCCATCGACCAGTACATCACGCAGGTGATAGCCGCTGCAGTTCACTGCGCTATGGATGCTGGTAGACTCGACTTGCTCCCGATGCCGCTCGATGATGGCGGCCACCGTCCAAACAATGTGCGACAGACGTTCGGCCTCGGTGGGTGTATCCGAGAGCTGCGGTTGCGTCGGTGGCACTAGGTGCTTGCCGGCATCGATCAACGTACCGTCAGCCAACACCACCCGCATCTTTTGAATGTGGTCGCGCGGTGCTCCATATCGGAGGAAGTGGCTGCCGGTAGAGTTCGTTGCAGCCACTCCACCCATAGTGGTGACGTGCGACATGGCCGGGTCGGGGCCAAACACACGATTGTGGGTGGCCAGCAGCCGATTGAGTTCGCCGTGCACTACGCCAGCCTGGACGCGAACCGTATCGGTACGCAACTGCAAGACGCGACGCAAGTACCGCGAGAAATCGACCACTACGCCCCGCCCTAATGCCGCGCCAGCTACACTACTGCCGCCGCCGCGGGCATGAACCGGCAAGCCGTTCTCGCTGGCGTAGCGCGCGGTGGCCTGCACGTCGGCGGTCGACTTAGGTCGCACGACTGCCTGCGGACGAACTTCATACACGCTCGCATCGGTAGCGTAGAGTTGAGCGGCGGTATCGTCGCACCGCACGTCGCCCGCCACTAGGCCACGTAAATCTTCTTCGATGCGTTGCCGTTCTGGGTCCATGGGGCAGTAGTGGCAAGTGGCGAAGGACTAGTGGCGAGTAATAATCAGTGGCAAAGGTGGCTCATCGCTTGCGGCCACTCGCCACTGGCCACTACCGCCTATCCACCATAAATCAGATTCATTACTTCCGAGCGGCTCGATAGGTTGGATCGGAATAAGCCCTTCATCGCCGACGTGACGCACAAGCTGCCTGGTTTGCGGACTCCGCGAATGGTCATGCACGAGTGCGTCGCTTCTATCACCACGGCAACGCCTTTGACGTCAAGCTCCTCGATCAGCAGGTTGGCGATCGACTCAGTCATCCGTTCTTGTACTTGCGGCCGCTTCGACACGACTTCCACGACGCGGGCCAGCTTGCTCAGTCCCACGACGCGTCCGTTGGGAACGTAGCCGATGTGCGCTTTTCCAGTGAACGGCAGCATGTGGTGCTCGCACATGCTATTGAAGCTGATGTCGCGAACCAGCACTAATTCGTCGTACTCTTCTGTGAAGAACTTCTGCAAGTGCTGACGCGGATCGTCGTGCAGACCACTAAACAACTCAGCGTACATCCGAGCCACGCGCGACGGAGTCTCGAGGAGCCCCTCGCGGTCGGGGTCTTCGCCCACGGCGGCCAGGATCTCGCGTACAGCCCGCTCGATGCGGGGCAGATCGACGTCTGTCACTACGCTTGGTTCAAGTTCGGCGGTCTCGCCATCGAGCGAGCCAGTTTCGCTTGCAGTTTGCACGTTGGTTCCTTGTGGGGACGGTGATGGTCGCAACCAAGAAGCGCCGCAGCGCTAGCGCATCGTCAATTATGATCCGAGCACGCTTGAAGCGAAAGGCGGCTAGTTAACGCTAAAGGGTGGCGGAAAGTCGCCACGGGCCGCACAGCGCGGCATCGAAGCGCCAAGCAACTCAAGCAGTTGGTGCGTACGTGCGACCACACACGGCTCGGCCAAGAGGGCGAGTTTCGCCTCCGCCGGCATGGCCAACGCGTAGGAGACCATGTCCGACAACTGTGCGAGCGGCATCTCGTTATCGAGTAGTTGCGAAAGCGAAGCAGGCGCGTCGCCCTTCGCAATCGATGCGTCAAACGCCTCCACCAAGCGCCGCCGCAAATCGATTGCTTCGTCATTGTCTGCCGACGGACAAATGTCGGCGACAATCTCGGCTTTAGCCTGTCGGAAGCTTCGCAGCGGATCGAGTTCCTCATCGATTCGCAGGCGGGCGACGCCCATTAACAACAAATTAAAGCATCCATCGGGCAGCTTGTTGTGGAGTACGACTTTGCCCAGGCACGCCCACGGCTCAACCGGCGGACGCCCCGCGTAATCGGGTTCCCAACCGGGCTTGAGCACCGGCATGGCGATCAACCGATCGGTCGCCACTGCGTCCTGCATCAGCTCGCGGTATCGCTCTTCGAAAACGTGCAGCGGCTGCACCACGTGCGGGAACATTACCAGATTGGGGATGGGGAACATCCTCACGGTGCCCGAGAACTCAGTGGCGTCGAATTCAACGTGTTCGAAATCGGCAGGGTTCATCCGTTGCGTTCACCAGTAGTGCGAGTTGGAATGGCGCCGGCGTCGTCTGCCCCTAAGTGCATCATAGACCAGTAGCCCGAATAGGATAGGGTTTTGACCACCAACGAGGCGAAATCTGGGCAGAAACCGCGTCGTTTGTGCCCAAATTCAAAGCGGGCTAAACCGCAAGCCCCCGTGGCCTGCGGCTTAGCCCGATGATCCTATCAAAAGCAACTTCGCCGGTTAGCGCCGACTGGAAGCTGCCAAGACGATTTGCAGTATGTACCAAAACAACAGTGCGACCGAGGCGAACAATGCCAGCGACGCGGCTACATGCTGCGTGGTGCGGTAATGATGTAGAACGTTGGATGTGTCGTAAAGGACGTAACCCGAAGCCAGCACTACCATGGCAATCGGAAACCACAACCCGGAAAGTATTCCTGGGAAAATGAAGCTCGCGATGATGCACCCAAACGCAAGCATGGCGCCGATGGCCAGGGCTGGCGCGAGGAACGAGAAGTCGGCTTTCGTCAGAAACACACCGGCCGTGAGCCCCGCAAACACGAAAAATGTCAGCACACCGGCAACCGCAATTGGACCGAATTCGTACCCACCGATCGGAGTTACATATTGATTAGCAATCCACAGTAGTGGAGCCAGGAAGATCGACTGGGCAAACACATAGAGCCCTAGGCCCATGTACTGCTTGCTGACGCTCACTTCGGACTGGGCCCAGTGGTTTGCGATGTACCCGGTGATGACAAACCCGCCGAACATGACCAGCATCCAGAATGAACCGAGCAGCTGTGGCATGTAGGTATTCATTTGCTCGGCGAACACGTTGAAGTAAATAAACTCCAACGTCACCAACGCATACACGGCCAGCATCAAGTGCATGTAGGTCCGCTTGATGAACGCCAAGCGGTCGGTGGCGGGGGCGTCGGCGGCGATGGTGCCGAACGACGCGTACGGGTTCGACGCTTGGAAGTCGGCTTGGCTCATGGTAAAGGGTCTCCGATATTATGGGGGGCGAATCGATTCGCCATACAAATTGCGCCGCAGCGCAGGTCATTTGGCATAGTCCCTGCTTGAGCTAAGCCTATGTCGGTAGCCGGCTTGGGTCAAGCACGATCGTGCTGCGAGCGGTAGGTGCGGTTGTGCCCTAGGTAATGGATTTAAGGGACTTTATGCTGTGTTTATCAACAATCAAACTCTTTCCCCGCAACCGGTCGCCCAGGACACGATATATGGCGAAGAAGAAGGCCTCCAAGAAAGCGCCCAAGAAGCAAACACGCAAGACGACCGCACTCCCACCCGACGAGCGAAAGAAGCAAGCGGCGAAGGTGCTGCGGCGATTGGCCGCCGACTACCCCGACGCCGAGTGCGCCTTAGTGCACGATTCGCCCTTCGAGCTGCTGATCGCGACCATTCTCTCGGCCCAGTGTACTGACGAGCGGGTAAACATCGTGACCAAGGAGCTATTCGCCAAGCTTCCAACGCCCGACGACATGGCGACTGCGCCGGTGAAGACGCTCGAGAAACTGGTGCAGAGCACTGGCTTCTTCCGCAACAAAGCGAAGAGTATCAAAGCATGCTCCCAGGCGTTGGTGGACGACCACGATGGGGAGGTGCCTCAAGACCTCGATGTGCTCGTTAAGCTGCCGGGCGTCGGACGCAAGACCGCCAATGTGGTTCTCGGCACGGCTTATGGCATCCCGACCGGCGTAGTTGTCGATACGCACGTTGGGCGACTGTCGAGAAGACTGGGACTTACCGATCAAACCGACGCCGTGAAAGCCGAACGCGATTTGATGGAGATTTTGCCCAAGAAGTCATGGATCGATTTCTCGCACCGGATGATTCATCACGGCCGGGCAATCTGCAACGCCCGCAAACCAAAATGCGAGGAGTGCTCCATGCGAAAATTCTGCCCGCAAGTCGGAGTCTGATGTTGCACGGAATGTAGCCTCCGCAAGCACGCTCTGTTGTTCTTTATATGCAGTCTGCTCCGCAAACTTCACCGTTGAAACTGGCGATCCATGTCCGAGTCAGCGTCACAATTACTTGCGTCTTTCGAAGCGTTACCCGCAGCCGAGCAACACGAGCTCTTGGTGACAATGCTCCAACGCTCGAATGCGCTATCCGCTGCCGACCTTTCGGACCAACACCTGATTCAATTTGCAAACGGTTTGTTTCAAACACTTGACGCCGACGAGCCCGAGGCGAAGGATGGCAAACTGCGGTGAAGTCTGGCTGGTCGACCTTGGAATGGTCGGAAAAGTGCGGCCTTGCGTCGTCCTAAGCGTGCCCGCAGATGCAAGATACCGACCGCGCTCTAGTAACAATGGCAGCTCACACGACGAGCAGCCGGGGGTCGCGGTTCGAGTGCCCTACGAACGTTAAGTTCCTGAAGGCAGGAGCATTTGACGCACAAGACCTCGTCACTATTCCGGGCGTCAAGCTAGTTCGAAAACTTGGAGTCCTGCCCGACGAACAATTCTCGAACGTCGAAGGCACCGTGAAACAGTGGCTCGGATTCTAGCTCCCGCGGTTCCGCTGCGATCGAATTGTCGCTGATTACGGGAGAAAATGCTGGCTTGAATTCCTCCACTTGCTAAGGTGTAATTCAGCCTGCGTTTTGGCCAAGCGTGGGGTGAGTAAGGAGCACTTCGCATGATCCTTTCTGGGCAGCAGATTCACGAGCGACTGGGCGACGACATTCTGATCGAACCGTTCGATGAGTCGCATCTCAATCCCAATAGTTACAACTTAACGCTGCACAACGAGTTGCTCGTGTACGAGGAACTGGTGCTCGATATGGCGAAGGCCAATCGGGTGCGGCGGATTGAGATCCCCAAGGAAGGGCTCACACTCAGCCCCAACCAGTTGTACCTGGGCCGAACCCTCGAACGCACAACCACCCACAACCTCGTGCCGCAAATCGAAGGCCGGTCGAGCATTGGGCGATTGGGACTGTTCGTGCACGTCACCGCAGGATTTGGTGACGTCGGGTTCTCGGGCTACTGGACACTCGAGATGTTCGCGGTGCAACCCATACGCATCTACGCAGGCGTACCGATTTGCCAAATCTTCTATCATGAACTGACCGGCGAGGTCACCGAGTACGCCAGCAAGTACCAGCACAACCGCGACATCCAGCCGAGCCTGCTGCACGAAGAACTATCGGCGAATGGCGAGCCCGATCCGCAATTGCCTTTGGAGTTCGGCAACGGGACCCAGCGATGAGCCAACGGCTCCGGTATCGGGGGTTTGCTTGGTGAGCTTTCCGATCACATGACCGCGAAATAGTTTTCTACCGCGAAGTCCATGTTCTGCTTCGTCATCACCGATGGCTGCTTCACGTAGTGACAGTAGTTCTTCACTTGCTGCAGCAAGTCGCGCGGCTGGCAACATCGCATCGGCCGTTGTACTGCCTTGTAGTGGGTCTCGATCAGGTACTCGAGCGCTGTTTGGTCAAACTCCACACCAATAATTGGCGCCATGATCGTGAATAGCTCCCTAAAGGCGCTTTCCTCGGGATCAGTCACTTCGATCTTGTAGGGAATACGTCGCAAGAACGCGTCGTCCACCAAATCCTTTGGTTCCAGGTTGGTGGAGAAAATGATCAACTGATCAAACGGCACCTGAATCTTCTTACCGCTCGCCAAGTTCAAGAAGTCATAACGCTTTTCCAGCGGAACGATCCAACGATTGAGCAACTCGTCGGTCGTCATCCGCTGACGGCCGAAGTCGTCGATTACCAAAGTGCCGCAGTTGCTCTTGAGCTGCAGCGGCGCCTCGCCGACGTTGGTCGTGGTGTTCAGCTTCACTTCCAGCGCGTCCATCGTCAACTCACCGCCAACCACAATCGTTGGCCGGCGGATGCGAACCCAACGATGGTCGATCTTGCGATTGTCCAGAAGCCCCTCAAAATCCTCCTGGGGCGCCACTTCATGCATGCTGGGGTCGTACAACCGAATGATCTCTCCATCAATGCCAATGGCGCGGGGAATCCATATGGCTTCGCCGAATGCCTTGGTCACCCGTTCCGCGATGCTCGTCTTGCCGTTGCCTGGCGCTCCATAGAGGAACAACCCACGTCCGGAATTGATGGCTGGCCCCAAGCGGAGCAACATCCGCTTGTCGATCAGTAGGTCTTCAAACGCACGATGCAGATCGGCCTCCGATGGGTGCTGATCGGCCATCGTTTGCTTCGACACGCTGTCGATGTAGTGGCTCAGCGACACGGGTGCTGAGCCATAGTACGTGCAGTGTTCGCTAAGCTTCTTGGCGCGCTCGCGCCCCTTGTTGGTGAGTTGGTAGATGTAGTCGTTCATCATGGACGCCCCACGGTGGGCGACCAACTGGTCCTGCTTCATCTGCTGTAGCGTTGAGTCGAGAAGCCGGAACGGCAACTTCACTTGGTCGGAGAGGTCGCGACCGCTCGCCTCGCTTTGGGCGTTGAGACACTTCAGCAGTAGGTCTTCTACTTCGCTGTCCGATAGTCCCGCCTTGCGAAAGTCGTCGGGCTCGGTGGGAAACCAGTCGCCGTGACCGTCGCGCGCGTCGACGACCGACTCGCTTAGTAGCGCTTCCTCTGAATCTTGAGGCGGCTCCGGTGGTTCCTCCACCACGGCGCTGGGCACCGAGGCCGGCATACCGGCCCCAGAATCCCCAGAAGCAGTTAATCGGTTGATACGGCTCATCAGCACGTCGAGACGATCTTCAACCATTGTCCCGTCTTCGATGGCGGCCCCTCCGCCAGTGTTTTGCATCGTCATTGCGGCAACTCGTAGTACGTAGGTTAGCTGTGTGCTGTACGGGCCTAACGGTAGGATGAGGACGACCGCACCACGGCCCATGATGAAAGCTACTACGCCATTCGGCCGGGGCAAATTGACATGCGGCCAGTTGCTGCGGAAGTTGTGATCGCCCGAACATCCCGCATCATCCGCCTAACCGAGCCCAGTAAATGTGGCCTTCGCTGCGCAAAAACTCCATGTCGAACATGTCACAAGCTACTGTTTACTATCGCCCAGAAGCACGTCACCGCTGCGGAATGCTAGTGACGATGTCGTGGGTAGGTTGTTTGAATCCTTAACCCCAGCACGATTGATAGACCCGTGACGGCAACTGCTAACCCATCGAAAGATGAACTGTGCCAGGGCACTCTTCAACTGCCCAACGAAGCGCTAGAGACGTTGTTTCAGCGACTCAGCGAGTTGTCGTCGCTGCCATCGATCGCACTACGAATTATCGAAGCGGCGGTCGACGAAGCGACCGACGCTGAAGACCTGCGTCAGTTAATCGAGAAAGACCCGGCGCTCGCAGCGCGGATCATCCGCATCGTCAATTCATCGTTTTACGGCGTGCGACAAGAAGTAGCCGACTTGAAGAGTGCGATTGCCCTCTTGGGAACCAAGCAGATCCGGAATGTGGCGATCACCGTGTTCGTGTCGCGCCAATTCAGCCCGTCGACCAACGACACCACGCTCGACCGCAACCAGCTTTGGAGCCACTCGATGGCTGTGGGCGCGGTCGCCCGGCTGCTGTCCAAAACTCTCAATGTCGGCGACGCCGAGGAAGCGTACCTAGCGGGTCTGCTGCATGATATGGGCCTGCTGATCGTCGATCAGCACCTCGCGCGGCACGTACCCAAGATTCGCGCGACGATGCAAGAAGGCGTGTCGCTACACGTGGCGGTTCGCAACGTCCTTACGTTCGATCCGTCGCAGCTTGGCGCTTACGTGGCTTGGAGATCGCGATTCCCCGCCCGATTGGTTAGCGCAATCGAGTTCCACCACAAGCCGGAAGAATACAAAGGGGAAGAGCAAGATCTTACCGACCTGGTGGCGATTTCCGATTACATTGCAACTCGTAGCGACGCCGGCGTACTGGAAGACGCGAAACCGGTCACTCCGTCAGATGGAGTTTTCGAACGGCTCGATTTGCACGACGACCGACTGAGCCACATCTGGTCGCAGATCGACGAAACATTGGCTGCCACCAAAGCGATGGCAGCCCTCTAGTAGCGAACAACCGGTCCCCTGCACTGGTTCTTGCGCGCTGATAGACTAAGGTGCAAAACAGCACATCATTAGTCCACGCTTCTGTTGGCATCGTCATGCAAGTCGTCATTACCGCTGTAGGCCCTGATAATCGCGGCTTGGCTGATCCCATCGTGCATTCCGTCACCGAACTCGGCGCAAACATCGGTGAGATTCAGATGTACGATCACGATCAGGAGTCTGTATTCTCGATGCTCACTCGTGTGGACATCGATGCGGATCGCAGAGAAGAAGTTGACCAGCAGATGGCAGACGTGGCCAAGTCGACCGGGCTATCTGTGCGGACGTGGTCGCCCAACATCTCGGGTCGCAAACCCCGGCTGGCCATCTGCGTGACGTTTCGACCCGAAACACCGCTGGCCTTGTTACGTGCGATTCGCGATGGACACGTGAAAGCGGAACCGAGCGTGATGATCGGCAATCGAGACAAGTGCCGCCACTTGGCTGAGCAGTTTGGCGTTCCGTGGGTCAACATCGCCGATCAGTCCGGCGCGCCGAACGACGAACAATTGATCGATGTATGCGATCAACACGAAGTAGACTACATCGTGTTGGCTCGGTACATGCGCGTGCTGCCCGCTTCGAGTTGCTGGAAGTACGCGGGCGGTCGGATTATTAATCTGCACCATGGCCTGCTGCCAAGCTTTCCGGGCATCCGGCCTTACCACGAAGCATTCGCCAGCCGCATGCTCACCTACGGGGCGACGTGCCACTTCATTGTTCCCGAACTCGACGCCGGCAACCAAATCATCTACCAGTCGACCTTCACAGTACCACCGGGCGTGGAGTGCGACGAAATCGTCCGCCGCGGCCAGGAAGACAACGAACCTCATTGCCTGGTCGAAGGCGTCCGCCGCGTGGTCGACGGCGAAGTGCGGTTGCACTTCAATCGTGTGATTGCGGTCAAATGATCATGACCGGTCGTGTCCTCACTGGTCACTGCTCCTCTCGCACGTCATTTCAGCTCCACATTCTACGGCTGCGGCACAATTCCCGGGAACTCAGTGATGCCGGGATCGATATCAAACGTTCCCGTATTGGTGTCCTGAATAGTGCCGCCCGCTGGGTTGTTGAGGTTCTGCACGCGGAAAGTACCGCTGCTCTCGATTAGGAAGTAATCGTCGCCGGCACCGCCCGCCGAGGCATCGTTGCCTTCCATGCGAAGCCGGAGATCGGCGCCTGCGTCGTTGGTCGACACCTCGAAGGGACGCCCCGTCGCAACGTTGCTGTTGACGAACACGTTGTTAAAGTACGTGGCGTTCACCACGCCAGCACCGTTTGCTTGCAGATCGGCGGCAACGGCGGTGCCATCGTTGTTGGTAATGGTATTTTCTTCGACGAGCAGGTTGAGCGTCTTTCCAGCTGCTCCATTGGTGCTGATTAGCAAGCCCTCTTGGTTGCTCGTGTTATTGATCACATTGCCATTGACGATCACATTGGCGACGCTGGCGTCGTCGTTGATGCTAATCTCGACGCTTTCAGCACCATTACTGTCTAGCGTGTTCCTGTTCATCGTAAAGTCGAACGTAGCGGTGCTGCTGGCATCGACGTCCACGCCTTGTGTCGTCGAGCCACGAATGACCGTGTCGTTGATTGTGATGTCGGAGGCAACCGTCGTCGCGTTGGTGTGTTCGACCACGACGCCATCGTCGCCGCTGTCGATAACGCGGACGAAGTTCATCGTGAAGTCTTCCACGTTGGTCAGCATCACGCCAGCTCCGGTGGTGTTTTGGATGATACCGCCGTCGCCAGTCGATGTGGCCCCGAAGCCAACAATGACTGGCCCACCAGTAACGTTGTTCATTACGATGCCGTTCGCCCCGCCGTCGACCGACACGCTGTCGAGCGTAATGCCCTGAGCACCAACGACCACGTCGTTCAGATTGAGGCCAATGCCACCCGTGGTAGTGACCTGATTTCCAGGACCGAGCACAGTGACGCCCTCGGAGTTGGTAGCCACAAAGCCGTCGCCCGTGGTCGTGTTGATGTCCATCGACGAGAACGAAATACTCGTGCCCGTGTTGTTATTGAGCGTGACCGCGTCGTTCGTGGTGGTGTCGAGGTCGGTGCCGCCGCCGAAGCTAAAGCTGCCACCGGTGTTACCATTTACCAAGATGCCTTCGCCCGTGTCGGTCACCAGCCCGTCAAACGTCACCGTGCCGGACGTGTTATTCTCGATTCGCACGGATCGGCCCGCGTTGTTGTTGATAGTTCCATCGTAATTCACGTTGGCGCCGCTATCGGTGATGACAAATGCGTCACCGGTCGGATTAGTGATCTCCGAAGCGCTATTGAAGTTAAACGTACCCGCTGAATCGTTCAGGATGTCGACGCCCGCATCACCACCATTCAGCACCACGCCGCTGTTAAACGAGTAAGTGCCGTCGGCGTTGTCAAACTGAAGTCCCGTACCGTTGGTGGCGTTCACCACGCCGCCAGCAGAAGATTGGCTAAAGGTCATCGTGCCGTTGTGTCCACCGGTTATTGATACCGTCGCAACGTTATTCGACTGATTGATCTTACCCGTGAACGTGACATCGGAGCTGCCGCCCACCACATTGAACGCGATGCCTGTGGGATCGGTGATCGTCGTGTCGCTGAAGGTAAAGTCGCCGTCGGAGTCGCCGATGATGTCGATTCCGGTGTCGGCCCCGTTGCTCGTACCGTCGAGCGAAACAGTGCCGAGGAACGCATAGTCGCCATCCGCGTTGTTGAACTGCAAACCGTCGCCGTTGGTTGCGGTGATCAAGTCACCGTCGCCATCGAAGAAAGTCATGGTTCCCGTGTGTCCGCCGGCGACTGCGATCGTGTCCGCGTTGTTGTCTTGACTGATTTGGCCAGTAAACGTCACGTTAGCCTCCCCGCCGCTGACATTAAACGCCGCACCAGTAGGATCGATGATCGTGGTGTTGGCAAACGTAAAGGTTCCATCCGACGAGAGAATGTCGATGCCCGTGTCGGCGGCGACCGACGACCCATCCAGCAGTACATCGCCGTTGAAGTTGTATGTGCCGTCCGCTCCGTTGAATTGCAGACCATCACCATTGGTAGCGGAAATCACGTTCGTGCTGGTGTCAATGGAATCAAACGAGATAGTTCCCGTGTGATTGCCCGATATCGAAACCGCCGAAGCATTGTTGTTCTGAGCAATTTCTCCCGTGAACGCGACGTCGGCACTGCCGCCAACGACGTTGAACGCGGTGCCAGTTGGATCGGTGATTGTGGTGTCGGAGAACGTGAACGTACCAGCGGAGTCGTTGATGATATCGATACCGGTGTCGGCGGCGACCGACGACCCATCGAGTTCGACGCTACCGGTGAACGCATAGTTGCCATCCGCATCGTTGAATTGCAGACCCGTACCGTTGGTCGCAGTGACGACGTTCGTCGTCGCATCAGGAGATAGGAATGTCATATCTCCGTCGTGTCCGCCACTTACCGAAACGGCCGCTGCGTTGTTGTTCTGTGAGACCTGACCGGTGAGTGTGAAAATGGACGAACCACCGTCAACGTTTACAGCGATGCCCGTTGGATCGGTAATCGTGGCATCGTTGAACTCAAAAGTTCCGTCGGTATCGTTGAGTAGGTCAATCGCGGTGTCGGCGCCATTACTCGTTCCATCGAGCACCACTTGTCCAGTAAAGCGATACGTACCATCGGCGTCGTCGAACTGTAGACCATCGCCGTTGAAAGCGTCGATCAGGCCTTCGTCGCTATCCAATTCGTTGAACGCGAGCGTTCCCGTGTGCCCGTTCTCTACAAACACAGTATCGAAAGCGTTGTTTTGGGTGATTTTGCCCGTGTAGTTGAGGCTTGCCTCGCCACCTTCGACGTGAACTGCCACGCCGTTGGTGTCGGTGATGGTCGCCTCGAGTAGCGAAACCGTGCCGTCCGAACCGTTGGTGATGTCGATGCCCATGTCGGTTCCGGTAATGCTGACGCCGTCGAGGAACGTGTAGGTTCCGTCCGCATTATTGAAGACCAAGCCGTCACCGAACTGAGCGTCGATCACGCCGTCGTCGGCAGTGCCCTCGAAGAAGTCGAGCGCCCCGGAGTGGCCGTTCTCGACCAACACGGTAGCTCCCGCCGCACCCTGGGTGATCTTGCCGGTAAACATCACGTCGCCGGTGCCGCCGCTCACGTGCATGGCGGTGCCGGTCGTGTCGGTGATCTCCACTTGGTTGAAGACGTGGTCTGCGGTGCTGTCGACCACCGAGATGCCGAAGCCGGCCTCGTTGCCGATCGTTGCATCGGTGAGGGTCACCACGCCTTCGGTGTTCGTAAGCAAAATACCGCCACCAGCGGCACCATCGCCGAGATCGTGCGAGTAGTCGGTAATGCTCACGGCGCTTTGGTTGTTGGACAAGTTGATACCGACACCGTCGCCGAACGTACTGGTCACCTCGGAGATGACGATGTTCTCGGTCACCGGCACGCTCGCAGGTTCGGGCGAGGCTGCGTCGATGAAGATGTCGTCGCCGCCAATGTTGGTGAACGTGAGATTTGTCAGCATCGGCTGGAAGCGTACCATCAGGTCGCCGTCGATCGTCTCGGTGCCGGGCGTCAGCTCAATGCCGTTGCCAGTAGTATCGGCGACCGTCAGGTTGTTGATGTTGACGCCCAGCGAACCATTAGGCGAGACCACACCGCGATCGCCGCCAGTGATCGACAGGTTCGATACCTCCGTGGTGCCAACAGCCAACGTAACGGCATCGACCGCCGCGCCCGTGTTGTCGATGGTGGGAATTGGCCCGTCCATTGCGCCGACAGCCGTCTCTGGCAGCGTAACAACGCCGAAGTTGGTCGTCGTAACCATGTGCTCAATGCCGCCACCTTCGCCTAACATTCTCTGCCCGTCTTGCAGCACGGCCGGATCGTCGGTGAAGCTGCTACCGCCGTGCACCAGCACGATGGCGTTCGGGTCGCTGTTGGCCTCGATACCAGAGAGCATGTTGAGCGGATTCTCGAACGAACCGTCGCCGCCAGCCGCCGCGGTGCTATCGACGTGCACAACCTGAATCGGCTGGACTTCGCCGTCGAAGTCGCCTTCAAGCGGTGTGCCGCCCATCTCGCTTCCTTGGCGGATGGCGACATAGTCGTTTCGAATCACCGGCTCACGCATTCGCTGGCGAAGCGACGGCGAGCAGTACGACGGGTCGCGCGTGCGGCCAATGAACCAAGTGGCGCTAAAAACTGAGTTGGTACCGAACTCGTCGTCGTCGTTCACGGCGAATTGCAAAAGCAGGTCTGGCGTGACATAGCCGCGCACACCCAACTTCGTACCCGCGGTGTCGACACTGTCGCCAAACAGCCCGTACGTTCCGCCAAACAGCCAAGCGTCGCGATTGCCCAATCGGCGAGCGAGTTCGATCTCCGTGACCTTGAGCGCTTCGTCCGTAGGTGTGATAGTCTCTTGGATAAGGAATTTCTCAGAAAACCCAATATTGTCGGTCGCTATCGTGGCACCGCGCTCGAAGTCTTTGGTTGGCAAGTACGAGTTCAAGCGGACGTCCCAGAAGTCGCCAAGATACTCCAGCGAAACACCTATCTGCGGAAAGAAGTTCTCGTTCACGGTGCTTGAGCCGTCGGACCAGATACTGATACCGGCGATCTTCTCGCGGTCGACGCTGTTGGGCAGCAGCGGTAAGGTCATGAAACGGTAGCCGACACCCGCGTTGTAACCGACCTTCGATTCGTCGTTCATGGTGATTTGTACGTCGCCAAACCAAACGCCGTTGGGCGCGTCGAATATCTTCATCGTGCCCAGGTCTAAGTTGCCACGAACCTGACCGTAGCTGCGCGTGTTGTAACGGGCGCGCAAGTGTGCCCCTAGGCTGGGACTATAGTTCATTCCGTACGGCGAATAACTCGCGCCGGCAGGTGCAATGTACTCACCGTGCTGGCCGTCGGTTGAGTAAACCACCTGACCCGAGGTGTCGGACTCGACGATCGGCGTACCCGAGTGGACTACCTCCTGCGCGCAAGCCAGTGACGTCGCGAAGATCGCCATGGTCGTCACCGCTGAAACGGCAATGCGATTTAGCCGCTGATGATTCTCACAGCCTTGCACGGTAAGCTCCTCGAAAAGTGCTTTGCCAAGGTGACAGATCGCTGTCCTGGCGGTTGGGGGGCGGTATTCGGCCACCGATTCGAGCGCGAAAAGGTTGCCGTAACCCGCAAAGTCCATACAGTCGCTACGACCCTGATCGGCACAACCGTCCGCACTTCGCCAATCAAATCTCACGACTTGACCGTCAAAGTTTCCCCAAAGACCCACACGAGCTAGCAATGCCGGCTGCCAAGCTTACTCAACTTCGGACAGCCTGAACTTCACTTGCTCGCAGACGCGACTTTTCCTAGAGTCGCAACCCGTCCACCGGGCGATTGTCGTTCGAAACGCCACGTTCTTGCGGAACCCTGCCATGTATAAGTTTGCTCGTTGTGCTGCCCTCGGATTTTGCCTCGTTGTGCTCGCGACCGGATGCTACCAGTCACCGAACCTCGGAAGCCAAGCCCCGACGGCGGATGCCGGCATTGCCATCATCGACCTCGACGAAATCGCTCGACAGCTGGGTAGCGATAAGCAAATCGTGTCGGCCATCAAACAACGGCAGGCGGCGCTGAATACCAAGCTCACGGAACTCGCACAGAGCTACTCCGACGAACTCAATAAGCAAAAAGAAGCCATCGAGGCGAAGAGCCAGGACTCCGCGGTGCAGTTGGCAAGCTACCAACAACAGGTCAACCAGAGCTTCTCAACGGCTAAAGCGCAAGCTCAGCAGAATCTCTCGCAGCACCGCAGTCAGTTGGTGCAACAGTTTAAGGACGCCGTGCGCCCAGCAGCCCGACGAGTGGCGGAACGGCGGGGCTTCAACGTCATCGTCACCAAGCAAGATAGTTTGCTGTACGAGTACGACGCCGATCATGACATCACGGACGAGGTGATCCAGGTGCTGAGAGCTAGCTCCACGCCGAAGACTGCTAGCCAGCAAGCTCCAGCAAAGCGTGGGTAAAGAAACGCCTATTCAGCCCTCAGGAGGTTGAGCCACGCGGTTGGCTATCGCTTCTTTCTTCGCAACTTGCGGTATGTGGCCCAAGCTGCAATCGGTGCCAGCAGGATTGCCGCTGTGGGCTCAGGCACGACGGTCGACGCAAGCGACTCAGCCGGAAGCGAACTTTCGCTCGAACTGAACGAAGATTCAAGGCTCGTAAGTCGCGAGGAACCTCCGCTGGCAGCCTCATTGTTACGTTGCTGAAGTTGCAAAGCCGAGGCAATCGGACCGACGAACGAGAAATCTTCGCCTGCTGCAACCACCGATACTCGTTTCACGATTACCAGGCTGCCATCTTCAGTCACAGGTACATCGATGAAGGCCAGGTTGCCTGGCTGTCCCACGGCGTTGCTCAGGTCGCGCTGCTCAAGCGCCATGATGCGATCGATCGTGTCCATGTTCACGATCTCGGCGAATGGAACGAAGCCCTGAGCATCGAGGAACGCATTATCACCTAGGTTGATGAAAAAACTGCTCGTGCCGCTGTTCACGTCGCCAGCAGCGAGCGCCAGCGACACGGTGCTACGCGAGTTGGTTATCGTAGTGAAGTCGACCGACCCATCCTCGTCCGCGTCCACAATCGCCTCGGGCAGACGATCGACTGAGTCGAGCGTGAGTGGCCATACATCGGGGTCTGGTGCAAAACCCATGAAGCCGCCCAACTGGAGAACGAAGTCGTCCGACGGATCGGTGTTGCCACCTCCAGGGGCTCGATTGATGGCCGAGAACGAGTACCGCCCCAGCCCGACATAGGCGACGATGTTGTCCACCAGTCCTTGGAGATTGGGATCGTCGCTCGGGTTGAGCAGCATGTCAAAGTCGCCGACATTCGTTTCGAACCGAAGCGTCTGCGACCAAGCGCTGCTGCCAATGCAGACAAGTGCCAATACAGCACACAGAGTCCTGAACATGCGTAGCTTTCTGGTGATGTGGATCGACGATGAGGTCGACGCGCTCGCGAGCGAGCGCAGTCAACTGCCTGTTCCGAAGGGAGGGATCACAAATCTCTATTCTAATCGGGCTTACATTCTCTGCAAAAAAACTGCTCGAAAAACTTCCAAGCCAGGTTATTTGCCGAAAGGCCCAGCATGGTGGGCCCTAGGAAACACCAAAGCGGAGCCTGGCCCGGCCAGGTGTGCCCGCCCCCGCTGATTCGCACCTCCACCACCAAGTCGACCCCGTCTTTCTCGGCGTAGACCGCGCGTTGGGCGAATAGTGACTGATCGCCGCCGAACTGCGGGTTGTGCGGCATATCTTGGTAATGCGGCTCGTGGACCGGTAAACCACACGCGATGGTCCAGTCGTGGAGCGACTGCTGAACAGAAGGGAAATCGACCTGCCGCAAACTTCTTTCGCCCCCGCCGCCATGATACGGAACGAACTGATCGATGGTGCCGTGGAAATGCAACACCGGTACCACACACTCGAGCGGCTCGACACGGAAGGCCAAGCAACCTGCTACCGGCGCAATCGCTGCAATGCGGCGCGGCATCGCCGCCGCCAGACGGTAGCAAAACATGCCGCCGTTCGACATGCCTGTGGCGTAAATGCGCGACGGTTCAAAGTGGAAGCGATCGAGCAGATGATTGATGAGACGATCAACGAACGCCACGTCGTCGACCTCGCGCCGCGAGGCGTGGCCACAGCAGATGCCCGCGTTCCAGGTAAGGTACTCGGGCGAGGCTCCGCTGCCCGAGGGAAACACGACTGCAAAGCGGTGATGATCGGCCGCCTCGGCCAAATGGCAAAACCGCGCCATGTCGAGAGGCGTGCTGCCGCCACCGTGAAACGCAAGTACCAACGGCAGCGCCGATCCGTCGGGCACGTAGGCGTAGTAATGCCGCCCATTGTCCTCACCATCGAGATCGTATCGCTCAAGCATGCCGGCTGGTCCGTAACATCGAAGCTGCAAAGCGAGTATTATGGCGGATTACCATTCTTACGACGAGGCGTAGCGCTTCGGGCGTCTGCAACTCCAAAACAACTTTGCCTTCACTGATCGCCACCACTGCCTTTGGACTTGAAAAACTCACCGCACGTGAGCTAGAGCGGTTGGGCTACGCACCGAAGGTACTGCGGCCAGGGCGTGTCGGCTTCGAAGGCGACTTATCCGCTATCTGCCGGGCGAACATTTGGTTGCGGACCGCCGAACGGGTGCTGTTGAGCCTTGGGGCGTTCAAGGCCGACGATTTCGATTTGCTCTTCGACGGCACGAAGTCGCTGGCGTGGGACGAGTGGATTCCCAGCGATGGCCGGCTGCACGTGCACGGTCGCTCGCGCAAGTCAAAGCTATCGAGTGTGCCCGCTTGCCAAAGAATCGTGAATAAGGCGGTCGCCGAACAGTTGATTTCGGCACACGGCGTCGCTTCGCTACCCGAGACGGGGGCGACCTACTCAATCGACATTGAACTAGTCGACGACATCGCATGGCTGCTGCTCGATACCTCAGGCGATGGATTACACAAGCGCGGCTATCGCACCAGCGTGGCAGAAGGCCAATTGCGCGAAACGCTTGCCGCCGCCATGGTTTCGTTGAGTGTGTGGAACCGCGAGCGGCCGATGATCGACCCATTCTGCGGTACCGGAACCATTGCGATTGAAGCGGCACTGGTCGGCCGCAACTCAGCGCCCGGGCTCGACCGTGGGTTCGCCGCCGAGGCGTGGCCAGCTCTCAATGCGAAGCAGTGGCACACGGCGCGGGAAGAAGCCCGCGACTTGTGGGCACCGCCGCTCGAACAACGTATCGTGGCCACTGACCTGAACACCAAGTCGCTTGAACTGGCGCGGCATCATGCAGAACGGGCGGGTGTGGCGGCCGACGTTCACTTCCAGCAGCGAGTGTTCGAAGACCTCACCAGTAGCCGCAAGTATGGGTGCGTCGTCTGCAATCCACCCTACGGGCTGCGAGTGGGCAACGAAGCGGAGTCGGTCGCCCTCCACAAGAAGTTGCCGATCATCCTTCGCAAGCTACCGACTTGGTCGCACTACGTGCTGACCGCGCGTGGCGACTTCGAGAAACTCATCGGACAAGAGGCAACGCGGCGGCGAAAACTGTACAACGGGCGAATCGAGTGCACTTACTATCAGTTTTTGGGGCCGAAGCCAGGTGCGGCTGCGAGGGCCCCCACCTCTAACCCCTCCCCGGCAAGCGGCAGAGGGGAATCTGACTCGGCCACCGGTCGTGGCGGTGCTTTACGTTCCCCTCTCCCACTTGCCGGAGAAGGGTTAGGGGTGAGGGCAGCTCCCGTGTTCGGTGGCCTCCACGAAAATGCCACGCGACAAGCGACCGAGTTTGCGAACCGGTTGGCAAAACTCGCCCGTCACCTACGACGGTGGCCCACCCGTCGGGGGATCACATGCTACCGGCTGTACGATCGCGACGTACCCGACGTGCCGCTGGCTGTCGATCGCTACGAAGACGCCTTGGTGATCGCCGAGTATCGCCGCCCGCACGAGCGGACGTCGGCTGAGCACGCCGACTGGCTTGATTTGATGTGCAAGACAGCAAGCGAAACGCTCGAAGTCGCCCGCGATCGCGTGTTTCTTAAAAGGCGCGAAACGCAAAGTGGGCCTTCGCAGTACAACAAGCTTAGTCACAAGAGCGAAACACTCATCGCCCAGGAAGGTGGGCACGAGTTCATCGTCAACCTAACCGACTACCTCGACACCGGGTTATTCCTCGATCATCGCCAAACGCGGGCGATGGTCGAGCGCGACGCAAGCGGTAAGCGGTTCTTGAATCTATTCGCCTACACCGGCGCCTTCACCGTGTATGCCGCTGCCGGCAACGCGGCGAGCACAACCACCGTCGACCTATCGCCCAACTACATCGATTGGGCCCGTGACAATCTGAAGCAAAACAACCTGAACGGCCCGCAACACCAATTCGTAACCACCGACGCCCGCGACTTCGTCGCCGCCCTACCCCGCGAGCCTGAGTTCGGCCTTGCGGTTGTCGACCCGCCAACATTCTCCAACACCAAACGTACGGCCAGTGGGCGGCACGAGATCAACGACTGGGACGTACAGCAACACTACGCGCCGTTGCTAGAAGACTTGGCCCGGCGAATGTCGCCCGGCGGCGTAGTCTACTTCTCCACCAACTTCCGCCGCTTCAGGTTCGACAAGTCGGAACTGCCGAGTTATTCGTGCTGGGAAATCTCGAAGCAAACGGTGCCTGAGGACTTTCGGAACAAGCGGATTCATCGGTGCTGGCGGTTGGTGGTTCGATAGGTGTCACGCAGAGACGCAGTGAGGATTGGACAGGATTACGGGATGGGCGGGATTTACGGGAACTTACAGGACTCTCTCGCCAAGCCGTTCTAGCTACTTGCGACCATGAATCCAATACGGCGAGTCGAGTGTGGTGTTGACTAACTCAATTGATGATGCATCAGGGGATACTACTACCAACTGTTAAGGACTTGGTCTACACGGTCGGAGTGGATTGAAGTAGAACACCGCGAAGACATCGCGATCTTCCTCATCGGCTCGTATCGATGCACCCTCAATGCGGTGTTCGGGATTCGACTCGCCGACCGCCGAAATTGCGCGCCTCTTGGCGGCTCGTACATCCCTGTCGAGTAGATACTTCAGTTCGAGAAAACTCAATGTCGCTCGCCCTTTTTCTGGGTACGTGAACGCGCCTCGCAGAACGATCCACATACATGATGCGTCTCTGCGTGAAGTCCAACCCCGTGAGTCCTGCCCATCCCGTCATCCCGGCCAACTAAATCCCAAGCCGCTTCTTCAGCTCCTCCAATTCCTGCACAAACCCACTATTCAAAATCGGGAAGCGGCACCAGCTCTTGGGATCTAGATTTTCGTCGTCGACGTGGAAGCTGGGGGCATAGCGTTCGCGTTTCCATTGGTTGCGGCACCAAAGCTCGAAGAAGCATACGACCCAACCGCCTAGTTGCTGCTCTTCGTAGTTCGGGAACAGCGCTCGTACGACGGCGAACACTTCGTCTGGCATTTGCTTGTCGCGGATGGCCGCGCGTTCGATGGCGTCGAGCACGGCGTACGGCATCAAGTCGCCCTCGTCGGTTTGGCCTTCGCTATGGGGACGTAGTTCCGCCGTGGGTTGTTGTTCGTTTACCACGTTCAGCTCCGGTATCGGTGGATGATCGTCCGAGCCTGTGATCTCCATCCAGCGAAGCCAGTCGCGGATGAACTCTTTGTCGATGCCCGC
This sequence comes from Pirellulales bacterium, assembly GCA_028279215.1. GTDB lineage: Bacteria > Planctomycetota > Planctomycetia > Pirellulales > Lacipirellulaceae > Aeoliella. The sequence continues at coordinate 81,253 of JANQOF010000068.1, forward strand.
GATGGGCGAGAGCCCTCCGCACGTGTCGCCATCCATGGTCGCGTAGCCAACAGCCGCCTCGCTGCGGTTGCTCGTGGCCAGCAGAATCGCACCCCGCAGATTCGCCAGTAGCCAAGCACCTGGTCCTCGCGTGCGGGCTTGGATGTTTTGAAGCGCGAGGTCGTCAGCATCCCAAGTCAACTCGCGGCCAACGGCCTTCGATACAAGCTCCACATAGCCCTCGCTCTGAGCGTCAACATCCCACTCGAAAAAATCAGCCCCAATCGCTTCGGACACCGCTCGGGCGGCGTTTCGGGTAGTTTCGGACGAGTTGCGCGTTGGCTGATACACGCACGCCAATAGCGCGCCCGTGAGTGCCTTTGCAAGCGCGTCGTGATCGATGCCAGCGAGCGACTCTAGCACCGCGGTCAGTCGGCTCGGCGAGCCGAGGCGCTCGGCGAACGCCTCGGGGCCAAGTTCCTTGGTACCTTGCCGCACCATCAAATGCACCAACACGGCAACAGCTGCGGAATCGGCCCCGCCGCTAATGGAAACTACGAACCCCTGTGCTCGGCTCTTGCGCAAGTAATCGAAGAGCGCCAGCGGAACAGCCCGGCTGAACTCTTCGAACTTGGCGTCTTCGGCCGTCTCCCACGCTTCGGGTTCGGCAGATTGGTTTGCCATGGCCGGCCCCGCTTCGACCCAATCGAACGACGCCAAGTGGAGCGAGTCGTCCGGGCGATCGACTTGGGTGCGACTATCGAACGCCTGGCCGCGCGATTGCCGATTGCGGTCGATATCAAAATCGGCCACCGTGAGTTCGACGTCCGAATAGCTAAACAGTCGCCCGCGTGCGACCATCTTTCCGCCCGACGCCATCAACACACCGCCATCGTAAACGCTTCGCCCCGAATCGTTGCCGAGCAGATTCGCGTAGACGAACGTGACGCCGAATGCTCTCGAACCTTCGAGCACAAATCGCTCGCGGATCGACTGCTTGCCGAAGGCAAAGTGGCTGGCGCTAGGATTGAGCACGATGTCGGCGCCGCGGCGCGCGAGTTGTCCTCCTGGGCGCTCCGCAACCCACGCGTCGCGACAAATCTCGAAACCAATGCGGACGCCGCCTACGTCGAACAGCAAGTCTCCGACGGAGTAGAGCCGCTTGCCAAGGTCGACTTGCCCCACCACGCCGGCGGGCCACTGCTTGAACCAGCGCGATTCGTAGTGGATGCCGTCGCTCGCCAAGAATTGCTTGCACACGACGCCGAGTAGTTCTCCATCGGCAATCAAAGCGGCTGCGTTGTAGATGCTCGACTCGTAGAACAACGGCAAACCAACCGCCACCACCATTTGCTCGGTGTGCGGCAATAGCTCCGCGAGCTGGGTGATTGCCGCCTTCTGCACGCCAACGGAGAAGAACATGTCCTCGCAGCCGTAGCCGGTGATCGCGAGTTCCGGCAGGCAGACGAGTTGCGCGCCGGCCGCCCTGGCTTCGGCGATCGCCGCGAGCAATCGGCCACGATTGCCCACCCAATCCATGGGCGTTTGATTCACGCTGGCAGCAGCGATGCGGATGTTTTGCATATTGGGTGGGCGGTGGACAGTAGGCAGACGGCAGCCTGGTTAAGAAAACTGCCTCAAACCAAGTTCAGCCGCAACAGGTTCAACGCACACTTGGCGATTCGTGGGCCGACTACTGCAACATGGCCGCCAAGCTTGAACCGTTCGGTCACTACATTATCACCCACCGCGACGGCGACTTCTACCTCACCGCTTTCGTCCCCTGGACCGACTGACAGCCCGTGCGTCGCCGCGAATGCCTTGCGGACCTCCTGGGCAGCCGCCACCACATCGTCTACCTCGGGAGATACTCTGCCGCCGACAAACCCGCGCCGCCCGATGTCGTCGGCAGCCAACCAACCGGCGATTAGGCCACGTGGAAAGCACTCATGCGTGGCCAGAGTCTCGCCTCGCTTAGCGAGTAACTCAAGCACCGCGTGATGCATGTCGATGTCGCCTTCGCCAAAAATGAACCGCCCCACGGCTTCGTAGATTTGCTGCGCTGTCGGTTCCATGACGGCCATGCAAGTCGCTTCGTCAGCTGCGGCAGCCGTGATACGGAGCGTGAGCGTTGCCGCGCTTGCCGTAATACCCACACGTGGCTCGCGCCCGCGGCGGATGAGGTCGGGCAGCATCGATTCGAGTTGACTCTCGCCAGGGCCAAAGACTTTAATCGTACGGTGGCGAATCACGCGCGGCTCGCCGTCGAGCGAAGCGACAGCCGGCGCAACGCATTGGGCGTACATCTCATGCATCTCCGCGGGCACACCTGGCAGTGCAAACAGATGACACACTCCGGTGCCTGTTTTCGCGACCTGAGCGTGAATTCCCGGCGCCGTTCCGTTGGGGTTACGAATCGCCGCGGTGCCCGCTGGGAAGTAGGCCTGCTGCTCGTTCCGTTCGGGCATCTGTCGCCCACGCGACTCGAACAGATTTCGAATGTGCTCGAGCGACGCCCGGTCGCAAACCAATTCCACGCCCAGCGCCTCGGCCAGCGCGTCGCGTGTCAGGTCGTCGGCAGTGGGCCCCAACCCACCGGTCGTCACGATCACATCTGCACGCCCGATCGCCGTGCGAAATACGTCGACATTAGCGGCCATGTCGTCGCCCACCGTAGTGTGGAACATCACCTCGACGCCCACACCGGTTAATTGCTTGGCCAGCCACTGCGTATTCGTATCCAGCCGCTCACCGCTGGTAAGCTCGTCGCCAATGGCAATGATTTCTGCGCGCATGTAGGTCCGAGGGGGAGAAGCTAGAAGGTGAGCCGCGCCGCTCAGCGAAGCGGGTGGCACCGTATCCATTGTTGTGCGGGGGTTGTGAGATGCCCAGGGTGCATTCGATGCGATTGCCGTGTTGGCACACTAAGGTCAATCGGGACTGCTGTTCAGGAATATCTTTCCAGGATTCACCTCTAAAATCGACTCCCCGTCCGGTGGCACTTCCTGGATCACGTTGTTGCTTCGATCCCCCAGCACAGCCGAGGTGAGGACCCCACCGTTGGCGTTATTTATGGCCACGTTGCCGACGAGGTCACCCATAAACATATCTGTGACGATTCCTTTGTCCCCATTGTCGATTGCTTCGTTTTCGAACGCGTCGCCATACACAGTTCCCTTAATATGCAATCCCGTTCCACTGTTCTCATTCGCCACGTTCAATTGAACGTGGCCTTCCACATCGCCCTCGACATGCAACCCGTACCCGTCATTCAAAAGAACTTCGTTTCTAGCCACGTCACCCAGAATCCCATCCGATACCTCGATACCCGTACCCTGGTTGCTGGTGTCGGTCCGAAAGCTGCCCGGATCGACTATAACGAGCGACGTGCCAAAGTAGTCCACACTGTAGTCGATCAGATACAAAGATGACGTATGCGTTATGAATTGCACCTCAGTTGTGTCGGTTACAAGGTTGTCGATAACCGAACCGGTGACCTCGCCATCAATACGGATACCACTGACAGAGTTTCCATCGGCGGTGTTGCCTCGGATGTGTCCGTCGACGTTGCCCTCGACGACGATGCCGCCAGTCCCGTTCAGCGCGGTGTAGTTTTCCGCGACATCTCCAACGACGTTTCCGCCGGCGTGAATACCTCGCCAGACGTTGTTCTCCGCGAGGTTGCCTTTCAGAATTCCGGAGTAGTCGCCCGCGACCGAGATACCGTCTTGCCAGTTACTAGATGCCGCGTTCGACTCGATTCGGTTCTCTCCCTTCAGCTCTGACGTGGCAATGCCCGAGCCCGTCGCGCCCGTCACGACGTTGCGGTTGATGCTGATGTCGCCTACGTCTGACGCGGCAATACCACTGGCCGGGACGAACGTTGGATAGAACCAGTCGATATCGATGACCTCGTCTTCCACGTATAGCAACCAGGGTGTCGGCGTCCGTAGCCCTGGATCGATGATCTCGAAGCCTGAGATCTCGACGCCATCGGCGGCAACGGTAATAGCATCGATCGGTGTATCACGAATCACAGGAGCAGGTCCGCTGGTTACCATTGGCAGCGCGACCGTACCTAGCCGCTTGGTTTCGAGGAGATGCTCCACCCCTTCGGCCAACACGCGCTGACCTTCGGTTGTAGTCACGAATGATTGGCCGACAAACTCACTGCCGCCATGTACCAAGACTATGTCGTCGGGCTGGTTGCTTGCGTCGGCCAGATTATTGGTGGGCGATTCAATTGAACCGTCTCCGCCATTCGCAGCGTTAGAATCTACGTGGTGGAAGGTATACGCGTCGCCGTCGGGCGCGCGGACCACCTTGAGCGTCGACGGGCCGCCAATGAACCGCTTGATCGCCACTTGCTCGTTACGTTGCACTGGATCGCCCAGGCGACAACGCACGCTTTCGCTCGACGGGCAGTGAGCGAAATGCCTCGAGAGGCCATATCGCCACGACACGCTGACCGCCGCCGTAGTGTCGAATTCGTCGTCGTGTTGAACCGACGTGCCAATCCAAAGCTGGTCGGCCACGCGGAGTTCCAAACGCACCTTCGGCCCTACGGCCGATACACCGGCGTTGGCGTGCCAGTAACTGTAGATTCCGCCGCCTCCGCGCACCTGCCACCACCCGCGATCGAGAAGCAGGGCCATCAGTTCGCTATCCACTCCGCGGAGCGCCACCTCCTGTTGGATGTCGGAGTAGAACATGTGTGTGCCGATGAACTTGGTCGGTGTCGCGTGGTCTATGTAGTTATTCCAGGTGTCGCCCAGCGGCAGGTAGGCGCTCACTCGCCCATCCCAAACGCGCCCCAAACTCTCGAAACCCCACGCAAGCTGGTTGTAGTGCGAGTAGCCCGTGTCGCGGTAGTCGTAGTAGAAATAGCTGCCGAGAATTCGATCAGTAGCTGCGTCGTATGCCCTACCTCCGAGACCGATGTTCGCACCGTCCGCTTCGGTTTGCTCGTTGAACAAGAGGAATCGCACGTCGCCAAACAGCAGCGAGTCGTCAGTGGGTTGCGTTAGCGCCAGGAACAAGTCGAAGCGGGTGTATCCGTCGTCGAGTCCAACTAGCTCACCAGCGGTATGGCCCACGCCCAATCGATTGTCGATCCCCTGACCACCGGCCGCAGGGGCAAGGTGGGTTATCAGCAATAATGCTGTCACCACGAGATATCGCCGAACCGTCATTGCGCGCCAATGACGCGATGATTGACTCGGTGGCGTGTCGTGGAGGTAGCGCATGGTTCCTACCTGTCCTCACATAGGCGTGTGCTAGCACAGCCATTTGGATAAGCGAGGGCTGCGAGCGCTTGAGGGACGTTCGCCCAGAGCGGATGAGCAGTAGCGGTAGTACAAAATCGCGTGGCCTACCGCAATGTCGGCCGCGCCGCAATTCAGCTGCACGCGCCATCATTCCTACGGCGCACTATTTCTGGCGAGAATTTCTCAAAGTCAAATCTACCCTTGTTTTCCAGTGCTACTCGGCCGCAGGCCGCGTTTGGCACACGCGGTGCGTGCAATCATAGCGTTGCTTGAACTCCCACCTCGGTTCGAAAACAAGGAGCGCGAAATGCATCGCTTCGAAATAGCCCTTTGGACTCTGGTAACCGCAGCACTCGCCTTTGCAAGCCAGGCAAAGGCCGACCGTTACTACGCTGGCCCACCGGTCGGCGAGGCATACGCTTTGTCTATTCAGTTGAGCAACGAGGCCGCGGCGCTGTCGTACGATGTAAAGCGGTTATTGTGCGACTGTAACGACTACGACAACGTGCTCGACGAGCTTTGCGATGTGGCCGACGAACTGGAGGACTTGAACTGCGCACTGCGCGAAGCAGCGTTCAAACCGCGCAAGTGGAACCGTGTGTGTCGCCGAGCCAAGGACGTAGTCGAAGAGGTTTGCGAACTCGACGAAGAAATCCGCGAAGCGGTCGACGACCTGAATCGCTACCGACCGCGCCGCACCGCGTTCGTGCCTCGAGGACTCTCGCACTATCGCTCCGTGTATCGCCCCGCGCCCGACGTGGCTGTATCGCTTCGGCTTGGATCGGGTCGGGTTCGGTTAGTGAAGCACGTCGCCCCGATCTCGCCACGCGGCATCCCCGCCAGCGTACCCTACCGAGGCGCTGCGGAGGGCTTTGTAATGCCGAACGTAGGTTGCGAACTGATCGACCGCGTGACCCGCATGCGAGTGTTGGCCGACGAGATCCTTCGGCTGTCGCACGCTCGCTAATACGATCAGACGCGAACGGCCGTCCATCTGCCGGCCATCAATACAGCGCGTACGGCGGAGCTTCCCGTTCGGCCCGACGAGCAACTTTCCGCTCAATCTTTAGATAGAGACGCAAACGCTCAAGAAACGTTGCCGTTGTCAACTGTGCAGCGTAACGATCAAGCAGCTCTCGACGAATTGCCTCGCGGACCCGCTGGTGGCCATCGGCGACAAACGGTGTCTCCAACATCTCTTGTATCCTCAAAGGACGCAAGTCGTCGCGTCGCTTAGGTCGCCATCCGGGGCCGGAGGCTCGTGAGCTTATCGTGCTCGATTACATAGAGCATCCCAGTGGCCGTGTCGCGGAGGCCACGTAGGCCGGATTCGGGGTCGTCAACCCGGTCCATCTGGCTAAAACCAAGCAGCAGTCGGCAGAATTCGTCGCGATCGACGTAGCGGCAGTTCGATTCAGTCGAGAGCATATGGCGTCTGGGCTTGCGGTGCGCGTACGACGACGAGCCGTGTGCGCCGTTGAGCGTTTCGACAGATTTTGGCGACGGGCCACCCATGGCAATCGAACTCTAGCAGGTCGATGTAGCTCCTCAGAACCCATAACGCTAGCTAATATTTCTCCAAAGTCCAGCCCTCGCGCGCGGTGAATTCGGCTGTCGACGTGCTTCCAGCGTCAAAAGTTAAGGGTTGGCGAATTCTTGACATGTTTTCCACCGCAAAGCTCCTGAAAGCCACAGGTTAGGCGCTTCGGCTACGCCACCAATTAGCCCTCGAAAATGTTCCCGTCGCCTGGCAACTTGGCAACTGATGCCGCAAAAACTGGCACGCGAAAAACTCTTGTCGCCGTCCGTCAACCCGCATTGCGGAGCCCTGCATCCAAAACACTGCACTTTTGAAGTCGCAACGTTGCCGGAGACCTCGACGCGAGACTCGAAGGGCGTGTTGGCACAACAGTTGCGGCGATGGGGCAGATTCGTCGCACGGACCGCGGCTAAGGTGGGCACGGACGCCAATTTTACCTGCGTTGGCCCATATTCAACGCAGCCGGTTTTCCTTCTCGACTCTAAAAGGTGCGTGTGGTTATGGGTACAGCGATTCATGACGAAGTCAGCCAAAACGGAAGCTACTCGTCGGCGGTGGGTGGCGGGAGCCCCAAGACTTCCTTCGGGTCGCCCCGCGCAGCGGCGATTGCGGCGGTAACGAACTACAAGCCGAGTGCACCGCCAATGAACTTTCGGGACACTCCGACGGGCGAGCTGTTCAACTGTAATGTGTTTTCGCCGGCAGTCATGAAAAAGCGGCTGCCGAAGCCCGTATACAAGGCGTTGATGCGAACCATCGAGTCGGGCGACAAACTCGACAGCTCGGTGGCCGATGTCGTGGCCTCGGCCATGAAGGACTGGGCCATCGAAAAAGGGGCGACCCACTACGCCCACGTCTTCTACCCGCTCACCGGACTGACCGCCGAGAAGCACGACAGCTTCCTTACGCCCGATGGCGAGGGTGGAGCCATCGCCGAGTTCAGCGGCAAGCAACTCATCCAAGGAGAGCCCGACGGTTCGAGCTTCCCGACTGGCGGCATTCGCGTGACCTTCGAGGCGCGTGGCTACACCATTTGGGACGTCACGAGCCCCGCCTACATTCTCGAGAACGACAACGGCACCACGCTGTGCATTCCGACGGCGTTCGTGTCGTGGACCGGCGAGGCGCTCGACAAGAAAACACCCGTGCTTCGCTCGATGCAGGCCCTCAATACACAAGCCCAACGCGTGTTGAAGCTGTTCGGCCACACCGACGGCGCGTTGGTATCTTCCACCGCAGGCCCCGAGCAAGAGTATTTCCTGGTGGATCGTAACTTCTATTACGCTCGGCCCGATCTGGTCAACGCAGGGCGGACGCTGTTCGGCGCGAAGCCGCCCAAAGGCCAGGAGTTTGACGATCACTACTTTGGCGCGATTCCCGACCGCGTGTTGGCGTTCATGCTCGAATGCGAACGTGAGTTGTTCAAGTTGGGAATTCCGGTGAAGACGCGACACAACGAGGTTGCGCCCGGCCAGTACGAGGTTGCGCCGATGTTCGAGTTTGCCAACCTGGCGACCGACCATCAACAACTGCTGATGACCACGCTCAAGCGTGTTGCGGAGAAGTACGGAATGGTTTGCTTGACGCACGAAAAGCCGTTCGCTGGCGTTAACGGTTCCGGCAAGCACGTCAACTGGTCGATGGGCAGTGCCTCGCAGGGCAACCTGCTCGATCCGGGCGATACGCCGCACGACAACGCGCAGTTCCTGCTGATCTGCGCCGCCGTGATCCGTGCCGTGCACAAGTACCAAGGTCTCCTCCGATCGGTCGTCGCCAGTGCAAGCAACGACCACCGACTTGGTGCGAACGAAGCGCCACCGGCGATCATTTCGGTGTTCCTCGGCGATCAGCTCACCGACGTGTTCGAGCAGATCAAAGGAGGTGGCGCAAATTCGTCGATCCCCAAGGGAACGCTCACCGTGGGTGTCGACGTGTTGCCACCACTCCCGAAGGACGCTGGCGATCGCAACCGTACGAGCCCGTTTGCATTCACCGGCAACCGCTTCGAGTTCCGCGCCGTTGGCGCCAATCAGTCGATCGCTGGACCGTTGGTGGCGATGAACACCATCATTGCCGAATCCCTCGACTTCTGCGCTACGCGCCTGGAAGAAACAATCGGTGGCGATCCGGATAAGCTGCACGGCGAGTTGCAAAAGCTGCTCACTGAAATCATGACCGACCACGGCGCGATCATCTTCAATGGCGATGGCTACAGCGAAGCTTGGCACGCCGAGGCAGCCGAGCGCGGCTTGCTGAACTTGAAGACCACCGCCGATGCCCTGCCGGTACTCGAAACCGAGGAAGTCAAAGAGCTGTTCACCAAGTACTCGGTCCTTTCGGAGCGCGAGTTGGAGAGCCGCCTCGAGACTTACCTTGAGCAGTACTGCATGTCGGTCGGAGTCGAAGCCAATCTCACGATTGAGATGGCCAAGACCATGATCTTCCCGGCCGCCATTCGCTACCAGAACGAGTTGGCCGCCACTTGCGCGAACCTCAAGTTGCTCGGCTACACGTTCGACACCAACTCGCTCGACGCTGTGACCGATCTGGTCAAGAACCTGCAAGACAGTATTGCCGACCTGGAGGGCGCGGTGGCCGAGCCAGAGTCGGACGACCTGATGGCCGAGGCACGACATTGCTGCGACGAAGTGCTGCCTGCCATGTTGAAGGTGCGGACTTATGCCGATGCCTTGGAAGGCTGGGTAGCCGACGATCTGTGGCCTCTGCCCACTTACCAGGAAATGCTGTTCATCAAGTAGCAACTCTCGGGGAAGAACCTTGAGACTGGATGGCGACGGCCTCAATTCTTGTGGCCGCCGCCTTTTTTCATGCGCCAAACGGGACGGAACCCAGGGTTGCCGGAGGGGTTTACTTTCGCGTGCAATCAAATGGGGGCTCGCGGTACAGGCTGACTTAGTGCGGACCGCCGGTTCGCTGGGCGTCTGGATCGCTCCCCGTACTTCCAAAGGAGCGAAAGGCGATGAAACAACAATTGGCTGGTTTGGTCGCGGTGGCAGTGGTCGTCGCCCTGGCTGCGGATGCAGCGGCGCAGGGTCGTGGCGGATTCGGGGGCGTCCAACGCGGTGCATTACTACGGCTCGACTCGGTGCAGGATGAACTTGGGCTCGAGGATGTTCAACTCGATGACATTCGCGCCATACAGCGCGAGATGCGTGGCCAACGCGGCGAGCGACGCAACTTCCGCGACATGAACGAAGACGAGCGACGCGAAGCCATGGAAAAAAGGCGCGAGGAGGCCAGGGACCGACAGAATCGCGAAAACGATAAACTCTCCGAAATACTCGATAGCGACCAAATGCGGCGACTCCACGGAATTTATGCCCAAGTGGCGGGCGCTGCGGCGCTGCGAGACCCAATGATCGGCAACGCACTTGGGCTCAGCGAAGACCAGCAAGACCAACTGCAACAAATCGGGGCCGACGCCCGCAACCAGATGCGCGAAGCATTCCAATCTGGCGATCGCGAGGGAATGCGGGAAAAACTCTCTGAAATCAACGAGAATACCCTCAATGATTCGATGGCTGTTTTGTCGGACGATCAGCTCTCCAGTTTGGACGCATTGAAGGGCGACCCGTTCGAGCTATCTGAAGAGGACCGTCGATCAATGTTTAGTCGCCGCGGAGGACGCGGAGCCGGGCAAGGTGGCGAAGGTGGGCGGCGCGGCCGCCCTCAACCCGAGCAGTAAACCTCCTCAAAATTCCGGCGGTATCGGTAGAGCGCTTGCCGATACCGCCGTATTGCTATCGCTCCGCGGTTTAATTTCTCTTGCCGCCGCTCGCAAAAGCCGATATGGATACTGCCCCGGTAGGTCCATTTTTTGCCTTGCGAGATCCCCCAATGGCAACTCCTCATAATCGTTCGAATTCCCTTCGCTACTTTGCCCTATGTACCGTGGCAACCGCTACCCTCGTTGGGCCTGCGGCAGCTCAGCAATACTACTACCAGCCACCTCCCAGCTACTATCACAACAATACCCGCGAGGGCACCTTCACAGGTGCGGGCCTCGGTGCGATCACCGGTGCACTCGTCGGCGGCAAGAAGAACTGGGAAGGCGGCGCGCTAATCGGTGCTGGCATCGGCGCACTCACCGGTCGAGCCATCGGCAAAACACAAGACCGTGCCGACGCTCAGCAAGTGGCCGTTGGATCGTCGATCGCAGCACAAGCCAACGCCCAGGCGGCTGCCACGGCGGTGACCAACTACGACCTTGTACAAATGGCGCAGGCGGGCCTTAGCGACGACCTGATCATCAGCACTATTCGCAGCCGCGGCGGGCGGTTCGACCTTAGCCCCAACGGCCTAATCGCACTCAAACAGTCAGGCGTTAGCGACCAAGTGGTGCTAGCGGCCCAACAAACTGCCGGCGCCAACTTTGCCACTCCAATCAACCGGCCCACGACGATTCAAGTCACCACCCCACCGCCAGTTGTCGTACGACCGGCACCGGTGATTCACTACTACCACGGCCCACGGTACCGACACCACTGGCACTGGTAGTGTTGTCCATCGCGAAGCGGCAATCGCCACCGTTTTGACCCACTGGGTCAAAACCCATCGACCGATCCCGTTGCGCCGCCAGCACTTACGTTCTTGACCCAACTGCCACAGCAACAACACGAACCGCTGGGGCAATTCTTACGACATTCCAATCGGACGTAACAATCTGCTGCAAAAACACTTACATCGACTCCGATCGCTGTAAGTCGAATTCAATTGCCCCAACCATTGGGGCAAAACCCCGCGACGTCGGCAACTACCAAAAAGATGCCCCATCAGCGTGGATGCCCCATTGCTCCCAAGTCTCGCAATCCTCCAAGTTGCCAAAGAGCTCTAGTGATCGCATGTTCATGCAATGCAATTAGAGCACGACCACGCAAGATTGCAACAGAAATTCGTGGCCGTTACCCGCAACGCAGAGCGGAGCGCGTAATCACACCGCGTTCACAACTCACAAGCGCTTGGCTGTGCCGCGCAGCTAACTAATTCGCCAACCGTTAGCCGCGACGCGTAGCGGAGCGAGTAAGCGTAACGCGTTCACACCGAATAAGCGCTTGGCTGCGCCGCGCAGCTAACTAATTCGCCAACCGTTAGCCGCGACGCGCAGCGGAGCGAGTAAGCGTAACGCGTTCACGCCGAATAAGCGCTTGGCTGCGACGCGCAGCGGAGCGAGTAAGCGTAACGCGTTCACGCCGAATAAGCGCTTGGCTGCGCCGCGCGGCTAACTCCTTCGCACGTGCTGCGCGTCGCGGCTAATGCTAACCTTCATACGGAGTGATCCAATTCCAGGACTGCGCAACGCCACCCTCCTTTACTGGATTCTGATTGATGTACTCAATCGACCGCCACACGTCCGCATCCGTGTCGAGATAGACCTTCCACTCACCGCGCGCAAAGCACTTGGGTGGACGGGTGCCAGTTGCGAAGTGTGCAAACGGATGACATTGGCGACGGGTAAGTTCACGGGTGGCGGCAGCCTTGAATTGGACGGCCAGCGATGCGGTACCCAATCGATGCGCAGCCAATGCTAGATGCACATGGTCAGGCATGATTGCGCACGCTAGTACGCGCACGCGCGACCTGGCCGCGTACTCAGCGAATCCAGCGGCAACGGCGTCCACTTGCACTTCGCTAAATCTCACCGCGGGACGTTTGAGCGCTCGCTTCGCCGCCAACCGCCGCTCACGATTATGAGGCCGGCTTGCTAGCGAACGAGTCTCCGTTGTTTTTGTCGCGGGACCAAAGCGAAACAACTCCCACGATCCCACATACGTCGACCACGACCCACGAGGATCGTTTGGGAGCCAGAAGCCGTACGTGCCAAATATGAGATGGACCGCAAGCATGTGTACTAACGTACATATCTCGGTGACTAAAGTCAACCGTTAGCCGCGACGCGCAGCGGAGCGCGTGCGAAGTAGAACGCACGCGCTAACACCGGCTAACGCTCATCAACTGCTCACGCAGTACAGCGTATCAGTCGAGCGGATGAACAGTTGGCCATCGCTTACTGCTGGGGTCGCGCTGTATTCGCCAGTATCGGACTCGAATCGGTTGACGGCGAGCACCTCGAACTCATCGCCCAGCTTCAACACATAGGCGTCACCGCCACGGCGGATGAAGATCATCTTGCCATCGGCAACGATGGGGGACGAATAGTCGCCGCCGCGAACTCCGCGACCACCACCGCCACCACCGAGTCGCTCCTTGTAAATCTCCTCGTGCGTCTCGGCGCTAATGCAATTGGCGATGCCGCGTGATATCCAGTACAGGCGGTTATCACGCAAGATGGGTGTGCCGATGCTGGCACGTTCGTTGCCCTTCCACATCGTGTGGCTGTCGGTCACATCGCCTTTACCACCGACACGAACCGCCATCGACCCGTTGTCACGACCGCCAAGCACAATCGCGATGGGCTCGGGCCCTTCGCTGACCACTACGCTGGCCGTCGCCGCGCTCGACTCACCGCCTGGCTGGACGCAATACCATCGCAGCTTGCCAGTGCTGGGATTCAGCCCCCACACCTCACCCGGCACGCTGATTACCAGGTCAGTTCGGTCACCTTCCAACGGAACTAGTACAGGTGTGCTCCAGGTGCCGGTGAGAGTCGGAGCTTCTTCCCTCCAAACTTCCTTGCCAGTAGCCTTGTCGAGGGCCACGAGCGACTTGCTCTCTGCGGCCGCGGTGACGATCACGAGGTTGTCGTACAAGATCGGGCTAGAGGCCGATCCCCACCGCCGAGGATCCAGCCCGGTGCCCACGCTGGTTTGCCATTTTTGGTTGCCTTTCAGGTCGAACGCCACGACACCCGACTTGCCAAAGAAGCAGTAGATGTGCTCGCCGTCGCAAGCTGGGGTGTGGGACGCATAGCCGTTCTCGGCAAACATCCCGCGAAAATCATCCTCTGGCAGCACAGCATCTACCGACTCGGTCCATAGGATGTCGCCCGAGTTGCGATCGATGCACACCAACGCCCGCTTCAGATCGGCTTGGTTGTCGCTCGAACCGGGCCCCGCCTCGTAGCCGGTCCAACTGGTCACGTACACACGATCGCCCACCACAATCGGGCTCGATAGCCCCGGCCCAGGCAACTTGGTCTTCCACTGCAGGTTTTCGGTGTCGCTCCAAGTGGTAGGGATCGCGCCGGAGTCTTGGCTCACCCCAGTCCCATCCGGCCCACGAAATCGCGGCCAGTCCGACGCCACGACAGGTGAAATGAGCAATACCACAACGACTATGGAAAGAATGCGTCGAACAAACATGACGAAACTCCCTTTTTTGGCAGAGGATAGAGCAGACGCAAGCTGAAACCCCACGGGCAGGCTGAAGGTGCCGTATTTTAGCAGATATTTGCGGCGCGAGTCGTGTCTCTCTCGCGACTGACCTACCACGATTGGTAGCCGCATTCCGCTGCGGTATAACGAAGTGGATACCACCCTAACGCCCACGAGCCAACCATGTCGCTACTCATCAAGAACGGACACGTCGTCACTTCCGCCGATAGCTACGTGGCTGACGTTCTTTGTACCGACGGAAAGATTGCCGCGATTGGACATAACTTATCGGCGCCGGTGGGTGACGAGGTGTTCGATGCCACGGGGCAGTACGTGTTTCCTGGGTTCATCGATCCGCACGTGCACATTTACTTGCCGTTCATGGGCACGTTTGCCAAGGACGATTACAGCTCCGGCAGCCGGGCAGCGCTAGTAGGTGGCACGACCACACTGATTGAGATGTGTTGCCCCAGCCGCGAGGAAGATCCTGTCGAAGGTTTCGAGTTATGGCTTAGCAAAGCCCAGGGCGTTTCGGCCTGCGACTATACGTTTCATATGGCGGTGTCGCGATTCGACGACACCACGGAAGCGAAGCTGCGATCGATCGTCGATCGGGGCATTGCCAGCTTTAAGGTATTCCTCGCCTACAAAGACTTCTTTGGACTAAACGACACCGAGCTATTCCAAACGCTCGCGCTGGCGAAGGAACTGGGCGTGATTGTCACCGCGCACTGCGAGAATGAAACGCTGGTGGCCGAGTTGCAGAAACGGCTCATAGCGGAAGGAAAAACGGGCCCCGAGTGGCACGAACCATCAAGGCCCGTGGAGATCGAAGCCGCTGGCGTCCATCACCTGTTAGCGTTTGCCGAAGCAACCGGCGCTCATTGTTACGTCGTCCACACCAGTTGCGAGCCGGCCGTCCGCGCAGCGCAAGAAGCTCAGTGGCGCGGCGTGAAAGTCTGGGTCGAAACAGTGATCCCCTATCTCACTCTCGATTCGAGCCATGCCGAGTTGCCCGACTTCGAAGGGGCCAAGCACGTGATGTCGCCGCCGATTCGCTCCAGTGAGCATCAGGAGTTTCTGTGGAACGCGCTCCGCACGCGCTCGATCAGCACCGTGGCGACCGACCACGCACCGTTCGACTTCGCTGGACAAAAAGACATGGGCCGCGACGACTTCACGCAAATTCCGAATGGATTGCCTAGCGTCGAAGATCGCGTGAACTTGCTCTACACCTACGGCGTAAAACGCGGCCGGATCGACCTGCACACGTTCGTCGACGTCGCCAGCACTCAGGCGGCCAAGTTGTTCGGACTGTTCCCCAGGAAAGGAACCGTCGCCCTCGGTAGCGACGCTGACTTGGTGGTCTACGACCCCACGTATCGCGGCAAGATTTCGGCGGCAACGCATCACATGGCTGCCGACTATAATCCGCACGAAGGTTGGGAAATCGAGGGACGCCCGAGTCTCGTAACAGTGCGAGGACACGTTCAGGTGCGCGACGGCGAGTTCGTCGGCGAGATGGGCCACGGGCGGTTCCTCAAGCGAGAGTGCACGCATTGAGGGAACAACCAACTGCAACCCGCGACTTCCAACTTCCAACCAACTGCATGGCCACTTCTCCAACGATTGCCGACTTTCAACAACTCATCCGCGACATGTACCTGGAGAAGGACATCGCGCGCGGTGTGGATGGAACGTTTATGTGGTTGATGGAAGAGGTAGGAGAATTGGCCGCCGCACTACGCGAGGGAACCCACGAAGATCGAAAAGGTGAGTTCGCCGACGTGCTAGCCTGGCTCACCACGATTGCAAATGTCGTGGATGTCGACTTGAGCGAAGCCGTTCGGGAAAAATACGGTGATGGCTGCCCCGGTTGCCGGAAACTGGTTTGCGCGTGCGACGATACCGAGAAACCGTAAGGCCCTGCGATGACTTGGCCGCCTGCGATCGCTACAATACAGGCTCCGAGCTTGTCATTGTCGGCCAGCCGCCTTGCCTTCGCCCCCCGTTCGCCACTCTGCCATGTGTCCAAGGCCGAAGACACTACTGGGGACAATGCTATGCATGCTGCTAAGCGGTGCCGCCTTTGCAGAAGCAAAGGTTGAGGTCACTCGGGCCGACTTGGGATTCGGCGACCGCTACAAGGTCGGCAGTTGGACACCGCTACGGCTCGAGATCAGCGGCGGCGAAAAGACAATCACCGCGGTTGCCTACGTACGAGTGCCCGATGGCGAGGGAACCTCGACAGGCATTTCCTCGGCTCCCTTCAGCGTGACCGCACACGGCCAAACCACCGTTGAGATGCTGGTCCGCGTCGGTAGACTCGATGCTCCGATCGATGTACGAATCGTCAACGTCGAGACTGGAAAAACCGTGAGCAAGCGAAGGTTCCTCACCGCTCGCGAACTCGACAAAGGCGGCGTTGCGCCAGGCGAACCGGCAACTACACGCATGGTGGTGGAGGTGGGTCCAACCCATCTGGGCACGGCTAGCATTGGTGCGCAAAAGTCGAGCCAAAAGTGGTATACACAGAACCTTGTCGGTCGTGTGGTCGATCCGTCGCTCTTGCCGACTTCGCCACTGGCGTACGAAGGCGTCGACACCGTACTTATCTCCACGAGCGATCGAGATGCATGGACTGGCATGCGGCCCGACGACGCGCGTGTGCAAGCGCTCGTCGATTGGGTGAACGATGGCGGCCGAGTGATTCTGTTCTGTGGCGCGAACGCCGACTTGTTGCTCGGCAGCGACGGGCCGTTGGCGGCGCTTGCGCCAGGAATCTACACCGGCAGCGTTACGGTCGACAACTTCGAACAGTTGGAGAAGTACACGCCTGGAAACGCACCGTTGCCGGCGCGACGGATGCGGACCAGTGTGCCTTTCTTGGATCAGTTGCACGGCGATGTCGACCTGTGGCAAGGAAGTGGTGAAGACCGATTACCTTTAATTGTCCGCGCGCGCGAAGGCTTAGGGCAGGTAGTGTTCGTCGGCCTCGACATCGACACGCCACCATTGCAGCGTTGGGAAGGACGCAACCGCTTGGTCGAGAAGCTCCTGGATTTCGACGACGAGACCCGCACGACGGAGTCATCCGACTATTACTACGATGGCCCAACCGACCTATCGCTGTCGCTTACGCAACGTCTCGACAAAGAGCTTGAGAACTCGGGCATTCGCACACCTCCGTTTTGGGTGATTGCTTGTTTGGTGTTGCTGTATATTCTGCTGATCGGCCCCGGCGACTACTGGCTGGTGAAACGCATATTCAAGCGGATGGAGTGGACATGGGTCACATTCCCCGCGATCGTCGTGCTGACCTGCGCCGCGGCCTACTGGTACGCCAATTACCTAAAGGGCGACTCGCTGCGGATTAACCGCCTTGAAGTAGTAGACATCGACAATGCGACGGGCGAAGCTCGCGGCACTCTTTGGACACACATATTTAGCCCGAATCCCACCCGGTATCACCTAACGCTAGATGCCAAGACACCCATCGGCGAAGCTGCCGACGACGATTCGGCCGTCGTTGCCTGGCTGGGTCGCCCAACAACCGGCATGGGCGGCATGAGTACCGACGCCAGCCGACTACTCGGCCCCCCAAGTTACCGCTGGTCGCCTGATCGCAAGATTCTCTCCGGTGCTCCGGTTGAAGTGTGGTCGACAAAATCATTCGTCACTCGCTGGAAGATGCACACCGATGCGCTGCTAGTTAGCGAGCTAACACGGACAACGAACGGACTGGTCGTGGGTGACATCGAGAATCCAACTTCGCTCGACCTTTCAAACTGCAAGTTGGTTTACGGTAGCTGGGCGTGGGCGATAGGCGACTTGCCAAGCGGCGGCAACACCACCATCGAGACCAGCAGCATCAGCAACACCTCCGCAGGGCCCAAGAAACTCAGAAATCTATTTCGCAGCGAACACGACTTGGATCTCAGCCAGGGCTCCTATCGCGAGAAGCAAATCCTAATCGGAAGGCTCCAATTACGCGCCATCGCCGAATTGATGATGTTCTACGACGCCCTTGGCGGACGCACTCAATGTGAACAGTGGCATCGGCACCAGCATTTTGTCGATTTGAGTCACGCGCTCGGTAGCGACACCGCCATGCTTGTTGGCGAATGCGACGCGCCGCGAAGTGAGTTGCTGCGCCTCGAATCGCCGGGCGACCCCGCGTCGGGACAGTCGATGCGTGGACCCCAGGATGTCAACGTGGTGCTCTACCGTTACCTGCTGCACGTAGCTAAGCCCCCAGACTCCGACGCGACGTAGTCCGGCCACGGTGGCATGTTTGAAGTGTTTTGTTTTCGTTGTGCGACGTTCCTCGTCATTCGTCTCATCATCACTAGACCATGATCGAAATTCGCGGACTCACAAAGAAGTATGGCGAATTGTTCGCCATCAAAGACATCAACCTCGAGTTGTCTAAAGGAGACGTGTTTGGGTTCATCGGTCCCAACGGCGCGGGAAAGACAACCACCATGCGTATCCTGGCGACGTTGCTCAACCCCACCTGGGGCGAAGCCTACGTAGCGGGGCATTCCATTTATACGCAGCCCAAGGAAATCCGCAGGGTAATCGGCTACATGCCCGACTTCTTTGGCGTGTACGACGACATGAAGGTGATTGAGTACCTCGAGTTCTTTGCAGCCGCGTATCGCATTCGCGGGCCAGAGCGACGAAAGATTTGCGAGAGCGTGTTGGAATTGGTCGACTTGACCTACAAGCGTGAAGCTCTGGTAACCAGCCTGTCGCGCGGCATGACGCAGCGGCTCGGACTGGCGAGGGTGCTGCTCCACGACCCGCAAGTGCTGCTTTTGGACGAACCAGCCAGCGGCTTGGACCCGCGAGCGAGAATCGAAATTCGCGGCCTGCTCAAGGAGCTCCGCAGCATGGGCAAGACAATCATGGTCTCTAGCCATATTCTCCCCGAGTTGGCCGACATCTGTAACAAGATTGGGATTATTGAAAAAGGCGAGCTGATCGTGAACGCCGACGTCGATTCGGTAATGAAGCAGGTCCGCCAGCAAATGGTGCTCAAGATTCGCGTCGCCGGCGATATGGAAGCGGCACTTCAAGTGATCCAAAAACAGCCGATCGTCGAGTCGGCCGAACTCAATTCGAAAGACATTACCGCTACGCTCGTTCCCAACGCTGACGACCCGAGCGACCTGGCCGCCGCACTGATCGCTGGAGGGCATCGCTTGACCATGTTGAAGGAGGACGAAATCAACCTCGAAACGGCCTTCATGACGCTCACAAAGGGCATCACCTCCTAAGCGACGAGCCGAGTTTGGCCGACGCCCCCTGGCGGCATCCCGTCTGGCCACTTGAGGTTCTGTTGAATTCCGAGATAATTTTTCCATGACGCTGTACCGATACTACTTGGAGATTGGCTCTTGGCCGTCTCCCTTCCTGCCCCGTTCGTCTAGTGGCCCAGGACACCGCCCTCTCACGGCGGAGACAGGGGTTCGACTCCCCTACGGGGTACCTTGCTGTTCGCGTTTCTGCCGCCGGGCAGCGTCTTGCTAGGCTCTCGAACCTCGGACGTGCTTGCATGTTCCCAGAGATTCTCCTCGCTTCCGCTGCACCGGTGTTCTGTCACGGCCGAGTATCGTGAGTCGTGAGTCGCGGGTGGTAGCGGCGCTAGCGCCGGATCTCATGGGCAATAACCGACGCTAGCGCGTTTGGCTCACCCCCACAATTCGGCTTTGGCCGAGGGCGGCACCTTGGGGCGATTTCGCCCCACCCCCCACAAACGATTCATTGGGGCAAAACTCTTGCCCAGCATTCTCGATGGTCGTACCGTTTGTTCGTGATTTATAGGGTTTCCTGGTCCTGCTCTTG
>JANQOF010000079.1 GCA_028279215.1 Pirellulales bacterium
TTGGAAAGTGAAAACACGTCGAGAAAAACAGAGGAAAACGGAAACCGACAGGGATGATGGGGGGCGAATAGAGTCGCCTAGAATCGTTTTTCGGTATTCAGGACAAAATGGACTTTTGGTGGTGAGGGCGCCCGCCGTCTAACGAAGTTCTCGTTGGCGGTTCACCTAGATTCGCGATCCGCGAGCGAATAGATTGCTTTCGGGCGTATCGGACCTCGGCAGTTCGGGAGTCCGCTCCGAAAGAACCCTGGCCGCGTCCACGCTAGATGAGATGATGAAAGTGGCATCGTACTAATCGGACCGGTTCGCGTTCCGGAAAACCGCATCGATGGGGCAGTATGGCAAAGAAGAATAAGAACAGAAAGCGTACCGTAGGCAACGTTCCGCTTCCCAAGCCTCGGGGGATCGAAGTCTCGGCGGTACATCCCTCGCACAATGCTTGGCGCGAGACGTTTGAATCGCTCGCCATCGCCTTTATTTTGGCGTTCTTAATTCGCACGTTTGTGGTCGAACCATTCGTGATTCCCACCGGTTCGATGTCGCCAGCGCTACAGGGCGTGCACAAAGATCTCGATTGTCCGCGTTGCGGGCAGCGTTACCGCGTGAACGCATCGACCGACGGGCAGACGCCAGAAGACAGAAACCGAGCGGTGTGCGTCGGCGGCATGTGTCCCATGTGCCGTTACACGATGGCGTACGACAAGAGCCTCGCTCGGCCTTATCCCCAGGCTCCGAAACTCTCGGCCAACGAGCCGAGCTACAGCGGCGACCGGATTATCGTCAATAAGTTCTGGTACTCATACACCGAGCCTGAACGGTGGGACGTCGTCGTATTCAAGTATCCGGGCAACTCCACAGACAACTACATTAAGCGTTTGGTCGGACTGCCTGAGGAGACGCTGCAGATCTACGGGGGCGACTTATTCGTCAAACCCGACGGAGAGGATGAATTCCTCATCGAACGCAAACCACCTCGTACTGCTTTGGCGATGCGCGAACAGGTGCACGACACCAATCGCGATCCCGCGATTCTGTACGAAGCGGGCTGGCCGCTGCGTTGGCAGAACCAGCGGGGTTGGAAACCCAACACGACCCAGGCGGGCAAGTTGGCGCGGCAGGTGTACACCACCACAGGCGAGAGCGAAAGCTGGTTGCACTACGTTCACACTCCGCCGACCAACCCAGTGTGGCCGTTGCTCGAAGCGGGCGGTGTGGTTCCGCAGGCCAAGCGACAACTCGTGTCGGACTTCAACCCGTACAACACCCGCATTCCGCTAGACGCCGTGCGAGGCCGTAAGCAGTGGAGCAATCCGTTTCAAGTTTCGCCGTTATCCCAAGGGGTTCACTGGGTAGGCGACCTGTTTGTCGAGGCCGACGTGGACGTGCAGTCCGACCAGGGCGACCTCTTGTTCGAGCTGGTCGAGGCCGGCAACCGGTTCCGCTGCTCGCTCGATGTGGCCACCGGGCAGGCGACCCTCGCGATCTTGCCCGATGGCAGCGACCAACCCACCGCGAAGTTCTCCGTGGTTGCCGACACGGTGGTTCGGGGGACGGGCAAGCATCAGATAACGTTTGCAAACGTCGACGACGCGCTCCACTTGTGGATCGATGGCCGACTGGTAGAGTTCGATGATCCAACGACCTATGAGTGGGACAAGTTGTTTGGACCGCGAAAGGGTATGATGCCCGTGACCTCCGAAGCCGACCCAGGTGACCTGGCGCCGGCGCGGATTGGCAGCAACGGGGCCAAGGTGGCGGTTGATCGATTGCAAGTGTTCCGCGACATCTACTACATCGCTGCTGAGAACGGGAACATCAATAACATCGTTTCCGACTACGACGACGTACCACCCCCTGACCTTTTGGCGAATCCGCGATTATGGGGCATTATTAGGCGACGCCGAACGGTTGAGTTTCCGCTGACGAAAGATCAGTTCTTTGTGATGGGCGACAATAGCCCGCAATCGAGCGATGCACGGCTGTGGAATCGGGAATTCGTGGGCCAAACTCGAAAGCCAGGCGGCAACTATCTGGAGCGTCATCTGCTGATCGGCCGCGCGATTAGCGTAGTTTGGCCGCATACCTGGAAGTGGGTGATCCCGGGCTTCACGGATATGAGGCGCATTGAGTAGGCGGTAGGCAGTTTGGCGGGTGCTAGCAGTCAGCAGCACTGACCTTGGTTGCGGCGTGTACTTTCGATAGAAACCACTTGCCCGGCGAACCGCCCACTGCCAACCGCCTACCTCCCACCCACATGTCTCTGCTTCATACCAAAGGTCTCGTGAAGTCGTACGGCCGTCGACGAGTGGTCGACGGAGTTGGGTTTGAGGTCGAGGCTGGCGAGATTGTCGGACTCCTGGGCCCCAACGGGGCCGGGAAGACCACCTCGTTTCGGATGACCTGCGGCATGGTCGACCCCGACGCCGGCGAGGTCCGACTGAGCGGACACTTGGTGACCAAATGGCCCATGTACCGCCGTGCCCGCGACGGGGGCATGGGATATCTGGCGCAAGAGTCGAGCGTGTTTCGGAAGCTGACGGTTCAGCAGAACTTGCTCGGCGTGATGCAGATGCTCGGCATGAATCGGCGCGAGCGACGACGGCGATGCGACGAGTTGCTGGAGCAATTTGGAATCACCAAGCTGAAACGTAGCCGCGCGATGAGCCTATCGGGCGGCGAACGCCGACGACTCGAGATCGCTCGCTGCCTGGTTTCGGCCCCAAAGATCATACTGCTCGACGAACCCTTTACGGGCATCGACCCAGTAACAATTGACAGCATCCAAGGCATCGTTCGCGACTTGCGCGACCGGGGCATTTCGATCCTCATTACCGACCACCAAGTGCGCGAGACATTGGAAATTACCGACCGCAGCTACGTGGTGCGCAACGGCCAAGTGCTGTGCCACGGCACGCCACGTGAGGTGCTACAGAACGAAGAAGCGAGAAAGTACTACTTCGGCGACGGCATGGATGTCAGCCTGGGCGCCGCCTAATCGAAGCGCTAAACGCTACAACCCAATGCGTGAGTCGTGCGATTCCCGCTCATTGAGTTCGGCCGAGAGACGATCGCAGGCCCGGCGAAATGCCTCGGCGTCGTGCCCGCCGCGCTCGGCGAGCCGGCGGTGGCATTCGAGCACGTGCCGGCCAAGCTCCAACTGATCGAGTTCGTCGCACTCGATTTCCACCATCTCTGTGGTGGGCTTGAGGCGCTGGTCGATGAAGTCGAAATACTGATCGAGCGAAGTTAGGCCGAATAGCTTGACGCGAACGGCGGGTTCGGCTGCGATATGGAAGTTTGTACTTGGGCGACCTTCGGCCAGCTTTTGCACACCAATCAGACAACCGAGAAAAGTGCTATCGAGGTACTCGCAGCTTTCCATGTCGGCGACCAGTCGTCCGCCACGCAGAGCAGATTCCGCTGCGGCGCGGAATGCCGGGCTCTCACGCATGGTTCCTCGCCCCACGACCCGAATCAACACGCCCTCGGGCAAATAGCCCATCAGCAATTGCGAATCCATACAACCACCTCCGCCTGGGTTGCTAGCACGCGGCGATTTCTTTCGCTCTCGTGATTGTAGCGGCTTTCAGTGGATATGCAAAAAACTGTGTTCGCGGCTGGGCGGCAAATGTATTGACCGCGCAGGCCGAAATCGTGTATTCCGCGCCTTATGCACTACGCTTCCACCCACATTGCGCGCCTTGTCACAATCACCGCTACGATGTGGTGCATAGTGCTGCTAGTGGGTTGCCGCAACGATGCCTCGCAGCGGGACGCCTACCTTCGCGATCTGCGTATGCACGAGGACCAGATCTACGAGCTGCAAGACTACATGACGGAGTACCAGTATCTGCTGCGGCAGCAGCGAATCGAAAACGCCAAGCTACGCAAGCAGCTCTCCGAAGCGTCGGAAGCCGAAACAGAACTAATTGAAGACGATTTGGAAGAACGTAGCTTGCTCGATCGAGCTTTGCAAAACGAAGAGCGGGAAGACGCGCTGCCAGATATCGAGCTAGGCGAACCCGATCTGCCGGAGATCGAGATGATGGACCCGGACGCCGCCGCCGAGCCGATTCCGGCGGGTGAGCCGGAGGAACTCACCGAGCATGGTGATCAACAAACCATGCAACTCACTTCGGCGACAAACGGCGAGCGCTTCGAGCCTTTGCCCGAACCTACCGAGATCGCCACGTCGTGTGCCATCTACGCCGAGCAAACGGCATTGGAATCCGGCGCAGCGAGCGACGACGCACCCATCGGCCTCATTGCGATCGTTGAACCTTTGACAGGCGAAGGCAGTGCTGGTTACTTCACCGGCAAGGTTTCGCTGATGTTGGTCGATCCCCTTGCGGAAGACGAAGAGTGGGAGATAAGTCGTTGGGACTTCACGCCGGAAGAGGTCGAGGTCGCTTGGCGCGATACCTCACGACGCGTGCTCGACTTGCCACTGGCCGCGCCTGCCGGCACACCAATAGGGCGCCCACTCGAGCTATGGGTACGACTCGTGCCGACTGAAGGCGAGCGAAAGATCCTTTGCTCGACCGCCGTAACGCTGCGAGACCCGATTGGACTGATCGGCTTGTCTGTAAGCGGTGGCGAAAGTCCCACGGACCCGAGCGCCACGGTGTCGAGCCGATGGACGTCGAGCACACGAATGGGCGAAGACCGTGCTGAAGACGAAGCCCGTGGACAGACCGGCTGGCATACGGCCACCATCGAGCCGCCTGCGGCGGTTGCCAAGGCGACATCCAGAGCAACGCCGCCACCAACACGAACCGCGAAACGAGCCCCTGATTGGAGCCCGTTCCGCTGACGTTCGCGTTCGGGTTGAATCACGCAATCTATCGCCGCAGCCACAACATGCCAATCGCACCGCCGACGGCCATCAACCAGGTGGCTGGTTCGGGTACGACTTCGAGCCGCAGAGTGGCAATGGTTCCGCCAGTAAAGTCGATGGAGGTGGTATCGAAGCTGGCTGGTTCGAGGTTAGCGAACGCTGCGAATGGATCGGGACCAGCTACGGCCACAATAGGATCGTTTGTCGCAGCGCCACCGCCGGGATCGGCAGAAGTGGTGATACCCACGAGCCCATTGCCAGGTGCAAAGGCGAAGTCCTCCTCCTCGGTGCCAGCATCGTACGCAGTGGAGAATTGGATCTCGGTCGACGTCCCCAAACTCGCGCCAATCAGCCCTGAGATGTCGATGGCGTTTGAATTGCCAATGAAGTAGTCATTCGAAGGTAGTATCATCGAGGCGAAGGTAAGCGACGTTTCGGTATCGTCAACAGTCAGGTAAGCGGTGCCGGTACCGCCGGAAGGTGCGAACGGGCCGCCAGGGGCAAAACCAATAGCGTTCGCCCCTGCATCACTGGCTTCCTGAAGCACGGCCATCAGATCGCCAACTTCCGCCAAGTCTTCCAACCCCTGGGTGGCAGTGCCGCCGATGTCGAATAGATCGTAGCTGCCGTTGTGCGCGGCTACGAACGCAGGAGCTAATCCTACTGGCCCATTGGTTGTGAGCGTTATCTTAAGCTGCGTTTGTGCCAGCAAAGTTCCTTGCATTGCCACAGCGGCCAAGCAAGCTAGTCCAATGGATACATACCGATAGCGCATAGTTCACCTCTTAGTTGGAAATCGAGAAACAAACCCAAAGAAAGAACGCCAAGCGACGTAGGTCGCCTATGCGTGCTAATGTTGATCAGTTGGGTTCACTAGAACGGAATCGCGGGGTCACGTTACCTTGCACACGAACATCGTGTGCAAGGTTAGTCGCTGGTCGAGTGCAACAATTACAACAGAAACAAAAAGTTTATGCGCAGATGGCGAGTAGCGTTACGATCGTCGCATTTGTTCTACAATCCGCTTGCGCGCGCCAATCGAAAGATGGCACGAATGCAGCGACATCATGTAGCGAACGGAGCGTGGAAGTCGTGCAATCGCGCGATGCATCTGTCGCACTTGGCGCGCGGCGCGCAGGCAATGCGAACAAACCAGATGATGCAAACGCGTTGCCCATCGCTCGCCAAATGACAATGGACGATCGAGCGACTCTGACGTAAGCAATGAAGCCTTCTCGCAGTTGCAATGCAGAATCAACCGCACCTGCTTACCTATCATTTTCCTTCCTTACGCTCTCCCAACCATCGCCCCTGGAGGCAACTTCGTAGCAAGAGCCTTGCACGGTGCAACCGGACCGCCAAATTCTGCCGGCTGATCCCGATTTCTTCGCATACGCTCTCGGGCGGCGTCGATTTCAACTCGCGCAGGCTAAACGCCTGCGCCAGATTGCCGGGCAATTCTTGAACACAGGTCTGGAGCACGTGAAGAAACTCTTCTCTCTCTAGCGGGGTTTCCAACTGCAGCGACAACTTTCCGATCGGCGACCGCCAGACGCCGCGGTGATCAAATAGGTCGTGTTCGCCCGGCTCATCGTCGCCGGGTGCGGTCTCCCGAGACCGGCCGGTCGAGCGAAAGTGGTCGGCGATCTTTCGCCTGAGAATCGCTACAAGCCATGTGCTCAGTTCCGACCGCCCGTCGAACGTCGCCCGACCCTTCCAGGCGGCCAAAAAGGCCTCCTGTACAAGGTCTTCAGCGACCGTTTGGTTAGCGACACGTGCCAGTGCAGTGCGGTACAACAGGTCGCCATACTTGTCGACCCACACGTCGGGCGATTCGGTCTCATCAGCGGCCGACGCCGATGGCGCAGTCAAGTTGGTGCTCTCCACTGTTCCGGCCACCATTTGAATTATTGTTCCAGAGAGTTTAGTCGCGACTCGATGATCGCGATTACAGTTAACATGAGATTAGTTTCGGCGGCCGACGGTGGCTGTGAAGTGCCATACACTGGGCCAATCTGGAAACAAGTAGAATGAAGACAGACGGAGCCGTGGACGTCGTCGCACAGTAATTGATCGTCGACGTCCGCGGGCCGCGCACTACTGCGTCGAACAAGCTGTATAAAAAAACACAGGCCGCGCTGCGCGTGGGCAGGGCGACCTGTGTAGTGGATGTGGAGTTGGGTTGCTCGATTACATCGCCGCAAGCTTGGCGATTAGGTCGACGGTGCGGCATGAGTAGCCCCACTCGTTGTCGTACCAACTAACGACCTTAACCATGGTGTCGCTGATAGCAGTCGTCCATGGGCCAGCAAAGACCGAACTGGCCGAGTCGTGGATAATGTCGCTCGAGACGATCGGGTCTTCGGTGTAAGCGAGGAAGCCCTTCATTGGCCCTTCGGCGGCGGCCTTCATCGCAGCGTTGATCGCCTCGGGCGTGGCGGGCTTCGAAAGATTGACAGTCAGGTCGACCACCGACCCCGTGATCACAGGCACACGCAAGGCGTAGCCGGTCAACTTACCCTGAAGTTCCGGAATCACCAAGCCAACCGCCTTGGCGGCGCCGGTGGTGGTAGGAATAATGTTGATGGCCGCCGCCCGCGCCCGATACGGGTCGCGGTGGGGCAGATCCTGAATATTCTGGTCGTTGGTGTAGGCGTGGATGGTTGTCATCAAGCCATTTTCGATGCCCCAGTTGTCTTGCAGCACCTTCGCGACTGGCGACAGGCAGTTGGTGGTACAACTCGCGTTACTGACGATCTTCAGGTCGGCTGTAAGCTGGTCGTCGTTGACACCCATCACACAGGTTAGCGGTCCCTTGTCCTTCGCGGGCTGGGTGAGCACGACACGCTTGGCACCTGCGTCGAGGTGAGTGTCGTAGCCCGGCTTGTCGGCGGTCTTTGCCGAAGCGAACACACCTGTCGACTCGACCACGAAGTCGACGCCCAAATCGCCCCAAGGGCATTCGATTGGGTTGCGGATGGCAGCGGCCCTAATCTTGTTGCCATCGACAATCAGGTACTCGTCGTCGTACTCCACCGAGCCAGGGTAGCGGCCGTGGGCACTGTCGTACTTCAGCAGCGTGGCGAGCATCTTGTTGTCGGTCAGATCGTTGATCGCAACGACCTCAAACTCGCTGCCCAGCTCCATTAAGCGACGGAAGGTCAGTCGACCGATGCGGCCGAAACCATTGATGGCGACTTTGATAGCCATAAGTGTGTCTCCTCGAATTCGATGCGCCAGGGAACTTGCTCTCCCCGGCAGAAAATTGCCTGTATGTTTGCATACCGCAGCGAAATGGCGATTATAGTGGCGGCCGATGGGGCTCAAAAGGGGCCAGAAATTTGGGTTGATTCACGGATATCCTAGAGTGCTTTCATCATCAGCTTACCGATTTCGCTTGTCGTATTGACCCGCTGCTTTGTCGGCCTGCATCGACGGATAGCAATCCGCCTGCTTCGGCCTCCGCGCAGCGGGTCAACATAGCTGCGCCATAACGGCACGCCAACTCTGAATACCCTCTTGGTCCCATGCAAATCCCGCACTGGCAGCTTCCGCCCGGCGTTTCTCACGGCACTTGGGAGTACACGCAACGCGAGAGTATCGCGGAAGACTATGACGATTACTTTGCCTTCAACTCGTTATTCGACTTCGATGAACAAGTGCTCGCGGAGGAGTTTGCAACGCCCGGTCTGATCGCCGATCTTGGCTGTGGCACTGGCAGGGCGCTAGTGCCACTGGTGAGGGCAGGGCATCGCGGGCTGGCGGTAGACCTGTCGCTCCCGATGCTGCAGATTGTGGAGCAGAAGGCGGCCGAAGCAGACCTCGACATCGAGTGCTTGCACGCCAATCTGGTGGAACTGACGCCCGACCTGATTCCCGATCAATCGATAGATTACGCGATGTGCATGTTTAGCACGCTCGGGATGATTCACGGTCACGCCAATCGCCAACAGATGGTGTCCAGCACACTCCGAATGCTGCGGCCGGGTGGAAAGTTCGTGTTGCACGTTCACAATTTTTGGTTCAACCTCCGCGACCCGGGTGGTCCTTGGTGGGTGGTTCGGAACTTGGTCGAGGCGTCGCTAAAGCGCGACCTAGACGCCGGCGATAGGTACTTTCCGTATCGCGGCGTGCCCGACATGTTCTTGCATGTGTTTCGAGCCAGTGAGCTCCGCCGACTGCTTACGCGCGCTGGATTTCAAGTCCGTCGTTGGGTGCCGCTAGAGGTCACTCGACGTCATCCGCTGAAGTATCCGTGGCTGTTTTCAACGCTGCGAGCGAACGGGTGGATTGTGGTAGCACAGAAACCACACGCCCAGTTAGTTGCGGACATTGCTGAGGGGCGATAAGGTGACGGCTGCGCATGACGTTGAAGCCAACAAGGAACAAACAATGAAACGCCACCTCCTCGCTGCAAGTTTTGTGCTCGTCGTGGCGACCGCCGTCGTTGCCACCGCGCAGCGTCCAAACACCGACGCTGACGCTCCAATCGTCGATGGCTACTACAACATTGGTGATATCCATCAGCAGGTTTCGACCGACTCGGCCGACGCCCAAAAGTGGTTCGATCGTGGGCTCGCCATGTTGTATGGTTTCAATCACGAAGAGGCGGTGCGCTGTTTCGACAAGGCCATCGCGGCCGACGACAACCTGGCGATTGCCTACGCCGGTAAGGCGTATGCGCTCGGGCCAAATTTCAACAACATGGAAATCGTCGTCGAGCAGATGCTCCAAGCGAATCGGGCCAGCGAACAAGCCAAGGCGCGGGTCGATCATGCTTCGCCCATGGAACGCGCCGTGATCGAAGCAATCTCGAAGCGGTCGGGGCCCGACGTTCCCGAAGACTTTGAACTTCGCCAGCCGTACAACCAAGCCTACGCCAACGCCATGCGCGAGGTTCACGAATCGTATCCTGAGAGCCTCTTCGTCGCGGAGCTATTCGCGGAGTCGCTTATGAACCTGCAACCCTGGAAACACTGGGAGAAGGACGGGCAGGCCGGTGAGCATACCGAAGAAATCGTTTCGGTAATCAAGCAAGGTCTTGAGCAGCACCCGAACCACCCCGGGCTCTGTCACTTGTACATTCATGCCATCGAGGCGTCGCCAAACCCTGAGAAGGCGCTCGACGCAGCCCGCCGTTTGGGCGACGCGGTGCCTGGCAGCGGACATTTGATTCACATGCCTACCCACATCTACGTCTTGCTTGGTGATTACAAAGAGGTGATCGATCGAAATGCTCGCGGCGTGGAAGTCGACAACCTGTTTCTTGAACGCGAGGGACCGCTGAACTTTTACTCGCTCTATCGAATCCATAACTACCACTTTCTGGTATACGGAGCGATGTTCGACGGCCAAAGCGAAAAGGCGCTCGCGGCAGCCCGGGCAATCAACCAGCAAGTACCCGAAGCGATGCTTCGTGAGCAGGTCGATTTCCTCGACGCGTTCATGCCCACCGCCCTGCATGTGATGGTGCGATTTGGGCAGTGGGACGACATTCTCAACGAACCGCAGCCTGCGGAGTACTTGCCAATGTCCAGAGCCATATGGCATTACGCCCGCACGCTTGCCTACGCGGCAACCAACCGGGTGGACGACGCGGAGCAAGAGCGTGACAAGTTCGACGCGGCCGTGGAGTTGGTGCCCGAGACGAGCTTCCTTTTCCAAAACACATCGCGCGACATTCTTGGTGTAGCCGAGGCGATGATCGATGGCGAGATTGCCTATCGCAAAGGCGAATTCGACGAGGCGTTCGATCACCTTCGTGAGGCGGTCGATCGCGACGACGCGCTAAACTACGACGAACCGTGGGGATGGATGCAGCCCGCACGGCACGCGCTAGGTGCGCTGCTCTTAGAGCAAGGGCACTTCGACGAAAGCGAAGAGGTCTACCGCGACGACCTGGCAAAGCACCCGAACAACCCTTGGGCGCTGCACGGGTTGGCTGAATCGCTGGCGAAGCAAGGCAAGACCGACGAGGCACGCGACCACGTCGCCCAATTCAACACGGCGTGCGAGCGGGCCGACGTGAAGATCAACCGATCATGCTTCTGCCGGCTGATGGTGGCGGACGAATAGTTGCAGCAAATTCAACTCGGCAAGTAGTGCTCCGCGAGTTGTTCAAACCGCGCGAGGTCTTCCGCCGCCCACGACTCATCGCGGCCAAGTTCGTCGGCGACAAGCTCGGCGACTCGTGGCGCGGCGCGAAGGGCCGCCCGCGCGTTGAGCAGTAGCGACCGGGTTCTCCGCGACAGGACGTCTTCGACCGATCGGGCCATTTCGTCGCGCACCGCCCATACCGCGTCGGCCTGCGTGTACGGGAGTCGCTCATCCAACCTCTGGCCCAGCTCGGGGCGATCTTTCACGAGCTTCTCGATTGAACCCGCGTCGCCAGGGTGAATTGCCAGCGCCTCGGTGCGGCAGGCAAGCGCCGGCAGACCGCCGACGCTAATGGCTCGGTCAACGGCATCCTCGGCCATGCGGCGATAGGTCGTCCACTTGCCACCCAAGACCGAAATCAGGCCGGAGTCGTCCACACGAATCTGGTGGTCGCGCCCGAGTTTCGAGGTCTTTTGGTTCGGTCCGCTCGCTACCAGTGGCCGAATGCCAGCGAAGACCGACAAGACGTCGTCGCGCGTGGGTGCGGGGTCCAAGTAGCCCGACACGGTTTCGATGAGGAAATCGATCTCTTCCGGAAGGGGAACGGGTTCTAGCGGGGCTTCGTCGCGCGGTGTGTCGGTGGTGCCAACAAGTGTGTGGCCATGCCATGGGATGGCAAAGATCACCCGCCCGTCAGGCGTCTTGGGAACGATCATCGCCGTGTCGCCCGGCAGGAACGAGTGGTCGAGCACGATGTGCGCGCCTTGACTCGGTTGGATTCGCCGGTCCGCGGCGGGCTCGTCGATGCGACGCACCGCGTCGCTGAAGGGCCCGGCGGCATTGATCACCACCCGGGCGTTGATCTCGATTTCCTCGCCGCCTTCGAGATCCTGCGCCACGACGCCCGACACCCTCGAACCTTGATATAGCAACTGCTCGACGCGCATATAGTTCACGCAGACCGCACCTTCGTCGATGGCGGTTTGCATCAAATTCACCAGCAAACGCGCGTCGTCGAAGCCGGCATCGAAGTACCGTATGCCGCCGCGTAGCCCTTCGCGCTTGAGTGTCGGAACAGCATCACTTGTCTCGGAGCCAGAAACGTACTTCGAGCTTTCGATGCCCAGCTTTCCGGCAAGCATGTCGTATGCTTTCAGGCCGGTCCAGTAATACGGAACTTCGAATGCCGAGTAGAGCGGCACGATGGTTGGCAGTGGATACACCAGGTGCGGGGCGTTCTTGAGCAACAGCCCGCGTTCGTGCAGCGCTTCGCGCACGAGTTTTACATTGCCCTGTTGCAAGTAGCGTACGCCGCCATGCACTAGCTTGGTGCTGCGGCTCGAGGTGCCTTTACCGAAGTCGGCCTGTTCGCACAAAGCGACGCGGAAACCCCGAGCCGCCGAATCGAGCGCAATGCCCACGCCGGTGGCCCCGCCGCCAACGACGACGATGTCGAAGGCGTCGCCTCGGCAAAGGGCATCGACCTGCGATTGACGGAAGTATGCGGGATTAGCGGGCAGCGGCTCAGTCATTCGTCGTGGGCCCAATCTTTGGAGCGTTCCACCGCGCGGTTCCACGTGGCGCGTTTCGCGGTGGCTTCGTCGGCGGAGATTTGCGGCTCGAACGTCTGTTCCACTTGCCACTGGTCGGCTAGCACGTCGCGGCCTGGCCAAACTCCGGTGGCCAGACCAGCCAGATAGGCGGCGCCCAAAGCGGTGGTTTCGGTAACCGCAGGCCGAACAACGGATGTTTGCAACAGGTCCGCCTGCATTTGCATGAGCAAATCGTTGTTGCTTGCCCCGCCATCGACGCGAAGCTCTTTCAACCGACAGCCCGAATCGCTTTGCATCGCATCGATGATGTCGGTCACTTCCAGGGCAATGCCCTCGAGCGCCGCGCGGGCGATGTGCGCCGCGGTGGTGCCTCGTGTGAGGCCAATGATTGCGCCGCGGGCGCGTGGGTCCCAGTGCGGCGCGCCAAGACCAGCAAGCGCCGGCACTAGACTGACGCCGTCGGTATTGGGCACACTGGCTGCCAGCGGCTCAACATCAGCCGCCGATTTAATGAGGCCCAGTCCATCGCGCAGCCAACTGACAACCGCACCGGCGATAAAGATGCTGCCTTCAAGCGCGTACTCGGTGTCTTCACCAATACCCCAGGCGAGCGTTGACAGTAGTCGATGCTCAGAGGGTACGACGTTGGTGCCTGTGTTCATCAGCGCGAAGCAGCCAGTACCAAAGGTATTCTTGGCCATGCCGGGGGTGAAGCAGCCCTGTCCGAACAACGCCGCGTGTTGGTCGCCCGCGATTCCTGCGATCTCCATGCCGGCGAGTGGCAGGTCGCCGTGGACACTGCCGTAGATCTCACTCGAAGCATGAATCTCGGGCAGCACGGCCCGCGGCACGTTGAGGCACTCAAGCAGTTCGTCGTCCCACGCGCAGTCGTGAATATTCATTAGCAGCGTGCGTCCGGCATTGGTCACGTCGGTCAGATGCAGCTCGCCGCCGGTGAGCTTGTACACAAGCCAGCTATCGACGGTGCCAGCCGCTAGTTCACCTCGCTCCGCCCGATCTCGCGCACCGGCCACGTTGTCGAGCAGCCAATTCAGTTTGGTGCCTGAGAAGTACGGATCGAGAAGCAAGCCAGTCTTCTGCGTCACCATCGACTCTCGGCCATCGCTGCGAAGTCGATCGCAGTAGTCGGCGGTGCGGCGGTCCTGCCATACGATCGCCGGGTGGATTGGCTCGCCCGTAGTGCGGTTCCAAACAACCACCGTTTCGCGCTGGTTGGTAATGCCCAACGCGGCAATCTCAGTCGGTTGCAGCTTGGCCTTGTTGATAGCTTCGACGGCCACCGCCAATTGCGACTGCCAAATCTCCTCGGGGTCGTGTTCGACCCAGCCTGGCTTGGGGTAATACTGCTTGAACTCTTGTTGGGCCAGCGACACGATGTTGCCCGCGTCGTCGAACACGATCGCCCGCGACGACGTCGTACCTTGGTCGAGCGCTAAGATGTGTGCCATGTCCGTCCTTTGATAGGGAAGAGCGTCGCCCACCGGCGCGGGGGCGAGCGATTCAGGGTACAATGTTGGCGGCGACTCGGCCACAGTCACAAGTGGAGAATCCGTGTCGCGGATCTCCTGTCCGTTCACCCAGCACGCAACCCATGCCTCGGCCAAAGCGTATTACGGTGCCCGAGTTTACCGCTTTCAAGAAAGCGGGGCACAAGATTTCGATGCTCACGGCATACGACTACCCCACCGCCCAATTGGTCGACGAGGCGGGCGTCGAGGGTATTTTGGTGGGCGACAGCCTTAGCATGGTGGTGCAAGGTCGTGAGAACACGCTGCCGGTCACGCTGGAAGAGATGCTTTACCATGCCGAGATGGTCGGCCGTGCGGTCGATCGAGCATTGGTTGTGGTCGACATGCCGTTTCCCAGCAACCACTTGGGAAAGTACAAAGCGATCGACTTTGCGGGGCGGATTCTCAAAGAGTCGCGCGCTCAAGCGGTGAAACTCGAAGGTGGCGTCGAGCAGGCCGATGTGATCCAAGCCCTCGTGAGCGCCGGCATCCCGGTGATGGCCCATTGTGGACTGGGTCCGCAAAGCGTCCACCAATTGGGTGGCTATCGCGTGCAGCGCAATCGCTTGGATTTGCTGAGCGATGCGCAGGCCGCCACGCAAGCAGGCGCGTTCGCCATGGTGCTGGAATGCGTTCCGAGCAGGTTGGGAGCGGAAATCACCGAATCGATTGCCATCCCCACCATTGGAATTGGCGCGGGGCCATCGTGCGACGGGCAAGTGTTGGTGGTGAGCGATTTGTTGGGGCTGACCAGTGGCTACGTTCCCAAATTTGCTAAGCAGTACGCCAACCTCAAGGGCACGATCGTCGAAGCAGTGACTCAGTATCGCGACGAAGTGCGCGATGGAGTGTTTCCCAGCGACGAGCATGGGTATGCGTGAGCAACCATCGGACGTCGCGCCACTGGTCCAACTGCACAACGTCGGCTTCGCCCAGCGCGACACTGAGATCCTGCGCGATGTGAATTGGCAGTTGAACACGGACGACCATTGGGCAATCTTAGGGCCGAACGGGTCGGGCAAGACGACGCTGCTGAAGATCGCGAGCGGATACGAATGGCCCACCGCTGGCAAGGTGCTCCGCATGGGCGAGGAGCTAATCGATCTGCGCGAGTGGCGGAAGCGAATCGGCTGGATCTCGTGCGAGTTGGCGGAGCGGGTGCCGGGCAGCGACAGGGCTATCGAAACCGTCGTCACAGGGCGTACCGCGCAGGTTGGGCTGCGCTACCTACCCACGTTTCACCCCAGTGACAACGAGTTCGCGCGCGCCCACCAACATTTGTCTGACGTCGGTTGCGCAAGCTTGGCGGAAAAACCCTATGGCGTGCTATCGCAAGGCGAGCGCCAGCAGGTGCTGTTCGCCCGAGCGCTGATGGCCGATCCGGTGCTGCTCGTGCTCGACGAACCGTGCGCTGGAATGGACCCCGGCGTCCGCGAACGCTTCCTCGAGTGGCTCGACGAGCGATTGAAAGTAGCCAACAGCCCCGCCACGTTGCTGGTAACGCACCACGTGGAAGAAATAGTTCCCAGCATCGAGCGAACGCTGGTGATGAGCGAGGGACGCATCCAACGTCAGGGAAGTACCGGCGAGGTAGTCACACGCGAGACCATCGAGGCGGCCTACGACACGAAACTCGGCGAGTTGAAGCAGTCGGCAGGGCGGAGATGGCCCATCTGGGGTAAGGAATGAACAGGGCCCGATTTGGCATTGTTCATCGGGAACTTAACGCGCGACCCATCCATCTTACACACTGGGTGCCATTGGCTCGCATCGACAGTCGACCTCTGGGAGCTTTGGCGTCAATGTAACCGTCTTCGGTCGATTGTCGATGTCGCTTGCGACGAGAGGTCAGCTTGAAACGGGTAGTCCAGGTTGGCGCAGCCTACCTGGGTCGCGAAGCGACAAGAGGTCGTTGCCCTTGAAACGATGCCTCTCGTGACTCGCGTCACACTCGTAGGCCTGACGGCCAACCAGTGCCACACGCCTCGAATCTTTGTCATTTTTTTGTAGAAAGTAGGCCACTCACTTTGCTAGGTTACTGGTTGCAAACCGGTCGGTTGGTTGAGTGGCGACCGCGTGGGCGGATTGTTAGGTACTGCATGTGTTTGTGGGATGTGTTGGCCAACGGGGGTAGGGCTTTGTCTCCCTATCGAAACCTCGAGTGCATCCTTCCACCTGCCCGGCAATCCTTGCTGCGCGCGGAGTTGAGCCACTCGCCACCCCGGCGGACGTCCGCCTATTTTTGATGTTAGAGGTAGGGAGTTGGGGCCCT